>NZ_CP079742.1:450000-860000 GCF_020149575.1 Aeromonas rivuli | reverse complement strand
TGTTCAAAAGCCGCTTGCTGAGTGGCAATCTGGGTCTGCTTGACCCCAAGTTCAGATTCGAGTTTGCCAATGGCCTCGGCCTGACGTGCCAGGGTCTGTTGCTGTACCTCGAGCAAGCTGCCCTGAGCCAGCTCCTGACGATTGCCAACAACGTATCCCGCCAGCGCTCCCAGAGCCAAGACGGCGAGCAGTATCCATTTCTGTTTCATGCGCGCACCACCTCGCCCAGTTGATTCATGTTCTGACTATATATAGAGATATTCAGGCCGCCGCACTGTTTTCACCACGGCGTTGTCGTGCCGCCAGACGCAAGGTCCGCTCCAGAATTTGTGAATAGATGGGGCGGCCGCCCAACCACTGAGCCACTATCGTCGCCCCTATGGTGGTGATCATCATCGGCAGGATGAGCTGATAGTTGTCGGTCATCTCGGTAACCAACACTATCCCCGTCACGGGGGCTCGCACGGTCGCGGCGAATAGTGCCCCCATGCCAGCGATGGCGAAGGCCCCTGGTTCTATGCCTAGCTCGGGGAAGGCGGCGTGGAAGATATAGCCAAATACCAGGCCAAAGAGAGTCCCCAGAGCCAGGGTCGGTGCAAACACCCCCCCAGGAGCCCCTGAGCAGAAGCAGATCAGGGTTGCCACCAATCGCACCGAGAAGATGAGAAACAGGGTGGCCATGGCATAGTCCCCTGACAGCAGATGAGGGATAAGCTCTGTGCCGCCCCCCGTGACCGATGGCACGAAAATCGCCAGTACCCCGAAGGTACCCGCTACCAGCATGCCGATCGCCACGAAACGATGGCGCTTGTTTTGATGCAGGGCCAGATAGCCATCCTGGCAGGCCAGTACCAGCTTGTTGAACACGAAACCCAGCACCCCAAACGCCGCCCCCATGAAGAGAAACAACCAGAGTGCCTTCAGATCCGGCGCATCATAGTGCGGCAGGGCGATGACAGGGTGCTGCCCCTTCATGTTCTGCAGGGTCAGGGTCGCCATCACGGCCGAGATGCTGACTGCCTTGATGGCAAGAAAGGAGTAGCGAAACTGGGGGCGCATCTCTTCCATCACGAAGAGTATGCCGGCCAGCGGCGCATTGAAGGCGGCCGCCAGTCCACCTGCGGCACCTGCGGCCAGCAAGGCGTGACCATGCTCCTTGGGGAGGCGGAAGATGTCGGCCACCATCTTGCCGAGGTTGCCCCCGATCTGCACCGAGGGGCCTTCGCGGCCAAGCACCATGCCGGAACTCAGGGTACAGATGCCGCCGAAGAACTTGACCGGCAGCACTCGCCACCAGCGCACGGGGCGCAGATCGTCCATGGCTCCCTCTATCTCGGGAATGCCGGATCCGCCCGCTTCGGGGGCGAAGGCATGGGTCAGGAAGTAACCCACCATGCCAAGCAGGGCGCTGATGCCAAACCCCATGAACAACAGTTGCCACCAGGGGCGATCGGCCAGAAAGGTGCCGCGCTGCATGACCACCCAATTCACACCGCTTTCGAACAGGCCACACACCAATCCGGCCAATATGCCGACCACGGCCGCCAGCAAGAGTACCCAGAGCGGCATCTTGTCTTGTTGAATGAGTCGTCGCACCATCCAGCTATGGGAGGATGCCCCTGCCGAACCCGCCGCAGAATGAGTGTCTTGTGCCATGAGAGAAACCATCGTCAGCCGTTAGATGAAACCCGGGGCTGCTGCCCACCAATGGGGCTTTCTGCTATAGTCGGCCCGTTTAAATGTCACTGGGCCGCCAAGTGCGCCGGGTACGAGAGTCATGAGCATACCTTGCCAGGGGCAGACTGCCGAGTCTGGATCCGCCTCTCCCCCCTCAGTGACGGTCAAAATCCCATTAAGGATGATCCATGTCAAAATCAGATCAGCTGTTTGAACAGGCCTGCCAAACCATCCCGGGCGGCGTCAATTCACCGGTACGCGCCTTCAACGGCGTAGGCGGCACCCCCCGTTTTATCGAACGCGCCGACGGTGCCTATCTCTATGACGTGGATGGTCAATCCTATGTCGACTACATAGGTTCCTGGGGCCCCATGCTGCTCGGCCACAATCATCCGGCCATCAAGGCTGCGGTCATCAAGGCCGTCGAGAAGGGGCTCAGCTACGGCGCGCCCACCGAGATTGAAGTGCTGATGGCCCAGAAGGTACGCGAGCTGGTGCCCTCCATGGAGCAGGTGCGCATGGTCAACTCCGGCACCGAAGCGACCATGAGCGCCATCCGTCTGGCCCGTGGCTATACCGGCCGCGACAAGATTGTGAAGTTCGAAGGTTGCTACCACGGGCACGCCGACTCTCTGCTGGTCAAGGCCGGTTCCGGCGCCCTCACCCTGGGCCAACCCAACAGCCCGGGCGTCCCTGCCGATTTCGCCAAGCACACCCTCACCTGCGTGTTCAACGATCTGGACTCGGTTCACGAAGCCTTCAACCAGTACGGCAGCGAGATTGCCTGCATCATCGTGGAGCCAGTGGCGGGCAACATGAACTGCATTCCGCCCCTGCCCGGTTTCCTGCAGGGGCTGCGCGCCATCTGTGACGAGTTTGGCGCCTTGCTGATCCTCGATGAGGTGATGACAGGGTTCCGTGTCGCCCTCGGCGGTGCCCAGGCCCACTACGGCATAGATCCGGACCTGACCACCCTTGGCAAGATCATCGGCGCGGGTATGCCGGTGGGCGCCTTCGGTGGCAAGAAGAAGGTAATGCAGCACATAGCACCGACCGGCCCTGTCTACCAGGCTGGCACCCTGTCTGGCAACCCGGTTGCCATGGCCGCCGGTCTCGCCATGCTGGATCTGCTGCAAGCCCCTGGCCTGCATCAGCAGCTGGCAGAGAAGACAGCCGCCGTCGCCGAGGGCCTCAAAGCCGCAGCGGCCAAACACGGTATCCCCCTCGCCATCACCTATGTCGGCGGCATGTTCGGTTTCTTCTTCACCGAAGAGACCGAGATCAGCCGTTTTGAACAGGTGACCCGCTGCGACATGGCACGCTTCAAGCGCTTCTATCACCTCATGCTGGATGAGGGCGTCTATCTGGCGCCCAGCGCCTATGAGGCTGGCTTCCTCTCCATGGCTCACGGTGAGCAGGAGATAGCACACACATTGGCGGCGGCGGATCGCAGCTTCGCCAAGCTGGCGCAGGCATAAATCCGGCCACATGATGCAAGGGGCCCACCGGGCCCCTTTCTCTTTGATGGCCCAAGACCCAAGCAGCACATCCCCGGCCCTGCGCCTGCCCTCTTTGCACCAATCTGGTGCCAAAGCCGCCCCTTTCCCCAAGTTGCCTCACGATTTCATCATCAAACTGCCACCAGGGGGTCATTTCTACCCGTCAGTCTGGGCCCATAACTTGCAAGACTAGCTGGCAATATGCGCCATCCATTCGGCATCAACCTGGAGGTCCCCATGGCTAACATGAGCCCTATCGATCTCATCCGCCGCTATCAGGAGTACGAGCCCGAGCTGCGCCTGCTGTTGCTGGGCTTGATCCAGCATTCGGACAAGGCGCTGGCACGTTACCCCTTCGTGCTGAGCACCCGGCCGCAGAGCGGCCCCATTGCCATTTTCCCTCCCTACCCCACCGCACAGGGGGAGTTGCACCTGCACGTACAGGGGGAAGGCATCCTCATCACCCTTAGCCTGCAAGAGCTGATCGCCTGGTTGATGGGGGACAAACAGCGCCGCAAACTCACGCCTTGGTTCAAGGGGGTCTATGTACTGCTCAGCCTGGCGCTGTTTCTCATCGTCGCCAGCCTGATCTGGCATGGATTACATGAGCTCTACCTGCTCGCCTGCGGCGAGAGCAGCAACCGGCTTGGGGCCTTCAGTGCCATCATCTTCCTGACCCTGGCATTGGCGGTATTCGATCTGGGTAAAACCATCTTGGAGGAGGAGGTGCTGCTCCATAAAGACATCTTTCGCCACAGCGCCATTCGCCGCACCATCACCCGCTTCATTGCCGCCATCTTGATCGCCGTCTCCATCGAGGGGCTCTTGCTGCTGTTCAAGGGCTCCCTCGGCCAGACAGAACTGCTCTGGCCTGCGGTGGGCGTGATGGTCTGCGCGGTGGGGCTACTGGTGGGCCTTGGCTTGTATGTCTTTCTCGGTGCTCGCGCCGAAGCGGCCCTGGTTCAGGCCAGCCAGCGTCCCTCTCCCCCCCATGAAACCTCTGACGGCAGGCGCTTTGTCCAACGCCATGAGGCGCGCCGCCACGACCCCTAGCAGAGAGGCCATTCCCCTTTCCTTGGGGAACATAATGCAGAGAAGAATCCGAACGGCTCTGCTATTACTTGTTGTCGGGGGCCCGTCCCTCGTCTCATCGGCTTAGCCCTGGTCATTTCGCGACGACCAATGTCACCGATGAGCGCTAAACCCAAAGCGAGTCGGTCTATGCCGACTCGCTTTTCAATCTCTGACTCATCTGGACGTGATCCCCATCAGTTCGAGCAGGGCCCAATGTCAGTGGGCACAGGCGAACGACCTGCCTCCATCAACCCCTTGATCGCCGTGAAACTGTCAAAGGCGGCCTGGGCGGCAACCCGGTTGACCACCCAGCCCGGCAAATTGCCACCGGGATGGGTGTAAGTTTCGAGACTAATTCGACTCTCTCCCTGCTTGAGCGATTCGGCCCGCCACACCCCATGGCTGGCGCGGATCCGCATCAGCCCCTTGTTCGGCGGCAGAGCATCGGGTTCGGCCCATACCCGCAGGGTGAAGCCGCACCCGGACAACCAGTTCAGTCGGGAACGGGTGATGAGCTCTCTGTCCTCGGCAGGCCAGGGCGCCGCCAATCGGGTGTAGACCAGATCCTCCTCCGGACTGGGGTGAGCAAGCAGCCGCACTTCGCGACTGCCCGGCAACCAGAGTGTGTGACGCGCCGTGTCACGGAGCACCGCCAGCAACGCCACGGGTCTGGCTTGAACCTGCATGTCCAGCTTGAATGCCAGGAAGGGGCCCGGTGGATTGGGGCGGCTCCAGAGCGTGACGCCCCCCTGCTCCCGCTGTAGCGCCCAGTCAGGCTCGGCGCAGGCAGCGCCGCTCAGCAGAAGCAGCAACAAGGCACCCACTCCATCTCTTGATGTCCATCTCTTCATCCGCTCCTCCCGAGCTACGGCACTGTTGTTACTCCAGTGTGGGGTCCCTCGCCCATTCGCCCCAAGCATTGGCTCAAGGCTCATTGCATTGTCAGCGCGGTTCAACCAGCTCGAGGGGCAGGCCATCGGGGTCTGCGAAGAAGGTGAAGCGACTGCCGGTCAGCTCGTCCACCCGCACCGGCTCCACGGCCACCCCGTGCTGCTCCAGATGGGCGATGACGGGATCGAGCGCCGCCACCCTGAACGCCAGATGGCGCAGGCCGCATGCCTCGGGGCGGTTCGGTCTGGCTGGCGGCGCCGGGAAACTGAACAGTTCAATCTGGCTGCCGTCCGGCAATGCCAGATCCAGCTTCCAGGATTGGCGCGCCTCCCGCAGGGTCTCCGCGATGATGGGCAGCCCCAGGATCTCATGATAGAAACGCCGGGAAACCTGATAGTCGCTGGCGATGATGGCCAGATGATGGATACCGCCAAGCAGGGCAGATGTCATGAGCACTCCGAAAAAAAATGGGCTGCCATTGCAGCCCATCACAGGTTAGTTGAAGAAACCGCTGAACCACTGATCCAGGGCATTGGCCGGGTTGCCGCCGCCACAGCTGGCGGGGGGAGGCAGGCCAGCCGTTTTAGCTGGCACCTGCAAGCTGCCGGGACAGTTGGCAGATACCCGGGTGCCGCTGGTACGTGCGAAGCTGGCCCAGCTCACCCCTTTGGGCATATTGAGGGTCAGGCTGTTGACACCACGCTGGTTCAGATAACCGCTGAACAGCTGGAGTGCGCCGCTCGAACCGGTCAGGCCAGCCGAGGTGTTGTCATCGCGACCGACCCAGATGCTGACCAGTTCACTGTTGTCCATGCCAGCAAACCAAGAGTCACGCAGCTCGTTGGTGGTCCCCGTCTTGCCCGCCATGACGATACCCGGGAAACGCGCACTCAGGGAGCGCGCCGTACCCTCGCTGACCGTCTTGGTCATGGCGAACAGCGTCAGCCAGCTGGCATCCTGATCCGCAACCCGCTTGGCGCTCTGGCCATGCTGATAGATCAGTTTGCCATCACCCCCGACCACGGCCCGGATAGCCGATAGCGGCTGGGTCATGCCCTGGTTGGCGATCGGCAGATACATCTGGTTCACCTCCAGAGGGGAGAGTGCCACCGCCCCCAGCACCAGGGAGGGATAGGGCTGGATCTCCTGCTCGACGCCAAGCTTGTGCAAGGTGTCGACCACCTTGTCCAGCCCCACCTGCAACCCCAGATTGACGGTCGGGACGTTGAGGGAGTGGGCCAGCGCCTCCATCAGCGGCACGCTCTGGCGGAATTTGCGGTCATAGTTTTGCGGCGTCCACAGTTGGCCATCCTGGCCACGAATGCGGATCGGCTGATCCTTGAGCGGCGTACCCAGGGTCAGGCCATTGGAGAGACCGGTGAGGTAGACCGCAGGCTTGACCAGGGATCCTATCTGGCGACGGGCATCGATCGCCCGGTTGAAGCCGGCAAAACGGGGATCCCGCCCGCCCACCAGGGCAACCACTTCGCCCTTGTGCCAGTCGGAAACCACCATGGCGGCCTCCAGCCGCTTCTTGCCACGCTGCTTCTCTATCTGGGTCAGACCCGACTCCACCGACTGCTCGGCGGCGTGCTGGGCGATAGGATCCAGGCTGGTGAAGATCTTGAGACCGGACTGGCTGAGCAAGTCGGCACCAAAGCGGGTCTGCACCTCGCGCTTGAGCAGATTCATGAAGGCCGGGGTACGGCCATAACTCATCTTGCCCCGGGTGATGATGCCGAGCGGCTGCTTGCTGGCCAGCTCGAATTCCGCCTGGGTCAGGCTGCCGTGCTCGCTGAGCAGCTTGAGCACCAGATCCCGGCGCGTCTTGGCCCGCTCCGGGTAACGCCAGGGATCATAATAGGAGGGCCCTTTCACCAGACCGACCAGCAGGGCAACCTGATCTATCTCCAGCTCGTTGACCGGCACGCCAAAGTAGAAATAGGAGGCGAGCCCGAAGCCATAGACCCCTTGCGAGAAGTTCTGACCGAGATAGACCTCGTTGAGATAGGCCTCCAGGATCTCATCCTTGCTGTAGCGATAGTCGATGAGCACCGCCATGTAAGCCTCTTGCAACTTACGCCAAAGGCTGCGCTCCCGGGTCAGGAAGAAGTTCTTGGCGAGCTGCTGGGTGAGGGTACTGCCCCCCTGCACAGTGCGCCCGGCCAGCACGTTCGCCGCCATGGCGCGCATGATGGCCACCGGGCTGACGCCGCCATGCTGATAGAAGTCGCGATCCTCTGTGGTCAGCAGCGTCACCAGCAGGCTGTCCGGCACCTCGGCAATCCGCACCAGCAGGCGATCCTCGCGCCCCTCGGGATTGAGTCTGTCCAGCAATACGGGGTCCATCTGGGCATAACCTAGCTGGCGCTGATTCTCCATGGACTGGATCTTGTCCAGGCGCGGTCCGTTGAAGGTGAGCCGCATGGCCCGGGCCTTGTCGGCACCGTCATAGAAGTCAAACGGACGACGCACCAGCTCTATGCTGCTGCCATCCACCCGATATTCACCAGGAGAATGAGGTTGGCGCACCGGCTTGTAGCTCAGCATCTTGAGCTCGCGCATCATCTGATCACGGGAGAGCCGCTGCCCCGGGTAGAGCTCCAGGGGACGGCTATAGACCATGACAGGCAGTTGCCACTTCTCGCCATCGAAACGATCGCGCACCTTGGTGTCCAGATAGATGCCAAACACCACCAGGAAGGCGGCGGCCACCAGCGAGAGTTTGACTCCCAGCCAGAACAGGGTGCGCCACAGGGTGCTTTTGGGCGCGGCCTTCTTCGGGCTACGCTTGCGTTTTTGGGTTGCCATGAATCCTCATTCTTCTTATCACCAGCCCTCACATCCGGGGTATGGCGCCTGTCTGTCACAGGCCCGCTGGGCGGGCCGCGTTGAGATTGTGTTACCAGTCTCCTCTCTCATCAGAGGGGCTACTGCTGCATTCGCTTCTTGGTGACGCTGGTCGGCATGGCCTCCAGCGGGTTATCCGGCCAGTAATGGCGCGGGTAACGGCCCTTCATCTCTTTCTTCACCTCCCCATAGGTACCCACCCAGAACGCCGCCAGATCGGCGGTGATCTGCAGCGGGCGACGCGCCGGGGAGAGCAGTTCGACCACCAGGGCCACCCGCCCCTCGGCGACCCGGGGCGTGCTGGCCTGGCCAAACATCTCCTGGATCCGCACCGGTATGACGGGCGCCTGACCCGGCTCATAGCGAATGCGCACCCGGCTGCCGGTCGGGGCGGTGAAGTGGCTGGGTAGCGCTTCATCCAGTCGCTTGGGCAGGGGCCAGGGCAGAGCCTGACGTAAAATATCGTTCAAATCCAATTTCTTGAGTTGCTCAAGCCGCGTCATCCCATTGAGGGCTGGCAGCAACCACAACTCCAGTCCGGCCAGCAAACTGACCTCGTCCATCGCGGGCCAACCCGCTTCAGGCAACCAGTCGGCGGCGCAGCGCAGCCGGGCCAGCAGGCCTTCACTCGCCTCGTTCCAGGGCAATACATGCAGCCCCTTGCGCCGGATCCCCTGCAGCAGGCAGCGCCCCTTCTGCTCATCGGACAGCTCGGTCAGCGGTCGCTGGCCGAGTACCAGCTCGCCGATCACCTGTTGCCGCTCGGCTCGCACCCGCTCCTCACGCTCATCCCAGTCAAACCAGTCCCGGGTCGAGACCAGCTCGGGCAGTTGGCGCGCCAGCTCATCCAGATTGACCGGCTCGGCAATGAAAATACGACTGCCCCGCTCGTTCTGACCCAGCTCGACGGCAACGAGCGCCGCTTGCCCCTGGCAGGAGTGTCCCTCGACCAGATCGCAGCTCAGGCCACCACTTAATTGATAGCGACTGCCGGATCGCAATTTACCGATGCGATCCGGCCAGGCCAGGGCGCAGAGCAGACCCAGCCATTGGCCCTGGGCGCTGGCGGGCCGCAGCTCCAGTCGCTTGAACCAGCGCTCGGCCTGGGATCTCAGTCCCCCCTGGCGGCGCGCGAACAGTACGGACAGGCGTTCGGATCCTCGCAGATCTTCCTCCAGCAGCGCTACCAGATATACCGCATCGGCGACAATCCCTGACAGACCATCCGCCGCCAGTGCCTTGGCGGCGAGCAGCATCCGAGCCAGACGAGGATGGCAGCCCAGGGCGGCCATGGCGCGCCCTGCCGGGGTGAGCTGTTGCTCACCCGGTTTGAGTGCGCCCAGGGTCTCCAGCAACCGCTGGGCTGCCGCCAGTGCCGAAGGCGGCGGCACATCCAGCAGCGGCAGGGCTTCGACCCTGGCTCCCCACTGGGCCGCATCCAGCAGCAAACCGGTCAGCTCCTGGGTCAAGATGTCCGGGGGGCTCTGCTCGGGGAGACGCTCCTGCCCTTCGCTGCTCCACAGTCGGTAGCAGATCCCGGGACCGAGCCGGCCGGCCCGGCCCGCCCGCTGGGTGGCCGATGCCTTGGCTATCTGGCGGGTCTCGAGGCGGGTGACGCCACTTCTCAGGTCGAAGGAGGCGCGCCGCTCCAGCCCGCTGTCGATGACCATCTGGATACCCTCTATGGTCAGGGAGGTCTCGGCCACATTGGTGGTGAGCACCAGCTTGCGCTGACCGGCCGGGGCCGGGGCAATCGCCGCCTGCTGCGCCGCCATATCGAGCCGACCATAGAGGGGGGCAAGACGCACCCCATCTGGCACCCTCTCGGCGAGCCAGAGCGCCAGTCGTTCTATCTCCCCCTGTCCCGGCAGGAACACCAGGGCACTGCCCGGATGGGTCGCCAGGGCTTCCAGCACCACGGTGCCAACCTGGGGTTCCAGCCACTGCTGACGGCTGATGGGTCGGTAGTGATACTCGATGGGAAAACCCCGTCCCTCAGAGCGAATGACAGGGGCATCCGGCAGCAGGGTCTCCAGTGCCAACCCATCCAGGGTGGCCGACATCACCAGCAGCTTGAGATCGTCCCTGAGCCCCTGCTGACTCTCGATGGCAAACGCCAGGGCGGTGTCGGCATGCAGACTGCGCTCGTGGAACTCATCGAAGATGACCAGCGAGATCCCCGTCAGTTCGGGATCCTGCTGCAACATGCGCGTCAATACTCCCTCGGTCACTATCTCCAGCCGGGTCTGCTTGCTGACCCGGCTCTCTCCCCGCACCCGCAGGCCGATACGCTCACCGACCTGCTCGCCGAGCTGGGCGGCGAGGAAACTGGCGATGTTGCGCGCAGCCAGGCGCCTGGGTTCGAGCATGATGATGCGCCCGGGCAGCCGATCCTGGCGCACCAGCTCCAGGGGCAACAGGGTCGACTTGCCCGCACCGGGAGGGGCCTGCAGTATCACGCTGTTGTGCTCGCCAAGGGCGGCAAAGAGCGCGGGCAACACTGAAACGATGGGGAGTTGAGACAAAGCGACGAAAACCTTCTGTAACTGGCTTAAAAACGCCGCCTATTCTGCCATAGAATGGGGCCCTGGCATCAGCGTGAAACCCAAATGCATGTCCCGACTCTTCTTTGCCCTGCCCCTGGATGAACTGGCACCCCGGCTCATCACCTGGCGTGACGGGCGTCCCTGGCCCGGCCAGGCCGTGCCACAGGCCAATCTGCACCTGACCCTGGCCTTCCTCGGCGAGGCCGATGAGCAGCAATGCGCCCACTTGCTGGCCATGGCCGAACGTCAACACTGCCCGCCCCTGAACATCACCCTGGATCGTACCGGCTGGTTCGGGCGCGCCAAGGCCGCCTGGGTCGGCCCTGACGCCTGGCCCAACGAACTGACCGTGCTGGCACGGGCGCTGCGTCGCCATGGTGAACGCATCGGCCTGGGTAATGGTGAACAGGGGTATACCCCTCATATCACGCTGTCGCGCAAGGCGAGCGAGGCACCTGCCACCACCCCGGCCCCCGCCTTCCTCTTGCAGGCCACAAGGTTCTGCCTCTATCAATCGGTCAGCACTGAGCAAGGGGTTAGCTACCAGCCCCTGGCCTGCTGGCCCCTGACACCGAGAGTGAAAACCACTGATGGAATTTAACCCGCCCCTGCAATCGGGCCTGCTGCTGCGCCGCTACAAGCGCTTTCTCACCGACATCCAGCTCGATGATGGCAGTGAACTCACCATCCACTGCGCCAATACCGGCGCCATGACCGGCTGCGCCGATCCCGGCACCCGGGTCTGGTACTCCACCTCGGACAACCCCAAACGCAAGCTCCCCCACAGCTGGGAAATCGCCCAGAGTCCGGCGGGCCACTTCATCTGCGTCAACACGGCGCGGGCTAATCAGATAGCGCGGGAGCTGATCGAAGGGGGCGCCATTTCTCCCCTCTCGGGCTATGACACCCTCAGACCAGAGGTGAAATATGGTGAAGAGAACAGCCGGATCGATTTCTTGCTGCAAGATGCCGCCAAGGCAGATTGTTACGTCGAGGTAAAATCGGTCACCCTGCTCGATGAGCGAGCGGGTGCTGGCATGGGGTATTTTCCCGATGCGGTCACGGCGCGCGGCGCCAAGCATTTGCGTGAATTAATCGCCATGAGGGCGGCAGGACACAGGGCAGTGCTGCTATTTATGGTGTTGCACTCCGGTATTGCCAGCGTTGCAGCAGCAGCCCACATAGATCCGCACTATAGTCAGCTTATTGAACAGGCACAGCTGGCAGGGGTTGAAATATTATGCTATCGCCCCCATCTTGGGGTGCAGCGCATGGAGCCACAAGGATTCATCCCGTTTGAATCCTGCTCATGCGACCCGACTGCGGCTGATAAAAGTGGGATTGGATAACATATTTGGCACTGCTTGTTTGCCTAGCCGTTACCCTTCTGCTATAGATGTCGCCCTCAATTTATGGATGGCACCATTAGGTGCTAAATAGGAGACAGGGCATGCCAACAGGCGAAATCAGGAAATCTCTGGGCCCCCTGGCCGTTGCGGGAGTTGCGCCTTACCAGGAAAAACCCGGTGAGGAGTACATGAATGACCAACAAAAGGCTCATTTCCGCAAAATCCTGGGAGCCTGGCGCAATCAATTGATGCAGGAAGTCGACCGCACAGTTGATCACATGAAGGACGAGGCAGCCAACTTCCCGGATCCCGTGGACCGCGCAGCACAGGAAGAGGAATTTGCCCTCGAACTGCGTACTCGCGACCGTGAGCGCAAGCTGATCAAGAAGATCGAGAAGACCTTGCTGCTGCTGGACGACGATGACTTCGGTTATTGCGAACATTGCGGCATCGAGATCGGCATCCGCCGCCTCGAAGCACGTCCCACCGCCGATCTTTGTGTGGACTGCAAGACGCTGGCCGAGATCAAAGAGAAACAGATGGCCGGTTAATCCGCCATTTGAACCACTCGGGGCCATTCCCCCGAATTGGTAGAAAAGGGAGCACTCAGCTCCCTTTTTTATTGAGCTTTGGCGGGCCCAGGGCGAGAATGGCGCTTCCATGTTCATCTTGTCTCTGCCGTCATGCCCCTGAAAAGCCCAACGCCCTCCCCTTATGTGGGACGCTTTGCCCCCTCCCCATCCGGTCCGCTGCACTTTGGCTCCCTGATTGCGGCCCTGGGCAGTTTGCTGCAGGCTCGTTCCCGGGGGGGGCGCTGGCTGCTGCGCATCGAAGACATCGATCCACCGCGGGAGATGGCCGGGGCAACGAGCCTGATCCTGCACGCCCTGGAGGCCTATGGCCTGCACTGGGATGGGGAAGTGGTATATCAGAGTCGGCGTCATGCTCGCTATGATGAGGTCATCGCCGCGCTCTACCAGGCGGGAGATATCTACTGGTGCCGCTGCACCCGACGCGAGATAGCAGCGTGCGGCGGCCTCTACAATGGCCACTGCCGCACATTGGGGCTGACCCCTGCGGGCTGCGCCGCCCGGCTCCGCCAGCGTCATCCGGTATACGGCTTTGAGGATGGCCTGCTCGGCGCCATCACAGTGACCCCGGCCCTGGCGGAGGAGGATTTCATCATCCACCGCCGCGATGGTCTCTATGCCTACAATCTGGCGGTGGTGGTCGATGACATGGATGCGGGTATTACCGAGATAGTGCGTGGGGCCGACTTGCTCGAGCCAACGGTGCGCCAGGTGGCGCTCCACAGAGCGCTGGGCAGTGAGCCTCCCGCCTGGGTTCATCTGCCCCTGGCGGTGTTGGCCGATGGCAACAAGCTCTCCAAGCAGAACCATGCGCCAGCCCTGAGCCTGACCGAGGTACGCCCCACTCTGCTGCAGGCGTTGCACTTTCTCGGCCAAGGGCCACCAGACGAGCTGGCAGCCTGTTCCATCACTGAGATAATCCAGTGGGCCATCGCTCACTGGCGGCTGGACAGGGTGCCCAAACAGCCGCAACCGGCACCGGGCTGCTAGCCCCCGACCACATGGTTTTTCATTTGGTCAAGGCTGAGCTATGATAGGCCGCTATTTTTTGGCCTCCCGTCAATTTGAAGTCATGAAGAGGTGTACCATTTTTTCCCAGATCGCAAACTTTTGCCGCAAGGTGCTCGGCAAGGAAGAAGGCGACGAGTCGATGACGACTCAAGAGCCTGTCCACACTGCCACCCAGCGGAGTGCCGGACCAAGACGCACGCTGAGCCGTGACCAGCACCCCATCTCGCGCAAAGAGATCAGTGAGAATGCCCTCAAGGTTCTCTATCGCCTGAACAAGGGCGGCTATGACGCCTACCTGGTCGGCGGGGGTGTCCGGGATATTCTGCTTGGGAGGACGCCAAAGGATTTCGACATCGCCACCAACGCGACCCCGGAACAGATCAAGGCGCTGTTTAGCAACTGCCGCCTGATCGGCCGCCGCTTCCGTCTGGCCCATATCGTCTTCGGACGCGACGTGATCGAGGTCGCCACCTTCCGTGGCCATCACCATCAGGTCAACAACAGCCGCCATGTCTCCGCCCAGAGCGATGAAGGCATGCTGCTGCGCGACAACGTCTACGGCACCATCGAAGAGGATGCCGAGCGTCGCGACTTCACCGTCAACGCCCTCTATTACAGTGCCAAGGATTTCACCCTGCACGACTTCGAGGGCGGCATCGATGATCTGGCCGAGCGCAAGCTGGAGCTGATCGGCGACCCCGAGACCCGCTACCGGGAAGACCCGGTGCGCATGCTGCGCGCCGTGCGTTTCGCCGCCAAGCTGGATATGCACATCAGTCCGCGCAGTGCCGCCCCCATCAAGGAGCTGGCATCGCTGCTGCAAGATATCCCGGCCGCCCGGCTGTTTGAGGAGACCCTCAAGCTGTTCCTGGCAGGCGACGGCCTGGCGACCTACAAGCTGCTTCGTGAATATGGCCTGTTCCAGCAGCTGTTCCCCCAGGTCGCCACCCTGTTCACCCCGCACGGCAACTCGCCGTTCGAGCAGTTCATCGAGCATGCCCTGACTGACACCGACACCCGGGTGCGCGAAGAGAAGCGGGTCACTCCCGCCTTCCTGTACGCCGCCCTGCTGTGGGGCAGTGTCGAGGCCCGTGCCCGCGTGCTGGAAAACGAGAGCGGCCTGCCCTGGCATGACGCCTTCATGCTGGCCATCAACGAGGTGCTCGACGCCCAGGTGCGCATCATTGCCGTGCCCCGTCGCTTCACCACGGATGTGCGCGACATCTGGGCCCTGCAGCAGCGCCTGACCCGCCGTCAGGGCCGCCACCCCGAGCGCGCCATGGAGCATCCCAAATTCCGCGCCGCCTTCGACTTCCTGTTGCTGCGCAACCGGGTTGAGCGTGGCCTGGGCGAGCTCGCCGGCTGGTGGGAGCGCTATGTGGAGTCCAATCCGGATGTGCGCCCGCAGCTGCAACGGGAAGCGACCCGTGGCGG
Source organism: Aeromonas rivuli (assembly GCF_020149575.1). Taxonomy (NCBI): domain Bacteria; kingdom Pseudomonadati; phylum Pseudomonadota; class Gammaproteobacteria; order Aeromonadales; family Aeromonadaceae; genus Aeromonas; species Aeromonas rivuli. Next base: position 845,079 of record NZ_CP079742.1, on the reverse strand, counting down.
TGACAGGCCGCAAGCGGACAAACCTCAGGGTGAAGGCGAGAAACGCAGCAGCAACAGCCGTAACCGCCGTCGCCCCCGTCGTCGCAAGCCCAAAGCGGCCGAATGATGACCCAGGAGGTCTTCGTTGCCATCGGATCCAATCTGGCCGACCCGCTCGGCCAGGCTCGCCGCGCCGTGGTGGCGCTGGCGGCCTTGCCTGGATCTGCGCTGCAACAAGCCTCCTCTTTTTACAGCAGCCGCCCCATGGGCCCTGCGGATCAGCCTGACTACGTCAATGCCGTGGTCAGACTGACGACCCGGCTCGCGCCCCTGGCCTTGCTGGATCAGTTGCAAAGAATCGAGTTGGAACAAGGACGTGTGCGCAAAGACGAGAGATGGGGGCCCAGAAGTCTGGATCTGGACCTGCTGCTCTATGGGGCAGAGTGCCTGCAGAGCGAGCGCCTGACCGTCCCCCACTACGGCATGAAGGAGCGGGAGTTCGTACTGCTGCCCCTGTTCGAGATTGCGCCCGCTCTGGTGCTGCCTTGCGGCACCCCGCTCAAAGACCTGGTTGCCCGCTGCCCCCGCAATGATCTCGCCATCATAGCGTCGGCCGCGAGCCTGTAGGAGCCATCCAAGTGAGCAATATCACCACCGCCAGCCTGCTGAAGATGAAGCAGGACGGCCAGAAATTTACCGCCATCACCGCCTATGATGCCAGTTTCGCCAAGTTGTTCGACGACGAGGGCGCCCATGTGCTGCTCATCGGTGACTCCCTTGGCATGGTACTGCAAGGGGGCACTGACACCCTGGGCGTGACCATGGATGACATGGTCTATCACACCCGCAGTGTCGCCCGCGGCACCGAGAAGGCGCTGGTGGTGGCCGACATGCCATTCATGAGTTATGCCACCCCGGAACAGACCTATGCCAACGCAGCCCGACTGATGGCCGCCGGTGCACGCATGGTCAAAATGGAAGGGGGCGACTGGTTGTGTGACAGCATCCGCCACCTGACCCGCAATGGCGTGCCTGTGTGCGGACACCTCGGCCTCACCCCCCAGTCGGTGCATGTGTTTGGTGGCTTCAAGGTGCAGGGGCGCGATGAGTTCCATGCCCAGGAGATCTATCGCCAGGCACTCGAACTGCAAGCGGCTGGCATCCAGTTGCTGGTACTGGAGTGCGTACCTGTCGCCCTGGCAGAGCGCATCACCAAGGCGTTGCGCATCCCGGTGATCGGCATAGGGGCTGGCCCCTCGACCGATGGCCAGATCCTGGTGATGCACGATGCCTTTGGCATCACCTCCGGCTATGTGCCCAAGTTCACCAAGAACTTCCTGGCCGAGACCGGCGATTTGCACGCCGCCGTGCGCCTCTATATCCAGCAGGTCAGCGACGGCAGTTTCCCCGGCCCCGAGCACTGCTTCAACTGATCCGGGTCGCATGATGACAACGGGGGCCCTGGCCTCCGTTTCCGCATCCATGCCTAGCTGATTTAGCATCTATCTCTTTGATTCATCTGAGGGTAAACCGTCGATGTTGGTTGTTAACAATCCCGCCATTCTCCGTGACCAGATAAGCCAGTGGCGCCGCGAAGGGTTGGTCATTGCATTCGTCCCCACCATGGGCAACCTGCACCAGGGTCATCTCACCCTGGTCGATAAGGCCCGCAACCATGGCGAGAAAGTCGTGGTCAGCATCTTCGTCAATCCCATGCAGTTCGACAAGGCCGAGGATCTCGCCAACTATCCCCGTACGCTGGAAGAGGACTGCGCCGCGCTGGAAACTGCCGGTGTGGACATGGTGTTCACGCCGACGCCGGAGATCATGTACCCTCAGGGGCTCGCCAGCCAGACCTTCGTCGAGGTGCCCGGCATCTCTTCCCTGCTGGAAGGGGCACTGCGCCCGGGTCATTTTCGCGGGGTCAGCACTGTGGTGACCAAGCTGTTCAATCTGGTTCAGCCGGACGTGGCCTGCTTCGGCCAGAAGGATTACCAGCAACTGGCGCTCATTCGCAAGATGGTGAGCGACATGGCCATGCCCATCGAGATAATCGGGGTACCGACGGTTCGGGCCGAGGATGGCCTGGCTCTCTCATCGCGCAACGGCTATCTCAATGCCGAGCAGCGCGCCCTGGCCCCCGAGCTTGCATGCACCATGCACTGGATAGCCGAGCAGATTGCCCAGGGAAACCGGGATCTGGCCGCCCTCATCGCCACCGCCAGTGTCCGTCTCGACGCAGCCGGTTTTCGTACCGATGCCATCGACATCGTCGATGCCGATACCCTCGAGCCTGCGACCGATACCAGCCAGCAGCTGGTGATCCTGATGGCTGCGTATCTGGGCAAGGCTCGCCTCATCGACAACTGCGTCGTCCCCCTCACTCACCCCTGATCAGGAGAACCCCATGTCCAAGAAGGTCTATTGCATCGCCCAGTTCCTGCCCAAGCCCGGCCAGGAGCAGGCGCTGTTTGCGGTGTTGCAGGGGCTCGAACCCAATACCCTGCGCGAAGATGGCTGCCTGCAATACATTGTCACCCGCCAGCTGGCCAGCCCCTTCGCCGAGGGGGAGAGCTTTCCCATCGCCTTCAACGAGATCTGGCGCGACAACGCCAGCTTCGTGGCCCACTGCCAGCGCGCCGAGATCAAGGCCTTCTTCGAGCGCTACTGCCTCGCCGAGGATGGCCTGGCGGCCAAGTGGAATGTCTGCATCTACAGTGACGAGCCGGCGGACTATGACGCCCCAGCCCTCCTAGGCTGATCGCTCGCACATGAAAAAGGCGCCCGAGGGCGCCTTTTTGTTGCCAGGAACCGCGCCTCAGTGACGCAGACCCGTACCGCGGGAGATGAGCCACCAGGCCAGCCCGTAGAGGGCGACGATGAAGGCGATAATGATGAGATAGGCGGTGCCGAGCGGCACGTCGGAGATGCCGAGGAAGCCGTAGCGGAAGGCGTTCACCATGTAGATGATCGGATTCACCTGGGAGACCCCCTGCCAGAAGGGCGGCAGCAGGCTGATGGAGTAGAAAACGCCCCCCAGATAGGTGAGCGGCGTCAGGATGAAGGTCGGGATGATGCTGATGTCATCGAACGACTTCGCGAACACGGCGTTGATCAGCCCCCCCAGGGAGAACAGGATCGAGGTCAGCAGCACGGTGAAGCAGACGCTGAACAGGTGGTGGACCTGCAGCGGCACGAAGAACAGGGAGACCAGGGTGACGATGAGACCGACACAGAGACCGCGGGCCACACCGCCGCCCACATAGCCGGCGATGATGATGTAGTTCGGCACCGGCGCCACCAGCAACTCTTCCACGTTGCGCTGGAACTTGGCGCTATAGAAAGAGGAGGCGACGTTGGAGTAGGAGTTGGTGATGACCGACATCATGATGAGGCCGGGCACGATGAACTCCATGTAGCTGAAGCCCCCCATGTCGCCGATCCGCGAGCCGATCAGATTGCCAAAGATGACAAAATAGAGGCTCATGGTGATGGCTGGCGGCACCAGGGTCTGGATCCAGATCCGGGTAAAGCGGCTCACTTCCTTGGCCAGGATGCTCTTGAAGGCGATGTAATAGGTCATGGGATTCATGCTCTACGACCCTCTTCTACGATCAAGGCGATGTGATTGTTCTTGAAAGTCATGCTCTTATAACCCTCTGCAACCAAGGGAATGCAATCGTTCTTGAAACTCATGCTTTGCGGCCCTCTTCTACCAAATTGACGAACAGCTCTTCCAGCCGGTTTGCCTTGTTGCGCATGCTCAGCACCTCTACTCCTTGGGCGGAGAGCTGACTGAACAGACTGTTGAGGGACTGGCTCTTTTCCAGCTCCACCTCCAGGGTGTGCTCATCCTGCATGCGACCATTGAACTCGGGTAAGTCCGGTACCTGGCTGCCTGGCACCAGATCCAGCAGGAAGGTCTCCCGTCCCAGCTTGCCGAGCAGGTTTTTCATGCTGGTATTTTCGATGAGGCGGCCCTTGTCGATGATGCCGATATTGCGGCACAGCATCTCGGCCTCTTCCAGATAGTGAGTCGTGAGAATGATGGTGACGCCCTGCTCGTTGAGCTGCTTGAGGAACTGCCACATGGAGCGGCGGATCTCGATATCCACCCCGGCGGTCGGCTCATCCAGGATCAGCAGCTTGGGTTCATGCATCAGGGCGCGGGCTATCATCAACCGGCGCTTCATGCCGCCGGAGAGGGTACGGGCGGCCATGTCACGCTTGTCCCACAAGTCGAGCTGGCGCAGGTATTTCTCGGCGCGCACCTTGGCCTCGGCCCTGGGCACCCCGTAGAAACCGGCCTGGTGGGTGACAATCTGGCTCACCTTCTCGAACTGGCTGAAGTTGAACTCCTGGGGCACCAGGCCGAGCTGAGCCTTGGCCATCTCCAGACTGCTGTCTATGTCGTGGCCAAATACCTTCACCTTGCCGGCGCTCTTGTTGACCAGGGAGCTGATCACGCCGATGGTGGTGGACTTGCCCGCCCCGTTCGGGCCGAGCAGTGCGAAGAAGTCCCCCTGTTTGACGGTCAGATCGATGCCTTTAAGGGCTTCGACGCCCCCCTGATAGGTCTTTTTCAGTCCGCTGATTTCCAGTGCGTTCATGACAACCCCTGATGGCCCATCGCCACCTCGAATCTATGAGACAGAAAAGGCGGCCGAGGCCGCCTGCTGGCATGAGCAATGTGGCTACATCACTCCTGCGGTACCACCTTGCCGATGAAAGGCAAGTTACGATACTTCTGGGCGTAATCGATGCCGCAGCCTACCACGAATTCGTCAGGAATAGAGAAGCCGATCCAGTCTACCGGTACGTGCACCTCACGGCGGGACGGTTTGTCCAGCAGGGTGCAGATGGCCAGGGACTTGGGCTCGCGCAGGGAGAGAATTTCGCGCACCTTGTTCAGGGTGTAGCCGGTATCGATAATGTCTTCGACGATGACGATGTCCTTGCCCTTGATGTCATCATCCAGGTCTTTGAGGATACGCACGTCACGGGTGCTGTGCATGCCGGAGCCGTAGCTGGATGCGGTCATGAAATCCAGGGTGATGGGCAGTTCGCACTGACGGCAGAGATCCGCCAAGAAGACGCAGGAACCACGCAGCAGGCCAATCATGACCACCTCATCCGAACCTTGATAACGGGCGGTGATCTCTTCACCCAGCTTGGCAATCCGGGCGGCCACTTCGGCCTCGGAAATCATCACCTCGACGTTGTGTTTCATCACATACTCCATAGTGGTCAGCCATGGCTGACCATTCATTGATTACAAAACCCTTGATTCTACCACCCAGGGCGGGAGGCGTCAGGCATACGTGATGCTTTTATCGGCTTATTTTAATTGTTAGAGTTAGCAGGCCCTCGGGCATTATCGGTGACCATACTATAAACACCATAATCAATAACTATTAGATGAAAAAATCATGGAACCACGCGCAGAAATCAGACGGAGAACCCGGCTTTCACCGGAGGCCCGTCGTACTCAACTCATGGAATGTGCCATTGAGGTATTCTCCCGTCGCGGCATTGGCCGTGCGGGTCATGCCGAGATAGCAGAACAAGCCAAGGTGTCAGTTGCCACCGTTTTCAACTATTTCAACACCCGTGAAGAACTCGTGGATGAGGTGCTCACCGAGATAGAGCAGTTCGTGCACCAGATGCTGGAACAGGCCTATGCGGGCAATCGCCCGGTGCGTGACTGCATTCACAGTCATGTGCAGCTGTTCGTGGATGCGGCCTATGACAGGCCGGATCACGCCAACATCTGGCTGGAGTGGAGCTCCTCGGTACGGGAAGAAGTCTGGCCCCGTTATGCCCTGCTGCTCGACAAGGCACTGGAGCGCATCACCCCTGTGCTGCAGACCGCCATGGATAAAGGGGAAATCCAGAGCGTGCTGAGCGCCCAGGATCTGGCCCGCTCCCTGACCGGTTTTGGTTACGTCATGATGCAGATGATCAACTCGCCCCAACGCCCGGTGCGCGACGAGGTGACTGAGTTTCTGTTCAAGTACGTGACGGCGCCCCTTCAGCCCTGAGCACGACTCACTACGAAAAAACGGCGCCCTGGGCGCCGTTTTGTTGTGGTGAACATTCAGATCATCGAGGGGCAAGCCGCAGCGCCTCTCATCGGATATTCACGGATTACCGTAACCCCAGCGGGCGGTCAGGGTATGTTCAATGCCCAGATGGTCCAAAATGCGCGCCACCATGAAGTCCACCAGATCCTCGATGCTTTTCGGCTCATGATAGAACCCCGGTGCGGCGGGCATTATGGTCACGCCGAGGCGGGCAAGGCTCAACATGTTCTCCAGATGGATGGCGGAGAAAGGGGTCTCGCGGGGCACCAGTATCAGCTGGCCCCGCTCCTTGATCACCACGTCCGCCGCCCGCTCCAGCAGGCTGTCGGACGCCCCATGGGCAATGGCCGAGACGGTGCCCATGGAGCAGGGGCAGACCACCATCTGCTTGGGGGCCGCCGAACCGGATGCCACAGGAGAGAACCACTCATCCTTGCCGCAGGCGACAATCTGCCCCTCTTTGGCACCGAAGTCGCTGCACAGTTTGAGGGAGAGTGCCTGGGGAGAGGCGGGCCAATCGGTGCCCTGCTCCGTCTTGAGCACCACCCGCGCCGCCGAGGATGCCAGCACAAACACCTGATAGTCAGCCTTCACCAGACACTCGAGCAGGCGCAAAGCATAAGGGGCACCGGAGGCGCCGGTCAGGGCCAGGGTGATGCGCTTCATGCTTGAGCCTGCCGCGCATGGAGGCGGGCCAGCAACTTGTCGTGAATGCCGCCGAATCCGCCGTTGCTCATGATGAGGATATGATCACCGCTCTGGCTCATGTCCAGCAAGGCATCGAGCAGTGTATCGATCTGGTCAAACACCCGGGCCGGCACCTGCATGTGGGCCGTCACCTCCCCCAGATCCCAGCCGATATTGGCTGGCTGGAAGAAGAGCACCTCATCCGCCCCCTCGAAACAGGCCGCCAGCTCCTGCTTGTGGACACCGAGTTTCATGGTATTGGATCGCGGCTCCAGCACCGCCAGGATGCGCGCCTTGCCTACCTTGGCGCGCAGCCCCCCCAGGGTAGTGGCGATCGCGGTCGGGTGATGGGCGAAGTCATCATAGACGCTGATACCCGCCACCTCGCCCTTGAGTTCCATCCGCCGCTTGGGTGACTTGAACTGGCAGAGGGCGGCAATGCCGTGCTCGACCACGACCCCCGCATGGCGGGCGGCGGCGATGGCCATCAGGCCGTTGTTGACGTTGTGATCACCGATGCACTCCCAGTGCACTTCGCCCTGCTTGACGCCATCGAGCCAGACCTCGAACACGGAACCATCTGCCGCCAGTTTGACCGCTCGCCACTTGGCGTCGTCCTGACCCACCAGCTCCACTTCGCTCCAGCAGCCCAGGTCGCGTACCGCCGTCAGGTTGGCATCGGCCTGGGGGAAGAGGACGCGGCCGTTACCGGGCACCATGCGCATCAGGTGATGGAACTGGCGCTGGATCGCGGCAAGATCCGCAAAGATGTCGGCGTGGTCAAACTCCAGGTTGTTCATGATCAGGGTACGCGGCCGGTAGTGAACAAACTTGGAGCGCTTGTCGAAGAAGGCACTGTCGTACTCGTCCGCCTCGATGACGAAGAAGGGAGCCGAGCCCAGACGAGCCGAGACCGGGAAGTTACCGGGCACACCACCGATGAGAAAGCCGGGCTCGAGCTTGGCATATTCCAGCACCCAGGCCAGCATGCTGGCGGTAGTGGTCTTGCCATGGGTACCAGCGACGGCCAGTACCCAGCGGTCCTGCAACACATGCTCCAACAACCACTGGGGGCCTGAGATATAGGGCAGATTGCGGTTGAGCACATACTCCACGCAAGGGTTGCCGCGGCTCATGGCGTTGCCTATCACCACCAGATCCGGGGCGGGTTCGAGCTGGGACGGATCATAGCCCTCGGTCAGCTCTATGCCCTGCTGCTCGAGCTGGGTGCTCATGGGGGGATAGACGTTCGCATCGGAACCCGTGACCCTATAACCCAGCTGCTTGGCCAGTACAGCCACGCCACCCATGAAGGTGCCGCAGATACCGAGGATGTGAATGTGCATACCGCTTCCCGTTCCAGTAGAGAGAGCGAGCATTCTAGCAAGATGACACCAATTTGGCAGAGGCAGGCGCAGATAGTGCGACAAGCCCGAGCACCCAAGGTGAAAAATGGCGATTCTGGCTGCGAAATGTGCGCTCAGCGGTCCCCTGCCGGGGATGCATGAGTGGGGAATCGGGTCCCCAACCGGTCAAACTGGCCGCAATGGCGCGCATATATGGTCATTTGACGGGACATCGCTATAATATCGGCCTGCAAACTTGACTCGAATATCATTGAAGGAACCCTCATGAGCCTGAACCTGGTACCGGCCGGCAAGAGCCTGCCCGAAGATATCTATGTTGTCATCGAGATCCCCCAGAACGCCGATCCGATCAAATACGAAGTCGACAAGGACAGCGGTGCCATCTTCGTTGACCGCTTCATGTCCACCCCCATGTTCTACCCGTGCAACTACGGCTACGTGAACGCGACCCTGTCCCTGGATGGGGATCCGGTCGATGTGCTGGTTCCGACTCCTTACCCGCTGCTGGCTGGCTCCGTGATCCGTTGCCGCCCGGTTGGCGTGCTGAAGATGACCGACGAGTCTGGCGAAGATGCCAAGATTGTTGCCGTACCGCACTCCAAGCTGACCAAGCAGTACGATCACATCAAGGATGTGAACGACCTGCCCGAGCTGCTGAAAGCCCAGATCCAGCACTTCTTCGAGCGCTACAAAGAGCTGGAAGCCGGTAAATGGGTCAAGGTTGAAGGTTGGGGCGACAAAGCCGCCGCCGAAGCCGAGATCGTCACCTCTGCCGAGCGTTACGCCGCTCAATAAGTCGCGAGTCACGCAGCTTATGCACGAAAAAGGCGCCCAGCGGGCGCCTTTTTGTTTGGCGATATCCGTTCAGCACAACACTGGTGCTATCCGCCTTCATGACGGGGATTGCTCTGGCTGGTCAGTGACTCATCCCTGTGGTTTGTCGATTAAAGGGGTCTTTCCCCTCTGGCCAGCACCAGCCCCCCTCTCTTGAGGATCGCCCTTGATATAGAGATCACGCCCGTTCTGGTGATAGGCGCGATAGTAGTCATCCCCACAACGATAACCGCCCCCATGCTGACGAGATAGTTCACAGTTGACCGGTAACACCTCCAGCCATTTCAACCCCTCCTGATAGCGCAACCACTCCTGCCACTCGTGCTCCCGAGCCAGCTGATCGCGCAGAGCAAACGCATCTATCTTCTCATCGCCCTTGGTGATGATTATCTGACCGGCCCAGAGCGGCAGGCTGCACAACCATAACAATCCCCATAATCGGCTCATGACAGTTTCCCTTGTGACTTATTTTCGCAATTAAATTTAAAACTCAATCAAACTGTTAGCAAAAGTTCATCCTAAAACTTCCCCGAACATAGCTCAAAAACGTATCAAGTCACCTAGTTGTTAATCAGGGTCAACCGACGGGGTGCATCATGATGAAATCCATACCAAAGCTGGTACCTTGCATGATGCTGGCTGGCTCCTTGCACGCGGGAGAGGTCAAACTCGACTGGCAGTGGCAATCCGCCGACGGCAAGCAGCAACATTTCCAGCTGCAAACCGATGACAAGGCCCTGGCAAAGAGCCAGCACGAGATGGTGCTGCTCGATGCTTCCCTCAATCATCCGATAGAGACGCTGTACGCCTATATCAGCCCCAGGCTCTACAACAGCCTCAGCCAGATCAACCAAAATAGCCCCGACACGGCCACCAAGTTCCTCAGCCTGGAACAGGCCTTCACAACCCGGGATAACAGCCCTGAATCGCGGGAATTCTGGCAAGCTTATGAACAATATCAGGAAGATGCCTTCGAGAAGATGATGGTGCTGCCCTGTGTCCATCCCGCCAACATCAAACTGCCCTGTGTGAGGCCCAATTACTCCCAGCTGTTTTACCATTTCAAGGATTCGCTCAAGCCCCTGGCGAATCAGTTTGCCGCACCGGATCTTGCCGCCTCAGTCAGACTCATTCAGGAGTGGCTCAACGTTATCCCCAGCCCATCAGAGCAGATGGATCACTTCAATCCTCCCCTGCAGGCACTCAAGGGCAACCAGGCCGACAGCGATGAGAAGGCGCTGCTGATGGCCAGCCTGCTCACCGAGTTGGCCCCTCAATTCATGCTCAGCATCATCTATCCCGATACCAGCATCGGCAGCGTCTCCCCCGCGTGGCTCGCCATCACGGCAGACAGTGGCCTGCCGGGGGATGTGGTGGTCATCAACAACCAGAAACATGTGCTGCTCACCGGCTCCCCCATGATGGTGCAGCAGATGGCGATGGCACGTATCCCACTCGTCAGCGAACCACTCTACTGAGCAAGAGATCCAACCAGTCTGGATGAATCCCGCCGCTATCATGACTCTGGTGCGTCCTAAGGGCTCACAGCGCTAACTCTTCGATTATTTAACACTTTTTAAACAGATCCGATCAGTTTAGGATGAGGAGAACCCATTTCCTCAGCCATAAAATCGTTATAACATAACAAAGGAGTGTCATCCGGATGAAACATCTCGTGCTTACTCTGGCGCTGCTGCCGACCCTGGCCCTGGCTCATAACCTCAAAGAGGCGACCCCAGTCCCTCTGGTGCAGATCGCCGAGCAGGGTGAACTGCTGGTCAGCGGGCAGGACATCGTCTATCGGCCCTGGCAGAGCAAACAGCTGGCTGGCAAGGTGTTCCTGATCCAGCACATCGCGGGTCGTTCCAGCGCCAAGGAGCTGAACGCCCCCATGATAGAGGCGATCAAGAAGGCCAGACTGCCCCATGACAGCTACCAGACAGTGACCATCATCAATAGCAATGATGCCATCTGGGGCACCTCCGGCTTTGTGAAGAGCAGTGCCGAGGATAGCAAGAAGGAGTTCCCCTGGTCGGCCATGGTGCTGGACAGCAAGGGCATGGCTCGCAACGCCTGGGAGCTGACACCGGAAAGCTCAGCCATCGTGCTGCTGGATAAAGAGGGCAAGGTGCTGTTTGCCAAAGATGGCCAGCTCACTGCCAATGAGATCACCACAGTGATGGAGCTTATCAAGTCCCATCTCTGAATCAGACGGGGCCCCTTGGGCCCCTTATCAAGGGTTTATGGGTCGCGTTACCATTAGAGTCTGGATACTGCTGTTTAGCTGGTTGTGGCTACAACCCGCCCTCGCCCAGCATCCGCTCGAAGCCGACCTGCCGAATCACAGTCACCACTGCCTGATCTGCGCCCTGCACCTGGATGGTAAACTTGCCATCCCCGCCAGCCCGCTCGCACTCATCCCATCGCCCCCCTGCACCGAATACACTCCCCTTCCCATCCTCAACCCCAGCCTGCCATCGGCACCAACCCAGCCCATTCGCGGCCCACCCTCATCCTTTTTCTGTTAAGCCATAACCCTCTTATCTTATTGTTTTAAAGGATGAATAATGAAAGCTGTAACTTTGTTGCTGGCGCTGGCCACCTTTGGCGCCCAGGCCAATCACGAACATGAAGAGAGCCACAGCCATGGCGCCCATGAACATGGCCATGGCCTGCTCAACTTTGTCGTCGATGGCAATCAGCTGATGATTGAGCTGCAGGCCCCGGCCGCCGACCTGGTCGGTTTTGAGCACGCCGCCACCACAGCCGAGGAAAAGGCACAATATGCCAAGGCCCTCGCCCAGCTCAAGCAGCCGGAGACCCTGTTTGGCATAGCCCCGGCCGCCGCGTGCCAGTTGGCGCATCAGGAGATCAAGGCACCCCAACCGGAAGAGGATCATGAAGGGCATGACCATGACGCCGCCCACGACGAGGATCATGCAGACCACGACCATGACGCCGCCCACGACGAGGATCATGCAGACCACGACCATGATGCAGGCCACGAAGCACATGAAGGTCACGACCATGACGCCGCCCATGAACAGCATGAACATGCCGATCTCGGCGCCATCTATACCTACAACTGCACAGCCCCGGATCGACTCAATGGCCTGACTGCCAAGCTGTTCTCGGTATATCCCAGTCTCAGCAAGCTGACGGTGCAGGGTATCTTGCCCAGCGGCCAGACCGCCGCCGAGCTGACTCCTACCGCCAACACAGTGAACTGGTGATCCCATGACGACTGCCGTGGTTGAGATCAAAGATCTCGCATTCGCCTGGCCGGGTCAGGATGCCGTACTCGAACTGCCCTCTCTACGGATAGAACAGGGGGAGCGTGTCTTCATCAAGGGCCCCTCAGGTTCGGGAAAATCGACCCTGCTTGGCCTGCTGGCGGGGATCCAGATAGCCAACCAGGGCAGACTCGAGGTGCTGGGCCAGCCATTGGCCCAGCTCTCAGGTCGGGCGCGGGATCGCTTCCGCGCCGACCATTTGGGTTATATCTTCCAACAATTCAATTTGTTGCCTTTTTTGAGCGTGCTGGACAATGTCACCACAGCACTCACTTTCTCGCCACAGAAGCGCGCCAGACTTCAGGGTTCGCCCGAACAAGAGGCGCGTCGTCTGCTCGGTGAACTGCAACTGCCCGGCGATGCCCTGACGCGACCTGTCCATGCCCTGAGCATCGGCCAGCAGCAGCGGGTTGCCGCCGCTCGCGCCCTGATCGGCTCACCCCAGCTGGTGATCGCCGACGAACCCACCTCGGCGCTCGATACCGACAACAGGGCCGCCTTCATCCGCCTGTTATTCGAGGAGTGCGACAAGCAGGGCAGCACCCTCATCTTCGTCAGTCACGATCCCCATCTCGAACCCCTGTTTCCCCGAGTGGAAGATCTGCATCAGCTCAATCGGAGGGCCACATGCTAAAACTTGCCCTGCAAAGTCTCTGGGCCCGGCGGCTGACTGCCGGTCTCACCCTGCTGGCGGTCGCCATCAGCGTCACCCTGCTGCTTGGCGTGGAACGGGTGCGCATGCAGGCTCGCGAGAGCTTCGCCAATACCGTCTCGGGCACGGATCTCATCGTCGGCGCCCGCTCCGGCCAGGTTAACCTGCTGCTCTACTCGGTATTTCGGATCGGCAATCCCACCAATAATGTCGGCTGGGACTCCTACCAGGCCATCAAGGACAGGCCCGGCATCGCCTGGACCATCCCCCTCTCCCTCGGCGACTCCCACAAGGGGTTCCGGGTATTGGGCACCAATGGCGACTACTTTAAGCACCTCAAATACGGTCGCCAGCAAGCCCTGGTGATGCGGGAGGGGCGCCCCTTCCAGACTCCGTTCGAGGCCGTGCTCGGCGCCCAGGTGGTGGCCAAGCTCGGCTACCACATAGGCCAGTCCATCGTCATCGCCCATGGCGCCGGCAATACCTCGTTCAGCCAGCATGACAACCTGCCCTTCACCGTCGTGGGCATACTGGCGCCGACGGGGACCCCCATCGATCGCACCGTGCATGTGCCGCTGGCGGGCATAGAGGCGATCCATCTGGGCTGGGACACGGGTCGTCACAGCAAGAATGTCACCGCCGATCAGGCGCTGGAGCAGGATCTCACCCCCAAGACCATCACCGCCTTCATGGTGGGGCTGAGCAACCGCATCCTGGCATTCCAGCTGCAGCGCGCCATCAACACCTACCCGAGCGAGCCGCTGATGGCGATCCTGCCTGGGGCAGCCCTGCAGGAGCTGTGGGCCATGATGAGCGTGGCCGAGACGGCGCTCTCCGTCATCGCCGCCTTCGTGGTGGTTGCCGGGCTCATCGGCATGCTCACTACCTTGCTGGCCGGGCTCAACGAACGGCGCCGCGAGCTCGCCATACTGAGATCCCTTGGCGCAGGCCCGGGGCACCTGTTTACCCTGCTGACCATGGAGGCCATGGCCCTGACCAGCTTAGGGATAGTGCTTGGCGTCGCCGCCCTCTATCTGGGCCAGGGGCTTGCCTCGCCCTGGCTGCTCAGCCACTATGGCCTGCAACTTGGCCTGGCACTGCCAAGCGCCTATGAGTGGCAACTGCTGGGGCTGGTCTGGCTGGCGGGAGTGATCATCGGCCTGCTGCCTGCCGCCCGTGCCTATCGCTACAGCCTGAGCGACGGCATGAGTATCCGCGTGTGAAGAATCGAGAAGGACAGAAGATGATGTTGAGACTCATGGTGCTGTTGGCGGGCCTGCTGGTGCTGCCAGCCCAGGCCGCCGAACCGTTCAAGACCCTGGATTGGGATGCCCTGCTGCCGCCGGGCCAGAGCGTGCTGCCGCCCCCGCCGGTGCCCCATGATGGCGACATGAGCTCGGTGCCGCAGCCGGTCGGGGAGGTCAACAAGGCACTGGATGGTCAGGAGATCCGCCTGCCCGGCTTCGTGGTGCCGCTGGAGGGGGATGCCAAGAAGGTCACCGCCTTCCTGCTGGTGCCCTATTTTGGCGCCTGTATTCATGTGCCGCCCCCGCCCACCAATCAGGTGGTCTATGTCAGCTACCCCAAAGGCGCCCCCGTGGATGACCTCTGGGATGCCATCTGGGTCAAGGGCAAGATCAAGACGGTGAGCACCAGTCAGGATATGGCCAACACCGGCTACAGCATGGAAGCGGTCGAGGTTGCCGTCTACGAGGAGTAGTCGCGGCGGCTTCGGTCGCCGTCATTCAGGTACTCGCAAAACGGCCCCTCGGGGCCGTTCTGCTTACTGAGTCCCAACCTGCCGCACGGGGGTATTACCGGTCGGGCCAACTAGAGTAACATCTGACCCCAGTCCCATTGTGCATGGAGCCGCCATGGCCGATCTGCCCCCACCCAAGAAAGAGAGTGCCATCCTCAGCAGCCAGGAGCAGACCCTGCGTCTGGCCCGCAGCCGCGGCATAGACGGCATGCTGACCCGCAACACCGACAGCACCTTCGAGCAGAGGGCCAGCTTTCGCCAACTTGCGGATCAGGCGGCGCGCCAGCGCAACCTGGAAGCCATCATGGTGATGGCGTCCCGCCACTGCGAGGAGAGCGCCGCCGGCGGCGAGATGGACAGCGACTGGCTGACCCGTTTCCTGCAACTGGCCGAAGATATCAGCATGGTGCCCATGCAGCAGTTGTGGGGTCGCATCTTTGCCATCGAGGTCGCCACACCGGGCCGCTTCTCGATCCGCGCCCTGGCCACCCTCAAGGAGATGACCCAACGCGAAGCCATGCTGTTTCAGCGAGTCTGCGCGCTCTCCTGCCACTATGCGGGCAGCGATGAGCAGCGTCTGCTGCTGGGGCTGCACAAGGGCGCCAGCCTGCTCACCCGCGCCAAGGTGACCCGCCTTGGCCTTGGCAAATACCGGCTCCCCTATGGTGCCCTGTTGCAGCTCTTTGAACTCGGCCTGTTGCACAGGGGCGAACTGGAATCCGGCCCCCTGCCTGCCGACGGGGTCGAGCTGGCATTTGGCAATCAGTGCTGGCGCCTGCAACACAAGCTGAGCAACATCACCCTGCTCTACTACCGTCTGACGCCAGTGGGCAACGAACTGGCCCAGCTGTTACAGGAGTTGCCGCTGGAGGAGTACCTGCAAGATCTGAAAACCGTGCTCGGTCAGGGGCTCACCATGGAGGTGAGCGTCACCACAGCCCCGACCCAGGAAAACGAAGGGGGCTGATGCCCCCTCTTAAGATCTCACCCAAGCGCCTCGTCGCTTGCTGTGGCTGCGCCGCACAGGATGCGAAAGCGTTGTCCCTGACGAGGTTTCGCCGTCCTTCAGCCATTGGCGAGCCACGGCTTGCTGGCCCTAGACCTCGCCAAGCAGGCCTTCCCCCGCTACACCCCACTTAAAATGGTGACTGCCCCATTATCTGTATATTCAGGGATAGTGCGCAAAGCGTAAAAATGGAAAAGGCGAGAGCAAGCAGTTATTGGGGGGACTATGGTTGATGATTCTCGATGAATTCACGCCATTCTGGTTCAAGATCCAAGGCTAATTGCTCTTCTTGGTTCAATGACACCCAAAATGGCAACCAAAGATGCATCCACCAGTATTCGATGTCGCCCTGCAGGGATCCCAAACCTTCGGGATCAATCCATGGGAATGAGTCTGCCGGGAGAGGCGGAGCTAGCCTGGTCTGCTGGAGTGCTTCAAGCACATCGAGGTCATCACTTGCACACGAGACAACAGTTCCCGAAAATGAGGGGTGTAAAAAAAGCATTACCTTTTTACCAATAGGCTCCTGCGACCTCTCCATGACTTGGGTATGTTGCCCCGGATTGACCACATAACCTGCCTTCTCGAACATCAGGAAAAGGCGACTCAGGTTCTCTTCCGATACAAGGAAACGAACAAGATATGCTTCAATCACCGCATCTGGCGGTAGTGGAGTCGGATACCCTTTGTAAGCATGACGTGGTGCCTCAGAAAAACCTGAACCGCTGAAAATATCTTTCATGTCCAACGGTTCTGGGGATCGCGGCTTCCCTAGCAGATTGTTCAGAATACTCATCAATTTAATCTTCATAAATATGATCTGCTATCCAGTCTGCACCGTAGTACCCTGCCGCACCAGCGACAATACCGCCAACCAGGCCAGTTATGATGGCACCAGGACCAGTCTCGATCCCAAGAGCCGCCCCTGTGACCGCGCCAACCTTAGCCCCAGCGATTGCCCCACCCCATCCACCGGCTTGCCGGACCACCTCAGCTGAAATGGGCTTAACACTACCGAGTTCTACCGAAGTTTTTGAGGCTTTTCCCAAGTCATATGCCGTGAAAGCGAATCCAAAGACCTTAACAACTCGTCCCGCTTGCACCATTTTTTGAGTGATAGCCAACGAACTCTCATTAAACACTGCTTTGGCCGGTACTTTTCCCACTAGCAATGCTTCTTTGTCAATATTCTGCACGTAGCCTGAAATTTTATCTATTCGCTTTGTTTGCTTTGGATATAAGTTTTTATATTTTTCCAACTCACTAATTATTTCACTTGTTTGTACTATCGTCGTACCTGACTGCAGAGCCTTATGAATATCTATAAATATAGATTTTCCATTAAATCTCGGCGAACCACCAGGGAACAGTACACTAGTCGAACTATATTTAGACATGTTATTTCCCATAACATGCTCAGCGACAGTAACACTTGAATTAATATTCTTCGGATTCAGCCCATACCGCTCAGGGAATACCTCCATCAACGCTTGATATTTTGGAAGATTTTTCTGCTGCAGGAATGGGTCATCCATAGAGCTGTAAATTTTTCTGACGAGAAACCCTTCTTTCCCAATAGGCTCAACAACAGAAAAAAAGAACGCCCTTGCTGGCATCCATGTTGATGTTACTTCATGAACCGAGCCAGACTCTTCATTTGTATTAATTGGCTTCTTATATACATAGTTCGTCATATCACTCATTGCTTCCACCTTTCTAAAGCAACAACACCAAAATATGTACGCAAGACATCCTCTTTCTCTGTCTTGATGCGTGGAACACAACCGTTAAGATCGGTAAAACCTTGCATTGTCTCCCCACCAGGTAGTTCAACAAAGTAAGGCGTGTTCGATAATGGTGTGCCTTCTTCGGAGACAAGCTTGAATCGCCCCTACTTTCCTAGACACCTCAAGAGCCTCAAACTGAGGTCATTCAGGAGGTGTTATGAGCAAGCAGCAACGTTACACGGAAGAATTTAAACTGGCCGCCGTCAAGCAGGTGACTGAGCGCCATTACCCAGTGGCAGAGGTCGCCGAGCGACTCGGTGTTTCCAGCCACAGTCTTTACGCCTGGATCAAACGCTATAGCCAACCCGACGTGCAGCAGCATGAGTCCAGCCAGCAAGCCGAGATCCGCCGTCTCAAGGCCGAATTGCGCCGCGTCACCGATGAGCGAGATATCTTAAAAAAGGCCGCCGCGTACTTTGCCAAGCTGTCAGGGTAAGGTACGCCTTCATCCGGGAGCACGAGTCCACGCATCCCGTCCGCAGGCTGTGCCGGATGATGAATGTCCATCCGAGCGGTTATTACGCTTGGCAGCGGCAGCCCTTATCTACCCGAGCCCAGGAGGATCAACGCCTCCTGGGCCAGATCAAGCAATGTTGGCTAGAAAGCGGGGGCGTCTATGGTTATCGCAAGATCCGGGATGACCTGCGAGAAATGGGCGAGACCTGTGGCAAGCACCGGGTGGCGCGATTAATGCGACATGAAGGGTTACGTTCACAAACCGGCTATCACCGCCGTCCAGGCCATTATGGTGGCCGGCCAACGGTGGTTGCACCGAATCATTTGGAACGTCAGTTCGATGTGACCGAGCCCAATAAGGTCTGGGTAACGGACATCACCTACATTCGCACCCATGAAGGCTGGCTCTATCTGGCTGTGGTATTGGATTTGTTCTCACGACACGTCATTGGTTGGTCGATGGGGCAGCGGATCGACCGAGAGCTGGCCATCAGTGCGTTACTGATGGCGGTGTGGCGACGGCGACCCGAACAAGAAGTGCTGGTTCATTCCGACCAAGGGAGCCAGTTTAGCAGCTATGACTGGCAGGATTTTTTGCGGGAAAACCGGCTCAAGGCCAGCATGAGCAGGCGCGGCAATTGCCATGATAACGCGGTAGCGGAGAGTTTCTTCCAGCTCCTCAAACGCGAGCGTATCCGTCGCAAAACCTATGTGGATCGTGAGGAAGCCCGGCAGGATGTGTTCGATTACATTGAAATGTTTTACAACCCCAAACGCCGGCACAGTTTCAACAACGGGCTATCGCCAGTAGAGTGTGAAAAGCAATATTTCGAACGGCTCAAAAGTGTCTAGAGAAGCCGGAGCGATTCAGTGGAGCCATGTCCCCCACAACAACCGTACCAGACCCAATGATTATCCCACCACAATCGACTGAGCCACCGGTGATGGCCAAGGGCTTGCCATTGACGAGCACAGTTGATGAGCCAGATGAGATCTTGCGTGGGTGTGGTGGGTGATTAGGCTTGTCGTGAGGAGCTAGTGGATCGCCGACCCTGGCGGCGGGTATGCCGTCGATCAAGACATCTGGCGAGCCTGCCGTAATAGCTGTTGGATGAAATCCTTCATGGTCAGTGCCGATGTTACCAACCTTGGCTGCATGCTTTGACATCTGAGTTCCATTGCCTCAAATGAAATCCACCCTACAACAAAATGATTTCCTTTTGAAGCCAAACGACTCGGTCCGTGCTACATGGCCAACGTCAGCGAGATCCCGGCGGCGAAGGTATGGTAGCCGCATCGAACTTTCTCGGCAGAGAGGCAACCGCAAGGTTCGCGGTGCAATGCGCTGAGCTTATTGCACCCTACGGTCTCGAAAACGCTCCGCGGATAAATGACGACAGAGACACGGGGAATGGTTGGCAGGAAATAAACAAGGGGGCCAATGCCCCCTTGTTTATCCATATTCGGTGCTGACAATCAACCTCAGTCAATCAATCCCCTCTGCCGCAGGGCGGTCAACAGCTCATCCACCAGCGCAGCCACCGGTTTACCGGCGTTGAGCAGGTGGATCTCGGGTTGCTCCGGGGCCTCGTAGGCGGAGTCGATGCCGGTGAAATTCGTGATCTCGCCCGCCCTAGCCTTCTTGTAGAGCCCCTTGGGGTCGCGCTCTTCACACACACTAAGCGGCGCATCGACAAATACCTCGACAAACTCATCGGCGCCGAGCAGATTGCGCACCAGCGCCCGCTCGGCCCGGAACGGTGAGATAAAGGCGGTGAGCACGATGAGGCCCGCATCCACCATGAGTTTCGCCACCTCGCCGACCCGGCGGATGTTCTCCTGACGGGCGGCGTCGTCGAAACCGAGATCCCCACACAGGCCGTGGCGCACATTGTCGCCATCCAGCAGATAGGTGTGCTTGCCCTCGGCCGCCAGCGCCTGTTCCAGGGCCCCCGCCAGGGTGGACTTGCCCGCCCCGGACAGGCCGGTAAACCAGATCACTTGCGGCTTCTGCCCCTTCAATTCAGAGCGGCTCTGCTTGCTGACGGCATGGTCGTGCCACACGATATTGCTCATCTAAAACTCCTTGTTTGGCATTGACGCTGCCACGCTGAAACTCTTCTGACTTCCCACAACCAAGCCGCTGCCCATCAATGGGCGGCTTGCCGCTGCCCACTGCTGCGCATCTCAATGCCTTGCATCGCTTCCCATGATCCTGCCGGTATCACCCGCCCCCATCAAAACGGAAACAGCAGGGGCACCATGATAATCACCCCGATGCTGTAGGCCAGGGAGACCGGCAGGGCCAGCTTGAGGTAGTCCGGCATCTTGTAGTTGCCCGCCGCATAGACCATCAGATTGGTCTGATAGCCATAGGGCAATATAAAGCTGGAGCTGGCACCAAACAGCACCGCCAGGATGAACGGCATGGTGGAAACATCCATGCTGAGCGCCAGCTGATAGCCCATGGGGAAGGCCAGGGCAGCGGCGGCGTTGTTGCTCATCAACTCGGTCAGCACCAGAGTGAAGAAGTAGATGCCGATAAAGGCGATGATGGGGCTGGCACCATTGAACTCCCCCATCAAGGCGTCGGCAATCAACTTGGCCAGACCACTGCTCTCCAGCTGATCGGCGATGGCGAGCGCGCCCCCCACCACCAGCCAGATATCCAGCGGAAAGCGGCGGCGGATCTCGTCCAGGGTCAGGATACGGGTGAACAGCAGCGCCACCAGCATCAGCAACAGTCCCTTGAACAGGGGCACTAGATCCAGCACCGACAGCGCCAGCACCCCGAGAAAGCCCAGCACCACGGCGGCGCTGCGCTTGCCATCGAGCCGGGTGGAGGCTTCCAGTCCGCTCACCACCACAAACTCCCGGGAGAGGGACTTGTTGCTGGCAAACTTGGGGCCGGGGGCCAGCAGCAGGGTATCGCCGGCATGCAATTCAATCTGGCCCAGACCGCCGGTGAGCTGAGTCTCGCCCCGGCGTACCGCCAGCACCACTGCATCGAAGTGGGTGCGAAACTCGGCATCCTTGATGGATTGCCCCACCAGCCGCGAGCTGTGACTGACGATCACCTCCACCAGATGCTGGCCGTTGAGCCGGTGCTGGCCATAGAGTTCCAGCCCCTTGAGCTCTTGCAACACGCCGACGCTCTCCACGTCGCCGCAAAACAGCAACATGTCCCCTTCGTGCAGCTCGTGCTCCGGCTGCACCGGGCAGATCACCTGATTGCCGCGAATGATTTCGGCCAGATAGAGGCTCTTGAGGCTGCGCAGCCCATTCTCCTTGACGCTGCGCCCGGCCAGGGGCGAGCCTGCGCCCACCTTGGCCTCGAGAAAATAGCCAGATTCCCGGCTCATCTCGGTATCCTGCTCCGGCAGATAGCGGGCAAACAGCAGCACGGCGATAAGGCCGGTCAGCAGGGTCCCCGCTCCCACCATAAAGAAGTCGAACATGCCAAGGGGCTCGGCCCCCATCTTGATGAGGAAGCTGTTGACGATGAGGTTGGTGGAGGTGCCGATCAGGGTCAGTACGCCACCGAAGGTCGCCGCGAAGCACATCGGCAGCAGCAAGCGGGAGGGTGCATGGTTGGGATTGCGTTTGACCGCCCCCAGCATGGAGGCCACCACCGCCGTGTTGTTGACGAAGGCCGACAGGAAAGCCGTGGAGAACCACAGCTTCACCAGCACCTTGTTGAACGACCCCGTGCCCACCAGATTGGCGAACCAGCTCATGACCCGGGTCTTCTCCACCGCGAGCGACACCAGCAGCAGCAACACCAGGGTCAGCAAGGCACTGTTGGTGTAACCCGCCACCACGGCGTTGATGTCCGCCAGCCCGCTCAGATAGGTGATGAGCACGGCGCCCGAGAAGAGCAGCGCCGGGCGGAGTTTACCCTGGATCAACAGGACAATGAGGGCAGCCAGCAGACCCAGCACCAGGGATTGTTGCCAGGTCATGGACTTACTCCTTGCCGTTGGCGATGGTCAGCGCCTGCCAGTGCGGGAAGTGCTTGCGTACCAGGGCATTGAATTCAACTTCAAACTCGCTGTACTGCCCGGCCACCGCTTTTGCGGCCAGCCCTTCCACTATCATGCCAGCCCCGACGGTGACGTTGGTCAACCGGTCAATGAGGATGAAACTGCCGGTGTCGCGGATATCCGTGTAGGGATCAAAGGCAACCGGGTCGGTCAGGCTCAGCTCGCACAGGCCGATCTCGTTGAGCTTGAGCTCGGAAGCCGCCAGCTCGTCGAGCTTGTTGATCTCGATGCGGTGGCGCACAACCTCGACCTGACCCCGAGTCTTCTTGGTGGCCAGCTTGATATCGTAGACCCGGCCCGGCTGCAGGGACTCCTCCCCCATCCAGACGATGTGGGCCAGTACGTTCTGGGTCACCCGGGGCTGCCTCGCGGCATCCACCAGCAGGTCGCCGCGGCTGATGTCTATTTCATCGGCAAAAGTGACTGTGATGGCCTGACCCGGCAGGGCATATTCCAGATCGCCGTCGAAGGTGACGATGCGCTTCACAGTGCTCTGCTTGCCGGATGGCAACACCGCCAAGGTGTCGCCGACTCGCAGGATACCGGAGGCCAGGGTGCCCGCGAAGCCGCGAAAATCGAGATTGGGACGGCTGACATACTGCACCGGCAGGCGCACCGGGTGGCGTTCCAGCTCGCGCTCCACCTCGGCGCTCTCCAGCAAGGAGAGCAGGGTCTCGCCCTGATACCAGGCCAGCTTGTCGCTCGCATTGACCACGTTGTCGCCGTCCAGGGCGGAGACCGGCACTAGCTGAATAGAATCCACAGCGAGCTTCTTGGCGAACTCACGGTAATCGCTACTGATGCGATCGAACACCTCCTGGCTGAACTCCACCAGATCCATCTTGTTGACCGCGACCACGAACTGCTTGATGCCGAGCAGGCTGGCGATAAAGCTGTGGCGACGGGTCTGATCCAGCACCCCCTTGCGGGCGTCGATCAGGATGATGGCCAGATCACAGGTGGAGGCGCCGGTCGCCATGTTGCGGGTGTACTGCTCGTGGCCCGGGGTATCCGAGATGATGAACTTGCGCTTGGCGGTCGAGAAATAGCGATAGGCGACGTCTATGGTGATGCCCTGCTCGCGCTCGGCCTGCAAACCATCCACCAGCAGCGCCAGATCGAGTTTCTCGCCTGTGGTGCCGAGCTTCTGGCTGTCGGACTCCAGGGCTTTGAGCTGATCTTCATAGATCTGCTGGGAGTCATGCAGCAGGCGACCGATCAAGGTGCTCTTGCCGTCGTCCACGCTGCCGCAGGTGAGAAAGCGCAGCAGGCTCTTGTGTTGCTGGGCGTGCAAGTAGGCTTCAATGCCCTGTTCGCTGATGGCGGTCTGAATATGGTTGTTCATGATGCGATTCCTTAGAAATATCCCTGACGCTTCTTCTGCTCCATGGAGCCGGCCTGATCGTGGTCAATCAATCGTCCCTGCCGCTCGCTCGAGGTGGTGAGCAGCATCTCCTCGATGATCTCCGGCAAGGTGGTGGCATCGGACTCGATGGCACCGGTCAGCGGGTAGCAACCCAGGGTGCGGAAGCGCACCAGCTCCTGCTTCACCTCGTCATCCGGGCCTATGGGCATGCGCTCGTCATCCACCATGATCTTGATGCCACTGCGCTCCACCACGGGGCGCATGGCGGCAAAGTAGAGCGGCACTATGTCGATGTTCTCGAGATAGATGTATTGCCAGATGTCCAGCTCGGTCCAGTTGGAGAGCGGGAAGACCCGGATGCTCTCCCCCTTGTTGACCTGGCTGTTGTAGACGCGCCACAGCTCCGGGCGCTGGTTTTTCGGATCCCAGCGGTGGGACTTGTCACGGAAGGAGTAGACCCGCTCCTTGGCCCGGGACTTCTCCTCGTCCCGACGGGCACCGCCGAAGGCGGCATCGAAACCGTACTTGTTGAGCGCCTGCTTGAGCCCCTCGGTCTTCATGATGTCGGTGTGCTTGCCGCTGCCGTGCACGAAGGGGTTGATGTCCATGGCCAGGCCATCCGGGTTCTTGTGGACGATGAGATCCAGCCCGTACTTCTTGGCGGTCTCGTCCCGGAACTTGATCATCTCCTTGAACTTCCAGTTGGTGTCCACGTGCAGCAGGGGGAAGGGGATCTTGCCCGGATAGAAGGCCTTGCGGGCCAGGTGCAGCATGACGGAGGAGTCCTTGCCGATGGAGTACATCATCACCGGGTTTTCAAATTCGGCAGCCACCTCGCGGATGATATGGATGCTCTCGGCTTCCAGTTGCTGCAAATGAGTCAATCTTTCACGGTCCATGTCGGGTCCTCTGGTCTGGCTAACGCGCTTGGTCAGAGCGCGGTTCGGGTTCAGTTCGATAAGGCTCGCGCCTCACCGGCAAATCAAATCGGGTCTGTCAGGGTCAGGCCAGGCTGACCAGTTTCAGGTCGTTGCCACTTGGCTCAGCGTTTGTCTCTGCGCTTTTCTCACCACTTTTCTCGCCACTTTTCTCGCCAAACCAGGCGAGTCGGTCGCGCAGTGACACCACCTCGCCGATGACGATGAGGGAGGGGCTTGCCGCCCGCTGAGCCAAGCTGGCCAACTCCCCCAGGGTGCCGGTCAACACCTTCTGCCGGGCCTGGGTGCCGCGCTCTATGATAGCGATCGGCGTCTGAGCCTTGCGGCCATGGTCAATCAGCTGCTGCTGAATGTGTTCGGAGCGCATCAGCCCCATGTAAATCACCAGGGTCTGGTTGGTGGCCGCGAGCTGCTGCCAGTCGGGTTCCTGGCCCGCTTTCTGGCAGTGACCGGTGATGAAGACGGCGCTCTGGGCATGGTCACGGTGAGTGAGCGGTATGCCCGCATAGGCGGTGGCGCCTGCCGCCGCCGTGATGCCGGGCACCACGGAGAAGGGGATCCCCTCGTCTGCCAGCACCTCCAGCTCCTCGCCGCCGCGACCAAACATGAAGGGATCGCCACCCTTGAGCCGCACCACCCGGTTGCCCGCCTTGGCGTATTGCACCAGCAGGCGATTGGTCTCGTCCTGGGGCACGCTGTGATCCCCCGCCTTCTTGCCCACCGAGATCAGGGTGGCATCACGGCGCACCAGATCCAGGATCTCGGGGGAGACCAGCTGGTCATAGAGCACCACTTCCGCCTGCTGGATCTGCTGCAAGCCCTTGAGGGTCAGCAAGCCAGGATCGCCGGGGCCGGCACCGACCAGCACCACCTCGCCCAGCTCCCGCTGCGCCTTGTCCAGCCCCTCATTGAGCCAAGCCTCGGCACTTTGCCAATCCTGCTTCTCGATAAGCCCCGCCAGGGCATTGGAGGCGAAGGCCCGCTCCCAGAAGCGGCGGCGATCCGAGAGTGACCCAAGCAGCTGCTTGGCGCGCTCACGCACCCGGCCAGAGAGCTCGGCCAAGCCACCCAGATGGCGGGGCAGCAGGCTCTCGAGCCGCTCGCGCAACAGACGCACCAGCACCGGGGCCTTGCCGCCGCTGGAGACGGCCACCATGATGGGAGACCTGTCTATGATGGAGGGGAAGATGAAGCTGGAGCGGGCGG
Organism: Aeromonas rivuli; assembly: GCF_020149575.1. Lineage (NCBI taxonomy): Bacteria > Pseudomonadati > Pseudomonadota > Gammaproteobacteria > Aeromonadales > Aeromonadaceae > Aeromonas > Aeromonas rivuli. Next base: position 819,623 of record NZ_CP079742.1, on the reverse strand, counting down.
GGTCATCGACCACATTGACGAACAGACCCAGCTCGGTGGCGCTCTCATAGACGAGGCCGTTGACCTCGTTATCGTCGGTGGCGGCCACCACCAGCAGTTGCCCCGCAAGATGGGCGGGCTCAAACCGCACTGGCAGATGGTTGAAACGGCCCGCCAGTTCATCAAATTCAGTGGCGAGAAGAGGGGAAACCAGCGTCACTCTGGCACCCGCAGCCAGCAGCAGGCGCGCCTTGCGCAGGGCCACCTCGCCCCCACCCACCAGCAGTACCGGGCGGCCTTCCAACTTGGCAAACATAGGTAAGTAATCCATCTCGACGCATCCCTCAATACTGCTTAACTCAGGGGACTATAGGCAGGCTTACTTATCCCTCAAAATAATAAAAAATGCTTTTTAAGACGTTTTGGTAATTAAAACGACAGCTGGGCGAGTCAGAATAAACCTAAGCTTGTGGTGTTTCAGGCGAAGGCATAGGCTAGCGCACTGTGTTTCATAAGGAGCTGATAATGAATGAGTCACTGATAGTCCTAGGGATTTTTGTCTTCTTGGTGATAGCGACCCTGGGGGCTGGCATCAAGATAGTGCCCCAAGGCTTCAACTGGACCGTGGAACGCTTCGGCCGTTACACCCGCACCCTCTCCCCCGGCCTCAATCTGCTGATCCCCTATGTGGACCGCGTCGGCCACAAGATCATCATGATGGAACAGGTGCTCGACATCGCCGCCCAGGAGGTGATCTCCCGGGATAACGCCAACGTCACCATAGACGCCATCAGCTTCGTGCAGGTCGTCGATGCCCGTAAAGCGGCCTATGAGGTCAACGATCTCACCAGCGCCATCCGCAATCTCACCATGACCAATATGCGGACCGTGCTCGGTGCCATGGAGCTGGACGAGATGCTCTCCCAGCGCGACACCATCAACGAGAAGCTGCTGCGCACCATGGATGCCGCCACCGCCCCCTGGGGCATCAAGGTGACCCGGATAGAGATCAAGGATGTGCGTCCCCCCATGGCTCTGGTCGAAGCCATGAATGCCCAGATGAAGGCAGAACGCCAGAAACGGGCCGAGGTGCTTGAAGCCGAAGGGGTGCGTCAGTCCAAGATCCTGAAAGCGGAAGGGGAGAAGCAGTCCCAGATCCTCAAGGCCGAGGGGGAACGCCAGGCCGCCTTCCTCGCCGCCGAGGCGCGGGAACGGGCCGCCGAGGCGGAAGCCAAGGCAACCCAGATGGTCTCCCGGGCTATCGCCGAGGGGGACATGCAGGCGGTCAACTACTTCGTCGCCCAGAAATATACCGAGGCCCTGGCCCGGATCGGTGAAGGCCCCAACAGCAAGATCATCATGATGCCGCTGGAAGCGGGCAGCCTGATAGGCTCGATAGCCGGCATGGCAGAGCTGTTCAACAAGGGCGAGAAAAAATGATCGAACTGCTGGCAGGCCTGACCCATTGGCACTGGCTGGGGCTTGGCTTCGCGCTGCTCGCCATCGAGGTGCTGGGTTCGGTCGGCTTCCTGCTCTGGACAGGCATAGCCGCGCTTGAGGTGGGGATCTTGTTGCTGCTCTGGCCCTTCGGCTGGCAATGGCAACTGCTGCTGTTCGCCCTGCAATCCCTGATCACCACCTGGGCCTGGTGGCGCTGGCAGCACAAGCGCGACCGCTCGAGCCGCGATGCGGCCGCCCCCATCAACGAACGGATGCAGAGCTACATGGGGCGGGAGCTGACGCTGCTCGATGATGTCAGCCAGGGGATGAGCCGGGTGCATCTGGATGACACCGTCTGGACGGTGCGCTGCGCCAGCAACCTGGCCGCGGGTAGCCGGGTCAAGGTGGTGGGCACAGACTCCCACATCTTGCTGGTCGAGCCCCTGCCCTGATCGCCGGGATAAATGACAAGACAATAAAAAGGGCTCCACGGAGCCCTTTGTCATGCTGACTGTTGAGCCAGTGCCCAGTTGGCCAGTGGCGACAGCGCTAGAGGCTGCCACCCTCGAGCGCGGCCTTGAGCAGATCCTTCCAGCTCAGCACCCCGACCAGTTGCCCCTGATCCAGCACCGGCAGGCAGGAGACCTTCTTGTCCAGCATCAGCCGGGCCGCATAGGCCAGGGTCTGGTGGGAGGAGACAGTGACCGGATCCCGGGTCATGATCTGGTGGGCGCGGCGATTGAGGGTCTCGGTATCGCGGCTCTGCTCCGCGGCAGAGTCCAGATAGGGGCTCAGTGCCTGAAGCAGATCCCGATCGGAGATGATGCCGATCATCTGTCCCTCTTCGATGACCAACAAATGGCGAAAATGGGCCTGCTCGAAGATCTCCTTGATGACGCTCAGGCGGTCGTCCATCTCAACGGTCACGACCCGGGTCGTCATTATGGTTTCAACCTGCATGGCAGACTCCTTATCCTGGGCCGGGATACCTGTCCCGACAGCGGGGCCAGGGGCAAGGCTGCCCAGGCTCCCCTTTTATGACATCTTTATCGGCTGCGCACCAGTCGGCTCAAGTGCAAATCCCCCTCATTTCACGTAACATCCCGTCAGTTTTATCCCGGTTCCCGCACGCGCAGATCCCTGTCATGGTAATATCTGCACCGGTTTTATTCTTCATTCTCGAGCAAGCAGATCCCACCCATGATAGTTGCCAGTCAAATCGAACTGATCCGCGGCGGCCGCAAGCTGCTGGACAACGCCTCCGCCACCATACATCCGGGCCACAAAGTGGGCCTGGTGGGCAAGAACGGCTGTGGCAAATCCACCTTCTTCGCCCTGATCCGCGGTGAACTCACCATAGACAGCGGCAGCTTCTCGCTGCCGGTCGGCTGGCAGATAGCCGGTGTCGCCCAGGAGACCCCGGCGCTGGACTGCTCGGCCCTCGACTATGTGATCGACGGCGACAAAGAGTTTCGCGCCCTCGAAGCCCAGCTCGCCAAGGCCGAGCAGGATGACGACGGTCTGCTGGTGGCCGAGCTGCACGGCAGGCTCGACACCATAGGCGCCTACAGCATCCGCGCCCGCGCCGCCGAGTTGCTGCACGGCCTGGGCTTTAGCGATGAACAGCTCGGCTCGCCGGTGCGCAGCTTCTCCGGTGGCTGGCGCATGCGCCTGAACCTCGCCCAGGCCCTGCTGTGCCGCTCGGATCTGCTCTTGCTCGATGAACCGACCAACCACCTGGACTTGGATGCCGTCATCTGGCTGGAGAAGTGGCTCAAGGGCTATCAGGGCACGCTGGTGCTCATTTCCCACGACCGGGATTTTCTCGATTCGGTCATCAATCGCATCATCCACATCGAGAATGGTCGCCTGAACGAATACACCGGCGGCTACTCCGACTTCGAGTTGCAGCGCGCCGAGCAGCTGGCCCAGCAGCAGTCCATGTATGAGAAGCAGCAGCGGGAGATGTCCCACATGCAGGAGTATGTGGACAGATTCCGCTACAAGGCCTCCAAGGCCCGCCAGGCCCAGAGTCGCCTCAAGGCCATGGAACGGATGGAGAAGATCCTGCCTGCCCACGCCGATTCCGAATTCAGCTTCGAATTTCGCGAGCCGTCCGCCCTGCCGACTCCGCTCATCGTCATGGAGAACCTCAGCGCCGGTTATGGCGACAAGGTGATCCTCGAGAAAATCAAACTCAACCTGGTACCCGGCTCGCGCATCGGCCTGCTGGGGCGCAACGGCGCCGGTAAATCGACCTTCATCAAGATGCTGTCGGGCTCCAATCCGCCACTGTCCGGCAAGCTCGAAGTGAGCGCCGGGGTCAGCATCGGCTACTTCGCCCAGCATCAGCTCGAGACCCTGCGTCTGGACGACACCCCCCTCGATCACCTGGTTCGCCTCGCCCCGGACAAGACAGAGCAGGAGCTGCGCAACTATCTGGGCAGCTTCGGCTTCCATGGCGACAAGGCCCTGGACAAGGTGGCCCCCTTCTCCGGTGGCGAGAAGGCCCGACTGGTGCTGGCCCTAGTCACCTGGCAAAAGCCGAACCTGCTGCTGCTCGATGAACCGACCAACCACCTGGACTTGGAGATGCGCCACGCCCTGACCATGGCGCTGCAAGGCTTCGAAGGCGCCATGGTGGTGGTCTCCCACGACCGTCACCTGCTGCGTACCACCACCGATGACTTCTATCTGGTGCACGGCGGCCGGGTCGAAGCGTTCGACGGCGATCTGGACGACTACCACAAGTGGCTCGGCGAACAGGAAAAAGAGGCCAATGCCAAGCCCGGCGATGGGGTGGTGACCGCCAACTCGGCCCTGGGTCGCAAGGATCAGAAACGGCGTGAGGCGGAGTTCCGGCAAGCGACCCGCCCCCTGCGCCAGAAGCTGGAAAAGCTCGAGGCGAGCATGGAGAAACTGCAGAACAAGCTGGCCGCCGTGGAGGAGCAACTCGCCGATCCTGCCATCTACGAAGAGAGTGCCAAGGCGCGGCTCTCCGAGCTGCTCAAATCCCAGGGCCCCATCAAGGAGGAGCTGGAAGAGGTGGAGATGGCCTGGATGGCGCTCAGCGAAGAGCTGGAAACCATGGAGTCAGCCTTCCTTGAGCAATGATCTGATGAGCGACGGCAGCGGCCTGCCCAGTCCGCTGCGCTTCTGGCACTGGAGCGGCAAGGTCTATGGCCAGCGCAGCCAGGACTGGCTCACCGTGCAGAACCAGGGGGGCAACGTCAACCTGGCCCTGCTGCTGCACTGGCTGGATCTTGCCGAGCTCAGCGTGGATCTCACCGATCTGCAACCGGCGCTGATGCAGACCGAGGCCGTGCTCGCCCCCTGGCGCGCCCTGCGCCAAAGCGCCAAGGCGCGGCTGGATGAGGATGAGTATCAGGCCATGCTGGCCCATGAACTGGAGCTGGAACAGTTGCAGCAGGGTGTGCTGCTGCAATGCCTGCGCGCCTCGCCCCCACGCCGGGAGCCTGGCCACAATTTGATGAACTACCTGACTTTATTGGGCGCCGAACAGGGGCCATTGAGAGACCTAATATGCTGAGCTATCGCCACGCCTTCCACGCAGGCAATCATGCCGACGTCCTTAAACATGCCGTACAGGCCCTGATCATCGAGTCTCTCAAGAAGAAGGACAAACCCTTCATCGTGCTCGATACCCATGCCGGTGGTGGCCTGTACGATCTGCGCGGCGACTGGTCCCAGAAGAAGGCCGAGTATGCCGACGGCATAGGGCGGCTGTGGGGAGAGCGAAGCGACTGGGCGGCCATGGCCCCCTATCTTGGCGTCATCGAAGAGATGAACCCCGCTCAAGAAGGAAACAGCGGTGAGCTGCACTACTATCCGGGCTCTCCCGAGCTGTCGCGCCGCCTTATCCGCGAGCAGGACAAGCTGGCCCTGATGGAGCTGCACAACAACGAGGTGGAGGATCTTCGCGCCAACATGGGCTATGACCCTCGCGTCGCCGTCCATCATCGCGATGGTTTCGAGGGACTGGTCGCCCTGCTGCCACCGACTCCGCGCCGGGGGCTGGTGCTGATCGATCCCCCCTATGAGCTGAAAGAAGACTACTTCGCCGTGGTCGAGACCCTGAAAAAGGCCCAGAAGCGCTGGGCCACCGGCATCTATGCCCTCTGGTATCCCATCCTCGGGCAGGAGGCGGACAAGTCCCGCGACATGCTCAGGGCCATCAAACGGGAAAACTTCGGTAACGTCCTGGTCGCCGAGCTGGAAGTGGCCGGTCAAACCAGCGACTGGGGCATGAATGGCTCAGGCATGCTGATCGTCAGCCCCCCCTGGATGCTGGCCGAGCAGATAGAAGCCTTCTTGAAACCCTTGTGCGCCAAGCTGGCCCAGGGCGCCGGCGCCCAGTACAAGGTGGAGTGGCTCAACAAGGCCGAGGATTGAGTCCTCACCGACTGCAAGCATGACAAAGCCCCGAAAGGGGCTTTTCTATTTCTGCCGTTGCCGGGGTGACGACTCAGGCCCGGACGGGCATATCTCGCCAGAGCGCCAAAATGAGCAGCGCCAGCAGGGCGAAGGGTGGTGCAAGGCAGAGCAGCACGCACAGGAAGGTGATAAGCACAGGATGCCGACTCTTGCGGCGGGCAAGTCGCCAGGCCACGACGCCGACGATGATCATCAGCAGCAAGATGAACAGCACATAAATGTTGGCATTGATGGTCATGAAAGCTCCTTTTTCATGGCAAAGGCACACTCTATCGTCGCCATAGATCCAGTCAACGCCCCAATCTGGTGGCCTCGGTCGATAGGTTTTTCCTATGCAGTCAATAGATGAGAATAGTTTTCATTTGATGTCATTCCGGGTGATACTGCACTCATCGCCAGAGGAGACACCATCATGAAAAAAACCATCAGCTTTGCCATCCTGCACTTCGGTGTCGCCTTCACCGTGGCTTACCTGCTGACTGGCGAACTGCTCACCGCCAGCCTGATCGCCCTGATCGAGCCCGCCGTCAATACCGTCGCCTTCTACTTCCACGATCGCGCCTGGCACAGAGCCAAACCCGATCACAGCCTGCAGGCAAAGACCAGCAGCTTCGCTCTGGTGCACTTCTCGGTGGCCTTCGCCGTCGCCTACCTGCTGAGCGGCGAGCTGCTGACCGGTGGCGTCATGGCGTTGATCGAGCCTGCCATCAATACCGTCGTCTTCTTCTTCCATGAACGGCTGTGGCGCAACCGCCAGACATTGGCACTAGCCTGAGTCGGGGCCCGGTACGAGGGGCAAAACCTCACCCTCTGGGCCAAGGGAAACGACGCGACGCTGGAGCGCTATGGCCAGCTGGCCCTCACCTGCAACGAGATCCCGGGCAACTGAGCCCCCGCCCGGCCAGGTGCCGGGCAGCCATTCCCTGCGGGGCAGGAGAAGAAACACCAGCAGGTGGCCGCTCGCCCCCTTCCCCTATCCCCTACCCAGCCCGGGCGCCAGGCTTCTGGGCCGCCGTTCATTTGTTGATCTTGCCCGGCAATTCGCCATTTCCTCCTTTCCCTTCGCTGATGGGTCGTTAATATAGCCAATTGGCAACACACGCTTCGTCGGAGTCTCCCCATGAACCATGCCAACCCACCCGCAGGTAACGCGCAGCAGACTGGAGGCTGAAATCCAGTGCGGTAGCCATGCCAGCGTCTGCCATGGCCAAGGTCACACTGATTTTCTATACAGTCGTAATGGTTGTGCAAAAAGAAGAGGTCGAGCGAATACAGCCAGCTTCAGAGGTAGGCAGGTAACTCATTGATTTAAAATATTATTTATAAAGCCCTGAAGCAAAGTGAAGCGGAGTTAGATAGAAGGCGGTATTAATGTGTTAGTACCGCCCTCCATCTAATCACTGTTATGACCATAAGGAGAATTAAGCTCGAATGAGATTAGATCATGCAGAAGACTTAGCGAAGTTTGTCGAAGAACTAAAAAAGGAAACGGATAGAGGCCTCCCTTTAGTTGGCGCTGCATTAATCGATGAAAAGCTACTGGAAACATTGCAGGCATTTTTATCGAGGGTAAATCGTCTAAAAAATTGCTTACCGAGGGTAATGCTCCATTAGGTACATTCTCTTCAAAAATCGAAACTTGCTTTGCATTGGGCCTAATAGATGAATTCGAGTATCAAGAAATAAGTTTAATTCGTAAAGTAAGGAATGAATTTGCGCATGCAAAGCATGGACTATCGTTCCAGACGGAGAAAATTAAAGGATTCTGTTCAAGTTTAAAATCAGATCTACCCGAAGGATCTAACTATCCAACTAATAATCCAAGGTTTAGATTTACTAATGCAATCGTGTGTATTGTTTTGCGTCTCTATTACAGGCCTGCTTGGGTAGAGAAAGAACGAAGAGAAGCTAAAACTTGGGTAACTGCTTATGAAGCTAGGTGGCGTTCAGTCGAAGATGAGTTACCACCCGAAGGTGTACCAGTAATGGTCATGGCTAAAGGCAAAGAAAAATGAGACAGCAAGCCATAACAATGTGCTGCTGCGGATCGTCGCTTCGCTCCTCCCGCAGAGCACGGCGTTATATTCATGTTTTACTGGGAATATTTCCCTTAAATTAAAAAAGTGTTTTAATGCCAAAAATTATTCATATCACCAGCCCAGCTCGCGCACTCAATATAATTAGCACCGGTTACTATTTAACAAAAAATAATCCAGGGCACTATGATGCAGGAATGAATTTCTTAGGGATTCTTGGTGAGCACTCCAATACCCAGCCCACTAGAGGGGCTAGGATTCACTGTGAATGGAATGGCACGGTTTCCAATCCATTAAGGTATGATGCGGCTGCGAATAGCTACCATCAACCAAATGTATTATTTGATTTCAATGGCTCTGGCAATCACTTCCCCAATAATGACCCTAGATACTTTTTACCTTATGGTTCTGAGGGAGTCATAGTTCATAAAATTGAACTTGAAGATGATTATGATCAAGAAGAGTTTATTCTTCAATGGAGTCAAAATAAAGGTGGCCTATACTTATTTCTTTACAATTTTAAGGTTTTTCATAGTTTCTTGTTAAAGCAAGCGTTGAATAGTCTACAAGAGGTAAATGAAATGCTGTCTGCAGAGCAGGTAACAATATCTGTCGCTTACGGATAGTATCTTTCGTATGGCAAGCAATAATATAACAAATCAATCAACTTCGCGCTTTCGGCGCCGGACGCAGCAAAGCTGCGCCGGTTATTGAGGCGTTAAATTCTAAGGGAATCGTACATTGCCTAACTATAAAGATATGGAAACAGAAGAAGGCATGCTTCTATGGAGGGAGTGCTTTCATAAGCATATTGAGCTACTTATTACATATGAAATATCAGTAAGAGAGTGTCAGAATGAGAGAGCAATCAAACTCTATCCTATTTTTGCCTCAATAATTGAAGATTCCATATCGCTAGATATTTTGGCAAAAAATTATCGATTAAATCAATGCTATATAATTTCAAGAGCTCTACTAGAAAGAGTAATTAATTTTTGCTACCTCCTTTATTCTCCTGAAGACGAGTACGAATCATTCGTTGCTTACACAAAAAACAAGGCTGCTCGCGGCCTTTCTAGGAAGATAGAAATTGGAGGTCAGAAAAAAGTAAGTCTTGAATTTTCCGGCGGAGAATATGAACTTCCGCAAGATTATAGGGACGCTGTAGAAAGATTTACTAGTGAAAATGGGCGGGAAATTCCAAGATGGACAAAATTGAACATTGAAAAAAGAGCCGTTTTTTTGGATGAGAAGTCTGGTAGGAACTTATTACTACATGTTTTGATGATATACGGTGATGCGTCAGAAGCATTGCATGGGACTCTTTATGGGACGCTGTTCCACCTTGGGACCTTTAGCCCAGGAAGCATACCAAGTGATCAAGAATCACTTGACCAGCATAGAAAAAATACTTTGTCATTTTTGTATTTTATGGGTAGTGCAGCCATCGGTGTTCTACTGTTTTGTCTTAAAGAGAATAGAGTAGAACTGTCAGAAGCTTATACTAAAGCAGATTCCCTCTTCAAAGAGGCTGCAGAGGATTCTGGACTTGCGCATGAGGCGCGTGAAACTAAAGTATAAATTTAACAAGCGCAAGTTGACGGACTGGTTTTCCGCTGCGCTTCAAACCAGCCGCAAATGCGGGCGTTAACAGTAATCTGGCCCCCCCACCGTCTCGATAAAAGACTTGCCTGGCAAGGTGGGTGTCCCCTGTCAAAATTCTGCCACCGCAGCGCTGCCCAATGGCTCCACCGCCCTCTAGGGGATTCAATCCCGCCAGCCACTGACCTATAGTGAGCCCCTACTCGAACAACCTTTGCGAGCAGCAAGATGTATATCGGCGAATTTGCCCGGCTGGCGGGCACTACCCCCAAGGCAGTCCGTCTCTACGAGCAGCTCGGGTTGCTGCCCGAGCCCAGGCGGCGCGGCAAATATCGCGTCTACCGGGCCGAAGACCTGGAGTGGGTCGGCTTTATTCGCCAGGCTCAGCAGCTCGGCTGCAAGCTGAGCGAGCTGGTTCCCTTGCTGGCAGGGCTCACCAGCCTCGCCGAGTTTCCCTGGCAGAAGGTGGAGCAGCTTATCGCGGGCAAGCTGGCCCAGATCGCGGCCGAGGTGGCCAGGCTGCAGCACCAGCATCACTCCCTGACCCAGTGCGCCGCGCTGCTGGCGCAGCACCCCTGCCGCTATGGCGCCCCCGGCCAGAGCGCGCAGCTCCTACAGGTTGAGCAAGGGCTTGCAGGACGGGCGCACAAGGTGGCTTGACTCTGTCCCATGGGACAAGGGGTGTAATGGGGGCTCACTTCAAGGAGCCACGCCATGACACCCAAACTGCTTATCATCAACGGCAACCCCAAACCCGACAGCCTCTGCCATGCCTTGGCCCGGGAGTATGCCCGCAGCGCCGAGGAGGGCGGCGCAGAGGTCACCCTGCATCACGTGGGGGAGCTCGCCTTCGAGCCGGATCTGCACCATGGCTATGACGAGGCGCAGCCCCTCGAACCCGATCTGCTGGCATTGCAACAGAGCCTGAAGCAGGCCCAGCATCTGGTGATCGTCGCCCCCCTCTGGTGGGGCCACCTGCCGGCCCGGCTCAAGGGCTTGCTGGATCGCACTTTGCTCTCCGGCTTCGCCTTCCAATATGTCAAGGGCAAGGTGCACCCGGATCGCCTGCTGGCGGGCAAGACGGCGCGCCTGCTGCTCACCATGGACAGCCCGCTCTGGTACTACCGCTGGTGGCTGGGTTCCCCGGTCGAGCGCACCCTCGACAAGCCCGTGCTGGGGCTGTGCGGCATCAAGCTGACTCATCGCCAGCATCTGGGGCCTGTCCATACCTCGGGCGAGCGGGAGCGACAGCGCTGGTTGGGCCGGGCGGCGGCCGCGGCCCGCCAGGATGCGCAGCGGCTGGCGCGGCGGCGCACATAAGCGCAGACGAAGGCCACGGCACCCTGCCTGTTGTGGGCCCTGGTGACTAGGGTTGTCGGAAGCGGGGCCCAGAGAGACGGGCAAGGGAGCCTGGGGTAAAAAAGTCCTCGGCGGCCCGGCGCCCTTGTGCTGTAGTAAGTGGGAATCCCCTCTTGCTGGAGCCTTTTCGATGAACAAGATGTTGCTTGGCACCCTCGCCTTGATGCCACTGCTGGTCAGTGCCGCTACCCCTTCCTTTGACTGCGCCAAGGCCCACGGCACCACCGAGCAGCTTGTCTGCCAGGATGCCGGGCTGGCGGCGCTGGATAACGAACTCGCCGCCCTCTATCCCAAGGCGCTGGCCAAGCTGTCGGCCGAGCAGCAGAAGACCGAGAAGGCGATGCAGCGCGGCTGGATCAAGGGGCGCAACGAGTGCTGGAAAGAGAACGACTCGCGCCAATGCGTGGAGGAGAGCTACCAGCTGCGCATCACAGAGTTGCAGATAAAGGGGGGCCAACTGATGGTGCCGACGCCGGTTGACTACCAGTGCGACGGCGAGATCCGGCTCTCGACCTACTTCTACAACGAGGCCAAGCGGCCTGCCGCCGTGATCAACCTGAGCGAAGGGGCACAGCAGTCGCAGGTGCTCGCCTTTGAAGCCCCCAGCGCCAGCGGCGCCCGTTATGAGGGGCAGAATCTCACGCTGCTGACCAAGGGGGACGAAGCCAGGCTGGAGCGCTATGACCAACCCACCCTGCAGTGCCGGGTCAGAAGCCAATAGGCCCGCGCCGCCATGAAAAAGCCCCGCAGTTGCGGGGCTTTTTGTTGGCTGTCACTGAGGTCATTTCACCGGGATGGCGTCAGGCATAGGGGCCTGAAACTCCCGCTCGGCCTCATCGAAGCGCTCCACCATGGCCTTGGAAGGCGCCTTGTCCAGCAGACTGAACAGCACGATGGCGATGCTGGCAAAGACGAAGCCTGGGATGATTTCATACAGACCCAGCCAGCCGAACTGTTTCCAGACGATGACGGTGATGGCACCGACCAGCATGCCCGCCAGGGCACCGTTGCGGGTCATGCGCGCCCAGAGCACGGAGAAGAGCACCAGCGGGCCGAAGGCGGCACCAAAGCCTGCCCAGGCGTAGCTGACCAGCCCCAGCACCCGGTTTTCCGGGTTGCGGGCCACCATGATGGCGATGACGGCGATGAGCAGCACCATGCAACGACCGACCCAGACCAGCTCAGCCTGAGTGGCATTCTTGCGCAGGAAGGGCTTGTAGAGATCTTCGGTGATGGCGCTGGAGCAGACCAGCAGCTGGCAGCTCAGGGTACTCATCACCGCCGCCAGTATGGCGGAGAGCAGGATACCGGCAATCCAGGGGTTGAACAGTATCTTGGAGAGCTCGATGAAGACCCGCTCCGGGTTGGCACTCACTCCGGCTGCCTGCTCGGGGAAGCTGGCGAAGTAGGAGAGGCCGAAGAAGCCGACACCGACCGCGCCGCCGAGGCAGAGCACCATCCAGGTCATGCTAATGCGACGGGCATTGACCATGGTCTGATGGGAACCGGCCGCCATGAAGCGGGCCAGAATGTGGGGCTGACCGAAGTAACCCAGGCCCCAGGCCATGAGGGAAATAATGGCGATCACATCCAGGTTCTTGAACATGTCGAGATGGCTGGCATTGTTGGCCGCGATCTCCACCATGGCGGTATCGACACCGCCCACCGCGATCAGCACGAACACCGGGGTCAGGATCAGGGCGAAGATCATCAGGGTCGCCTGGACGGTATCGGTCCAGCTCACCGCAAGGAAGCCACCGAAGAAGGTGTAGGTGATGGTGGCAGCGGCGCCAATCCAGAGCGCGGTATCGTAATCAATGCCGAAGGTGCTCTCGAACAGGCGGGCACCGGCGACCACACCGGAGGCACAGTAGATGGTGAAGAACAGCAGGATCACCACGGCGGAGAGGATGCGCAGCACCCGGCTCTTGTCTTCGAAGCGGTAGGTGAAGTAGTCAGGCAGGGTCAGGGCGTTGTTGTTCTTCTCGGTGTGGACTCGCAAACGGCCCGCCACCAGACGCCAGTTGAAGTAAGCCCCTATGATGAGGCCGATGGCGATCCAGCCCTCGGAGATGCCGCCAAGGTAGACGGCACCCGGCAGCCCCATCAAGAGCCAGCCACTCATGTCGGAGGCGCCGGCGGAGAGCGCGGTCACCCAGCTCCCCATACGACGGCCACCGAGGATGTAGTCATCGAAGTTTTTGGTGGCGCGATAGGCGATAAAACCTATCAGCACCATCCCCAATATGTACACCAAAAAGGTGATTAACATAGGTGTGCTAGCTGTCATGCAATACTCCCTTGTGTGACTCCGGGGTGCGTTCTATGGACGAACCCTCCTTTAAAAAACGCCCTAGCTTAATCAGCCGATCCTCTCTTCTCAACTGTTTTTAACAAATAAAAAACAGTTGTAAAACGTTTTTCATCTAATTAACTGCCTAATCAGCGGTTTAAAATCCGGATATTGTGCTGATCATCACAACAAAAAGCCCCTGCATTGGCAGGGGCTGGGGTCATCGGGATCCCGGGCAGCACTGTCTGCCAGGGATCCTGCTTGGCAACGCCTTAGAGGCTGATGGCCTGCGGTATGCCGCTACGCTGTTCCAGCGCCTGTTTGACGCGCTGGGAATCGCTGTCGGCATTGGCCAGGAAGCGGGTAATCATCGGGGTCATCGGCAAGGGTGCCGGTGCCTTGGACGCCATCTCTTCCTCGGTACGTGACAGGGGCTGATGCACTTCCAGATAGCGGGTGCCATCGGGCTCGACACTGGCCTTGACCGGCTGGTTGACGAACTGGACCCGCGTGCCGACCGGGATCTTCTTGAACAGATACTCGATGTCGTCATTGCGCAGTCGCACGCAGCCGTGGCTGACCCGCAGCCCTATGCCGAAGTTGGCATTGGTGCCATGAATGGCATAGAGGTTGCCGATATAGAGTGCGTAGAGTCCCATGGGATTGTCCGGGCCAGCTGGCCAGACCGCAGGCAGGGTTTCACCCCGCTCGGCATACTCCTTGTGCACCTTGGCGGTGGGAGTCCAGGTCGGATTGGCCCGCTTGCGCTGTATGCTGGTCACCCAGTTTTCCGGGGTATCTGTGCCGAGCTGGCCGATGCCGATCGGCAGCACTTCCACCACCTTCTGGCCTTTGGGGTAGTAGTAGAGACGCATCTCGGCCACGTTGATGACGATCCCCTCGCGGGGCGCATCGGGCAGGATCAGCTGATGGGGAATGGTCAGTGTGCTACCCGGCAGTGGCAGGAAGGGATCCACACCGGGGTTGGCTTCCATCAGGTTGGTCAGGCCAAGCTGATACTTGGCGGCGATGTCTTCCAGGGTTCCCTTGCCTTCTGGCACCACATATTGCTCATTCTCACCGACCAGACGGCTGTTGGCCGTCGGCAGCGGGTACTCGAGGGCCCAGGCCGGCAGGCTGGTCACGGCCAGGCCAAGCAGCAGGCTGGTCAGGGTAAAGCGAAGGCTGTTCATAATTGTCCTGTAATGATGACTGGCTCCGGCGGGCTCCGGCCGCACCGACCGCCTAAAAACGGCCCGCTATTCTTCTCCGGTCCGGCTAAAAATTCAACTGGCAAATGGCAGGATAATCAGGCGCTCTGACCGAGTCTGCTTCTGCCCACGCCCGATCCCTGCAATGACCTCAGATCATGACCGGTCGGCGTCTGGTGCAGGCGCAGATAAAACTCCCCTATCACCGCAAACAGATGATCGAAGATGTCGGCCTGGATCCCCTCATATTCGGCCCATGCCGTGGTCGAGGTGAAGCAGTAGATCTCGAGCGGCACCCCATCGGGAGTGGGTGCCAGCTGACGCACCATCAACGTCATGTCCTTGCGGATGGAGGCGTGAGCCTGGAGATAAGCCTGCAAATAGGCGCGGAAGGTGCCCAGATTGGTCAGATGACGGCCATTGATCGGGGTAGCCAGCTCGCCGGCCAGCTGCTGGTTGTAGCGGGACAGCTCCTGCTCCTTGTGGCTGAGATAGGGGGCAAGCAACTTGGCATGACTGAGTTTGAGCAACTCGTCGTGCTCGAGGAAACGCACGCTGGTGATGTCGATATTGACGCAGCGTTTGATGCGACGTCCGCCAGCTTCCGTCATCCCTTGCCAGTTCTTGAAGGAGTCGGAGATGAGCGCATAGGTCGGGATCGTGGTGATGGTTTTGTCCCAGTTGGAGACCTTGACCGTGGTGAGCCCGATGTCGATCACCTCACCATCGGCACCGTATTTGTCCATCTGCAACCAGTCGCCGACATTGAGCATGCTGTTGGCCGACAACTGGATCCCGGCCACCAAGCCGAGGATGGGGTCCTTGAACACCAACATCAGCACGGCGGTCATGGCGCCCAGGCCACTGAACAAGATGACCGGCGATTTCCCCATCAGCAGGGCCAGCATCACTATACCGACCAGGATGCTACCTACCAGCTTGACCCCCTGGAAGATGCCGCGCAGGGGCAGCGTCTTGCCGACAGGGGCGCGGCGGCTGATAAACAGAATGCAGTCGAGCACCGAGAAGCTGCCTAGCAACAGGAATAACAGGATCCAGATCTGGGCGATCGTCTCCATCAGGTGCAGGCTCTCGATATAACCCGCCAGCCAGATCTCGGCCTGGGCCAGCAGCACGGCGCCCTGCAAGGCAAACGCGAAGCGATCGAACATCTTCTGCTGCAACTGGGGCGGCAGCCAGACTTGCAGCCAGCGGCCGAGCTGCTTGGTCAGGACCACCAGCACATAACGGTGCAACACCAGGTGCAACAGCAGAGAGGTCAGCAGAATAAAACCAACCGTCAGCGCCAGTGCCATGGGCCCGGTGGTCGTGATGCCTTGTGAGTTTAACCAGGCAAATAGTGACTCTCTCATGCCTTCATATCCTCTCTATGCTGCGGGGAGGGTTGCTGTGAATCGGTCAGACTACGGATCTGGCGACATATGTCAAATCGGCTGACAAATTAAACAGCAACGCCGGCTCATGGCCGGCGTTGCTGTCGAAAAGAGAGAGTCTCAGCCAACCAGCGCCAGGGCGTCACGGGCAATGACCAGCTCTTCATTGGTAGGCATCACCAGCGCCAGACGGCTGCCTTCGGCCGTGATGGGACCCTCGCCACCGAGCACGGCGGCATTGTTCGCTTCTTTATCTACCTTGAAGCCGAACAGGGCCAGACGGTCCAGCACCATCTCGCGCACCATGGCGGCGTTCTCGCCGATACCACCGGTGAACACCAGGGCATCGAGACGACCGTCCATGGCGGCGGCATAGGCGCCGACATACTTGGCCACCCGGTAGGTGAACACATCCAGCGCCCGCTTGGCGCCGGCGTCGGTGGCATAGTTGCTGGTGACATAGCGGCAGTCGCTGCTCGCTTCGGTCAGGCCCAGCAGACCGGACTCTCTCGTCAAGACGTGGTTGATCTCGTCCACGCTGTAACCGAGCTGATCGTGCATGAAGAAGACCACCGCGGGATCGATGTCACCACTGCGGGTCCCCATCGCCAGTCCTTCCAGCGGCGTCAGCCCCATGGAGGTATCAACCGACTCACCGTTGCGCACCGCACAGACGGAGGCGCCATTGCCGAGGTGGCAGTTGATGATGTTGAGCTCGGCCAGCGGCTTGCCCAGTGCCTTGGCACTCTCTTCGGCAATGAAGCGGTGAGAGGTGCCGTGGGCGCCGTAGCGGCGGATGCCGTGCTCGCGATAGAGGTGATGGGGCAGCGCGTAGAGGTAGGCCTCTTGCGGCAGCGTCTGGTGGAAGGCGGTGTCGAACACGGCCACGTTCTTCTCGGCCAGCGCCGGGAACACCTTCAATGCGGCGCGAATGCCGATCAGGTGGGCCGGGTTGTGCAGGGGCGCGAACGGAATGGCGGCTTCGATACCGGCGATGACGGCATCATCGATGCGCACCGAGCGGGAGAACTGCTCGCCACCGTGCACGATGCGATGGCCGATGGCCACCAACTGCTCGGCCAGAGAGGGATCCTGGGGCAGGATCTGGTCCACTATGTGGTCGAGGGCCGCCTGGTGAGCGGCACCCGCCCCCAGCATGGCTTCACCCTTGACTCCGTGGAGTTTCCATTTGATACGGGCATCATCCAGATTGAAGCATTCGGCCAGGCCGGACAGCATGTCCTCGCCTGTTGTGGCATCCATGACGGCAAATTTCAGGGAAGAGCTACCGCAGTTAAGGATCAGTACCAACTTGCTCATCGTCTACATCTTCCTGTGAGCCGGCGTTACGCCGACAGTGTCGTGTCATCCGCGAGGGATGGGATTTCCCCTGCCGGGGGCTTATGGCCGCAGGAAAGTGCGCCCAATTTTTCAATGCAGTGAGTGCCTGGCGCACTCATCGACTCTTCAAGGGGGACAAGCCACCGTTCTTCGGAACCGGCCTCGTCGTGGGCGGGAGCCTGGCCCCCGCACGGCTGACTAGCACGCTGTCAGCAGATCCTTGTGAACCTTGACCACCAACTTTTTCACCTTGGCGGGGGTGGTCAGGGTACAGAGAGGGCGATGCAGTTCTCCCGGCCAGAAGATGGCAAAGTCGCCGGGCTGCAACGCCAGATAACTGGTCTGTTCGTCATCGACGAACCAGAGATCGGGATGGGGGTGATCGGCGCCGTCATTGACGTAGGCATGAGGCCCGACGCCGATCCACTCCTCACCACGCAGCAGCAGCTGGATATCCAGATACTGTTCATGAAACTCACCTCGGCGCGCGGCGACGGGCTCCGTCAGCTCCTCGCTCACCAGGCAAAACAGCCGCAATCCATCGATTTCGGTCTTGCCAAGGGGCGCATTCAGCCAGTGCGCGACCTCTTTCACCACCTCGGCCATGATGCGGGCCAGCGGGGTGGGCAAGGGGGTGCGTTGTAAGGTTTCCAGACTGCCGGTGATCATGAGATGCGCATCCTTAGGTGTATTCGCCTTCTATCTTTGCCTGCCAATGAAAAAGGACCCGTTAAAGGTCCTTGTCTAGCGCCGTCTGCCATCCATGCAGACCGAGAGGAGTCAGGGTCATCCGGTTGGTGCCGAACCACTGTTGCACAGTCGCCCGTGACTTGCCAAGGGATACCCGCTCACTCACCCGATGATCGTACCAGCTGAAACAATATTATTCACTACTCGATTGCCAGCAACTTTGACCAGGCGCAAAAACGGGAGCCTAAGCTCCCGTTTTTTTAGTGTGCCGCCTGATTCATTGCACCTTGCTGGCATTCTCAACCGGCTTGGCGTACATGGCGCGCCAGATGGCCTTGTGCTCCTCGGGCACCTCGGACTGGCGGGTCAAGAATGCCGCCTGCTCCAGGGTGTTGGCCTTGTTGGGCACATCTGCCGCCAGGTAATTACCGGGGAAGAGGCGATAGTTGCCCCAGATGGCCTTGTCGATCAGCGCCGCCAGCTGATCCGGGTCCTCGAAGCCCTCGGTGATGGGCGCACCAAAGGCGACATGGACCCGCCCCTTCTGGCCGACGATACCGGCCACTATGCTCTCGATATCCTCAAACTCGCCCTTTTCGTAGCTGCCGTTGACGGACTTCTCGTAGAGCTCGCGCGCCTTGGCCTTGTCGGTGGGATCCAGCTCGTAGCTGATGCTGACCGGCACTATGTTGAGGCTGCGCATGTAGTCGGCGAACGGGATCTTCTGCTTCTTGCCATCGACGTAGAACATCTTGAGGATGGCAGGATCCGTCTTGTCATCCCCATTCTTGGCGCGCCCTTCCCGCTGGGCTATCCAGATGGAGTGCCCCTCGTGCACCGACTGACCGATGTAGGCCGACAGCTCGCCCAGCACCTTCATCATCTCTCGCGGCCCCTTGGCGGAGCGCTTGACGATGAAGCTCTTGTTGAGCTTCATCAGCTCGGTGGCGCAGGGTTTGCGCAGCAGGTTGTCACCGATGGCGATGCGCACCGTCTCGAAGCCATGGGTATGCAGCCCCCAGTTGACGAAGGCGGGATCCATGGCGATGTCCCTGTGGTTGGAGACAAACAGATAGCCCTGCCCCTGCTTGAGGTGCTCGATGCCGGAGAAGGTCACCCCCTTGGTGGAGCTGCCTATCATGCGGTTCATGTAGCGAGTCACCCCCATCTGCACCTGGTGCACTGTGGTGACATGGCGCCACTTGCTGCGCAGGAAGTAACGGATCAGCGGGCGCAGCGCCCAGCCGAACCAGTTCATCAGCGCGCCGAAACGGTACTTGGCGATGGCACCGATGAACTCATCGTCCTGGATGAGACGCTCAATGGCCGCGGGAACTTCGTCATCATGATAGGGGCGAATGTCTGCGAATCTGTCTACTTCTGTCACCGGTTCCGCCTTACTTGAGAGGGAGGCTGGCCAAAGAGTCGGCCAAAATTCAGGGCGCAATTTTACACACTTTTACCCCGAGGACTATGCCACAAAGAGTGATATGCGATCTGACCGGCATCAAGACAAGGGCAAGGAGGCTAACAAGAGAGTCAATTGATAACAATTTTCATCGAAATGTCGGTGGGCAGCCAACCCACCGCCGCCAGCGTCAGGAGGATGAGTCCAGCGCCCAGGCCACCGCGGCCTCGGCGTGAAGAGCCGCCGTGTCGTAGAGCGGCACTCTGGTGTGCTCCGGGCCGACCAGCAGGGCTATCTCGGTACAACCCAGGATCACCGCCTCGGCCCCCGCCGCCGCCAGCTCCCCGATGATGGCCAGATAGTCAGCTCTGGATGCCTCTTTTATCTCACCCAGACAGAGCTCCTCATAGATGATGCGGTGCACCCTCGCCTGGGCCGCCGCCGTTGGCACCAGCACCTTGAGTCCAAACTTGTCCCGAAGGCGCCCCTTGTAGAAATCCTGCTCCATGGTGAAGCGGGTGCCAAGCAGTCCCACTGTGCCGATGCCATCTTCAATCAGCCGCAGGGCGGTGGCATCGGCGATATGCAGCAGAGGAATGTCGATGGCGGCGGCTATCTCGTCGGCCACCTTGTGCATGGTATTGGTGGCGATCAGCAGGCAGTCGGCCCCGCCCGCTTGCAGACTCTGGGCCGCCTTGCCGAGCAGCCGGGCGGTGGCGGGCCAGTCTCCGGCGTGCTGCAACCGATCTATCTCGGCAAAGTCGACGCTGCTCAGCAGCACCCGCGCCGAATGCAGGCCCCCGAGCCGCCCCCTGACGCCGCGATTGAGCGCCTGATAATAGCTGAGGCTCGACTCCCAGCTCATGCCCCCTAACACACCTATGCATTTCATTCGCTCGCCTCTCCTCTCGCGCCGCCTCGCCCTCTGGGTTGCGGTGCGTTATACGGACAAAAAAGGCCCCGCAGGGCCAGCAACAAAACAGATTGCTTTCAGAGCCTAGATCCAGATCATCAGCACGCAAGCCGCCGTGGCGATCCCCATGCCGAGGTTAAAGCGACGCCAGCCGCGGGCCGTGTGAATGAAGCGGCGCACCTGAGCACCAAACAGTACCCAAAATGCTCCTGTGTAGAGACCGGTCAGGAAGAAGATGCCCAGTACCCAGAACGCCGAGGGCCAGTAGGCCTCCCCCGCCAGGGTGAAGCCGCTGATGGCGGAGAGCGCCATCATCCAGGCCTTGGGATTGAGCAGTTGCAACAGGGCGCCCTGATGGGCCGGGATCAGCGGCCGGTTCCCCTCGGCGGGGCCATTGGCCGTCGCCACCTTGTAGGCCAGCCACAACAGATAGAGGGAGCCAGCTACCTTGAGCGCCTCGTGAAGCAGCGGCACCCGCTCAAATAACACCCCCAGGCCAAGGGCCGTGGCCAGGATCATCAGATTGATGCCCCCCACCACCCCCACCAGCAGTGGCACGCTGCGGCCAAATCCCTGAGCGGCCCCGGCACTGGTGAGCAGCATGTTATTGGGACCCGGCGTACCACAAGTGATCAATGCAAAACCCGCCAGGGGCAACAACCAGTTCAGATCCATCTCAACCTCTTTTGATACCAACAACCCGATATGGGGCAAGCCTTCTAATATGCAGAGCCTCTGCCCTGACGACAAGGCTGGCAATGCATTTCTTTGCATGCTTGATCAGGCAGCCATCAATACCAGAGCATCACCACGCACAGGGCGGTGAGCGCCCCCAGGCTGCCATTGAGGCGGCGCCAGCCTCGGTCCGAGTTGATCCAGCGACTGAGCTGATGGCCGAACAGCACCCAGGCAAAGCAGACCGGCAGCCCCGCCATGGGGAAGACGGACATGATGCCCCACAGGCTCGGCCAGTAGTCGCTACCCGGCAGGCTGAACAAGCTGATGGCGGAGATGCCCATCATCCAGGCCTTGGGGTTGAGGAACTGGAAGCCCAGCCCTTCCAGCAGGGTCAGCGGGCGGGCGCGCCTGGCCGGATCGCCGGGCGCACCGGCCACGGCGATACGCCAGGCCAGCCACAGCAGATAGAGACTGCCCAGCACCTGCAGGCTCAGCTTGAGCAGGGGCCAGCGCTCGAACAGCGGGTAGAAGCCTAGCGCCAGCACCAGCTGCAATACCGGCTGGCCGACCACCACACCGAACAGGTGCGGCAGGGTGCGGTGTACCCCGAAGTTGGCGCCGGATGCCGTCAACATCAAGTTGTTGGGCCCCGGGGTGCCGCAGGTGAGCAGGGCAAAGCCAAACAGGGTGGCATACCATTCAATGGTCATGAGGTGACTCCTTTCTTGTCACATTGTATCGGTACAATGTGCACTTCTGGGTTGTGAACAGGCTGAATATCACGCTATATTGACGATACAAATGGATCAATGGATTTATTGTCACCATGACAATTTGGACACCCGAGCTCTCGACCTTCGAAGGCCCCCTCTACCTCAAGCTGGTCAAGGCCATAGAACAAGCCATCGGCAACGGTGAGCTGACTCCCCACACCCGGCTGCCCACCCACCGGGCGCTGGCCGACAGGCTGGGGGTCACCGTTGGCACCATCACCCGCGCCTATGGCGAAGCGGAGCGGCGTGGCCTGCTGGCGGCCAAGGTGGGACATGGCACCTGGGTCAAGGGCAACGATGCCGCCAGTGACTGGGTGATCCGCAACGAGGAGGAGGGACGCATCGAGCTGTGGCAGAACCTGCCGGTCCAGCTCGATCGGGCCGCCATCTTCCGTCCCTTGATCGAGTCCCTGGCCGGGGGAGATCTCAATAGCCTGCTCGGCTATGACAAGGAGGCGGGGCGGGGGGATCAGCGCCAGCTGTTCGTCGACTGGCTGGGGGAACAGGGCATAGCGGGCAGCGAGGAGCGGCTGCTGTTCAGTCACGGCGCCCAGCACGGCATCATGCTGGCCCTGCTCGCCACCAGCTGTGTGGGTGAGACCATTTTATGCGAGGGGCTCAGCTACCCGGGTCTGCTCGGTAACGCGCGCCAGCTCAAGAGTCAGGTGGTGGGGCTCGCCATGGACGAAGAGGGACTGCTGCCCGAGGCGCTGGAGGCGGCCTGCCGCCAGCGTCGTGCCAAGCTGCTCTACCTGACCCCTACCCTGCAAAATCCCACCACGGCCATCATGAGCCTGGCCCGGCGCGAGGCCATCATCGCCCTCGCCCGCCGTCACGACCTGCTCATCATCGAGGATGACGTCAACGGCCTGCTGCCCGAGACACCGCTGACGCCCCTGGTCAACCTGGCGCCGGAGCGGGTCATCTACCTCGGCAGCCTGGCCAAGATTGCCTGCGGGGGGTTGCGGGTCGGCTTCCTGCTCGCACCACCCGCCCTGCGTGCCGCCTTCGCCCAGGCGATGCGGCTCTCGAGCTGGATGGTCAGCCCGCTGCTGATCGAACTGGCCTGCAAGCTGGTCAGCGAGCGCCAGGTGATGGCCCTCATCGCCCAGCAGCGCCGGGTACTGACCCGACGCGGCGAGCTGCTTCGCCACCTGCTGCCGGGCGCGCGCTGGCAACCCGGCTCCATGCATGCCTGGCTCCCCCTGCCAGAACCCTGGCGCAGCCAGGAGTTTGCGCAGGCCGCCGACGCCCTCGATGTCGGGGT
The DNA here is from genome assembly GCF_020149575.1 of Aeromonas rivuli. Taxonomy (NCBI): domain Bacteria; kingdom Pseudomonadati; phylum Pseudomonadota; class Gammaproteobacteria; order Aeromonadales; family Aeromonadaceae; genus Aeromonas; species Aeromonas rivuli. The sequence goes on along the minus strand of NZ_CP079742.1, from coordinate 796,784 downwards.
CGCGAGTGGTGAGCACTTTGCCGCCGGTCAGTTTGCTGCCCCTCAGGGGGTACGCCTGAGCCTGAGTCAGCCAGCGACCGATGCCAAGGTGGCAGAGGGACTGGATCGCCTCGCCGGGCTGCTGCGCGCTGCCCCCCCTGCAAACTCCTTGCTATAGTCAGTGGCCGTTCAACCCGCTGTGCACCCTGCCTTCCCGCAATCGCCCTCCGTGCGAGTCGATGGTGTTCAGCACGATGCGCTCGACGGAGAGCCCATGCATGTGACCCGCATTCCCCTCTTGCTCATCAGCCTGTTGCTGGCCGGTTGCGCGATGCCCGCCCGCCAACAACAGCTGGAGCAGGTCATCGGTGGCCTGGATAACGAGCTGCAACGGCTGGAAGAGCAGCTCGCCGCCATGAACAGCCTCCATTATCAAAAAGCGATAGATGCACCGCTCACTCTGCGCCAGGCGCTGACGACCCAGACAGCGGGCCCCCAGGGCCTGATCCCGGTGCGGCAAACCCTGGTAGATGGCCCACGGCTGAGCTACGACTACCGCCTGCCCCACGGGGTGACGACCCTCCCCCTCGGCAATCCTTGCCTGGATTACGAATTTGAGCTGCGCCATCTGGGCCTGCTCGGCCAGCTCGTGCTGCGCTGGCAGGGAGCCAGCGGCCAGGGAGAGCGGCTCATCAACCAGCGTGACTGCCCCTTCTCGGTCAAGGGGCCCGGCCTGCAATAACGCCGGGGTCAGCGGCGGCATCTAGCCGCTCAGAGGATCAAAAAAGGGTTGGCCACCGGCCAACCCTTTTTCACCACGAGTGGCCCGTCCTAGAGCAGACCACGCAGCAAGATGCCGCCGATCAGCAGCGGCGCGACCAGCCGCCAGCACCAGAGCAACGCGAACCGCGCCAGCGGATGGGCGCCGTCGGGCAGCATCTTGTCCCCCAGTCGCCAGCCGAGCAGCAGGGTCAGCACCAGGCCAAACAGCGGCATCATCAGGTTGGAGGTGAGGTAATCGAGCAGCTCGAACAACGTCTTGCCAAACAGGGTCGCCTCGGACCAGATCCCGAAGGAGAGGCTGACCGGCACCCCGGTCGCCATGATCATCAGGGTCAGCACCAGGCAGGCGCTGCGCCGCGACCAGCCCCACTCCTCGCAGGTGAACCGCACCAGATGCTCCAGCATGGAGATGGAGGAGGAGAGCGCCGCCACCAGCAGCAGCAGGAAGAAGACCAGGGCCAGGCCCTGGCCAAAGGGCAGCTGGTTGAACACCGCAGGCATGGTCATAAAGGTGAGGCCCGGGCCCGCGCTCGGATCGATGCCGGTCGACGCCAGTGCCGGGAATATCATCAGACCGGCCAGCACCGAGATCAGGCTGGCCAGGGTGACCACCCAGACCCCGGAGCGCAGCACACCCTGACTGTTGGGCAAATAGGCACCATAAGTGGTATGCACGCCGAGTCCGATAGAGAGGGAGAAGAACGCCAGCCCCAGGGCGTCGAGCACGCTCTCGCCGCTCAGCTTGCTGAAGTCCGGCAGCAGCAGCTGGCGCACCCCGGCCATGGAGCCGGGCAGAGAGAGGCCGACCACCACCAGCAGCAACATCATGATGAACAGCGCCGGCATCATCCAGCGCAGCGCCCGCTCGACCCCTTTCTGGATACCGCCCTGCACGAACCACCAGGTGAGACCCGCAAACACCAAGTGGGTCAGCGCCGGCCACCAGGGATTGCTGACATAACCGTTGAACAGGGCCGTCAGCGCCTCGCCCTCGCTCAGGTTGAGGCGGCCCATGGCCGCCAGCCCCACATAACCGACCGTCCAGCCCCCCACCACGCTGTAGAAGCTGTAGATACAAAAGCCGCACAAGATGCCCATGTAGCCCATCCAGCGCCAGTTAGGCCCGACCAGCTTCTTGAAGGCGCCGAGCACCCCACGCTGGCTCTGGCTGCCGAGCAGGGTCTCCCCCACCAGCACGGCCACCCCCAGGGTGAAACTGAACAGCAGAAACAGCAGCAGGAAGGCGCCACCGCCATTGGTGGCGGTCACATACGGAAACTTCCAGATAGCGCCGAGACCTATCGCCGTACCGGCGGCGGCCAGCACATGACCGAGACGAGAAGACCACTGCACCTGGCTCATACCAACTCCCTTGAGGACAACATGATTGACTCCATGATGGACAAATAACAAAAAGGGCCGCCCTGAGGCGACCCTTGCAATGAAATCCGGATAACTGATGTCTGCAAGCTCACCCCTTTAGTCGGCGCGACTAAATCGACCAAACCGAACCAGACGAAGTGACATGGGATAGAGACCATCGAGAAAACGAGGCGACAGCCTAAACCATGGCAAGGCAAGTTGACAGATCCAGTCAGTGTTTTTGCACTGAATTAGTTGAAAATTATACTTTCATCCATTTGAGCAGTATTTGATCGAGTCGTGCTACCCAAAACCAGCCGTTCCTCTGGCGAACCCTTAACCAGGCCATTGGCGCCCAGCCGCGTCGACTGGCTCAACCCGGTCTTGACGCGCCACCTCACACCAGACCGCGGATCAGGATGCCGCCGATCAGCAAGGGGGCGAGCCAGCGCCAGCAGCCGAGCAACAAGCGTTGCCAGGAGAGCGTCAGCCCCCGGGGCAGGATTTGCCGCCCCAGTTTCCAGCCAAGCAGCAGGGTCAACCCCAGGCCAAACAGCGGCATCAGCACGTTGGAGGTGACAAAATCGAGCAACTCGAAGATGTTGCGGCCAAAGAGGGTGATCTGGGACCAGGGGCCGAAGGAGAGGCTGACCGGTATGCCACCCACCATCACCAGGGCGACTATCAGGGTGCAGCTGGCGCGGCGGCTCCAGCCCCAGCTCTCGCTGACGAAGCATTGCAGGTGCTCGAGCAGCGAGATGGCCGAAGAGAGCGCCGCCACCACCAGCAAGGCGAAGAAGACGGTCGCCAGCCCCTGGCCGAAGGGCAGCTGCTGGAACACCGCAGGCATGGTCATGAAGGTGAGACCCGGCCCGGCCGCAGGATCGATGCCCGTCGCCGCCAGCACCGGGAAGATCATCAAGCCGGCCAGCACGGCAATCAGGCTCGCCAGCAGCACCACCCAGAGGCTGGAGCGCCCCACCCCTTCACTGTCGGGCAGATAGGCGCCATAGGTGGTGTGAATGCCAAGGCCGATGGAGAGGGAGAAAAAGGCCAGACCCAGGGCGTCGAGCACCCCGTTCATGCCGAGCTTGCTAAAATCCGGCAGCAGGAAGTGACGTACCCCATCCATGGCGCCGGGCAGGGTCAGCCCCACCACGGCGAGCAGCATCATCATCAGCAGCAGGCTCGGCATCATCCAGCGCAAGGTTCGCTCCACCCCTTTTTGCACCCCGCCCTGCACGCAGCACCAGGTGAGCGCGGCAAACAGCAAGTGGGTCAGCAGTGGCCAGACGGGATCCCCCACATAGTCATTGAAGCGGGCGGTCAGCGCGGCGCCATCCCCACTGTTGAGGCTGCCGGCCAGTGCCATGCCGGTGTAACCCAGGGTCCAGCCTCCCACCACGCTGTAGAAACAGAAGATGAGCAGGCTGCAGAGCAGGCCCATGACCCCGAGCCAGCGCCAGCGCTTGCCGAGCAGGCTGGCCAAGGCACCCACCACACCGCGCCGACTCCGGCTGCCGAGCAGGGTCTCCCCCATCAGCACGGCCACCCCCAGGGTGAAGCTGAACAGCAGGAACACCAGCAGGAAGGCGCCACCGCCGTTGGCCGCTGTGACATAGGGGAACTTCCAGATGGCGCCGAGGCCCACCGCCGAACCTGCGGCGGCGAGAATGTAACCCAGCCGGGATGACCATTGGGACTGCTGCATATGAACTCCGGGGTCGAGGCCAGGGCCCACAGGGCCGCTAGCGAAAAGCGGCGGCCAGAGTAAGGGAGGGGCTGCGCAATCACAATCAACAAAAACGGGTATAAATTCGATTTATTGGCACACTTCACCAATAAAATTCAGATTTAATTGCTTTGCTGCTAACAAACAAAAACCGGAGCACATTTGCTCCGGTTTTGACCTGCCATGACAGGGGCTGCAGGCTTAGATCACGCCCAGCTCGCGCAACCGCTCCATCAGATAACTGTGAGCCGTGTGGCGCTCTGAAAGCACCACATCCGGACGCGGATGCAGGAACAGCGGCAGAGAGATCCGTGACCTGTTGGCGCTGCCGCCAGCCGGGTTGATGACGCGATGGGTGGTGGAGGGGTAGTAGCCGGCGGACGCTTCCTGCAGCATGTCACCGATGTTGATGATCAGGGTGCCAAAGTCGCAGGGCACATCCATCCACTCCCCATCGGACCCCATCACCTGCAGACCCGGCTCATTGGACGCGGGCAAGATGGTGAGCAGGTTGATATCTTCATGGGCGGCGGCGCGAATGGCGCCCGGTGCTTCGGTGCCATCGAAGGGTGGATAGTGCAGCACCCGCAGCAGGGTCTTATGGCTCTCTTCTATCATGGAGGAGAGCGGGCAGCTGTAGTTGGCGGCTATCTCACCCGGCGTGTACTGCTCGACCCACCCCAGCAACTCGGCGGCCAGGTTGTTGGCCAGCTGGTAGTACTCCATGGCTTGCGCCTTCAGCTCCTCGGGCATCTGGCCCCAGGGATAGAGATGGAAGTACTCCTTGATGTCCTTCTGGCTCTGGCCTTTGGCCACCTCGGAAACCGACGGCGGGAAGTAGCCATCCTGAGTCTCCCGGTTAAACAGAAAGTCCTGTTTCTGTTCGCTCATGAAGAAGCGATACCAGTTGTCGTAAATACCCTGCACCAGTTCCTTGGGGATAGGGTGATTGGTCAGCACACCGAAGCCGGTGGTACGCAGGGATTCGGTGAAGCGCTGGGCGGCGTCTGGCGCCCGGTAGTCGACGGTCAGGACTTTCATGGTTGCTGTTGCACTGCTGTTAAAAAGTGGCCGCAAGTTTACCCCCATGTGACCGGTAAGAAAAGGTTTGCCGACCACCTCATCGCAGCGTCCGCTCCCACAGGCCGATCCGCCCAGGAAAACCGTCCAGCCCCCTCTTGTCCCCGGACGAGCCGGCTCCTAGAATGCGCCATCTGATGGCATGCCCGCAATGCGGCGCAGCAAGGAGCATTTAGATGATGAAACAGACACTGGCCAAGGGGCTTGTCGTTGGTTGTTGCCTGTTACTGGGCGCCTGCAGCAGCCTCTCCCAGGAGGAGTGCGCCGCCATGAGCTGGTATAACCAGGGCTTTGCCGATGGCGAGCAGGGCAAGGGACCGGATGCGAGCAAGGCTTATGGCGCAAGCTGTGGCGAATATGGCATCAAGGTCGATCAGGGGGAGTGGCAGCGGGGTTATAAGAAGGGACTCGAGCTTTACTGTATCCCCGAGCTGGCCTATCGCAAGGGACGAGATGGGGAGGAGTACCGAGGGGTCTGCCCCAATGACGAGACCTTCCTGCGCCAGTTTGAACGGGGCCACCAGGAGTATCAGCTTGCCGCCCGCCTCAATGAGCTTGCCAATGCCATCTCCCAAAACGAGCAAGACATCTATCAGCTGGAACAACTGATCCGCAAGGAGAACGACAGTGCCCAGCGTGACAGCTACCGTTATCAACGGGAGCGCGCCATACGTCGCGACAGGGCCCTGCGCGACGAATACAGCCGGCTGCGCTATCCGCCAAGGGTGATAGAGTTCAAGCTGTAAGTTCGCAGCACCCATGGCGCCGAGCCCGATGCGCTCTGGCCACAGCCCCATGAGAAGAGGCCGATGCACTGCATCGGCCTCTTGCTATCAAGGGTCAAGCTGGCGCAACTAAAGCACCCAGCGCGCCAGGCCCAGGGCGATGCCATCCTCGTTGTGATCCGCGGTGACCTTGTGAGCCAGCCCCTGGATCTGCGGCGCCGCGTTGCCCATGGCGACCGCCAGCCCTACCTGTTCGAACATGCTGATGTCGTTGTTGTTGTCGCCAAAGGCCACCACCTCGCTCATGGCGATCCCCTCCCCCGCCGCCCACTGGGCCAGCCGGTTGCCCTTGCTGCAACCGGGCTTGACCAGTTCGACCGCATAGGGCGCCGCCCAATCCTGGGTGAAGGGCAACCCTTCGATCACCCGACTGGCAAAATCATGCAGGTGAGCGGGCTCCTGGCTGAACAGCTCCAGCTTCCACACCTCGGGCTGGGCCAGCAATTGGGCACTGCTCTGGGGCAGGAACTGCACTCTATGCTGCTCCTCCACGCTGGCCGACCAGCTGCGCACCCGGGTGACATAAGGCTCGCAACCCAGGTGGCCAATCCCCTGAGAGAGGTGAGCCAGGGCTTCGACCTGCTCCTCTGCCATGGCGGCCAGCAACGTGGCCAGGGGCTCATTGGCAAGGGGATCCCCGCTCAGGATGCGATCCCCGAGCGGATCGTAGAGATAAGCACCGTTGCTGCAGATGATGGGAGTATCCAGCCCCAGCTCATGATGGAAGGGACGCGCCGTCATGAAGTGTCGGCCCGTGACCAGCAGCACCTTGATGCCCTGGGCACGCGCATCGGCCAGCGCCTGCCGGGTCGCGCTCGAAATCTGGTGATCCCGGGTCAACAGCGTGCCATCCATATCGAGCGCTATGGCTCTGTACTGCGTCATATTCCCTCCAAACAGGCGAAACAAGAGGGGATAAATTCCCAGAGTCGCCCCCGGGATGCAAGCCCCATCAGGCCTGAGAGGCCCATTCTGTGATCTGCCTGTCCCTGTTTGCCCGGCGACGCAGAGCATAGAAACCCAGCGCACAGAGCACAGAACAGGCCGCCGCCAGATAGAAGGGCCACTGATTGCCCGCCAGCAGTACCAGGCTGCCCAGCACCACGGCGACAATTTCACTGCTCACCGCCAGACCACGGTAGAGCCCCATGGCCTGGCCCTGCTGTTCGGCCGAGCTGCGATTGGAGATGGCCACCGAGGTCGCCAACTCCCCCAGGCTCATGCCGATACCGGCGGGAATGAAGGTGAGCGCCAAGCCCCACCATTGACTCGGCAGGATGAACATCAACATGCCCACCGCCATCAGCAGATGACCCACTATCCCCAGGGAGCTGCCGCGCCAGTGTCGCGAGAGCCAACCCCCCAGCCAGGAACCCAACATCAGCGGCACGCTCACCAGCACGGCCCCTTGCGCCAGTTGCGCCGGATCCCAGGTCAGCTCTTCCACCAACCAGACATTGAAGTAACTGAAGTAGAGTTGCACTGCGCCATAGCTCATCAGGGTCAAGGCGAAGTAAGGCAACAAGGCAGGTGCGAGCAGCAGGGCGCGATTCGACAGGCGCGGCGCCGTGGCAGCCTCAGGCAGTGGAGGCCGGTTGGGCAATAACCAGAGGGCGAGCAGCAAGTTGGCCGCGGTCATGGCCACCGCCAACCAGGCCGCCACGCTGTAATCCCCGGAGATGACGGCGGCATAACCCCCAATCATGGGACCCAGCACCCAGCCCAGATTCATGCCGATATTGATCATGGAAAAGTTGCGGGCCTTGGTCTTGGTCGTGCTCATGTCCGCCGCCATCGCCTGCACGATGGCGATATCACCATTGAAGAACCCTTCCAGCACCCGGCTGAGCAGCAAGATCGGCAGGGATCGCCAGGCGATCCCCAGTGCCATCAAGGCATAACCCGCCAGGACACCGACCAGACAGACCATCAGAATGGGTTTGCGGCCATAGCGATCCGACAATAGGCCCAGCAAAGGCGCCCCCAGCAACTGGAACAGGGGGTAGAGCCCCATCACGACCCCCAGCCACACCTTGCGGCTCCAGTCCGAGGCGTCAGGGGCCAGCATGCCTTGCGCCGGATCCAGCATCAGGGGCGCCAACACCGGGGAGGGCAAGCTAAAGCCTGCCACCGCCAGGGTCACCGTCATCACCAGCACCCACAGACTCACCTTGTCTCTGCGGCTCTCCATCGCACTCACCATTAAGTAAAGTTATAAGTTTATTTATACTGCTGAGCAGGGCATGTTTTGTAAAGTGAATTATTGATTTAAAAAATCACTCTACCCATAATGACCCTATGAGTACCGGCGCAGATGAGCGACCCAGGCAGCAACGCCTGGAAAAGACCGCCCTCAGAAGCCGTTGCAGATAACAGCGGGTAACCCATGAACGCCAGCACCGACAAGATACTTCACCTGTTAAAAACCCAAGGCCCCCAGAGCGCGGCGGCCCTCGGCGAGCAGCTGCAGATGACCTCCATGGGTGCCCGCCAGCACCTGCATGCCATGGAGAACGACGGCTGGGTGACCTTCAGGGATGAGGCCCGGGGACGGGGACGGCCGAGCCGGCTCTGGCTGTTGACCGAACAGGCCTGGCAGCGCTTCCCGGATGGCCATGGCGAGCTGACCCTGCGCCTGATTGACACGGTGCAACAGCTGTTTGGGGAGAGCGGGCTGGACAAGGTGATTGCCGAGCGTGAGCAGCAGCAACTGGGACGCTATCGGGCGCAGCTGGTCGGGCTCTCCTTGCCAGAGCGGGTGGTCGAGCTCGCGGTCTTGCGTACCCGGGAAGGCTATATGGCCGAGGCGAGCAAAGAGGAGGATGGCAGCTGGCTATTGTGGGAGAGTCACTGCCCTATTTGTGTCGCGGCACGGGGTTGCCTGGGTTTTTGTCGCAGCGAACTCGCCATCTTCGCCGAGTTGCTGGCCCCGGCCCGGGTCGAGCGGGAGCAATATCTGCTCAGCGGCGATCACCGCTGCCTCTATCGCATCAGCCCCCCGGCTCACAATGCGGCCCCTGAGCAGTAAGCCGTTGAGCCGAGTCAGCCAGCCCCGAGGCGACCAAAAACAACAAAGCAGGCGCCGGGAGGCCTGCTTTGTTGTTTGCTACGGACCGGTAAGCCCGCATCTGTCTGTCATGGCCCGATGAGGCGTGACGTCTTGTGGTGCTCGAAGTCCGGTTGAACTCGTCGCCGCAGGGGCTGGATGCTGCCACTGCCTGACCACCGTTTGATGAGTTCATATTACCCGGAGGCCCCGGGTGAGTGGTTGCGAAGAGTTGGTTATTTTCGATTGTTTTTGCAATGACTCACCCTTAATCTAGCCAAAGACAACAAAACATTGCGACAGGGTGACAAAGTATGCTGAAACTGGATCGTATCGACCGTCATATTCTGGAATTGATGCAGGAGAATGGTCGCATCAGCAACCTGGAACTGGCCGAGCTGGTCGGCCTCTCCCCCTCCCCTTGCTCACGACGGGTCAAGGCACTGGAGGATGCGGGCCTGATCGATGCCCATGTCACGCTGCTCAACGCCCGCCAGCTGGGGCTGACTCTCACCGCCTATATCCACATCTCCATGGACAGACATACTCCTGAGCGATTCGAGAACTTCGATACCGCCATCTCGGCGCTGCCGGAAGTGCTCGAATGCGACCTCATCACCGGCAACGATGCGGATTACCAGCTCAAGGTGGTGGTGCGCGACATGGAGCACTATCAGCACTTCCTGCTGGACAAGCTGACCCACATTCCCGGGGTGACCGGGGTACGATCCAGCTTCGTGCTGCGCCGCATCAAGCAGAAGACGGCGCTGCCCCTGAACCACCTGGGCTGAGGCTGACAAGCCGCTGATGACGATGCAACATCATGAAGAAGAGGAGGCCTGGGCCTCCTCTTCGCTATTGATCTCCCATTGACCGGTCAGCTCGATGCCGCAGTGACATCCTCGACTTGCAGCAGCCAGCCTTCGGCGGCCTGGCGGGGCGCGCCACTGAGCACCAATCGCTCATCCGTCTGGGCGGCTTGCCCCTGGGGCAGCTCAACCAGCAGGCTGTCCGAACCGGTATCGAATACCCAGCGCCTCTCCCCAAGGGATTCTATCAAGTAGCCCTCCATCTCGACCTCGGATTGGGCGTGCCACAGCGGCTCCACCGGATCCCGGCTCTCGATGAAATCGGCCTGCACTCCGAAACTGGCTAGCCCCCATAGGATGGAGAGTCCGACCCAATGTTGCATTTCTGGTACTCCTCACGTGGGGCTGATGGAGCCAGTATGCGAAGAGAAAAGTGAGCGCACCATGAACGATGGGACAAACTGTTAACAGGATCGCGAAAAAAACCGACCAAAGCGGTCGGTTACGTCATTTTGTGATGGGGATCTCGCCTCACTTGGTGGCTTCCTCTGCCATGGCCGCCTCCCTTGGCTTATTCATCCACATGGCCAGCCCATGGTGATCGTCACAGATCCCCTCCTCACGCACCGCCTTGACACGGGTACCATCCTTGCAGATGGCGCGCCAGGCGTCGGCATCATCTATCTCCAGAGGGCGGCTATGTTGACCCGTGCCGCCACAGGCCACCAGCAAGAGCCCCAGCAGGGGGGCCAATCTGCTTATCCTTATCATCCCTGAACTCCTCATCGTCTGATCTGACTAGCGTCCCAGCTGGCTCGAAATGCGATCGCACAGTCCCTTGAGCTGGGTCAGTTCAGCATCGTTCAAGTCCACCTGATTGCGCAAGTTGTCGGCCAGGCAGCTGGCGCGCACCTCGCCCTGCAAGGCGCGACCCGCCTCGGTCAGCACCACGCATTTTTGCCGTTCATCCTCGGCCGACACGCTGCGGGTGAGCCAGCCCTTGCTCTCCAACCGCTTGACGATGGGGGTCAGGGTGCCCGCATCCAGCCCGGTATCCTGGCCAATCTGTTTGAGACTGACGCCATCCTCGGCCCAGAGGGAGAGCATCACCAGATACTGGGTGTAGGTGAGATCCAGCCGATCCAGCAGGGGGCGATATGCACGCATCACCGCATTGGAGGCGCTATAGAGTGCAAAACAGACCTGCTTCTTCAATTCGCTCATGACACTACCTCGCTGGCTATGCCGCCAGTATACCCGACATTACTCTCTACCCAAATATTTTGCACACAAAGTAGTTGTCAAAAGCCCGGTGCGGTATTAGCCTGAATTTACTTTGCACACAAATGAAAGCGAGACACCACTATGAAGAGCCTCTATCGCACCCAGGCGCTGGCCCAGGCCGGCCGCAACGGTGAAGTTCACACCCAGGACGGCACACTGCAGCTGGCCCTGGCACTGCCAAGCGCCCTCGGCGGCAACGGCCAGGGCAACAACCCGGAGCAGTTGCTGGCCGCCGGCTATGCCGCCTGCTTCTCCAATGCCCTGCTCCATGTCGCCAAGGCCCTGGGAGCGCCGCTCGACACGGCTCCCGTCGCCACCACGGTCGATCTGCTGGCTCGCGCCGACGGTACCTTCACCTTCGCCATCGAACTGGACGTCACACTCACAGGCAGTCATGCCGAGCAGATAGTGCGTCAGGCGCACCAGACCTGCCCCTTCTCCAATGCTATGCGCGGCAATGTCGCCACTCGCCTGCTGCTCAACGGCCAACTGCTGGAGGAGACCAAATGAACCAGATCAGCCGCCAGATCCAACTGCTGCGCTACCCGTCCGGCCTGCCGAACCTGGCCGATTTCACCCTGACCGAGATCCTGCTGCCTCCTCTGCAAGAGGGCGAAGTCCAGGTCAGCAACCAGTGGCTGTCGGTGGATCCCTATATGCGGGGCCGCATGTCCCTGGCCAAGAGCTATGTGCCGCCCTTCGCCCTTAACAGCGCCCTCGACGGCGGTGCCATCGGCACCGTGCAGGCGTCGCGCCATCCCGATTTCAAGGTGGGTGACCGGGTGAGCAGCATGCTGGGCTGGCGAGACGCCTTCGTCGCCAAGGGGGAGCAACTGACCCGGTTGCCCGCCACGGCGCTGCCATCCCAACTATTCCTCGGCGCCCTCGGCATGCCGGGCATGACCGCCTGGGCGGGCTTGCACAAGGTCGCCCGCCTGCAGGCCGGTGAGACCCTGCTGGTCTCGGCCGCTTCGGGCGCGGTCGGCACCATGGCGGTGCAGCTTGCCAAGCGGGCCGGAGCCCGGGTGATCGGCTCCACCGGCTCCGCCGACAAGGTCGCCTACCTCAAGACGCTCGGTGCAGATGCGGTGATCAACTATCGGGAGACGCCGGATCTCGACGCCGAGCTGGCCCGCCTCGCTCCGGATGGCATTCAGGTCTATTTCGAGAACGTGGGGGGCGCCATGCTGGACGCGGCCCTCAACAACATGGCACTGCACGGACGCATCGTGCTGTGCGGCCTCATCGAGCAGTACAACAGCAACGGCCAAGGGAGCGGCCCGCGCAACCTGGCCCAGATGATCCGCAAGCGCATCCTGATGCAGGGGCTGCTGGTCTCCGATCACTGGCAACACTACGGGGACTTCCTGGCCGAGGCGATCCCCGCCTTCGAGGCTGGCGCCCTGCAGGCCGAGGAGACCATCAGCGAGGGGCTGGCCAGCATGCCGCAAGCCTTTATCGGGCTGTTCGAGGGCCGCAACACCGGCAAGATGCTGGTCAAGCTGGGCTAACAGCCAGCCGCACGTCGAGGGGCACAGCGCCGGCAAGATGCAGATCAAGCTGGACTGACGGCCTGCCAGCCACAGTGGGGCCCCTGGCCGTGTATTTACCATCTGCCAAGCAGATGTGATATCGCGATAGCCATCTGATTGGCAGATAGAGAAACGGCAAGCTACCGTGTCCCCGGGATCATCCAGCGGCAACTTGCGAAACGGGCCCATCCGTCCTAAGGTGGGCCCGTTTTTTATAGCGTCATCCCGTTTCGGCAAGGAGCTCTTCTTATGTCCACTCCCTATCCTCGCGTCGGGGTCGGTGTCATCCTCGTCAACCATCAGGGCCAGGTGCTGCTTGGCAAGCGCAAGGGCAGCCACGCCCCCTACTGGTCCATCGCCGGCGGCCATCTGGAACTTGGCGAGAGCTTCGAGTCGGCGGCCATCCGGGAGGTGGCCGAGGAGACAGGTTTTCTCATCACGCACCCCAGCGTCATCGCCGTCACCAACAACCTGGAGACCTGGCGCGAGAGCGGACTGCACTACATCTCTGTCACCCTGCTGGCCGAGGTGGAGGGGGAGGCGCAACTGCTGGAGCCGGACAAGTGCGAGGGCTGGGTCTGGTGCGATCCCCGCGCGCTACCCGAGCCCCACTTCGATGCCAGTCGCCAGTCCATCGCCTGCTGGCTGGCCGGGCGCTGCTATCTGCCGCAACCGGGCCAGCCGACCTAATCCCCATCGCCTGCTGGCTGGCGGGACGCTGCTATCTGCCACAGCCGGGCCAGCCGACAGAGTGACCATCACCTGCTGGCTGGCGGGGCGCTGCTATCTGCCGCAACCGGGCCAGCCGACCTAATCCCCATCGCCTGCTGGCTGGCCGGGCGCTGCTATCTGCCGCAACCGGGCCAGCCGACAGAGTGACCATCGCCTGCTGGCTGGCGGGGCACCGCTATCTGCCGCAACCAGGCCAGCCGACAGAGTGACCATCGCCTGCTGGCTGGCCGGACGCTGCTATCTGCCGCAACCGGGCCAGCCGACAGAGTGACCATCGCCTGCTGGCTGGCTGGTGCCTGCTACCTGCCGGCAAGCGCCTGAATCTGCAGGGCTAGGGCCCGCGCCCTTGTTATCTGCGATTCATGAAACTCTTGTATCATGCAGGTTTTATCAGGATGCGAGTTCAGGGATGACAGGGGTTTTTCTGCAGTTTCTTTGGCTGGGTTGCACCAGCTTCGGCGGCCCGGCTGCTCACATTGGCTACTTCCAGCGCACCTTCGTCGAGCGGCTCGGTTGGCTCAGTCAGGCCGAGTTCGCCCAACAGCTGGCGCTGTGCCAACTGCTGCCGGGACCGGCCTCCAGCCAACTCGGCTTTGCCATCGGCCGCCACAGAGCCGGTCTGGGGGGCGCACTGGCGGCCTTTGTAGGCTTCACCTTGCCCTCCTTCCTGTTGCTGATCCTCGCCGCCCTGGGCCTGGGTCAGCTTGCGAAAAATCTCTGGCTGGACGCCGCCCTCCATGGCCTCAAGCTGCTGGCGCTGGTGGTGGTCGCCGATGCCGTGCTCAGCATGGCGCGTCAGTTCTGCAAAAGCGCCCTGACTCAAGGGATCATGGTGGCAACGGCGGCCGCGCTCTGGTGGCAGCCGGGTCTCCTCACCCAGTTGTTGATGATGCTGGCCGGGGCCCTGCTCTGTGCCCGTCTGGCCAAGGTCGCCGCCCCCCAGTCCACCCCCTGGCAGGGACCTCATTGGCCCAGCCTGATCCTGTTCACGCTGCTCTTCCTCGGATTGCCCTTGTTGGCCAGTTCAGAGCCGGGCCGCCTGGTTGCCGACTTCTTCCGGGCGGGCAGCCTGGTGTTCGGTGGTGGCCATGTGGTGCTACCTCTGCTCGAGCAGAGCGCGGGCCAGGCCTTGAGCCCCAGCCAGTTCCTGACCGGTTACAGCCTGGCGCAATTGGTGCCAGGCCCCATGTTTACCCTGGCCAGCTATCTGGGGGCCTTGATGCTGCCACAGCAGGCGCTGCTCGGCGCGCTGCTCGCGACCCTGGCGCTCTTCCTGCCGGGCTTCCTGCTGCTCTGGGCCCTGAGTCCCTGCTGGCAGGCACTGCTGGCCAGGCCCCGGCTGGCGGGGGGCGTCGCGGGTATCAACGCCGCCGTGGTGGGGCTGCTGCTGGCGGCCCTCTATCAACCCATCTGGCAGAGCGCGGTACTGGCCCCGAGAGATCTCGCACTGGCCGCAGTCGGCCTCTTCCTGCTGCGGGTGATGAAGCTGCCCATACTGGCTCTGGCCGCCCTGCTGCTCGGCTGCAGCCTGCTATTGGCCTGACTTACTTGCCTGCCCCTGCTGCCCGGTTACAACAGCCTGCTGGCCTGAGTCCGTCTCGCCACAGCGGCGCCTGCCCGACGCTGGGACTGGCTTTTCCATCGCCCATAAAAAACGGCGACGCTGCCGGGCAGCGTCGCCGTTTTCATCTCTCGTCTGTACGCCCTGCTAAGGTTCGTCGGCCTGAAAATCCAGGCTCAAACTATTGACGCAGTAGCGTTGCCCCGTCTCGGTTGGCCCATCCGGGAAGACGTGCCCCAGGTGAGACCCGCAACCGGCGCAGCTGATCTCGACTCGCTTCATGCCGTGGCTGCCATCGTTGCGGTAATCCACCCTGCCGTCGAGGGCTCTGTCGAACGAGGGCCAGCCACAACCGGCATCAAACTTGGCACTCGAGGGGAAGATCACCTGTTTGCAGCAGGTGCAGAGGTATTCACCACTCTTGCGGTTGTGCAGCAGGGCGCCGCTGTAAGGCTGTTCAGTGCCCCGCTCCCAGCAGACATGGAACTGCTCGGGGCTTAAGGTGTGGCGCCAGTTTTCAGGGTTATTTGCACTCAAATCTTGCCTCCACGGCGCAGGGTCTGTGAGACAGGGGCCACAGCATAACCAGCCAACGCCCCCGACTCCACCCCACAAAATATCCGGAAAAGCGAGATTGTGATCCCCTTGGCAGATAAAACCGCTGATCCCGCTGATCTGCCAGGATCAGCCTACCGGGATTCAGGGAGCATGATGACCCACAGGGTCGAGTGGCGGACTGACTCGCTCCAGCAGTTTGAGGGCGTGAGCCCTCCCCACGGCAACCTGACGCTTGATGTCATCGGGCAGGAAGGGCAAGCCATCATTGGTGGCCGTGTCTATGGTCTGCACCCACTCCATCCCCTCCCCCGGGGGCGGCAGACGGAACTGGATGTCATAACCACTGGCATTGAACAGCACCAGCCAACGCTCCCCCTCCTCATCCAGAGAACCAATATCCATGGCGAAGGCTTGGCCCATGGGCGCCTGCCAATCCTGATCCGTGAGCGGATGACCGTCCGGGTGATACCAGTCGACGCGATGGCAGTGCTCCTGGGCGCCATTCCAGCTGTCGTCACACAGCCGCAAGTTGGAGAAGACCTCGGAGCTGGCCCGCAGCGCCACCATCTGCCGGGTGAACGCGAGCAGCCGCTCATCCTCCGGCCGCCATTGCCAATTGACCCAGCTTATCTGGTTGTCCTGGCAGTAGGCGTTGTTGTTGCCGAGCTGACTGCGTCCCATCTCATCACCGCCGAGAAAGTGCGGGGTACCCTGGGAGAGCAACAGGGTGGCGATCAGATTGCGTTTCTGCTGGAGCCGCAGACTGCTGATCCTGGGATCGAGCGTCGGCCCCTCCACCCCGTGGTTGCTGGAGAGGTTGTTGCCGTGACCGTCCCGGTTATCCTCGCCATTGGCCTGGTTGTGGCGCTGGTTGTAAGAGACCAGATCCTCCAGGGTGAAGCCATCGTGGTAGCAGAGGTAGTTGATGCTGGTATGCGGCGAGCGCCAGTTCTTGGGGAAGAGATCCCGCGAGCCCATCAAGCGGGTGGCAAGATCCGCCATCTTGCCGCCATCTCCACGCCAGAAGGCGCGCACCGTATCCCGGTAGCGATCGTTGATCTCCTGCCACTGGCTCGGGAACTGACCGAGTCGGTAGCCGAACGGGCCAATGTCCCAGGGCTCTGCGATGAGCTTGACCCCGGCGAGCACGGGATCGGCCAGCAGCGCCTTGAAGAAGGCCCCCATGGGTTCGAACTCCCCCGCCTCCCGCCCCAGGGTCACCGCGAGATCGAAGCGAAAACCATCCACCTGCATCTCGGTCACCCAGTAGCGCAGGGCATCGAGCACCAGCCGCAGGCTGTTGGGGTGATCCAGATTCACGCTGTTGCCACAGCCGGTGACATTGGCATAACGGTTGAAATCCGGGCCATGGGCGCCGGGTTCGAAACTGTAATAGCCGCTGTTATCCAGCCCCTTGAACGACAGCACTGGCCCGTCAAACCCCGATTCGGCGGTATGGTTGTAGACCACATCCAGGATCACCTCTATCCCGGCCCGGTGCAGCTCGCGCACCATGGTCTTGAACTCGGTCACAGCGTCCCGCACGGCGTAGCGCGGCTCGGGGGCAAAGAAGGCGACCGGGTTGTAGCCCCAATAGTTGGTGAGCCCCAGATCCTCCAGC
This sequence comes from Aeromonas rivuli, assembly GCF_020149575.1. NCBI lineage: Bacteria > Pseudomonadati > Pseudomonadota > Gammaproteobacteria > Aeromonadales > Aeromonadaceae > Aeromonas > Aeromonas rivuli. Next base: position 779,920 of record NZ_CP079742.1, on the reverse strand, counting down.
CTGGGTTCGGCCATGAAGGCCGCCACCGGCATCAGTTGCAATGAACTGATGCCGAGCGACTTGAGGTGGGTCAGCATCAGGGGATGGCAGAGCCCCAGATAGGTGCCCCGTTCGGCCTCCGGGATGGCAGGGTGCAGCTTGGTGAAGCCCTTGACGTGGGCTTCATAAATCAGGGTCTGCGCCGGGCTAATGGTCGGCTTGGTCACCCCCTGCCAGTCGAAATCATCCCGGACCACCACCGACTTGGCCTGCATGGCCGCGCTATCCCCCTCGTAACTCTCGGTATCCCAGCGCAGCGGGCGGGAGAGCCCACGCGCATAGGGGTCTATCAGCAGCTTGTCGCCATCAAACAGCAGGCCATCCTGAGGTTCGCCATAGAGGCGATAGCCGTAACGCTGACCCGCCCCTATGCCGCTGACATGGCCGAACCGGTACTGACCACGCTGCCCGGGCAACACCAGACAAGCCGTCTCCTGCTCCTGCTCGTCATAGAGGCAGAGCTCGACCCGCTCTGCTTGCGGTGCCCAGACGCAGAACTGACATCCCGTCTCATCCAGCCAGGCCCCGAGGCGCTGGCCGCTTCCCTTCTCGATATTGACCATCAAGACTCCTGTTTGATGAACAAGGTCGCAAGCGGTGGCAAGTCCAGTTCGATGGAGTGGCTCATGCCCTGCCAGGGGGTCGACTCGGCGACAAAATCCAAACCCACATCATAATTGCTGCCCCAGTAATGCTCGCTGTCGGTGTTGAGCAGCACCCGATAACGGCCAGCGCCCGGCACACCGAGTCGATAGTGTTGACGCGGTACCGGGGTAAAGTTGCTGGCGACCAGCACGGATCCGTTGCCATTCAAGTCGGCGCGCAGCCAGGCCAGGATGCTGTTGTCGGCATCGTTATGATCCAGCCAGCGGAATCCCTGACGCTCATGATCCGCCTCGAAGAGGGCAGTTTCCTGGCGATAGAGCTGGTTGAGATCGCGGATCAGCGCCTGCTGGCCCGCGTGTTTCGGGAAGTGCAGCAGGTGCCAGGGCAACTGGGCATCATGGTTCCACTCGCTGCTCTGCGCGATTTCGGTGCCCATGAAATTGAGCTTTTTACCCGGATGACCGTACATGTACCCCATGTAGGCGCGCAGGTTGGCGGCTTGCTGCCACTCATCCCCCGGCATCTTGTAGAGCAGGGAGTGTTTACCGTGCACCACCTCGTCGTGGGAGAGCGGCAGGATGAAGTTCTCGTCATAGTGGTACACCATGGCGAAGGTCATCTCGTTGTGGTGATAACGGCGATGCACCGGCTCCTTCTGCATGTAGCTCAGGGTGTCGTGCATCCAGCCCATATTCCACTTGAAACCAAACCCCAACCCGCCCAGGAAGGTGGGACGAGAAACGCCGGCGAAGGCGGTGGACTCCTCGGCTATGGTCACCGCGTTGGGATACTGACCATAGACTGCTTCGTTGAACCACTTGAGCAGGCTGATCGCCTCGTAGTTGTGGTTGCCGCCATCGACGTTGGGTACCCACTCCCCGGCATTGCGCGAATAGTCCAGATAGAGCATGGAGGCGACCGCATCGACCCGCAGGCCATCGATGTGGAACTTGTCGAGCCAGTAGAGGGCGCTCGCCACCAGGAACTGGCGCACCGTGTCCCGGCCAAAATCATAGATGTAGGAGTTCCAGTCCGGGTGCCAGCCCCGGCGCGGATCCTCGTACTCGTAGAGCGGCGTGCCATCGAAGCGGGCCAGACCATGGGCATCGGACGGGAAGTGGGCAGGCACCCAATCCAGGATGACGCCAATTCCCGCCTGATGGCAGGCATCGACGAAGAATTTGAAGTCATCGGCACTGCCAAAGCGGCTGGTCGGAGAGAACATGCCCACCGGCTGATAACCCCAGGAACCGCTGAACGGGTGCTCCGAGACCGGTAGCAGTTCGATGTGGGTGTAGCCCATGTCGGTGACGTAGCCCACCAGATCCACCGCCAGTTCGCGCCAACTCAGGCTGTCGCCATTGGGGTGGCGCTTCCAGGAGCCCACATGCAGCTCATAAATGGAAAGTGCCTGCTCGCGCTTGTCACCGCCACAGCGGGCTTGCCAGTCGCCATCTTGCCACTGGTACTGTTCATGGTCGTAGACCACCGAGGCGAACGACGGATACTGCTCGCAGTAGAAGCCGACCGGATCGCTCTTGTGGGGCAGCCGATTGCCCGCCAGATCCTTGAGCTCGAACTTGTAGCGTGCCCCGGCCTGCATACCGGGCACGAACAGTACCCAGTGACCACACAGGCTGCGCTGCATGGGGTGACGACGACCATCCCACAGGTTGAAGTCGCCGATGAGGCTCACAGCAGTGGCACTCGGGGCATAGACGGCGAAACGCACCCCGGCAATCGACTGGCCGAGGTGGGTGATGGTGGTGAGCTGAGCCCCCAGGGTCTGATAGAGATGCTCGGGGGCCGCGGTCAGTTCGGCCAGGCCGTGCCAGGCGGCATCCTGGCACTGATAGGGATCGATGATGTCGTGGCTGGCATCGGCATAGCGGGCGATGAGCTGATAGGGAAAGGGGAGTTTGCGGCGGGTGAAAACAGTTTCAAAAAGACCCGATGGGTCACTGGGAGTCAGGGTGGTGACCAGCTTGCCCGACTTGAGATCCTTGACGCCGACCTCGATGGCATCGGGCAACCAGGCCCTCAACCTCAGACCGGGTCCGTCCGGATTCGCGCAGAGGCCTAAGTGAGAGAAGGGATCGGCACAACGGGCCGCAGCCAAGCGTTCAACGAGCATAGGGACATCCTTTCATAGCAGAGCATCCGCCCGGGCCAGGGCCCGAGCGGATGTGAGCGAGTCATGGAAAAACGACTCAACGACTGGCCTCATCGCGGGCCTGACTCATACGAGCCGCCAACGCCTTGAGCGACTCGCTCTCGAACAGATCTTCCAGATCCGCCGACAGCTTGCGACGCCAGTTCGGGTATTCGTAACTGGTACCAGGCACGTTGACCGGTTTGTCCATCTCCAGCCAATCTTCCAGCTGGGTGCTGAACAGGGCGCAGCTGCCACGGGACATGTGGATCTGCAAACCATGGTTCAGCTCGGTATTCATGCCAACCCAGTTGACGTCATGACTGACGTTGGGGGAGATGACCCCATGGCCATGCAGACTGTCGAGGATACTCTGCTTGGCCTGGTGGCGATCCGCATAGAGGGTCTTGAGTACCGCCTCGTCCGGGTAGAGTCCCAGCTCCTTGCCGAGCGCCAGATCGTCACAATGCCAGAACCCCTTCAGGGTCGGCATGTCGTGGGTGGTCAGGGCCGACATCGCCTGCTCGGTGTAGTGGGCAGGGGAGATATAGCCGCCATCCTCCTTGGATCGCTCGAAGAAGAACACCTTGTAGGAGTGGACGCCATTCTCTTTGAGGGTCACATCTATGCCCTCAGGCACAGTGCCGAGATCTTCCCCTATCAGCAGACACTGATTGCGGTGGGACTCCAGCGCCAGTATGCCAAGCAGGTCATCGACCGGGTAGTAGATATAGGCCCCTTTGGCCGCAGAGGCACCAGGCGGCACCCACCACAGCCGCAGCAAGGCCATGACATGGTCGATGCGCAGCGCGCCGCACGAACGCATGTTGGCCCTGAACATGTCCACCATGGGCTGATAGGCCGCTTCAAAGAGCTGGCTCGGATTCATGGGGGGCAGACCCCAGTTCTGGCCGAGTGGCCCCAGGATATCGGGCGGCGCACCGACCGAGGCTTTCGGGCAATAGAGTTCACGGTTGGCCCAGATCTCGGTCGAGCCTTCGGAGACCCCCACCGCCAGATCCCGGTAGATCCCCATCACCATACCGGCCGCCTTGGCCCTGGCATCGGCCGCGGCGAGCTGCTCATCGGCCAGGAACTGCAGGTAGAGGTAGAATCTCACCTCCTGGCTGTGGGCGGCCACCCAGCTGGCGACCTCCGCATTGTGGTAATCCTGCAAGGCCTCGGGCCAGACTGGCCAGCCCCAGGCATTTTGACCTTCTGCATAGAGGCTGGCCTGGATAGCGTCGAAGCTCGCCTGCTGCTGCAGGCTGTCACCACCGGCTGCGACGAAGGATTCGAAGGCCGCGAGGCGGGTGCCGCTCAACGGGCTCTGATCGAACACCTGGCGCAGCATGGGTAGCTTGATGGCGGTGACGCCGCTGTAGTCCACGTACTCCTTGGCGCGCAACGAGGCGAGCTGCTGCTGGAAGGAGGATGAGGCGACTTCGGCCTTGAGGGCCGCATTGGCCTGGAATTCAGGCACGGCTTCCACGTCGATGTAGATGAGGTTCAACCAGCGACGGGAAGAGGGGCTATAGGGGCTGGCACTCTCCGGATTGGCCGGATAGAGGGCATGAATGGGGTTCAGACCGACGAAGTGTGCGCCCCAGCCAGCCACGCGCTCGACCAGCAAGCCCAGATCGCTGAAGTCGCCAATGCCCCAGTTGGTGCGGCTGCGCAGGCAATAGAGCTGCACGCTCGGCCCCCACACCTTGCGGCCGTTGGCGATGGGCGCCTGTTTATAGCACGCCTTGGGCGCGACGATGAGCCGCATGCTGGCCAGGGGCTCGTCGTTGCCCTCTTCCAGCAGTGTCAGCTGGTGATAGCCGAGCTCGGGCTGCACCGCCAACGCCACGCGATAGGCCTGACACTCCATCTCTTCAAATTCGGCGACGCCGACCAGTTCGCCCTCGACCGGGGTGAGCTGACCGGACAACGCGCCCCCCTGCTCCAGCGCCAGCTGCCAGCTGAGGGTGTCGTTGACAAAATCAATGGGCAGACGCAACTCCAGCACGATGGGCTCGCCTTCACGCACCACCATCACGGGATCCAGGGCGCGCAACCAGTGCTGGCGGTACTCCTGTTCCAATTGGGCGGTAAGCGTCGCGTCGTCATCGACCTGGTAGCCCATGGCCCCCAGCATGGCGGCCTTGCTCTCTTGGGATACCTGGGCCGGTTGGCCCCAGGCATCAACATACTCGCTGGCAATGCCTTTGGCGGCAGCCAGCTGTTCTATCAGGGTGGTCATAGTTTGAGAATTCCCGCTGTGGATTCTGTCTATACTATTTTGTTTAGTTTTTATGGGTCTTACAGGCGAACTGGCTCTTTGGCCACGCCAAACCGCCGCCATTTTCACACATCTGACCCGGGGGTTGTGTGACAGAGTAGGCACTATTTGGGTTATCTCTTTCGACAAAAACTGGTAGTCAGTTACATAAACAGAAAATAAATTTCACAGTTTTTCATGATATAGCGCAATTTCGAGCAGATTGTTGGTTGACTCACCGGTGAGTTCTAGTAAATTTACAAACGGAATTTTCTTTGACTACTGAACAGTTAGGTAACCAATTATGACTATCAAAGTAGGTATTAACGGTTTTGGCCGTATCGGTCGTTTCGTTTTCCGTCTGGCCGCTGAGCGCGCTGACATCGAAGTTGTTGGTATCAACGACCTGATCGACGTTGACTACATGGCTTACATGCTGAAGTACGACTCCACTCACGGCCGTTTCAATGGCACCGTTGAAGTCAAAGACGGCAACCTGGTTGTTAACGGTAAAACCGTGCGTGTTACCGCTGAGCGTGACCCGGCCAACCTGAAATGGGATGCCATCGGTGTTGACGTGGTTGCCGAGGCTACCGGTCTGTTCCTGGACGACGCCACTGCACGTAAGCACATCGCTGCCGGTGCCAAGAAAGTCGTACTGACTGGCCCGTCCAAAGACGCTACCCCTATGTTCGTCATGGGTGTTAACGACTCTACCTACGCTGGCCAGGACATCGTTTCCAACGCTTCCTGCACCACCAACTGCCTGGCCCCGATCGCCAAGGTTCTGAACGATACCTTCGGTATCGAATCCGGCCTGATGACCACTGTCCACGCTACCACTGCTACCCAGAAGACCGTTGATGGTCCGTCTGCCAAAGACTGGCGCGGTGGCCGCGGTGCGGCTCAGAACATCATCCCGTCCTCTACCGGTGCAGCCAAAGCTGTTGGCGTGGTCATCCCTGAGCTGAACGGCAAACTGACCGGTATGGCGTTCCGCGTACCGACTCCGGACGTGTCCGTTGTTGACCTGACCGTCAACCTGAAGAAAGCCGCCACCTACGCCGAAATCTGCGCAGCCATGAAAGCAGCCTCCGAAGGCTCCATGAAGGGCGTGCTGGGCTACACCGAAGATCAAGTGGTCTCCACCGACTTCCTGGGTGAGCGTCAGACTTCCGTGTTCGATGCCAAAGCCGGTATCGCACTGAACGACAAATTCGTGAAAGTTGTATCCTGGTACGACAACGAAATGGGCTACTCCAGCAAAGTTCTGGACCTGATCGCTCACATCTCCAAGTAATTTGGGATGCGCCATCACGTAGCGTAAAAAAGGCGGCCATTGGCCGCTTTTTTGTTATCTGCACACTGTTGTTGGGTCGTCGAATCATCGCCGGATCCTCAAGGAGTTCCCATGCAATCCCTCCGTCCCCTGACTGCCAACTGCCAGCTAGTCAACAACGCGTCCGGCCTGCCCCTGCTCTATATCGACAATGGGGTCGCCAAGGCCGAGATCAGCCTGTTTGGTGGCCATGTGTTGCGCTATCAACGCCATGGTGAGCCAGCATCCCTCTGGCTAAGCGACAAGGCCGTGCTGGATGGCAGCAAGCCTATCCGTGGCGGCATACCTGTCTGCTGGCCCTGGTTTGGCCCCTCCCCCGCCCGGGTAGGCAACGGCAAACCAGCCCATGGTTTCGCCCGTACCAGCCTCTGGACACTGGATGGGGTGAGCGATCACGAAGATGGCACCCTGGTCCATCTCTCCCTGACCGATAGCGATGCCACACAGGCACTCTGGCCCCACCCCTTCGAGCTGGAACTCGATATACTGGTCGGCCGCGAGCTCTCCCTGGTCCTGACAACCCGCAGCACAGGGTCGGCGCCCATCGTCTATAACGCCGCCCTGCACACCTACTTGCAGGTGAGCGCCCCTGAGGCCATCGAGGTGCAAGGCCTGGGCGAACCCTACGCCGACAAGCTGACCGGCCAGGATGCGCAGCAACAGGGCGCTCTGACGCTCACAGCGGCTATTGATCGGGTCTACCACCAACCCGAGGCCATGATCCGGGTTCAGGATGGCGATCGCACCACTCAGGTGGTCAGCGGCAACCACGACAGCATTGTGGTCTGGACCCCTTGGCTGGAAGGGGCCACCGCCATGGCCGACATGAGCAACGATGGCTACCGCACCATGCTCTGCGTCGAAGCCGCCATCACCGCCGATGCTGGCGTGACCGTCGCGCCGGATGAAGAGCACAGCTTCTCCACCGTGATCATCTGACCCCAGAGCGGGCGATGAGGGCTATCACTCCAACCTCTGCGTCGAAGCCGCCATCACGGCCGATGCTGGCGTGACCGTCGCGCCGGATGAAGAGCACAGCTTCTCGACCGTGATTTGCTAACGATCAGCCAATAGCAAGAGGGCACCCTGGAGTGCCCTCTTTCATGGCGGCTGGTTAGCCTCATGGGCAGCCTGTCAGGCGTTACCCTGTACCTTCAGCTTGAGCTCGGCAGCAAAGTCCAACATGCGATCGAGGGGGATCAATGCCTTGATGCGCAGGGCCTCGTCGACCAATATCTCATGCTGCTCGGCACCATCGGTGAGCGCATCCTTGATAGCCGCCAGGCCGTTCATCGCCATCCAGGGGCAATGAGCACAGCTGCGGCAGGTCGCGCCGTCACCACCGGTCGGTGCCTCGACCATCTCCTTGTCCGGACAAGCCTGCTGCATCTTGTAGAAGATGCCGCGATCGGTCGCCACGATCAGTTTCTTCTGAGGCAAGTCCCGCGCCGCCTTGATCAGCTGACTGGTGGAACCCACCGCATCGGCCAGCTCGATGACCGAAGCCGGGGACTCCGGGTGCACCAGCACGGCCGCGTCCGGATTCTGGGCCTTGAGGGCACGCAGGGCGCTCGCCTTGAACTCATCATGGACGATGCAGTGCCCTTGCCAGCGCAGCATCTGGGCACCGGTCTTCTTCTCGATATAGGCGCCCAGGTGCCTGTCCGGGCCCCAGATGATCTTGTGGCCCTGGCTATCGAGATGTTCGACGATTTCGAGCGCAATGCTGGAAGTCACCACCCAGTCTGCCCGTGCCTTGACCGCAGCCGAGGTGTTGGCATAAACGACGACGATATGATCCGGGTGGGCATCGCAGAAGGCGGAGAACTGCTCAATCGGGCAACCCAGATCGAGGGAACACTCGGCCTTCAGGGTCGGCATCAACACCTGTTTGTGGGGACTCAGGATCTTGGACGTTTCCCCCATGAAACGCACCCCCGCCACGATCAGGGTCTGGGCTGCGTGATCCCGGCCAAAACGGGCCATCTCCAGGGAGTCACCGACGAAACCACCGGTGGCTTCGGCCAGGGCCTGGATCTCGGGATCCGTGTAGTAGTGGGCGATCAGCACGGCCTGGCGCTCAATCAACAGCGCCTTGATCTCCTCGATGAAGCGGCTCTTCTCGGCCTGGCTCAAGGGGACGGGTTTGGCCGGGAAGGGGTAATCCATCTCAACCGCGGGAGGGATACTGCTCAGTGCATTGCTCATTGCGACTGTTCCATCAGGGCTTGGAAAGGCCAAAATTATAACCAGAAGCCGGCCACAAACCCATCAACAAATCACAATCACCGTCAGAGGGCTCAAGCGCGCCCACAACAAAAAGACCCGCACAAACGTGCGGGCCTTTTTGTGTGACCATCTCGATGGCCTGGAATATGGTGGTCGTTACTGGGCTCGAACCAGTGACCCCCTCCTTGTAAGGGAGGTGCTCTCCCAGCTGAGCTAAACGACCTGGGAAACTGTCCATCTCAACGATGGGAAATGATGGTGGGCCGTGCTGGATTCGAACCAGCGACCAATTGATTAAAAGTCAACTGCTCTACCGACTGAGCTAACGGCCCATCTAAATCACTTACTGCTTACAACGTACGGCTTACAAACTTGGTGGTCGTTACTGGGCTCGAACCAGTGACCCCCTCCTTGTAAGGGAGGTGCTCTCCCAGCTGAGCTAAACGACCTGGGAAACTGTCCATCTCAACGATGGGAAATGATGGTGGGCCGTGCTGGATTCGAACCAGCGACCAATTGATTAAAAGTCAACTGCTCTACCGACTGAGCTAACGGCCCATCTAAATCACTTACTGCTTACAACGTACGGCTTACAAACTGGTGGTCGTTACTGGGCTCGAACCAGTGACCCCCTCCTTGTAAGGGAGGTGCTCTCCCAGCTGAGCTAAACGACCTGGGAAACTGTCCATCTCGGCGATGGGATATGATGGTGGGCCGTGCTGGATTCGAACCAGCGACCAATTGATTAAAAGTCAACTGCTCTACCGACTGAGCTAACGGCCCATCTAAATCATTTACTGCTTACAAACTGGTGGTCGTTACTGGGCTCGAACCAGTGACCCCCTCCTTGTAAGGGAGGTGCTCTCCCAGCTGAGCTAAACGACCTGGGAAACTGTCCATCTCAACGATGGGAAATGATGGTGGGCCGTGCTGGATTCGAACCAGCGACCAATTGATTAAAAGTCAACTGCTCTACCGACTGAGCTAACGGCCCATCTAAATCATTTACTGCTTACAAACTTGGTGGTCGTTACTGGGCTCGAACCAGTGACCCCCTCCTTGTAAGGGAGGTGCTCTCCCAGCTGAGCTAAACGACCTGGGAAACTGTCCATCTCAACGATGGGAAATGATGGTGGGCCGTGCTGGATTCGAACCAGCGACCAATTGATTAAAAGTCAACTGCTCTACCGACTGAGCTAACGGCCCATCTAAATCATTTACTGCTTACAAACTTGGTGGTCGTTACTGGGCTCGAACCAGTGACCCCCTCCTTGTAAGGGAGGTGCTCTCCCAGCTGAGCTAAACGACCTGGGAAACTGTCCATCTCAATGATGGGAAATGATGGTGGGCCGTGCTGGATTCGAACCAGCGACCAATTGATTAAAAGTCAACTGCTCTACCGACTGAGCTAACGGCCCATCTAAATCATTTGTACTGCTTACAAACTTGGTGGTCGTTACTGGGCTCGAACCAGTGACCCCCTCCTTGTAAGGGAGGTGCTCTCCCAGCTGAGCTAAACGACCTGGGATACTGCTTTCCACTCTGGAGTGGAGAATGGTGGGTCGTGCTGGATTCGAACCAGCGACCAATTGATTAAAAGTCAACTGCTCTACCGACTGAGCTAACGACCCATACCACCATCGCATCGGGCACATGACTGTACCGACGCTGACGGCGGCCTATAATACGGATTTAAATTCTTGGTGCAACAGAAAATTCTTAATTTAAATCCGTTTGCTCACTGTGCGTACAAACTGCTGTCACATTTACAAGAGTGTTACGAAAACAACCACCTAGCGCAATGTTACAGCTTGTCGAGGCTCTGCTTGGCGAGCTGTGCTGGCGAGGTGTTGGGATAGCCCTTGATCACCTGCTCGTAGTAACTTTTTGCCTGCGCCTTGTTGCCATCCAGCTGAGCTATCATGCCCAACTTGACCAGTGCATCGGCACGCTTGGGAGACTTGCTGTACTTGTCAGCCAGGGTCTTGAACTGGGCAGTGGCACCGGGCCTGTCCCCCTTGTTGAACAGCAATTGCCCCAGCCAGTAGTGGGCATTGGGCACATAGCTCGAATCCGGGAACTGCTTGATGAACCCCTGGAATGCCGGGATCGCCTTGTCGTAGTTCTTATCCTTGAGCACCAGATTCACGGCCGAATCATAGGCCTGATTTTCATCCTGGTTACTGGAATAGGTCGCGGCACTCGCGGCGCTGGCCGTTGCCGCCGTGGCGGCGGCAGCTGCGGCCGGAGCGGCCTGTTGGCTGCTGACCTTGTCGAGCTCCTGATAGAGCTGGCGCTGGCGCTCCTGGGACTGCTCCATCTTGTAGGTCTGCTGCTCCAGCTGACCACGCAAGTCGGCCACCTCTCCTTGCAGAGAGTCGACCTGCTGCTGCAAGTCGGCCTGTAGACGCAGGCGGGCATTGAGGGTGCGCTCCAGCAGCGCCACCCTGTCCTCCAGGCTGCCTGAGGGCACAATGGCGCCCGCATTGCTGCCGAAGGCGGCGGTGACGGCACTGTCGCCACCAGAGAGATCGGACACAGGCGCCGCGGCGTGGGCCCCCATGCTAAATAGAAGTGCGGCCATCGAAATGGCCGCATTTTTATACACAAGATTCATCCGAATGAAACCTTAGTAGACCAGAACCGCACGACGGTTCTTGGCAAAGGCATCCTCGGTGTGAGACAAGTCCAGCGGCTTCTCTTCGCCATAGCTGACGATGGACAGCTGCTCAGCCTGCACACCCAGGGTTTGCAGATATTTGGCTACGGCCTTGGCACGACGCTCGCCCAGGGCGATGTTGTACTCAGGGGTACCGCGCTCATCGGCGTGACCTTCGATCAGTACCTTGACGGACGGGCGCTCACGCAAGTAGCTGGCGTGGGCATCCAGCAGGTCGGCGTATTGACCCTGGATATCGTAACCGTCGTACGGGAAGAAGATGACGTTGTCGCGCTGCAGCGCTTCGAACTTTTGACGCATCTGCTCTTCCGGTGACAACAGACCATTGGCGGAGCCAGTCTGTACACCACCCATGCCGTCGGTCATACCCGCTTCGGCGCCGGAAGCGTCGGAGTCGGAAGAAGAACTACAGGCAGCCAGGGTGAACAGTGGCAGTGCGATGGCCAGACCCTTGAGCAGTTTATTGAGTTGCATGCTATTTCCTTAAACCTTTATAACAAAACAAAAAACAATTGAATTTATTATCAATTCAGAAAGGGCGACCAAGCTGGCGCACGTATTTCCCCGCTGCTTGTCGGCAATACTGCCTTGAAGCGACCATCCGTCGAGACCAGAGCCAGGCTCTTGCGCCCCTGATAGATGGTGGAGTAGATGATCATGCTGCCATTAGGAGCCACACTTGGCGACTCATCCAATGCACTCTGGGTCAATACCAACATGGCTCCGCTTTCCATATCCTGCCGAGCGATGCGATATTGTCCCTGTTCCCGGGTGACCACTACCATGGACTTGCCGTCCGCTGTCATGGACGCACCCTGGTTAGAATCCCCTTCCCAGGTGATGCGACGAGTGGCGCCAGTCGCCAAATTTACGCTATAAATCTGGGGTTTGCCACCACGTTCAGAGGTGAATACCAAACTTTGTCCATCTGCCGTCCAGGAGGGTTCGGTGTCTATGGTGCGGCTATTGGTCACCCGGGTCAGCTGCTTGCTAGCAACATCAATGATATAGATATCCGGTTGACCATCCTTGGACAGAACGATAGCCAATCGGCGACCATCTGGCGACCACTCTGGCGCCCCGTTAATGCCACGGAAGCTGGAGACCAGACTGCGCTGCTGATTGTAAATATCCTGCACATAGATCTCGGACTTCTGATTCTCGAAACTGACATAAGCCAGCTTGCTGCCATCCGGCGACCAGGCCGGAGACATCAGCGGCTCGCGGGAACGCAGCAAGACCTTCTCGTTGTAACCGTCATAGTCGGAGATACGCAGTTGGTAGGGGAACTGGGCACCCTGATCGACCGCCACATAGGCCAGGCGAGTCAGGAAGGCGCCACGCTCGCCAGTCAGGCGCTCATAGACGATGTCGGAGATACGGTGGGCAAACTGACGCATCTGGGCACCGGGAATGGTGGCCATGCGACTGTCGAGCACGTAACCATTGGCTTCTCCGCCCTGGGTCTTGGCTAGCTGCCCCTTGAGCACATCGACCAGTTCGAAGTTGATTTTGTAGGAACCATTGCCGGCAGGGGCTATGGTGCCCACCACCACGGCTTCCACCCCTTGCGAGGCCCAGGGCGCGAAATCAATCTCGCCACTGCTGCTCGGGGTCTGCGGCATCTGGCCACGAGCCAGCGGCTTGAACTTGCCGCTGCGCATCAGGTCATTGGAGACCACCTCGGCAATATCCTGAGGCAACTGACCCTCACCACTCCACTTGAAGGGAGCCACGGCGATGGGACGGGCGCTGTCGATACCACCTGTGATGACGATGTCCAGCGCCGCCTGGGCGCTCTGGCCCATCAGCAAGCAGCCAACCAAAGCAAAAAATACTTTTCTTATCATGGCTTAAATACTCGGTTCCAATTTGAGATTGAATTCTTTGAGCTGCTCGAATGCCGCAGGATCCTTGGGCACGGGCAGCTGGTTCGCCTTCAGTACGGCGGCTCGACCCGAACGACAGACGGCGGGATCACCCTGACCATTGTCGACCGAAATAACGAAGCCACTGCTGGCAAGCTTCACACCGATAGTACATGTTTTGCCCCGCATGGTGGGATCCAAAATCATGTAACGCTCGACCGTGGCCTTGATGAGCGCGGCATACTTGTCGACCTCACCCTGAGCCGCTGCCGCCGCTGCCTGACTTCTAGAGCTGGCCTCAGCCGCCATTTGCGCCTGCATTTGAGCCTCTAGTTGTGCCTGTAGCTTGGCTTCTTCGGCTGCCTTGCGCTTGCGCTCGGCATCGGCTTTGGCCTTCTTGTCAGCCTCTTCCTTCGCTTTCTTGTCTGCGTCAGCTTTTGCCTTTTTGGCCGCCTCGTCCTTGGCCTTCTTATCGGCCTCGGCTTTGGCTTTCTTCTCGGCGTCCGCCTTGGCTTTCTTGTCCGCGTCTGCCTTGGCCTTCTTCTCGGCCTCCGCTTTCGCCTTCTTGTCCGCTTCTGCTTTGGCCTGCTTGTCCGCCTCTACTTTCTTGGCGGCCTTGGCCTTCTCCTCAGCCTGCTTCTGTTCTTGCTCTTGTTTCTTCTTCAGGGCCAGGGCTTTGCTGGTCGCCTCTTCGGCCGCCTTGCGTTCTGTCTCGGCCTTCTTGGTCTTCAGCTCCTCTTGCTTGCGGACCTGTTCAGCCTGTTGAGCTTGCGCTTCGGCCTGTTTCTGCTCGGCCTGCTTCTTCTGTTTCTCGGTCTCGGCTTTGCGGGTCGCCTCTTCGGCGGCCTTACGCTTGGTTTCGACGCTCTTCAGCCGCTCCTCTTCTAGCTCGCGAGCCTGTTTAGCCTGATCGATATCGGCCTTCACGGCGGGCTTGTTTTGCTGTTGTGCTTGCTGTTGCTGGATCTTCGCGGCTTGCTCGGCAAGGAATTCGTCATCGAGCATCACAGCGTTGACTATCTGGGCCGAGGAGGCAGGCCGCTTCGGCTTGCTGAAATCGACACCGACCAGCAAGATGATGCCGATGATCAGATGCAGCAGCAGCGAGACGATGAGATAACTGGAAATACCACGTTTCACATCCATCTCCGTCAGTTCACCGGATCCGTCATCAGACCAACCTGGGGCACGCCGGCTTTCTTCAAGGCGACCATCAACAGTATCACCTCTTCATAGCGCACGGCCTTGTCGCCAGCCACCACCACAGGGGCACCCTGGTTGACCGCGAGATACCCCATGGCCTTCTCGGTGATAAATTGCTGGATAGCCTCGGGCGAACCCGCAGGTACCGGCTCGTCATCCGCTTCACCCGCCTTGACCACGTATTCGCCATCGACGTTGACGCTGACGATGAAGGGGGACTTGGCATCTTCCGGCAGTTGCTCAGACTCCGCTTGGGGCAGATCCACCTTCACCCCCTGGGTGATCACCGGCGTCACCGCCATGAAGATAATGAGCAGCACCAGCATGACGTCGATGTAAGGCACCACGTTGATCTCGGCCACCTTCTTGCGCCGGATCCGCTGATAGGTTTGCATTACTGATCACCCTGTTGCTGCTGTGCTATCTGGCGGTTCAGAATGGTGGTGAACTCATCCATGAAGTTGGCGTAGGCGTTTTCCAGTCGCTCGACCTTGTTGGTAAAGCGGTTGTAGAAGATGACCGCCGGGATCGCGGCGAACAGGCCCATGGCGGTGGCGATCAACGCCTCGGCGATGCCGGGTGCCACCATCTGCAGAGTCGCCTGTTGTACCTGTCCCAGGGCGATAAAGGCATTCATGATGCCCCATACGGTACCAAACAGGCCGATATAGGGGCTGATGGAGCCGACGGTCGCCAGTACCGGCAGGTTGGATTCCAGTTCGTCCACGGCGCGAGACAACGACACCCGCATGGCACGGTAAGTACCGTCCATCACCGCATCCTGACCCCGGGCACCGGCCTTGAGCAGACGGGCATACTCCTTGAAGCCTGAGTAGAAGATGTCTTCCATGCCTTCGATATCATCGCGGCGGGAGGAGGACTCCTGATAGAGGCGGTTGAGATCCACCCCGGACCAGAATCTGTCCTCGAATTGCTCGGATGCCAGGTTGGCAGCCTTGATAACCTTGGCGCGCTGGATAATCAGTGCCCAAGAGACCACAGACATGCCCATCAGGGTCAACATCACCAGCTTGACCAAGAGGCTGGCTTGCCAGAACAGACCAATAAACGAAATTTCAGCGTGCACTTAACAGCACTCCCTTCACATTTTCAGGTATTGCAACAGGTTTCATAAGCGGGTGACTGACACAGGCTATCTGTACCATGGCCTGGGTGATCAGTCGCCCATCAGCCGCCAGTATCTGTTGCGAGAAGCGCATGGAGGCGCGTCTCACTTCAGTCACTTGCGTTATTACGGTCAGTAATTCGTTGAAGCGGGCTGCGGCGCGAAAATCGATCTCGGTCCGGCTCACCACGAAGGCGATCCCCAGTCCGAGCAGGACGTCCTGTTCGATACCACCGGCACGCAGAAACTCGGTGCGGGCCCGCTCCATAAATTTGAGATAATTGGCGTTGTAGACGATGCCCCCGGCATCGGTATCTTCGTAGTAGACCCGTACCGGAAACTCAGAGACTTCACCCATAACAATCTGTGATCCATTCGACAGTCTGATGGGGGGGTATCATAGCGCAGGGGTGAATAGGAAAGAAGCAGGGGGAGACAGGGAAATCCTGTCTCCCCCTGTTTTTATGGCAGGAAGTAACTGTGTGTCAGCCAGAGCCCATAAAGCAGGCTTGGCCAGGCGAGCCAGGGACAGAAAAACACCCTGCCCGGCAGGCTGCGGGGATGAAACCCCAGCCCGTGCATGACGCCGCAACTGACTGCCCACATCAACCAGGGCGCCACCCAGTGACCATGAGCACTGGTGTTGGCCGCAATCAGATTAGGGGCCTGTAAAATGGCGGCGGCCAACAGGGCCGCCGCGAGTAACATCAGACCCTGCCATGGCTGGCGCTCAAGGGGAGCGGCCAGCCGGGCCAGTTGGTCACTTCTCTTCATCGATCGTGCGATCCAGGTTCTCGGTGTGCTCCAGCCAGAGCGCATTGATGATCCCAAACGCACAAGCCAGCAGCAGACCCAGGATCCAGGTGAAATACCACATATCAGGGCACCTTCTTAGTAGAGCGATTGTTGGTTGTCTTCGATGTGCTTGTTGCTCACCCGGCCAAACATCTTGATGTAGGTCCAGATGGTGTACGCCAGCACAGTCGGCACAAAAATGGCAGCAACCACTGTCATCACCTTAAGGGTGTTGAAGGAGGCTGTAGCATCCCACATGGTCAGGCTCTGTGACGGCTCCAGGCTCGAAGGCATCACGAAGGGGAACATGGAGAAGCCGCAGGTCAGTATGATGCCCGCGATAGCCAGGGAGGAGCAGAGGAACGCCAACCAGCCCTTGCCCAGCTTGGCCACAAGCGCGGTCAGCAGGCTCATCACCAGACCCAGCACGGGGGCAGCAATCATCCAGGGATAGAGGCTGTAGTTCTGCATCCAGGCACCGGCCTGCACCACCACTTCCTTATGCAAAGGGTTGGTCACCGCATCGGTCGCCGCGCCGCTGACCACCACATAACCATCCATGCCACTGACCCAGACACCGGCCAGCGCGAAAGTCACCAGGGTCAACAGGGAGAAGATCATGGCGGCGGTACGGGAGCGAGCCAGCACTTCACCTTCGGTCTTCATCATCAGCCAGGTGGCACCCTGGGTCACGATCATGAACAGGCTGACCAGACCGGCCAGCAAGCCAAACGGGTTGAGCAGGCCGAAGAAGTTGCCGTGATAGGTCAGCATCAGGAACTGGTTGAAGCTGAACGGCACCCCCTGCAGCAGGTTGCCGAAGGCCACCCCGAAGATCACTGGCGGCACGGCGCTACCGATGAAGATTCCCCAATCCCAGTTGTTGCGCCATTTGGCATCTTCACGCAGGGAGCGGTACTTGAAGCCGACCGGACGCAGGAAGAGCGCCATCAGGGTCAAGATCATGGCGATGTAGAAGCCGGAGAAGGCTGCCGCATAGACCATGGGCCAGGCGGCAAACAGCGCACCACCCGCAGTGACCAGCCAGACCTGGTTACCTTCCCAGTGCGGCCCCATGGTGTTGAGCATCACTCGACGCTCAACATCCTTCTTGCCGACGAAGGGGAGCAGTGCGCCCACCCCCATATCAAAACCATCCGTGACAGCGAACCCGATCAGCAAGACACCGACCAGCACCCACCAGACCAGACGCAACATTTCGTAATCAAACATGAGTCGATCCCCTTATGCCTGGAGCTGTTCGAAGTGGTACTTGCCGGTTCTGAGGCTGCTAGGGCCCAGACGCGCATACTTGAACATCAGGTACATCTCGATGACCAGCAGTACCGAATAGAACAGACAGATGCCTATCAGGGAGAACCAGATCTCGGAGGCGGGTATGTTGGAGGCAGACACGAAGGTCGGCAACACTTCCGCTATGGTCCAGGGCTGACGGCCATACTCGGCCACAAACCAGCCACACTCGATGGCAATCCAGGGCAGAGGTATACCCCACAGCAACGCCTTGAGCAGCCACTTGCGCTGACCGATACGGTGACGAGTGCTGTCATAGAAGGCGATACCAATGAGCAGCAGCATGGCGATGCCACAGGCAACCATGATGCGGAACGCGAAGAACAGGGGCGCCACATGGGGGATGGAATCATCCACGGCGGACTTGATCTGGGCATCGGTCGCATCGACGACGTCATTGGTGTAGCGCTTGAGCAGCAGACCGTAACCGAGATCCTGTTTCACTTCATCGAAACGGGCACGGGTCTCTTCCGACTTGTCACCAGATTGCAGCTTGGTCAGCAGTTCGTAGGCGGTCATGCCGTTACGCACCCGCAGTTCATGCTCGCTCTTCAGATCCTTGATGCCGGTCACCTGCTCGTCCAGGGAGCGAGTGGCGATGATGCCGAGGGCATACGGGATCTTGATGGCGTAATCGGTGCGCATCTCCTCCTGGTTCGGAATGCCGAACAGGGTGAAGGAAGCCGGGGCCGGATGGGTATCCCACTCCGCCTCGATGGCGGCCAGTTTCACCTTCTGTACTTCACCTGTCTCGTAGCCGGACTCATCACCCAGGATCAACACAGACAGGATGGAGGCCATGCCAAAGGCTGCCGCGATGGCGAAGGAGCGACGAGCAAACGCCACATCCCGCCCCTTGAGCAGGTAATAGGAGGAGATGCCCAGCACGAACATGGCACCCGTGGTGTAGCCCGCCGCGACCGTGTGCACGAACTTGACCTGAGCTACCGGGTTGAACACCAGATCCGCGAAGCTCACCATCTCCATGCGCATGGATTCGAAGTTGAACTCGGCACCGACCGGGTTTTGCATCCAGCCGTTGGCGACCAGGATCCAGAGCGCGGAGAGGTTGGTTCCCAACGCCATCAACCAGGTTGCCGCCAGATGCTGACGCTTGGTGAGGCGATCCCAACCGAAGAAGAACATACCGACGAAGGTGGACTCGAGGAAGAAGGCCATCAAGCCTTCGATGGCCAGCGGGGCCCCGAAGATATCGCCGACATAGTGGGAGTAGTAGGCCCAGTTAGTCCCGAATTGGAACTCCATGGTCAGACCCGTTGTGACCCCCAAGGCGAAGTTGATCCCAAACAACTTGCCCCAGAACTTGGTCATGTCCCTGTAAACGGGGTTATTGGTCATGACATAGACAGATTCCATGATCGCAAGAATGAAGGCCATTCCCAGCGTCAGGGGTACAAACAGGAAGTGATAAAGGGCCGTCGCAGCAAATTGGAACCGCGATAGGTCTACCACATGCTCAGCAATCATGATGTTTCCTCACCGATTATTGGCACGGCTATTTTAGGTGTATTTAAGAACAAAGCTTCCGTTGGTGCTCCCGAACCCGCTGCGTACTGCATCACTTCACAACCGCATTGTTAGGTCACGACCAAATATTAACAACAAGGCAATAACTAAGAACAAATAAAGCTAATGTTTAACAACTACAAAACAAGCAGCTGGTATTTATTCTCGCCCATGATGACGACTGTTTTATATCATCTTTATTTGATTGAAATCAATGTAAAACCAGTGTCAATACATGTGTTTCAAAGGGTTTTTTACGCTTAAATTACATCCACTTTGAGAGCAAAGTCACACATTCACAAAGATTTTAATTTATTGATTTAAATCAATTTTTACAAATTGCGCGCCACGATAAAACCTATTAAATAAATCGTTGCATCAATATAGACCTACTCATTTCTGTCCAAGATGATGCCTCGATGCGAAATTACTGAAAAACCGATAAAAACGCATGTTCATGCTAGTTTGAATCGCCAGAAAATGAATTAATAAAACTAATCCGAAAGTGACAATTTTTCTTGTTTGCTCCTTCATGAACCTCCTCCTACAATGCGCCCCGCAGTGAGGGCAATCCCTTGGATACAGGCCGGTTAATCAGGGTTCCCAGTGCGTTTTTGATGACCATTTCGAATCTGACAGAGGGATACCAAGATGAAAAAGTTTGTTACTAAAGCGATCCGTTATTACAAGATCTCTTTCGTTCAGCTGTATCAAATGAACCGACTCTGAGTCTCGCGACGACTCACCGTTTTTGCCTTACCCGGCTTGTGTCCAGGCGCACTCACTGTCTGTGAACATCCACCCTGAATTGTCTTTTATGCCCACCGCCTGTGCGTGTGGGCTTTTTTATGCCCGCCCATAAAAAAACCGCCCCAGAGGACGGTTTTGTGTCGAACCAGCCGTTTTCAGCTCTCAGCGGGTCGCTGCAGACCGAAGTGGGCATAGGCTCTAACCGTCGCAATCCTGCCTCTTGGAGTACGTTGCAGATAACCCTGCTGGATCAGGTAGGGCTCAAGCACGTCCTCAATAGTGTCCTTCTCTTCACCGATGGCGGCAGCCAGGTTATCCAGCCCGACAGGTCCGCCCATAAACTTGTCAATCACAGCCAACAATAGCTTGCGATCCATGAAGTCGAAACCTTCGTTATCCACGTCCAGCATGTCCATGGCACGGGCCGCAATGGGGCCATCGATGCGGCCATCGGATTTCACCTGGGCGAAATCACGGACCCGGCGTAACAATCGGTTAGCAATGCGGGGGGTGCCACGGGAGCGGCGCGCCACTTCCAGGGCGCCATCGTCGGTCATCTCAAGGCCCAGGCAGCGGGCGCTACGCGCGACTATGTCGGTCAAGTCCTTGACGTTGTAGAACTCCAGCCGCTGGACGATGCCGAATCTGTCCCGCAGCGGGCTGGTGAGGGAGCCGGCCCGGGTGGTGGCGCCAATCAGGGTGAAGGGGGGCAGGTCGAGCTTGATGGAGCGGGCCGCGGGCCCCTCTCCTATCATGATGTCGAGCTGATAATCTTCCATCGCCGGATAGAGCACCTCCTCCACCACTGGGCTGAGTCGGTGAATTTCGTCGATGAAGAGCACATCGTTAGGCTCGAGGTTGGTGAGCAGCGCCGCCAGATCCCCAGCTTTCTCCAGCACAGGACCCGAGGTGGTCTTGATGTTCACCCCCATCTCATTGGCCACGATATTGGCGAGGGTGGTCTTGCCCAGACCCGGTGGGCCAAAGATCAGCAAATGATCCAGCGCCTCGCCACGTTGGCGGGCGGCTTCGATGAAGATCTCCATCTGGGCGCACACAGGATCCTGGCCGGTATAGTCGGCCAGCTTCTTGGGACGAATAGCCCTGTCGATGACCTCATCTTCACGAACACCCGTGGCCGAGATGAGGCGGTCTGCTTCGATCATCTCTTACCTCACACCAGACTACGCAGGGATTCGCGGATGATGGCTTCCACCGACATCCCCTCCTTGGCGACCTTGCCCACAATCTGGCTCGCCTGAGCCGGCTTGTAACCGAGCGCGACCAGGGCGCTGGCCGCCTCCTCGCTCGCATCGGGGGCGCGCAGGCTGCTCTCCTGGGCGGGCAGGCTGATAGTCGCTGGCGAGAAGAGGTCGTGACTGACCCAGCCCTTGAGCCTGTCTTTCATCTCCACCACCAAGCGCTCGGCGGTCTTCTTGCCGACCCCTGGCAACTTGACCAGGGTGCTTATCTCCTCGCGCTCGACGCTGAGCACGAACTGGCTGGCCGTCATGCCGGAGAGGATGGCCAGCGCCAGCTTGGGGCCGACGCCATTGGTTTTGATCAGCTCGCGAAACAGGGCGCGCTCCTGCTTGTGGTTGAAGCCATACAGCAGCTGGGCATCTTCACGCACCACGAAGTGAGTCTGAACGATCGCCTCCTTGCCAAGCTCGGGCAAGTCATAGAAGCAGCTCATGGGCATCTGGACCTCATAGCCCACGCCCCCCACCTCGAGCAACACCTCGGGGGGATTCTTCTCAATTACAATGCCTCTCAAGCGACCGATCACGGCTTGTCTCCTCAACCAAAACAGCTCGTCATAAAGTGGCCCCTAGCATAAAGAATAACTGGATAAGTATCCAGCATATGCCAGCCTCCCCACTCTCCTCTTTCCGTGCTTTTATCGCGGACAGGACCCTTAAGAAGGTATGCGTTCAAGCTGAACCCATGATGGGGCCGGCTAAACCTCCATATTTAATTCATTTAGATTCAATTAATTACGAAAAAAATCATCAATAGGGACTGGCTATATGCCCCGAACTGACTAGTCTGAACTCGCCGGTGAGATCTAAATGAGACTCATCGGTATTCTTCCACCTTTGTCACGCGCATCACTGCGCAAGGAGAGCAAGATGGCTAATGGACGTATCAGCTTTTGGGAAGGCAATGGCGCCACTCAGGATCAGGTCGGCAACACCCTCAGTGGTGGCGCGAGTTACAACATCAACTGCCAGAGCGGAGACCATGGTTTTCGCAATGATGAAGCCCGCTCCCTGAAGCTGGAGGGCCTCCCCGGCATCACCCTGATCAAGGTGTATGACAGTCCGTCAGCCAGCACCGACGATGACTGGGCCCAGATCCTGATCAAGGGGCCCATTGCCGACTCCGTCGTCGTCAGCAGCTTCAACAGCAGCGCCAATTTGGATGGGGGCAATGTGGTCGTCACCAGCCATTACCACAATGGCCTGGATGGCAAGATATCGAAGATCATGATCGACTATCTCGGCTGATCCTGGCGCCCTCCTCTTAGCAAGGCGGCCGGCATCCAGGCCGCCTTTTTCTGCCTTTCTCCTATCACCCGCCCCCTCATAGGCCATCGCCAGCCAGTGGGCGCACTCCTGCGCGATGACGAACAGAGAAATAGTCCGCATTGGTGCGCTATCGCGAACAGATAATCGCATTAGGGCAGTGACCCATGTTAAAATTCCGCCCTTGCATTTATCCAGGGCCCGGCGGCCCGTCTCACGTTAAGGTTCATCGCGATGCGTACCAGCCATTATCTGCTTTCTACCCTCAAGGAAACTCCGTCCGACGCCGAGGTTGTCAGCCATCAGCTGATGCTGCGCGCCGGCATGATCCGCAAACTGGCCTCCGGCATGTACGCCTGGTTGCCCTCTGGTCTGCGTGTACTCAAGAAGATTGAGAACATAGTCCGCGAAGAGATGAACAACGCA
This sequence comes from Aeromonas rivuli, assembly GCF_020149575.1. NCBI lineage: Bacteria > Pseudomonadati > Pseudomonadota > Gammaproteobacteria > Aeromonadales > Aeromonadaceae > Aeromonas > Aeromonas rivuli. The sequence continues at coordinate 757,072 of NZ_CP079742.1, read as the reverse complement.
GGGGCTGTCGAAGTGTCCATGCCGGTGGTTCAACCGGCCGAATTGTGGCAGGAATCCGGCCGCTGGGACGACTACGGCCCCGAGCTGTGCCGCCTGACCGACCGTCACAACCGTGCCTTCGTGCTGGGCCCGACCCACGAAGAGGTGATCACCGCCCTGGTCCGTAACGAGGTGAACAGCTACAAGCAGCTGCCCCTGAACCTCTATCAGATCCAGACCAAGTTCCGCGATGAAGTGCGTCCCCGTTTCGGTGTGATGCGCGGTCGCGAGTTCCTGATGAAGGATGCCTACTCCTTCCACATCGACAAGGCCTCGCTGATCGAGACCTACGAGCGGATGCACGCCGCCTACTGCACCGCCTTCACCCGCATGGGCCTGAACTTTCGCCCGGTGCAGGCCGATACCGGCTCCATCGGTGGCACTGGCTCCCATGAGTTCCAGGTGCTGGCCGAGAGCGGTGAAGACCTGATCGCCTTCTCCGACAGCTCCGACTACGCCGCCAACATCGAGATGGCCGAAGCCCTGGCCCCGGCCGGTGAGCGCGCTGCCGCGACCCAAGCCCTGACCAAGGTCGCTACCCCGGCGGTGCACAGCATCGATGAGGTCGCCGCCTTCCTGAGCCTGGCACCGAGCGCCATCGCCAAGACCCTGCTGGTACTGGCTGATACGGACGAGCACGGCAAGCAGGCCGTGATTGCCCTGATAGTGCGCGGCGACCATGAGCTCAACGAGCTCAAGGCAGAGAAGCTGGCCGGGGTGGCCAACCCGCTCACCTTCGCCAGCGACGAGCAGATCCTCGCCGCGGCAGGCTGCGAGGCAGGCTCCATCGGTCCGGTCGGCTTTGCCGGTCGCATCATCGTCGATCGCAGCGCCGCCCAGCTGAGCGATTTTGTTTGTGGCGCCAACGAGACTGGCTGCCACCTGACCGGTGCCAACTGGGATCGTGACATCACCGCTTACGAAGTGGCCGATCTGCGCAACGTCGTCGAAGGGGACCCCAGCCCCTGCGGCCAGGGCAAGCTGCTGCTCAAACGCGGCATCGAAGTGGGCCACATCTTCCAGCTGGGCACCAAGTACTCCGAAGCCATGAAGGCCAACGTGCTCAACGAGGGCGGCAAGTCCGTCACCATGGAGATGGGCTGCTACGGTATCGGGGTCTCCCGCCTGGTGGCTGCCGCCATCGAGCAGAACAATGACCAGTACGGCATTATCTGGCCGGATGCCATAGCACCGTTCGAAGCGGTCATCATTCCGATGAACATGCACAAATCGGTACGGGTTGCCGAACTGGCCGAGCGTTTCTACACCGAGCTGAAAGCCGCCGGGGTCGACACCCTGTTCGATGACCGTAAAGAGCGCCCGGGCGTGATGTTTGCCGACATGGAGCTGCTGGGCGTCCCCCACGCCATCGTCATCGGCGATCGTGGCCTGGACAGCGGCGTGGTGGAGTACAAGTGCCGCCGTACCGGTGAGAAGCAGGAAGTGGCCATCACCGACATCGTCGCCATGATCAAGGCCAAGCTGGGCCGTTAATCCCCGCCAACGCCCATAAAAAAGCGCGCCAATCGGCGCGCTTTTTGTTGTCTGGTGATCCAGCGTCTCCAGGCAACAGTGCCTAATTGCGACCAATAAAGAGGTCGGTCACATGGCAGCTGCTGCGCGCCTCCAGGGCATCGAGCATGTATTCGGCAGCGTCTTCCGGGGTCATGAAACCACTCGGGTCCACGTGATCCGAGTTGTCCCAGAATTCACTGCGAATGCCGCTTGGATAGAGGTTGACCAAGCGCAACGGGCCGCCCTTGGTCTCGGCGCGCAAGGATTCGAGAAAGCCGCGCATGCCCCATTTGGAGGCGCAATAGAGGCTCTCGTTGGCCTTGCCAACCTGCGCGGCCGAGGAGAGCACGTTGGCGAGTATGCCGCCCCGCTCCCCGATGAGCCGCACCGTCTGCTGGGCCACCAAAATGGTGGAGACAAGATTATTCTCCACCACCCGGCGCACCTGTTCGGCGGTATAGACGCCGACCGGGCCAAATTCACCGACCCCGGCGCAATGGATCACCAGACTCGGCAGACCGCCCCACTCCACCGCAGCGGCGAAGGCCATCTCCACCTCTTCGTGGTGGGAGAGATCCGCCGCGATGCCGATCACGGCCTGACCGAGTTCGGCCTCCAGATCCTGCAATTTCTGGTAACGGCGTCCCATCATGGCCACCCGGTGACCGCGGGCCACCAGTCCATTCGTCAAGGCTCGGCCCAGACCAGACCCCGCCCCCGTCACAATGATGTTGCCCATGAGGAACCCTCGTTACGGTGAAATTAGAAGCTGAATTCGGCGCCAGCGAACCAGCCATCTATCCGCTGATCAACCTTGTCAAAGTCGACATCGACTTGACGCCAGCCAGCGCGCAGCTTGAGCGGCAGGGAGGAGAACTTGTAAGCACCACCCAGACGGTAGTCATAGTTGTCTGCATCCTGCACCCGGGCATCGCCGAAGGCAGAGAAGCCGGTACCCGGCAGACGCACTTCGGCGCTGCTGTAAGCCATCAGCACGTCTTTGTCATAGGAGTAGTGCTGGGTATTGAAGTCCCCTTCATAACGACGACCGGTCAGACCCAGATCGATCTGGAACAGATCGTTGTTGAACAGGCGATAGTAGAGGCTCAGATCGTAGGCTTGCAGATCGTTGTCGAAGGCGCCGCCGCTGGAGCTCAGGTCGGACATTTCAAACTTGGCATTGGGCAGTAGGATGATGCCATGCTCCAGCTGCAGGTAACCGCTCCAGTTGTTTTTGTCATCAAAGCTGCCGTTGGCCCCGATGTCGTTGACGTGACCGCTACCTTCGGCATTCCAGATATCGCTGCCGACGGCAAAGCGCCAGTCATCGGCGGCCATGGCAGAGGTGCTCATCAGGGCAAGCAGGGAAGAGGCCAACAGTGTCTTTTTCATTATTAAACTCCAGAGAATGCGGGATTAGACCCGCATTTTACCTCGCTTATCCCCAATACCTAGCAAGATTATCCACACAGCGACCAATTCTGACCCAGATCTGACCCGGATTAGTGCTGCATACCCGCCGAAGGCTCGACCGGTTTCACCGGTAACAACAGACCCAGGGTCTGACCATTATCCAGACTCAGGGTCAGGGGGAAGGGGGTATCCTGACTGGGTTGATCCTTGAGATCGAACAGCATGATGTGAAAACTGCCCGGCTTGAGCGCCACCTCTCCCTTGGCCGGGATCTCGATGCTCTCGACCTGACGCATACGCATCACGCCATTTTCATGGAGGTGAGTATGCAGCTCGGCGCGAGCCACCTCTGGAGAGCTGGCGCCGGTCAGTTTCACCGGGTCATCACCGTCGTTTTTCAGCACCACGAAGGCCGCCGTGTTGGGGGAGCCAGGGGGCAGCAGACGTACATAACCGTCGCTGGCAGTCACGTTCGCCAGCACCGGGGTCGCCAGCAACAGGGAGACAGCCGCATAAAACATGCGTTTTAACATGGTTGAAATCCTTTTATGAACTTGTTAAGAAAGGAAAAGCTTACTGCCAAGCGCGGAGCTTGAACAGACCACCAGCCAAGGATTGCGACATGAACGACCCCATCATCAGCCAGCGCCAGCAGGGGGTACTGACCCTAACCTTTAATCGCCCCGCCAAACGCAACGCCCTCAATGGCGCCATGTATCAAGCATTGACCCAGCAATTGCGCGAGGCCGCGCTGGACGCGGACGTGCGAGTAGTGCTGCTGCAGGGCCAACAGGACTGCTTCACCGCCGGCAACGATCTCGGCGATTTCATCGGCAAGGAGAGCCTCGGCGAGGATGACCCCATCTTGCAGTTCCTGCACACCCTTGCCGATTTCCCCAAGCCGCTGGTTGCCGCCGTGGCAGGGGCGGCGGTGGGCATAGGCACCACCCTGCTGCTGCACTGCGATCTGGTCTATCTGGCAGATAACGCCAGGCTGCAACTGCCCTTCGTCGAGCTGGGTCTGGTGCCTGAGTTTGCTTCCAGTTTGTTGCTGCCCCGGGCCGTGGGTCACCTCAAGGCGTGCGAGCTGCTGTTGCTGGCAGAGCCACTCTCGGCCCGGGAGGCGCTGGAGCTGGGGCTGACCAACCAGGTGCTGGCCCCGGGCGATCTCCTGGCCCATGCCAAACACCAGGCCGAGCGGCTCGCCGACAAGCCTCCCCTTGCCCTGCAAAGAAGCAAGGCCCTGCTCAAACAAGAGCTCAGGCAGGCGGTTCATTTCGTCATCGACACGGAGGCGCGCGCCTTCTCCCTGGCGTTGCAGGGGGAAGAGGCGCAAGCGCGCATCGCCCGCAAACTGGCCACCAGGGGATAAACCCGTCGCAACCCGCCCGCTCAACCCGGGTGAGGTTGATCAGTTGAGACGAAAACGTCCAATCAGCTCGCAACCTTGCAAGATGTCCTGACTCTGGATCAGCCTGGCTATCTCGGGGTTGGGGTGGCGACGCAGGAAACCAAGCAGAGCGGCGCGGCAGCACCCCAGCTCACTGATGAGGGACTCGCAGCCCTTGTGGGGGCACTGGGGCACCAGTGCCGTCACCAATTCGGCGGCAAGTTTGAGGTAGCGCAACTCGTAGTTGGGCTCCCCCATGGCACGCCAGAAGTCGGCGAGACGATGGCAGGTGGCAACCCGCATGGTGGCCAGCTCTTCGAGGTCGATGGTGACGGGTTTGCTCTGCTCATCGACGGACTCGGAGATGACGCCAAGGGCCTGCTGATAGAGGCAGACCGCGGAGCCTAGCGCCCCCTGTGTCAAGGAGTGCTCGGCTTCTATCATGTAACGCTGCCAGTGCGCCTCAGTGTCATCCGGCCTGGTGAGTGTCTGTGCCATGAGAGACCTCCTTACTTGAATGAGGCCTATCATGATGCCTAAACGAGAATGAATATCAAGCTGACAGATTGTGCAGGATCTCTGCTCCTGTTGCCCCCATCACACTCTGTCATCGGCGTCGCCCTGTCTCATCCCAAGGCAGGTTAAGATGATGCCAACCTAAGGAAGGGCATGATGAACAATGGAAGTCGGGGCCTGCTGATCGGCCTCTGGGTCACCTTGATGGTGATGATCGCCTTCACGGCGCGCCAATGGGGACTGGAGAGCCTGCGCCAGCAGGCACTGCTCGACAATGAACGGCTCGCGGGGCAGCTGCTGGGCGAGCTCGACAAGTACCGCCGCTTGCCGGCCCTGATCGCCACCCGCAGCGAGCTCAAACAGACCTTGCTGCTGCAGTTTCCTCCCTATCGCCTCCACCCCCTGCTGGAGCAGTACAACGAGATCCTGGGGACGGATGCCATCTATCTGATGACGGAGCAGGGAGAGGTGCTCTCCGCCAGTAATTGGCGGCAACAGGACAGCTTTGTCGGCGATAACTACCACTTCCGCCCCTATTTTCGCCAGGCGATGCAGGGTAAACCCGGCAGCTACTTCGCCCTGGGTCAACGGTCGGGGCGGCGCGGCTACTACTTCTCCTATCCGGTCCAAGATGGCGATCGCCGGCTCGGGGTCGTGGTGGTCAAGGTGGCGCTCTCCCTGATCGATGAGCGCTGGGCCCGCAGCGATCTCGACTACCTGCTCACCGACGAATACGGTGTCGTCTTCTTCGCCTCTCAGCCTGACTGGCTCTATCGCCCCCTGGTTCGGCTCGATCAGGCAACCCGCCACATTCTGGCCGAGGAGCGTAAATATGGGGACAAACTGGGCGCCCCCTTGAGCGATCTCGCCTCCCTCGGCCTGCTGCGCAGCCAGAGCGAGTGGCACTGGGGCCAGGGCTATCTGTTCACCGGCACCGCCATGCCGACTGCCGGCTGGCACCTCTATACCCTGGAGCCACTCCATGACTTGCGCCCCATCATCGCCAAGGCCCTGGCCAGCTTCACCCTGGTCTCCCTGCTGCTGCTGATGATCTGGCTCTACTGGCGCCAGGTACTGCTCGGTCGCGCCCGCCTGGCCCGGCTCAACAACTTGCTGGAGCACAAGGTCAACCAGCGCACCAAGGCCCTCTCCACCAGCAACCAGGACTTGGTCGCCACCCTGGACAAGTTCCGTCAGACCCAGCGAGAGCTGGTCGATACCCAGGAGCAGCTGGTACAGACCGCCAAGCTGGCCCTGCTCGGCGAGATGTCGGCCGGGATCAACCATGAACTCAACCAGCCCCTGGCCGCCATGCGGGCCTATGGCGAGAATGCCTTGCAGCTGCTCGACCAGGGCCGTCTCGATAGCTGCCGCGACAACCTGCTGCAAATCAATGATCTAAACCACCATATGAGCGAGCTGGTGGCCCGCTTCAAGGTGTTCGCCCGCAAGGGAGAGCAGCGGCTGCAGGCGGTGGCGCTGCAACCCGTGGTTCACGCCAGCCTCTCCCTCTTGCACGGCCAGATGATCAAGCAGGGAGTGCTGGTCGAAACCCGCCTACCCAGCGAGCCCCTCTATGTGCGCGCCGATGCAGTCCAGCTCGAACAGGTGCTGGTCAACCTGCTGCACAATGCCCTGCAGGCCTGCGCCAGCAGCGGCCCTCCCCGGGTCTGGCTCGAGGTGGAGAGCCGGGCGGAGCAGGTGAGCATCGCCGTCATCGACAATGGCCCCGGCCTCCAGGTCGAGGCCAGGCAGCTGTTTGCCCCTTTCTATACCACCAAGTCCCAGGGGCTGGGGCTGGGGCTGACCATATCCCTGCGCATCATCACCGCCTTTGGCGGCACCCTGGACGCCACCAATGACCCAAGAGGCGGAGCCCGCTTCACCATCACGCTGCCCGCGGTTGACCCCAGCCTGAGGAGCCCCCTGTGAAGCAGACTTGCTCCTGCCATGATGCTGCGCTCACCCTTCGCCATCTCACCCGCACAGCCCGGGCCACAGCGCCCTCAAGGAGGCCGACATGAACCAAGTCATGCTGATCGACGATGAACACCACCTGCGTCTCTCCCTCGGCCAGACTCTGGAGCTGGCCCAGTGGCAGGTCACCACCTTCGCCAGCGCCACCGAGGCGCTGCCTCACATCAAGGCGCAGTGGCCCGGCATCATCATCAGCGACATCAACATGCCCGGCATGAACGGCATCGCCCTGCTCGAGGAGATCATGGGCCGTGACCCCGAGCTGCCGGTGATCCTGCTCACCGGTCATGGGGATATCTCGACGGCGGTGCAGGCCATTCGCCTCGGCGCCTACGACTTTATCGAGAAGCCGTTCGGCACCGAGCAGTTGCTGGAGGTCGTGCGCCGCGCCTGTGACAAGCGGCGTCTGGTGCTGGAAAACCGCGAGCTGCGCAGCGAGCTGGAGGCCCAGAGCGGGCCGGGCCCCAGGCTGCTCGGCACCCACCCGGCCATCAAGCGGCTGCGCCAGATCCTCACCCACATCAAGGATGCCCCCGCCGACGTGCTCATCATGGGCGAGACGGGGTGTGGCAAGGAGTTGGTCGCCCGCTTCCTGCACGATCACTCGATACGGGCCGCCGAGCCCTTTGTCGCCATCAACTGCGGCGCCGTGCCCGAGACCATGATAGAGAGCGAGCTGTTCGGCTTCGAGGCGGGCGCCTTCACGGGCGCCCAGAAGCGACGGGTCGGCAAGATAGTCTGGGCCGACAAGGGCACCCTCTTCCTCGACGAGATTGAGAGCATGCCCATGGCGCTGCAGATCAAACTGCTGCGGGTACTGGAAGATAGAAAGGTCGAGCCACTCGGTACCAACCAGCTGATCTCGCTGGATATCAGGGTACTGGCCGCCAGCAAGATGGATCTGAAAAAACTGGTCGAGCAGGGCACGTTTCGCGCCGATCTCTATTACCGGCTCAATGTCGTGAGGGTCGATATCCCCCCATTGCGGGAGCGCAAGGAGGATGTGCCCCTGCTGTTTGAAAACTTCCTGCGGGTGGCGGCGACCCGCTATCAGCTGGCACCGCCGCGCCTTGGCGCAGAGCAGCGCGCCTGGTTGTTGGCCCACGACTGGCCGGGCAATGTGCGCGAGCTGCGCAACCTGGCCGAACGCTGCGTACTGATGGGGGAAGAGGGCGCCTTTGCCGATCTCAGCCTGGGTTGCGAGGCCCTGACCCTGGCCGAGCAGGTCGACCGGTTCGAGCGCATACTGCTGACCGACACCCTCAGCCAGCATCGCGGTCGCCTGAAAGAGGTTCAGGAGGTACTCGGCCTGCCCCGCAAGACCCTGTACGACAAGATGCGTAAATATGGCCTCGACAAGCAGGATTACAAACTCGGAGACGAGGCCAGCGAGGGGGCATAACGCTCCCAGGCCGCACTGCCAGTCGGTACGCCCTGGCTGAAAGAGACCCCGGCGACCCTGCCTCAGCGCGTCCAGGGGCGGATCCCAACCTCGATCTCCTGCGAGAATTGGCGAAACCCCACCCATGCCAGCAGGGAGATGGGGGGATTGCCACCCCTTTTCGCGGCGCACTCATCTCGCCCCCGGGCCGCCACGGCCCGGCCCTTCTGGAATGTTGCAAAAATGTTGCAATTGGCACGCAAGTTGCCTTGTTGAGTGGGAATGCACTGACCCACACACAAGGATGAACACAATGACATTCAGAACCCGCGCCCTGACCGCCGCCCTCACCCTGGCCCTCGGCATCTCGACGGCCTTCGCCGCCCCCATCGAACTCAAGTTCTCCCACGTGGTGGCGGACAACACCCCCAAAGGCCAGATGGCAAACCACTTCAAGCAGTTGGTGGATGAGCGTCTCAAGGGACAAGTCGAGGTCAAGGTCTATCCCAGCTCCCAGCTGTTCGGGGATGGCAAGGAGCTCGAAGCCATGCTGCTCGGTGACGTGCAGATGATTGCCCCCTCCCTCTCCAAGTTCCAGAAATACACGGATCAGCTGCAGATCTTCGACCTGCCCTTCCTGTTCAATGACATGGCCGCCGTCGACCGATTCCAGCAGGGCAAGGAGGGCCAGGCCATGCTGGGCTCCCTGGAAAAATATGGCCTGGTGGGTCTGGGGTACCTGCACAACGGCATGAAGCAGATCTCCGCCAGCAACCCCCTCAAGACCCCGGCCGATGCCAAGGGCAAGAAGTTCCGCATCCAGACCTCGGACGTGCTGGCCGCCCAGTTTGAAGCCATCCAGGCCGTGCCGGTGAAGAAACCCTTCGCCGAGGTGTTCACCCTGCTGCAGACCAAGGCCATCGATGGCCAGGAGAACACCTGGTCCAACATTTACTCCCAGAAGTTCTTCGAGGTGCAGCCCTATATCACCGAGACCAACCACGGGGTGCTGGATTACCTGATCGTCACCAACGCCGACTTCTGGAACGGCCTGCCAGACAATGTGCGTAGCGAGCTCAAGAAGGCCCTGGACGAATCGGTCACCTTCGGCAACAAGATTGCCGCCGAGAAAGACAGCGAGGACAAGGCCGCCATCTTCGCCTCCGGCAAGAGCCAGCTGATCACCCTGACCGATGCCGAGCGCAGCCAGTGGGTCGAGGCCATGAAACCGGTCTGGCAGCAATTTGAAGGGGCCATCGGCAAGCAACTCATCGACGCCGCCGTCGCCGCCAATCAGCAGTAAGGAACCAGAAGGCCCCTGCCAGCAAAGGGTAGGGGCCCTCTCAGGGACGATCCTATGAAAAAACTCATTTATCAGCTGGAGGAGACCATCATAGGTCTGCTTCTGGTCAGCACCACGCTGCTGGTCTTCATCGAAGTGGTACTGCGCTTCTTCTTCGACACCGGCCTGCTCTGGGCCCAGGAGCTGACCCTCAACCTCTGCGCGTGGATGGTGCTGTTCGGCGCCTCCTGGGGGGTGAGAGTCGGCGCCCATATCGGGGTAGATGCCTTCATCAAGGTGCTGCCCGGCCATTGGCAACGCCGCCTCACCCTGCTGGCCGTTGGTCTCTGTCTGCTCTACTGCGGTTTCTACTTCTATGGCGCCTGGATCTATCTGACCAAGCTCAAGATGATCGGCATAGAGATGGAGGATCTGCCCATTCTGCGCTGGCAGGCCATGAGCATTCTGCCCATAGGCCTGGCTTTGCTGTTTTTCCGCTTCCTCGGGGTCGGCGTCATGGTATGGCGCGGCCAGATGCAGGGCTTTGCCCTGGCCGATGAGGCGCGCGAGAGCATGCACCTCATCGACAACGATCCGAATCAGAAGGTATAAGCACCATGGCAACCCTGACCCTGTTTACCCTGCTGATCCTCACCATGTTGCTCGGCATGCCCATCGCGGTGGCCCTCGGCCTCTCCAGCGTGGCCACCATATTGCTCTTCTCCAACGACTCTCTCGCCTCCCTGGCGCTCAAGTTGTTCGAGGCGACGTCCGAGCACTACACCCTGCTCGCCATCCCCTTCTTCGTGCTGTCGTCGGCCTTCCTGTCGACCGGTGGCGTGGCCAAGCGGATCATCAACTTCGCCATGGACTCCGTCGGTCACATCCGTGGTGGCCTCGCCATGGCTTCCGTCATGGCCTGCATGCTGTTTGCCGCCGTGTGCGGCTCCAGCCCGGCGACCGTGGCCGCCATCGGCAGCATCGTCATCGCCGGCATGGTGCGCTCCGGCTATCCCCAGGCCTTTGCCGCCGGGGTGATCGCCAACGCAGGCACCCTGGGGATCTTGATCCCCCCCTCCATCGTCATGCTGGTCTATGCGGCGGCGACCGAGGTATCGGCATCGCGCATGTTCATGGCGGGCTTCCTGCCAGGGCTCATGATGGGGGGCCTCATCATGGTGGTCATCTATGTGGTGGCTCGCATCAAGGGCCTGCCGAGCCAGCCCTTCCCGGGGGTCGTCACCCTGCTTGGCAGCGGTGGCAAGGCCCTCGGCGGCCTCTTCCTCATCATATTGGTGCTGGGATCCATCTACGGTGGGGTTGCCAGCCCGACCGAGGCCGCTGCGGTGGCGGCAGTCTACGCCTTCTTCATTGCCGTTTATGGCTATCGCGACATAGGACCGCTCAAGGGGATCCCCTGGCGCAATCCGGGGGAGTCTCTGGCTGCCGCCAGCCTGCGCAATCTGGTGCTGTTGCCGCTCTCCCTGCTCAAGTCTCCCTTCAACGGGGAGGTGGGCCATGTGGTGCGCGATGCCGCCAAGGTGAGCATCATGCTGCTGTTCATCATCAGCAATGCCATGCTGTTCGCCCACGTGCTCACCTCCGAGCGGATCCCCCATGCCATCGCCGAGACCATCATCGCCTGGGGTCTGCCTGCCTGGGGCTTCCTCATCGTGGTCAACATCTTGCTGCTGCTGGCGGGTAACTTCATGGAGCCCTCGGCCATCGTGCTGATCATGGCGCCCATCCTGTTCCCCATTGCCATGCAGCTGGGCATAGACCCCATCCATCTGGGGATCATCATGGTGATCAACATGGAGATAGGGATGCTGACGCCCCCTGTGGGGCTCAACCTATTCGTGACCGCGGGGATCACGGGGCAGAGCATGGGCTGGGTGATCCGCGCCTGCCTGCCCTGGGTCGGTTTCCTGCTGCTGTTCCTCATGCTGATCACCTATGTGCCGCAGATCAGCCTGTTCCTGCCCGAATACCTGGATGGCCCCAGTCTGCCGGTCCCCTGATAGCCGTGCTCGCCCCCATGCAAAGCGCCACCCTTGAGGTGGCGCTTTTTATCGACGCGGATCTGCCCGAGGCGTGGATCAGGGCAATTCAGCTACGTGCGGGCTTGGTACTGCACTGCTTGCCAGGGTAGCCGGGCAGCGCATCGGCGCCGCGACTGCAGGCAAGCCGCTTGGCCTGCTGCAAGCTGGCCGCCAGGTTGGCTTGATTGATGGGCTGCCACTGCATCTGCTGACCCAGCCAGCTCGCCCAGGCGAACTCGACGAAATAGACCCGCTTCTCCTTCTGGAAATAGCCGGCATCCTGCAGCAGACCCGCCAGGGTACGGTAGGGGTAGTCAGGCAGTGAACCTATGCGGGTCGGCAACTGCTGGGGAGTAAGGGGTTGCCCCTGCTCATTCTTGAGCCAGGCCCAGTGATTGTTCTGCATCTGACTCCAGAAGGAGTCCTTGTCTTGCAGGCGGGCAATGACCTTGACCCTCGCCTCCTTGACCCCCGACTGCCAAAGCGCCGTGGTGAGGTGATGCCTGTCCACCAGCCAATAGCCGCCATCCGGGGCAATGACGATGGGGATCTCCTTCTTCTTCATCAACTTGTCGAGCTGTTTGGCTGACTTGCCCACCAGCTCGCGCTCTGTCTCATCCACCTGCAGCTGGCCGACGCCCGCCTGGGTCGGATGCAGCTTGGCTATGCTCACCTGGCACCAGCTTCCCACCGGGCTGCTCGGCTGACAGCTATCCAGTGCCCAGGCGCCCTGGCTCAGCAACCCCGCTAATAACCACCCTAGTCTCATCCTCTTCCCCCACCCCATACTGTTCACCCCCGAAAAGGGTCCATAAGAGCCTTGGTGACCGCTAGCGGTTTGACCAGCATTGGGGATATCATGTTTCCCCAACAACAGGCGAGCATTTATCGCCGACTTTTCTCCTCGCCTCACATTTAAGGATCCGACCATGACGCTATGGCGCCCCTTGCTGTTACTGCTGACCGTGGGCACAGCCCAGGCCGCCGATGTGCCATCAGCAGCCAAGCTCGCCGCCGAGCAGACTGTGGTACGCCACCTCAAGGATGAGCCCAGCAGCCTGAGCCCCCTCAAGCTGGTCGGCTTGCCAGAGTTGCAGGTGGTACGGGACTTGTTCGAGGGACTGCTGACCCAAGGGGCCGATGGTAGCGTCCAGCCAGGGGTGGCCCAGCACTGGCGCAGCGATGATAACCAGCACTTCCTGTTCGAGCTGCGCAAGGATGCCGCCTGGTCAAACGGGGACCCGGTCACCGCCAGCGATTTTGTCTACAGCTGGCGCCGGCTGGTCGACCCCAAAGAGGCCGCCACCTTCGCCTGGTTCGCCCAGCTGGCCCATTTCGAGAATGTGGACAAGATAGTGGCCGGTGAACTGAGCCCCAACCAGCTCGGGGTCGAGGCCGTCGGTGACCACACACTCAAGGTGACCCTGTCCCAGCCGGTGCCCTACTTCCTCAATCTGCTGACCCACCCCAGCCTCTCGCCCTTGCATGAGGCCAGCATAGCGCGCGAGGGCAGTGCCTGGACCCAGCCCGGCAAGCTGGTCGGCAATGGCGCCTTCATACTGGCCGATCGCGTGGTCAACGAGCGGCTCGAACTGCGGCCCAATCCCCACTACTGGGACAGGGCCCACACAGTGCTGACCAAGGTGACCTTTCTGCCCATCAATCAGGAGAGCGCGGCGACCCAGCGCTATCTGGCCGGGGATATCGACATCACCGAATCCTTCCCCAAGGAGCAGTACGCCCGATTGATCAAGCAGATCCCGGCCGAGGTATACACGCCGGAGCAGCTCGGCACCTACTACTACGCCTTCAATACCCGCCAGGCGCCCCTCGATGACGTGCGGGTCCGCAAGGCGCTCTCCTATGCCATCGACAGGCAGCTCATCGCCAGCAAGGTGCTGGGTACTGGGGAGAAACCGGCCTACCACTTCACCCCGGATGTGACTGCCCACTTCACCCCCAAGCCAAATACGCTCTCGACCCTGAGCCAGCCTGAACTCGACGCCGAGGCCAAACGGCTGCTGGCCGAGGCGGGTTATGGCCCGGCCCATCCTCTGGAGCTGACCCTGCTCTACAATACCGCCGAGCTGCACAAGAAGCTGGCCCTGGCCATCGCCAGCATGTGGAAGCAGAAACTCGGCGCCAAGGTGCAACTCACCAATCAAGAGTGGAAGAGCTATCTCGACAGTCGCCAGCATGGCCAGTTCCAGGTGATCCGCTCCTCCTGGGTCGCCGACTACAACGACCCCTCCGCCTTCCTCGAACTGTGGCGCAGCAGCAACAGCGGCAACATGGCCCGCTTCGCCAGCCCCGACTACGATGCCCTGCTCGATCAGGCATCGCGCAATACGGTCCAGGCCAGCCGCAGCCAGCTGTTCGATCAGGCCGAGGCCCTGTTGCAGGAGCAGGCCCCCATCGCCCCCATCTACCAGTACACCAATGCCAGACTGATCAAACCCTGGCTCAAGGGGTACCCCATCAACAACCCGGAAGATGTGGCCTACAGTCGCCAGCTCTACCTGCTTGCCCACTAAGCCGCCCAACCCGGTGGCCGCCACAGCGTGGCCACCGGGTGGGACAGACCCAGGTGCCAGGTCTCGTCATCTTTGTCCTGTACCCGGGCAACATTACCCCATAAAATAAGTACTAATCAGCCACTTAGTGATAATTTACTCAGCCAACATGCCACGCATCCTCCTGCTCTTATCCCTGTTCAGCCCCTTGGCGCTGGCTGTCACCCATGCCGCTCCCCAAGAGAATAAAGAAGACACGTGCCGTCAGGCCTTCCAGCACTGGATGCTGAATCAGCAGCAAGTGTTCAGCGATCGCAAGGCGAGCAAGCAAGATCGCCGCCAGGCGGAGCGCGCCATCGACTTGGTCCGCGCCGAATATGAGAAGGGGGAGAGTTTCTGTCAGAGCATGGCCCTGGCCAAGCAGAGCAATGGCGCCGACCCCCGCTTCAAACCCAGACGCGGCGAGATCCATGACTTCATCCCCGATCAGGGCTGAGCCCATTTAACCGCCGACCTGCCTCCTCCCCATACAGCACTGATCGCAGCGCGCCCGCCTGGGTTGGCGGCAATAAAAAACCCCGCTCAAGGCGGGGTTTGTCTGCGTGCTGGCACTCAATCGAAGAAGTGATCCCGGTGCAAGCCAAAGACCAGGGCGGCGCCGAGCAGGTAGAGGGCGCTCAACTTGATGCCGAGAATAGCCATCATGCCGACACAGAGGCGTACCAGCCCCTTGTGCAGCCAGGATCCGGTGAAGCGAGGGCCATTCATCTTCACAGCACCCCTTCGGCGCGATATTCCGATACCTTGGCCATGGCATCCAGCACCACCTGAATACCCGCTCCCGGCTTGCAGGCGTTCTCGCTCAGATGGCGGCGCCAGGCCCGTGCACCCGGCATGTTCTGGAACAGCCCCAGCATGTGGCGGGTCACATGGGAGAGGTAGTTGCCCTTGGCCAGCTCCTGCTCTATGTAGGGGAGCATCATGTGTACCACTTCATGGCGGGAGGGCACGGAGCCTGTCTGGCCAAACAGCTGGCGGTCGACGTCGGCCAGGATGTAGGGATTCTGGTAAGCCTCGCGACCCATCATGACCCCGTCCACCTGCTGCAGATGATCGAGGGTCTGCGCGAGGGCGTTGACCCCCCCGTTGAGGGCGATGGTCAGCGCGGGGTAGTCTCGTTTGACCCGATAGACCCGCTCATAGTCCAGAGGCGGGATCTCCCGGTTCTCTCGCGGGCTCAGACCACTCAACCAGGCCTTGCGGGCATGGACGATGAAGGTGTCGCAACCGGCATCCCGCACCTGTTCGATGAAGGCCTGTAAAAACTCGTAAGAGTCCTGATCGTCGATGCCGATCCGGGTCTTCACCGTCACCGGAATATCCACCACGTCGCGCATCGCCTTGACGCAGTCGGCCACCAGTGCCGGTTCCCCCATCAGGCAGGCCCCGAAGCGGCCGTTCTGCACCCGATCCGAGGGGCAACCCACGTTCAGGTTGATCTCGTCATAGCCACGCTGCTGGGCGAGTTTGGCGCAGTGAGCCAAGTCTATCGGGTTGCTGCCCCCCAGCTGCAAAGAGAGCGGATGCTCCTGCTCGCTGTACCCCAGATAGTCACCCTTGCCATGAATGATGGCGCCCGTGGTCACCATCTCGGTGTAGAGCAGGGTCTGACTGCTCATCAGGCGATGAAAATAACGGCAGTGCCGGTCGGTCCAGTCCAGCATGGGGGCAATCGAGAATGTCTGGCGGTGGCCAGGCTTGCCAGATATGGCCTCAGAGCCTGATGTCACGAGGTTTTCACTGATTTGTTGCTGCGTCATTTACGGGTGTTTCCAGACATTTGTTGATTGAACCTGCCCCCTATCTGTCCCCACCATGTCATGGGGCAGCTGTACTCCACGAAGTATCTATGGCCGGCGACACAATAGAAAACCTCAGACCAGCAAAGGCGAATTACGCTATCGCGGTACCGTCAGGGAACATAAGGGCGAAGCGGCAGTATACCGGGAATCCCGAACCTTTGGCAGACAGTCCGACGCCAAGAGCCGGAGAATGCAGATAGCAGCGTCGGCACCGTCTTTGGCTCGCTGTGTGGCGTCCTTATCCAGAGCTTGCTCCAGGCCTGCATCCACGTCGACGACACACTCAACGCCTGGTGGATCAAGATCATCATCGGGGTATTGTTGTTCAGCTTCATCGGCTTGCAACCCATGTTGATGCTGTTTTCGGCACACAGGAGAGCCAACAAACCGAGTCCGCTCACCCGTAAAGCCCGGCCGCCGGGGTCAGTGACTGATAACCCTGATGGCCTGCGCCAGTTGGCCCTGTCGCAGGCCAATCTAAGTGGCGCTGACCTCGCCATCCTCAGGACGTGGCACTCATCACAAAATCAATTTTGACGCCACGCGCGAAGAGGCCCTATGTTAGTATCCGCAGACGATACAGGGCATTAGCGTGATCATGAATCAAGACCAACTCCTACAAGCCGCCGAGCGTCTCTGCCAACAACGAGGCATCCGCTTTACTCCGACCCGACGCCAGGTATTTCGCCTGCTGGCCGCCCATGGCAATGCCATCAGCGCCTATGATCTGCTGGCCCAGTTGCAGAAGACCGAGGCCAATGCCAAGCCGCCGACCGTCTACCGAGCCCTCGATTTCCTGCTCGATCAGGGCTTCGCCCACAAGGTTGAGTCCCTCAATGCGTTTATCTTCTGCTGCCATTTCGACCATGCCCACCCCATGCAGTTGCTGATCTGCGATCGCTGCGGCGATGTGGTCGAATTGCATGATGATGCCATCGACCATGCATTCTCCGAGCAGGCCCGCCAGCATGGCTTTACTATTACCAATAAGACCATTGAGGCTCACGGACAGTGCGTCCGCTGCGTGCCTCCTGTAGGAAGTCAACATGAAGGCTGATTTTGTCAATCCGTTCCTGCTCTCCCTGCTCAATGTGCTCTCCACCATGGCTCAGCTCGAACTGACCCCCGGCAAGCCCAAGCGCAAACTCGACGAGCTGGCCCGCGGTGATGTCTCCGGCCTCATTGGCATGGTCGGCCCCCAGACAAGGGGCTCGCTCTCCATCAGCTTCGAGAAGGGACTGGCACTGGAGATCATGCGCCGCATGCTGGGGGAAGCCCCGACCCATATCAACGAAGAGGTCACCGACATGGTCGGCGAGATCACCAACATGGTCACTGGTGGCGCCAAGCGGATGCTGGGCGAAAAAGGCTATGAGTTCGACATGGCCACCCCGGTGATCGTTTCAGGCCCGAATCACACCATCACCCACAAGGCGGATGGCAGCAAGATCATGATGCCGTTCGAATCTGAGTATGGCCGGGCCACCATCGAAATCTGCTTCGAGTAACGACCATGTGGACACTGTTGAAGTGGTTTTTTATCGGTTGGGTTCTGCTGCTGATCCTCTCGGATATCGAGCTCAGTACCTCCATCTATCGCTACCAGGATAACAAGGTGGACATCGCCTTCCCCCGCTGGGAGAGCAAGCACCCCTGGGCCACCTTCTCCTGGCACGCCGGCGAGACGCGGTTCCACTGGTATGGGTTGGATGGCAAACCACTGCCCGCAGATAGCCTCTAGTCTCCCTGGCCAGCAGGTCAGTCCTAGCAAACATGCATCACAGCAAAGGCCAGCATCGCGCTGGCCTTTTTCATGGTGCCCGGCGGTGCAGAGCCTGCGCTCCCGGGCTGGAGCCCTCTAACCCGTATCTCCCGATGGCATCGCCTGGTGCGCACGTCGAGGCGTCGCCGTGAGATGCAAGCCAGGGATCAGGGCTGCGGCAGGCTCAAGACGGTGATACCGCGAAAAGCAAAAAGGCCAGCAGCAGCTGGCCTTTTTCAATGGTCACATCCGGGCAATCAAGCCGCGTCTGCCACCAGCTTCTCATTGCCACGCACCATGACACCCAGACCGCAGGCAACCAGGGTTGGCAGCAACCAGGCCAGTCCCTTGTCAAACAGCGGCAGGAAGGCGAAGGCATCCATCTTCATGCCGGCGGCTCCCAGGCCATCCAGGCAACCGAACACGAAGGCCACGGTCAGCACCAGACGGAATGTCAGGCGGGGGCGACCGAAGTAACCCTTCAGGAAAGTCACCAGCACCAGGGCAACGGCGACCGGGTAGATAGCCACCAGCACAGGGATGGAGAGGCTGATCAGCTGAGCCAGACCCACGTTGGCCACCAGGGCACAGGCAGCCCCCAGCATGACCACCAGCTTGCGGTAGCTCATGCCGGTGAGGTTGTGGAAGAAGTCGGCACAGGCAGAGATCAGGCCCACCGCGGTGGTGAAGCAAGCCAGGGTGATGATGCCAGCCAGAATGTACTGACCGGGCTGACCAAACAGGCTCAGCACATAGGCGCTGACGATGGCGCCACCGTTGCTGGCATCTGTGGCGATACCGCCTGCCGTATTACCCAGCTGGAACAAGGAGATATAGACCACGGACAGACCGACGGCAGAGATGACACCGGCGATGGCCAGATACTTGAACTGGCTCTGGTAGTCATGGATGCCCTTCTTGCGCAAGATGTCGACGATCAGGGCGCCGAACATCAGGGAGGCCAGGGTATCCATGGTGTTGTAACCCTCCAGGATCCCCTTGACGAAGGCATCATGCTGGTAATCGGCAACGGCGCTCGGCATGCTGCCCTGAGGAGCCACGAATACCCCGACCGCCAGAACGATCAGCAACAGCATCAGCACCGGGGTCAGGAACTTGCCGATGGCGTCCATCAGTCGGCCCTGATTGAGGGAGACCAGGATGGCAACACCGAAGAAGGCGATGGTATAGGCCATCAATCCTTGCGCGCCCATCTCACCCAGGAAAGGCTTGAGACCCATCTCGTAGGCAACCAGACCGGTGCGGGGAGCGGCGAAGGCCGGGCCAATGATGATGTAGATGGCAACCGCCAGTGCGGTGGCAATGCCAGCCGGCAGCAGCTTGGTCATGCCGGCCCAACCGTTGCCAGCCTTGGCAACGGCCAGGATGGTGATCAGCGGCAGGCCAACGGCGGTGACCAGGAAGCCGAACATAGCCAGGGTCATGTTCTCGCCAGCGAGGAAGCCCGCCAGGGGCGGGAATATGATGTTACCGGCGCCCAGATAGAAGGCGAAGGTCATAAAGCCTAATCCGAGTACATCGGACAATGTCAGTGATTTCGTCAAGTTCAACCTCGTCTGTCTTGTAAACTATTGCTTGTTATAGTTTTTTATTGGTCATTGCCTGGGTTGTTCCTGGGCAAAAAAAAGGAGCCCCGCTTGTTTTTTCAGCATAACCAGTGGTTTTAGCTGGTCTGGCGCGGGTGCTCATTTAAGTGTCAGCATAATGATGTGAAAAAATAGTTCAAGACGAAATTTACATCTTCAAATAGAAGGGGGCGGTCAGTTGGATATATCTGTTGGAATAGCCGCCATCAGCAGAATGGATCACAATCTCACCCCGCTCACACCTGTTTAATTCTCTGCTTAGTTGCAGTAAAACACGATTTGCCGCTTTTCCCTCCCTGGTGATAACAGCTACATAACAAAGTTCATGCAGATCATAGTTCGGCAAAACGGATATTATTTCATCAGCAAACGCCGTCGGCAGCACCATGGCGACTCGTCCCCGGGGTGACAGCAAACGGGAGCAGGCATCAAGCAGGTCCCGACTATCGAGTGCTCCTCTGTGCCTCGCCTGGGCCCTGGCGGGATCCACAAAAGGCTGACCCGCGCCAAAATAGGGGGGATTGGAGACGATGAGGTCATAGGGCTCTGCCTCATGCTGCTGTATGGCGCCCCCTTGCATCTGCACCCGGGCGGACCAGGGCGAAGCCAGCACATTCTCTCGTGCCTGAATGACCGCCTCCTTGTCGATCTCCACCCCGGTTATCTCGCAATCAGGGTCACTGCGCTGGGCCAGCATCAGGGCGATGAGGCCGCTACCGCTGCCGATATCCAGTGCCCGTGTCACCCCATCGAGCGGCGCCCAGGCACCGAGCAAAATGCCATCCGTACCCACCTTCATGGCGCAGCGGTCATGGTCGATATGAAACTGTTTGAAGGTAAAACCGCGGCTTAGGCCCATATGGCCCCCAACTCTGGGTAAAAAGGGTCGGCGATTATAGCCAGTTCCCGTCGCCAGCCATAGGAGACGACGACATAATCGCCTATAATCTGCCGTTTCCTTAATGACCGAGCATTGCCATGAGCCAATCCTTTGATGATTTCGACCTGAATCCCGCCCTCAACCGGGCCCTGGCCGAGATGGGGTTTACCCGCCCAACCACCATTCAGCAGATGGTGCTGGAACCCGCACTGGAGGGTCGTGACATCCTGGCCTCGGCACCGACTGGCACCGGCAAAACGGCCGCCTTCCTGTTGCCTGCCCTGCAGCATCTGCTCGACTTCCCGCGCCGCAAGCCGGGCCCCTGCCGCATGCTTATCCTGACCCCAACCCGCGAGCTGGCCTTGCAGATCACCGCTCACGCCAAGGCCCTGGCCGTGCACACTCACATCAGTGTCGAGACCATCATCGGTGGCGTCAGTCATGACGAGCAGCTGCCTGCCCTGACCAAGACCACCGACATCGTGGTCGCCACCCCGGGACGCCTGCTCGAATATATTGAGCGGGAAGAGTTCGAGGGGCACGACATCGAGATACTGGTGCTCGATGAAGCGGATCGCATGCTGGACATGGGCTTCATCAAGGATGTGAACCGCATCGTCGAAGAGGCCCGCTATCGCAAACACAGCATGCTCTTCTCCGCCACCCTGGAAGGGGCCGGTCTCACCAAGTTTGCCAACGAGATCCTCAAGGATCCGGTCGAGCTGCATGCCGAGCCGCCGCGCAGCGAGCGCCGTCCCATCACCCAGTGGGTGCATCTGGCCGATGACGCCAACCACAAGCTGGCGCTGCTGATCCACATTCTGAAAGATCCCGAAACCCAGAAGGCCATCGTCTTCGTGCGCACCCGTGAGCGCCTGGCCGAACTCTCCGGCCAGTTGCAGGCGGCTGGCATCTCCTGTGCCTGGATCCGTGGTGAGATGGAGCAGAGCAAGCGCATCGAGTCGATCCGCAAGTTCCACGCGGGGGAAGTCCCCTTCCTCATCGCCACCGACGTCGCCGCCCGCGGCATCGACCTGCCCAACGTCAGCCATGTCATCAACTACGACATGCCCTACGGCACCGACGTCTATGTCCACCGCATCGGCCGTACCGGCCGCGCCGGCAACCGTGGTTGCGCCATCAGCCTGGTGGAAGCCCATGACATGGCCATCGTCGCCAAGATTGAACGCTACACCGAGGAGCGCCTCAAGCGCCGGGTGATCGACGACCTGCGCCCCAAGCACAAAGAAGCCCGCGTGCCGGTGAAGAAGAAAAAACCCAAGGATGCCAAGAAGAAGTCGGCGAAGAAGAAAAAGAAGTAACCAGGCGCCCGCTCACAACGGCCATCTTCGGATGGCCGTTTGTTTTTCTGTGCCCCGAGGAACCGGGTCTTGCCGAGGGGTCTTGCCGGGTGCAGTGTCAGGAATATGCTGCAATGGGTGGCGAACAGGCAGAAAAAAGCCGACGCATAAACGTCGGCCAATAAAAAGTGCTTACAACAGAGGATTCACATATTCAGACCCGGGGTCTGGTGATTGGTTCCCCCTTAATTCAATTAATTTTCCGAACGTTTAAACATCAGGGTGCGTTCGTCCGACTCCTCCGCCACGAAGCGGTAACCATTGCTATCAAAACCGGTCAGCTGTTCGACCCGGGTCAGACGGTGCTTGATGATGTAGCGGGCCATCATGCCCCGTGCCTTCTTGGCATAGAAACTGATGATCTTGAACTGGCCATTCTTCTCATCCTTGAAGACGGGAGTCACTATCTGGCCGCTGAGCACCTTGGGACGCACCGACTTGAAATACTCATCAGACGCCAAGTTGATGAGCACCCCATCCCCCTGCGCCGCCAGCGCACCATTGAGCTGCCTGGTAATGATGTCGCCCCAAAACTGGTAGAGATCTTTGCCGCGCTCGTTGTCGAGCCGTATCCCCATCTCGAGGCGGTACGCCATCATCAGATCCAGAGGACGCAGCACGCCGTACAGGCCGGACAGCATGCGCAAATGCGCCTGCGCAAACGTGAAATCCCCCTCCTCGAAATCCTCCGCGGCCAGCCCGGTATAGACATCCCCCTTGAACGCCAGAATCGCCTGGCGAGCATTGGCCGGCGTGAAATCCGGCTGCCACTCGGCAAAGCGAGCGGCATTGAGGCCGGAGAGCTTGTCGCTGATCTTCATCAGGCTGGCTATCTGAGCCGGGCTCAACTGCCGGGCCCGCTCGATCAGATGGGCGGAGTGATCCAGCAATTCGGGTTGGGTGAAGCGGGAGGTCGCCAGCGGCGACTCGAAATCCAGCGTCTTGGCCGGGGAAACCACAATCAGCATAACGATCCTATCTCAAGGGAGGGGCCCCAGGCCCCTAATCATCTACGGTTACGCCCTCCAGCGTACCAGAATCCAGAGGATCCTTGCCCGATAACTTGATCTGCAGGCGCAAGTCATTGGCGGAATCCGCGTGGGCCAACGCCTCCGCGAGGCCGATGCGGCCGGCCATGAATAGCTGGAAGAGCCCCTGATCGAAGGTCTGCATGCCCAGCTCGGTCGATTTGGTCATCACCTCCTTGAGGCGATGCACTTCTCCCTTGCGGATGATGTCGGTGATGATGGGAGTATTGAGCATCACCTCGAACACAGGGCAGCGCCGCTGGCCATCGAGGGCAGGCAACAGCTGTTGGGCAATGATGCCTCTCAGGTTGAAGGAGAGATCGAACAGCAGTTGACGATGCTTCTCGGGCGGCACCAGATGCAGGATGCGATCTATGGCCTGATTGGCATTGTTGGCATGCAGGGTCGCGAGGCAGAGGTGACCCGTCTCGGCAAATTGCAGTGCGAACTCCATGGTCTCCTGACTGCGGATCTCGCCGATGAGGATGACGTCCGGAGCCTGACGCAAGGAACTCTTGAGGGCGGCATCGAAAGAGGCCGTATCAATGCCCACCTCCCGCTGGGTGATGAGGCTGCGGCCATGCTGGTGCACGAATTCCACCGGATCCTCCACCGTCAGGATATGCCCATCGCTGTGCTGGTTGCGATAACCAATCATGGCCGCCTGGGTAGTGGTTTTCCCGGTTCCCGTCGCCCCGACAAACAACACCAGCCCCCGCTTGGCCATGCCGATCTCTTTCAGGATATCGGGCAAGCCCAGCTCCTCAAACGTCGGGATCCGGGTCTCGATACGGCGCAGCACCATGCCCGGCAGGGCCTGCTGCCAGAAGGCGCTGACCCGAAATCGCCCCAGCTCAGGTCGGTGAATGGCGTAGTTTGCCTCCTGGGTCGCCATGAAATGCGCGAGATGTTCCGGGCTCAGGGTCTCCCGGATCAAGGCAAGCACCTGCTCCTCATCGAACACCCTATCGTCGAGGGGGTGCAGGTGACCGTCTACCTTGACCATGGGGCGACTGCCCACTGTGATGAACAAATCCGAGCCTTGTCGCTCGACCAGCTGTACCAACAACATCTCGAGTTTCATAAGCGCTCCTAGATAGAATTGGGATCCACCGCCTTGGCCTTGGCATCCAGGGAGGCCACTGTCCCGCGCCCCACCAGCTGCTTGAGGCTCTGATCCATGGTCTGCATGCCGTGCACCATCCCTGTCTGGATAACGGAGTAGAGCTGGGCCACCTTGTCTTCACGGATAAGGTTACGCACCGCCGGTATCCCCAGCATGATTTCGTGGGCAGCGACCCGTCCGCCCCCAATGCGCTTGAGCAGCGTCTGGGAGATAACGGCTCGCAGTGACTCGGACAGCATGGATCGCACCATGTCTTTCTCCGCACCGGGGAAGACATCGATGATGCGGTCTATGGTTTTGGCCGCCGAGGAGGTGTGCAGGGTGCCAAACACCAGATGACCGGTCTCAGCCGCCGTCATGGCGAGGCGTATGGTTTCCAGATCGCGCATCTCCCCCACCAGTATGATGTCCGGATCCTCCCGCAGCGCTGAGCGCAGGGCATTGGAAAAACTCTTGGTGTCCCTGTGCACCTCACGCTGGTTGACCAGGCAGCGCTTGTTTTCGTGCACGAATTCGATGGGATCCTCGATGGTGAGGATATGGTGATGGAAGTTCTCGTTGATGTAATTGACCATGGCCGCCAGGGTGGTGGACTTGCCCGAGCCGGTTGGCCCGGTCACCAGCACCAGACCCCGTGGATATTCGGCAATCTTCTGAAAAATATCGGGGGCATCGAGCTCTTCCAGACTCAACACCGTGCTGGGGATGGTGCGGAACACTGCGCCAGCGCCGCGGGATTGCTGGAAGGCGTTGACCCGGAAGCGTGCCATGTTGGGCACCTCAAACGAGAAATCGACCTCAAAATGCTCTTCCAGTTCCTTGCGCTGATGGTCGTTCATGATGTCATAGATAAGGGCGTGCACCTCTCGCTGATCCAGGGCTGGCAAATTGATCTTGCGCACCTCGCCATCAACCCTGATCATCGGTGGCACACCGGCCGAGAGGTGTAGGTCCGAGGCATTATGTTTTACACTAAAGGCCAATAACTCTGTGATATCCATAGACTTGTCATTCTCCCATCACAAGATCGTTAACGAAATATGAGCCAGATTTTCCAACAGCTTATTCAGGTCAGGAAACGCATTCAGCTGGCCGCCGACGCGGCCGGACGGCACCCTGACCAGATCCGCCTGCTCGCGGTCAGCAAGACCAAACCCCTCGCGGCCATCCAGGATGCCTATGGTGCCGGACAGCGCTGTTTCGGTGAATCCTATGCCCAGGAAGCTTGCAGCAAGATAGACTCACTGCGCGACCAGGCGGGCTATGCCGATATAGAATGGCACTTTATCGGCCCCTTGCAGTCGAACAAGTCCAAGCAGGTGGCAGAGCGATTCGATTGGGTGCAAAGCGTCGATCGAGACAAGCTGATCGAGCGGCTCTCTCGGCAGAGACCGGCGCAGCTTGCGCCGCTAAATATCTGTCTGCAAATCAATATTAGCGGAGAGAGCAGCAAATCCGGTACTTCGGAACAAGAGATTTTCCGGCTGGCCCAGTTGGTCAATCAATCCGAACGCCTGGTGTTGCGCGGTCTGATGGCCATACCGCAGCACACTCAGGATCACGCCGTCTTGGCACAACAGATGCTGCGCATGCAGGCTCTGTTCACCCGGCTTGCGCAACAATATCCCACGGTCGATACCCTCTCGATGGGCATGACAGAAGATCTGGAGCTCGCCATCTTGCACGGCAGCACCATGGTCCGGGTCGGCACCGCCATCTTCGGTGCCCGCGACTACCCCTGACAGGCGCCCTGGAACATCATTCACCGGAGAGCCTGACGCCTGGTCACCTGAAAAATGGGGCTCATTGCTGCGTCAGGCCCACAGACATCATCAGCAGGAGAGCTTGATGCAACACAGAACCATCGCCTTCATCGGGGCGGGTAACATGAGCCGCAGCATCATAGCCGGCCTTCATCAATCGGGTTATCCGACAGACAGGATCCTGGCCGCCAACCCCAGCCGTCCCAAACTCGATGCGCTGGTCCAGCAATTTGGCATCGGTGTCAGCCAGGATAACGCCGAGGTCGCCAGAATGAGCGACGTCATCGTACTGGCGGTCAAGCCGCAGCTGATGGCTGCCATGCTGGCGAATCTGGTCAGTGAATTGGGCTCATTGGAGGGCAAGCTGCTCATCTCCATTGCCGCCGGCATCAAGGTCGATCGCCTCTGCGAGATGGCTGGCGGTCATCACCGCATCATCCGCACCATGCCCAACACCCCCTCCCTGCTGGGCTTGGGCATGACAGGCCTCTATGCCCCTGCCGCCATAGCCTCCGAGGATCGCCACTTTGCCGAGCAGTTGATGCAATCGGTCGGCAAGACCCTCTGGGTCGAGCAAGAGTCCGGCATCAATGGCGTCATCGCCGCCGCTGGCAGTGCCCCTGCCTACTTCTTCCTGTTTATGCAGGCCATTGCCGAACAGGCCGAGGTCATGGGCTTTAGTCCGGAGCAGGCTCGTTTGCTGGTGCAGCAGACTGCCCTTGGCGCCGCCGCCATGGTAGAGCAAAATCCTCAGCTGTCGCTGCAAAGCCTGCGTGAACAGGTGACCAGCAAGGGCGGCACCACGGCCGAGGCCATTCGCACTTTCCAGGAGCAAGGCTTGCTGCCGCTCACCGCCAACGCCATGCAGGCTGCCGTGACCCGCGCCGCCGAGATGGAAACCCTCTTCTAAATCAGGAGTCCAGATGAACACTGCTTATTTTTTGATTAACACCGTCTTCGATCTCTACCTCATGGTGGTACTGCTGCGCGTCTGGTTGCAGTGGGCGCGGGCCGATTTCTACAACCCCATGAGCCAGATGGTGGTCAAGCTGACCAACCCGCTGGTGGTGCCCATGCGTCGCCTCATCCCGAGCCTGGGTAGCCTGGATCTCGCCTCTGTGGTGTTGGCTCTGCTGATAGCCTTCGCCAAGCTGGCCCTGCTCAAGGCCATGAACGTCATGGTCGCCGACTGGTTGACCCTCGGCCTGTTCGCCCTGCTGACCGTGCTGAAAAAAGCGGGCTCCATGATCTTCTGGATCCTGCTGATCCGCGCCATCCTGAGCTGGGTCAGCCAGGGTCGCAACCCCATCGAATACGTGATGCATCAGCTCACCGAACCCTTCCTCGCCCCCATTCGCCGCATCTTGCCGGCCCTCGGCGGTCTGGATCTCTCCGTCCTGGTCGCCTTTATCGGCTTGCAGGCCGTAAACTATCTGTTGGGGGATCTGTTTGGTCAGCTGTGGTGGATGATCTGATGCCTGCCATCGCCTGGCAGAATGATGCACTGGTGCTGCACCTGGTCATTCAACCCAAGGCGAGCCGGGATCAGATAGTGGGCCTGCATGGTGAGGAGCTGAAGGTGGCCATTACGGCACCGCCGGTCGATGGGCAGGCCAATGCCCATCTCATCAAGTTTCTGGCCAAGCAGTTCAGGGTCGCCAAGGGGCAGATACGGCTGCTGCGGGGCGAACTGGGTCGCCACAAGACGGTGGCGATCGGCGCGCCCAGGCAGATCCCGGCCGAGATAGCCGCGCTGATCCCTGCGGCTCCACGCTAATTCGATGAGAAGGATGACACGATGAAAACAGCATGGGTTTGCCTGTTGGCCCTCCTGATGACGCTGCCGCTGCGAGCGGAGCAGATGCAGGCTCTCGGTCCCTGGCAGGTTCACTACAACGCCTTCAACTCCAGCTTCCTCACTCCTGAGGTCGCCAAGGCTTATGGCTTGGAGCGCAGCCGTTACAACGGCATCCTCAACATTGCGGTGCAGGACAAGAACGGCAAGGCGCTGGCGGCGGGCCTGACCGGTGAGGCCAAGAACCTGACTGGCACCCTTCGCACCCTCAGCTTCCAGCAAGTGAAGGAGGGGGATGCCATCTACTATCTGGCCGTGCTGCCTTATCGCAATGAAGACACCTACCAGTTCACCATCAATATCATGGCGGACGGTCGGCAGGAAACACTCAAGTTCCAGCAGACCTTCTACGTGGACTGACCCGCTGGCCACAGATGACGGACAACAAAAGGGGCATCCGTTGATGCCCCTTTTTCTATCATGCTCCTGCCATCAAGGCTCGGGATCGACGAACTGCAGCTCGGGGGAGTGGGAGGTGAGCACATCGGCGCAGTAGTCCCAGGTCGAGATACGGTAGTGCTGAATGTCATCATCCAGATGCAGGCCATCGGATTCCTGATGGAACCAGCTGGCAAAGCGCGACGGCGTGATGAGCTGGATCTGCTCTTCGATGCTGTGACTCTCTTTCCCCTCCGCCAGATCGCAATCCTCCATCACCCGCACCGCCAGGATATGGCGAAAGTGCACGCGGCACAGGATCAGAGGAGGCAAGTCGATACTGCGCGCGCGGCCAAGTACCACGGTCAAGGAGTCACCCCAAATATCTTGATGCAGTTCGGCAACCACAAGACCCGGGGGAAGTTGACGGGACGGAGCCCAGGGGACGGCAACCTGCCGAATGGCGTTTTTCTGTTCCATCGTCTACCTCCACTACAGCGAGCTGTATAACTTGAGTGTATCCGAAACGAAAAGCGGTGACAGCGGGAAGAAAAAACCCGGCGAGCGCCGGGTTTTGGGAGATTACTTGACGGCGTCTTTGAGCGCCTTGCCGGCCACAAAGGAGGGCACGTTCGCGGCAGCAATCTGGATCTCTTTACCGGTTTGCGGGTTGCGACCGGTACGGCCAGCGCGATGGTTCACCTTGAAGGTACCAAAACCTACCAACTGGACTGCATCACCTTCTTTCAGGCTCTGGGTGATACCGTTGATGATCTCTTCCAGGGCCACTTTAGCCTGAGCTTTGCTCAGATCCGCTTTGGCGGCAATTGCATCGACAAGTTGAGCTTTGTTCATAACATTTCCTTTATGATCGGGCATTTAGCACTTGGTCACTCTATGCAAAAAAAAAGACTCAGGCAAAGGCTTTATCCAGACGGCGGACTCAAATGCTGGGCTTTTCATCAAGAAGTGCGAAAAAAGTCACAGATCCAGCCAGGGTACGGCTTATTCTGACCACAGCAGCACCAAAGATGAGCAGACCATGGAAGGTGCTTGTCACAGTCCCCCCGGATGAGGTAACAATATCCTTACATTGAGGTTGAGCTTAGATCTACTTTCCTGATGGCCGTTGCTGTCGTCACTCAGGAGGCCGGAGCCAGAGTGCTCCCAGCTAATGCCCCATGGAGGGACTATGTTAACTGAACTGGAAAAGACCAAAGACGCGCTGGCAGGAAAGCACAAGGCGATCGATGACTGGCTCGAGGCGAGGCAGGCCCTGCTGGTTGAATATATCCGTCTTGCCGGGCTCAGCCCTTCACGCAGCAAACAGCAGCGCTGCCTGCCCGGTTGTCCCGAGCTGCAGCAATTTTGCGAACAGCTCGTCGACTATGTCAGTGCCGGCCACTTCGAGATTTATCACCATGTGGTCAACGCCTTCGAGCAAGCCAGTGGCGACAGCCTGGAGCTAGCCAAACGAATCTACCCCCATATTCGCAGCTGCACCGAATTTGCCCTCGAGTTCAACGACAAATACAGTGATGCCGACGAAGCCCAGCTCCTGAGTCTGGATGAGGATCTCAACAAGCTGGGACCGGTACTGGAAGACAGGTTCAAGTACGAAGACAGGTTGATCTCCGCCCTGCAGGTGGTCGAAACTCTGAGCTCTCAACCCGATTGAGTCGCAATATCGGAGCCAGCGCAAATTCAAGAGAGGTTGACTGGATTACACTCAGGCGCGGGATACCACAAGGCAGGAATTGATAATGACAGAGCGTCGCCGCTTCTCACGCGTACTCTATGCGGCCCAGGCCAGCCTGAGTCAGGGCTCACAGACCTGGACGACCCAACTGGTCGATGTCTCCCTGCAGGGGGCCTTGCTGGAACGTCCCAGCGTCTGGCATCCCGGCGAGGATCGAGACTATCGACTCAGTTTTACCTTGGCCGACAGTGACATCATGCTGACCATGGAAGTCGAACTGAGTCATGAGGATGACCATCGCCTCGGCTTTTACTGCCACCATATCGACATCGACAGCGCCAGCCACCTCAAGCGCATGATCGAACTCAATGTGGGAGACGAAGCCCTGCTCCATCGAGAGCTGGAGCAGTTGCTGGCCGAGCACCTCGCGCATCCCCACCCCTGACCGGCGTCTCGCGCCGCTGGGATCAATCGCCCGCTATTCAGCTGAAAAAAGAGCGCCTGCGCCCTTTTTTCATCGCCCCACTCTCGCTCAGAGCGCCTCCAGCGCATCCGCCAGCTTCTTGACCGGCACCACTTCCATCCCCTCGATAGGGTGCTTGGGGGCATTGGCAAAGGGCACTATGGCGCGGCGAAAACCGTGTTTGACCGCCTCTTGCAGCCGCTCCTGACCCGAGGGTACCGGACGAATTTCCCCAGAGAGCCCCACCTCGCCGAACACCACCAGATCCTTGGGGAGAGCCTGATCGCGAAAACTCGACACCATGGCCAGTAGCAGGGCCAGATCCGCACTGGTCTCCTCGACCTTGACGCCGCCCACCACGTTGATGAAGACGTCCTGATCCGCCATCTGCAAACCGCCATGACGGTGCAACACCGCCAGCAGCATGGCGAGACGGTTGTGATCCATGCCCACGGCCACCCGGCGCGGGTTGGAGAGCTGGGAGTAATCCACCAGCGCCTGCAGCTCCACCAGCAGCGGCCTTGTGCCCTCCCAGATCACCATGACGATAGAGCCAGGTGCCTGCTCCTCACCCCGACTCAGGAAGATGGCGGAAGGGTTGCTCACCTCCTTCATCCCCTGCCCCGTCATGGCGAATACCCCAAGTTCATTGACGGCACCGAAGCGGTTCTTGTGGGAGCGCAGGGTGCGAAAACGCGAGTCGTGGCCACCATCGAGCATGATGGAGCAGTCGATGCAGTGTTCGAGCACCTTGGGACCCGCCAGGGTGCCATCTTTGGTGACATGACCCACCATGAAGATGGCCACGTGATTCTGCTTGGCGTAGCGGGTCAGCAACGCCGCAGATTCCCGCACCTGGGAGACCGAACCCGGCGCGGATTGCACGTCCGCCACATGCATCACCTGGATGGAGTCGATGACCATCAACTGGGGCTGCTCCTGCTGGGCGATGAGGCAGATCTGCTCGACGCTGGTCTCCGACAACATGCGCAGCTTGTCGGTGGGCAACCCCAGGCGACTGGCCCGCATCGCGACCTGCTGCAGGGACTCTTCCCCGGTCACATAGAGGGTCTTCATCCGCTCGGCCAGCCCGCACATGACTTGCAGCAGCAGGGTCGACTTGCCCGCTCCGGGGCTGCCGCCGATCAATACCGCCGATCCCGGCACCACGCCGCTCCCCAACACCCGATCCAGCTCCTTGAAACCTGTACTGAAACGGGGGATCTCGGTGGTGGCGATCTCGGCCAGGGTCTGTACCTTGCTGCCGATGGCACCGGCATAGCCGCCGTAGCGAGCCCCTGCGCCCGGGGTCGCGGTGCCAAGACGCACCTCTGTGATGGTGTTCCACTCCTTGCACTCGCCGCACTGGCCCTGCCAGCGGCTGAAAGCGGCGCCACACTCGGAGCAGACGTAAGCTGTTTTATTTTTGGCCATGGATAACTCGGGGACAGGATGAATGCCTGCTTGATATACTCGGTTCAGCCCGACAGATCAAACCCGGAACCGGAAAATTGACTTTCCGTAGCAGGAACACATGGACCTAGCCGAACAACAACCGCTCATAGATCAACTCATTACCCTGCAGCGGGAAGCCGATTTTGAAGAGATCTTCTTGCGTCTCACCGCCGAACAGAGCAGCAATACCCGCTTTCTCCTGAAGATGGAACTCAACCGACGCGGCGCCGACAGTCGCCGGGTGCTCGACATGCGCCCCGACTGGCCGCAGGCCTGCCGGGTATTCGAGTTTGCCGGGGTTACCCACTTCATGCCCGATGAGGCCATCGCCCAGTTCCAGTCCCACTGCTATCTCTACCGGGATCGCTACACCCTGGGGGTCTATGAGGCGATGCAGGCGTGGCAGCGCAGGGCCCACAACCGGAGCCTGCCCCCGAGCCAGCATCAGCCGGGTCAGCTGCGCCAACTCGATGTCAACCTCATCACCTTCGCCAGCTACGTCGGACGCAGCCAGGACAGGATGCACTTCAGCTCCCCCCTGGAACTGGCGTTGGTCAGCGGTGAGCGAGTCAATGCCAAGAGCTCGGATCTCTCCATCGGCGGCATCCGGGTCTCGGTGCCCTATCTGCCGCGCTTCGAATCTGGGGACAAGGTCCAGGTGTTTTTCCATGGCCTGGACAAGGAGTCCCCCCACCCCAGCCTCGCCAAAGGGGTGGGTTATCGCATCCTGGGTCAGGAGAGCCGTGATGACAGATATTGGCTGCGGCTGATCCGCGAGGGGGATAATGCGCGCTTCGATGAGTACCTGGCTCGCTTCATTGAGAGCAACAAGGGCCGTTATAGAGTCAGCGTGGATCACCTGCTGTCGGCGGCCATCATCAAGGGCTACGAGCAGTTCTTCCTGCCCCGGATGAGCGGCTTGCCGCTCTTCTTCAGCAAACAGAGTCTCGGTGAGGCGCCACGGCTCGAGGTGGTGCTCAAGAGCGAGAACAACCTGCACCTGCTCGAATATTGGCGCGACGAGAAGAATCAAGGGACCCTGGCGGGCCTGTTTCCCCCCCGTCGTCTGAACGCTCTGCTGCCCAGTGGCGATGAGTGCCGCGAGACCCTGATCTACAGCTTCACCCACGCGGTGCGCAGCCACCTCTATTTCTTCTCCGCCACCGCCGAGGAACTGGCAGAAAGCGGGCTGCGCGACCTCTTCTTTCAAGTGGCGGCCAAGAGACCCAGCTTCCGGGTTTACAAATTCTCCCTCGACCCCTGCACCCTGACCGAGGCCGACATTAGTAGCCTGCCGACCCAGGAGATCCCCCTGAGCCAGGACAAGCTGCTGCGCACCCGGTTAGAGCGGCTCGGCTATGTTGGGCTATTACAGGAGATCCCGAGCGAACCGGTGCGGGATGAATACCTGGCTCAACCTCAGCATCAACACAATGCCAATGCCTTGCAGCGCTTCGGCCACGAGCCAAACCCGGCCCTCTTCGAGGTGGAGACCCTGCACTATGTCCAGCTCAGGCGCGAGGCTCGCTACCTGCACAAGACTGCGGTCGCCCTGCGCCTGGACGAGCAAGCCTGTGTCGGCTGGACCCGCGATATCTCGGCCCACGGCATGCAAGTCGAGCTGGAGAGCCCCTTCCCCGGCAGCAAGGGTGATCTGGTCACTGTCTCCCTGCCCAGGCTGCAACCCCTCACCAAGAACCTGGATCTGCAGACCCTGCGCTATCGGCTGGTCAACCTCAATCAGAGCCGTACTGTGCTGCACCTCTGCATCGAGGGGGAACCCGAGCGCCACAGTGGTCGCCAGTTTTTCAGCCTGCTGATCGAGAGCAACCGCACCAAGCTGAAAACCGCACAGGGGCTGCGTCGGTATCGTGGCCTGGCCCGGGCCCTGCGCAACATTTACAGTCACCACGTGTTCAGCAACCCCATCTATATCAACAAGGGCAAAAACAGCATCAAACCCGCGACCCTGGCGCTGGCCCCTCGGCCCCGCTCCCTGGCTCGCCTGCTGCAAGCCTGCGCAGAGGCCCCCGAGCAGGGCAATCTCTACCCCCTGCTCCAGGGCGATCTGCTGCGCCAGCTGATGCTGGATCCCCTGCGCGCCATGGCGCGGGAAGATTTGCCCAGGGAGGTCGAGATCTATATCAGCTGGCAGCGGCTGGCCAATGGCGCCCCCCAGTTCCACAGTGTGGCGGCCAGCACCCTGGTCGACATTGGGGCCAAGCGGGACTTTATTCGCCATGCCAGGCTCAAGGGAGAGTTCTACTCGGTGCAGATGGGGCTGTCGCGCACCGGCCGACCGGACACCAACTTCATCGCCAGCGAACTGGACTACATCGCCAAGTTCGCCATTCATAAAGCCAAGCGGCTGGAGGACGAGCTGTGGAGCGTGGTCGGGGTCGGCGAGCTGACCGATACCACCCAGGCTACCCTGCTGCGCCTGGGGCTGGAACCCGCCAAGCCCTGAGGGAGCCGGGGCAGGTGGCCCGCTTTCGATGATGAGATAACAAGACGCGGATCAGCTGGCTGATCCGCGTCTTGTCAGGTGGCCCCTGGGATCTCTTCTGTCAATTCACGTGCGCCACTTAGCTGGCCGCCGGGTGACTCAGCCAGCGGAGGATCTCGGGGAAGTGATCGTCGATGGCCTGGGGCGCCGTCAACATGTTGATGTGGTCGTAATCGAGCCGATTTCCCCTGTCCCGGCCAAGGCGGGTATGACGGGGCCGGGCTAGGACGCCCAGTTCAGCGCCGAAACGATGCACATCTTCGGGATGACCCAGCACCCGATCCGCCTTGGCCGAGATGAGCCAGAGCGGCGGCCAAGGGACCCGCTCGGCGGCCTCATCATAGGCAAAGCCATCATAAGGATCCTGCCAGGGGCCGCACTTGACCCAGGGGATCGTCTCCTCCAGGTAGCGCAGCGGCTCATCGTCGGCACCTATCTTCAAGCGCCGTGCAGCCAGAAAACCACGACGGCGCGCCAGCCAGGGCGCGAGCCGGTTCCAGAAAAGATCCACCTTCAACCAGCGTTCGGGGTTCTGCACCGAGACCCCGCGCTTGCTGCCAAAGAACAGCAGGCTGGCTATCCCCGCGGCCAAGTCGGGAAACCGTACCAGGGTCGAGGCCATCAAGACCCCCCCCCAGGAGTGCGCCACCCAGTGCACCTTGTGACCGGGGTGACGGGCCGCTATCCAGGCCTGCAGGGTGGGCAGATCCTCGGTGATCAGTTCATGCTGACCATGATCCTGCACCTTGGCGATACTGGGTTCACTCTGGCCACGGCCTCGCAAATCGGCCACATAGACCTGATAACCGTGCCGGGCCAGGAAGCAAGCCAGCCCCTTGCCCGATTCGGTATAGAAGATGCGACCATTCTCGATGGCCCCATGGACCATGAGCACAGGCTCGGCCTGGCTAACCAGCGTGGGGCCTATCTGGCGCAGGTGAAGTCTGTGCGCCCCACATGCGACGTAATGAGAGTCTTGCAGCAGTTCCATCATGACATCCTCCCTGGTGTGGACTCAGCCATCCCAACGTGTCGTGGCGCAGGCGCGAGCCCCAAGCAGGCAGATGACCCCCTCCAGGTCGTGATGATCCAGGCTGGCGCTCGCCTTGGCACGCACCAGAGGCTTGGCGTGGATGGCAATGCCGAGTCCGGCGACCGCCATCATGTTGAGATCGTTGGCGCCATCTCCCACCGCCACCGTCTGGGCCGTGGCGATACCGCGTTCGGTGGCGAGCTGACTGAGCACCCGGGCCTTGGCCTGCGCATCCACAATGGCCCCGGCTACCTGACCGGTCAGATGACCATTCGCGACCTCCAGCTCGTTGGCGAAAATCGCGTCCAGACCCAGAGCCCCTTGCAACTCGCCGGCGAAGCGGGTAAAGCCGCCCGATGCGATGGCCAGGGTCCAACCCGCCTGCTTGAGGGTATCGACCATCAGTTTGAGCCCCGGCATCCAGGGCATGTTCACGGCGACCTCATCCAGTATGCTGACCGGGGCACCAGCCAGCAGCGCCACCCGGCTGCGCAGGCTGTCGGCAAACTCCAGCTTGCCCTGCATGGCGGCGGCGGTCACCGCAGCCACCTGCTCCCCCACCCCGGCCAGGCGGGCAATCTCGTCGATGCACTCCATCTGTATGGCGGTGGAGTCCATGTCCATCACCAGCAGGCCCGGTTCGCTCAAGGTCGGCAAGGCTTCCAGATGACAGATGTCTATGGTCCAGGCTTCCTGCCGGATGACGTCGGCCAGGGCGGTGGAGAAGCTGTCGGTACCGATCAGCAACAAGGGCACACCGGCAATACGGGTCACAGGATAGAGGCAGGCAGGCACTCCCTCCAGGGCCAGCAGGGGCGCCAGTTGCTGCAGGTGGCGGGCGCCAAGATCATGGCCGAACAGTACCAGCCAGCCCCCCGTCAAGGGATGGCGAGTGCCAACCAGGCTATCGAGACGCAGCTCCCACAGGGGAAAAGAGGCAAGCTGGGCTGCCCAATCGGTGGGGGCTTGAGGTAAGTGGGACAACAACATGAGCAAAAAAC
This sequence comes from Aeromonas rivuli, assembly GCF_020149575.1. Lineage (NCBI taxonomy): Bacteria > Pseudomonadati > Pseudomonadota > Gammaproteobacteria > Aeromonadales > Aeromonadaceae > Aeromonas > Aeromonas rivuli. Next base: position 721,225 of record NZ_CP079742.1, on the reverse strand, counting down.
CTTCCTTGGATGTCGGGGAGATAAGCAGTGCGGGCCAGAGTAGCGTATTGCTTTTTATACAGGCAAGCGCCAAGATCCCGCCAGCACCCGCAATCAGGAGAGCCCCTTGCGTCATATGCCAGTCAAACGTCTGCTGAGTCTCGGCGCCGGTATCGCCCTCGGCGCCTGGGTCCTGGCACTGCTGATCCACATGCAAAGTGCCAGCCAGGCTGCCCTGCATGATGAGGCCCGCACCCGGGCCCAGGCTCTGGTCAGCTATGCCAGCCGCGACATGCGCCGCTGGCTGAAGGAGGACAACGAGAACGAACTGGAGCGCCTCGCCGAGGAGCTGGCGCAATCTCCCGAGATCCTCGATGTCACCCTCTATGATGCTCGTGGCGTGCCACTGGCCCAATCGGACCAAGCCCTGCCTATCGACAGCCTGCTCCCCATAGGCACGGATAACGCGACGCAACCCAAGCAGGGCAAGGGGCGCTTGCCCTATGTCGAGGAGATCCTCGACGGTGACAAGACCCTCGGCTACCTGAGGATCACCCTGGAAGAGCAGCAGATGCTGGCCAAACAAGACAACCAGCTCAAGGTCAATCAGGAGAAACAGCGGCTGATGCTGCTGGTGATGCTGCTGGCGGGATTGCTCATCTCCTACGGGGTGCGCCGCAACTACATGCGGGTCCGCAAGCACAAGAAGAGATCGGTGCAGAGCCAGGCCTCCACCGACAACGCCCCGCCACCCGGCATCGAATAAGGCGCCGTTCGCGAAACCCGTTGAGCTTGTTATTACCCCCGGCTGTTCGAGCAGCTGAGCGAGCAGAGTATCGCGTCGCTTGGTTCCGCCGTCGTCGCTGACACGCTCGTTGACGACATGGCGATCCACCATCACTTCATGCCGCAGTGCCTTGACCAGCCTGTCCAGCCATTTGCGCCGCATCGGCGTCCAACTGTGCTGCGCCTAGATCATCTCCATCCCAAAGTGCATTGATTGAATCTCGATCACCCCCGAAACTTCTCAGATGTGTCCATCTGATTTTGGTCAGGTTAAGGTGTTCAGGCGTAGCTTGAGACAGGAGCATACGAATTTTTCACGCCTTTCCAGCCGGTGTTGGGTGTGATCTCGATTCGTGGTTTATGTTTTCGGTATGAAACGCCCGCATTGAATGCATTGAGATACAACATGTGTGGAAATCATCAGGCAAGAGGCGCATCAGCCACTCCAGCAGAAGGAAGCAAGGTCATGAAGCAACCCCTATTTCGCCGTAGCGCGTTGGCGGCCCTGATCGCCCTCAGCACGGTATTGGCTGCCTGCAAGGAGGAGCCTCCCCCCGTCACGCAAAATGTCCAGCCCAGCGTGGCCTCCAGCGCAGCCAGCACAGTCAGCGCTGCGATCGCACCGCAAGCGCAGCCTCAACCTATTAACACGCAAGCATCGAAATATACCCCGGAGGCGCTCGAGACCCTGCTTGCCCCCGTAGCGCTTTACCCGGATGCGGTATTGGCTCAGGTGCTGGCCAGCGCCACCAATCCACAAGAGGTGCTCGATGCCGGCAACTGGCTGGTCGCCCACCCCGATCTCAAGGGGAAAGAGCTGACCGCCGCCATTGCGCCGCTGGGCTTTACGCCGCCCACCATGTCGCTGATGCACTTCCCAACCGTCATGGACATGATGTGCTTGAAGATGGAGTGGACGACTGAGCTGGGCAGTGCCTTCCTGGCCGATGAGCCGGGCGTGCTGGCAGCCGTTCAGCGCCTGCGCCAACAGGCGCTGGAGGTGGGCAACCTGAAAGACTCAGAACAGATGAAAGTGGCCAAGGATGAACAGAACAATCAGCAGATCGTCACCATTGCGCCTGCCAACCCTGACGTCGTTTACGTCCCGCAATACGACCCAACCGCCGTCTATAGCGCGCCAGCTGCCGGGCCGACCTCAGCACCGGTGACCACAGCAACCACCACAACGACCGTGCCTGCGACAACGACCACGACAGTGGTGGACGACAACGATGATGAATACGACCGCGGTGATATGGTCTTGACGGGCTTGCTCGCCTTTGGTGCGGGCATGTTGGTCAACGAGGTCTTCAACGACGATGATGAGGGCGATTATTATTACCCGCGGTGGGGATCTGATTATCCCGGCGGTTACGCTCCCTATCGCTATCACCCCAACTATGGCAATGGATTCCGTCCCGCCAGCGGGTACAACCGTCCGGTCAACTATCAGCGGGGCTCTAACAACAATATTTATATCAACACCAAGGGGGACGATTACTTCAACAAGTTTGAGCGCGGCCCCAATAACTACCTGCGCCAAGCCGACAGCCCCATCACGGCGGCACGTCCCCAGCGTGCTGAGCTGGCTACCTTGAAGCCACGCTCGCTGAATAACGCGGCAGGGAGCCGACGAGATGCCACACCGAAAGGGAGCTATGCGGGGGCCAATCGCCAACCTAAAAGCGAATACGCCGGCGCACCACGCGTAGTCAATGAAGTGAACAGGGAGGCGCGCGTAACCGCGCCCAAGGGAACTTATGCGGGAGCCAACCGCCAGCTCAACAGCGAAACTGCCAAGGCGACACGCGACGCTAGACAGGTGAGCAGGGAGGCGAATGTGGTCCAGCGCACGCCGCGCCAGGGCAGCTATGCAGGAGACAAGGTCAAGCGGCAGCAAATCACGCCACAGACCGCAGGAGCCCGTGATCGCGGCTATGTCCAGCCACGCGCCACTCACCACAAGAGCACGGCGCAGACGGCAACACGCAGAGCACCTGCGGCCTCCACCTCAAGGAGTGCCTTCCAAGGGGTGCATAATACGGGCAGAACCGAGCGCGCCGCCAGCCAGCGGGGGCGCGAAAGTGTGGCTAGGAGCGCGCATGCCGGGCGCAACACTCAACCCAGACGGAGTACGCGATAATGAAGCGTTTGTTGAAATGGAGTTGGGCCCCCTCATGGGGGTTGGCCCTGCTGACCCTGGTCTGCGCCAGCGATGCAAGCGCCATGGCACCGCGCACCTTCGCCACCCCGGATGAGGCGGTGCAGGCCCTGATCACGGCCCTGGAGCGGAACGATGTCACCGCACTGACGCTGTTGCTCGGCGAAAATAGTGAGGAGGCCATCACCTCGGGGGATGAGGTGGCCGATGCCAATGATCGCACCGCCTTCGTCGCGAGCTTCAAGAGCAAGCACCAACTGGTGGCCGAAGGTAAGGATAAAATGCTGCTGGTCGTGGGGGAGTCGGAATGGCCACTGCCCATCCCCCTCGTGGCCGCAGATGGCAAGTGGTATCTCGATGGCGCAGCAGGTGCCAAAGAGATCGCCTATCGCCGCATCGGTCGGAATGAGTTGGGGGCGATTGCGGTGTGCCGTGGCTTTATCGACGCGCAGATAGAGTACGCCGCCATGGGGCATGATGGCCAGACAGCGGGGATCTTTGCGGCAAAACTACGCAGTGATGCAGGGCAACAAAATGGACTCTATTGGCCTGTGGCCGAGGGGGAACCAGCAAGCCCGGCCGGAGAGGAGGTCGTCAGTGCCGCGGCAGAGGGCTATAAGGCCGTGGTCGGTCAACGCACTCCCTATCATGGCTACTACTACCGTATCTTGTATGCCCAAGGAGCCGCAGCCAATGGGGGCAGCAAAGAGTACTTTGTCGAAGGGCAATTAAGAGACGGTGTCGCCCTGATCGCCTGGCCGGCCGACTATGCCAACAGCGGGGTGATGAGCTTCATGGTGAATCACGAGGGGCGGGTTTATCAAAAGGATCTGGGGGCAGACACGGCAACGGCCGCTGAGGCGATCCAGCTGTTCGATCCCGATAAGAGCTGGTCGCTGGTGGTGAGCCAAGAGGGTGATTAGGGCGCTTTATCTACTATCGGATCTTGGCAAATAGCATGGGCCCAGAGCGACGTGATTGAGAGCACAGGAGATGATGCGGGGCCTTTTGGCCCCGCGTTGCGCTCTGGCGTTTAGGCCAGCCAGTCTCGTCATCGGCCAACAGACATGGCATTGCTGTTGTCGATCAGCGGCTCGATATCATAAAAAAACGGCGACCCTGAGGTCGCCGTTTTGCATGGAGCCGAAGCCGCGGGATCAGTCGCCCAGCAGCACGGAGTCCAGCGCGATTTCGATCATGTCGTTGAAGGTCAGTTGACGCTCTTCGGAGGTAGTTTGCTCACCGGTACGGATGTGATCGGAGACGGTACAGATGGTCAGTGCCTTGGCACCGTACTCTGCGGCCACGCCGTAGATACCAGCGGCTTCCATCTCGACACCCAGGATGCCGTATTTTTCCATGACGTCGAACATGGAAGGATCCGGGGTGTAGAACAGATCGGCGGAGAAGATGTTACCCACGCGCACCGGTACGCCCTTGTTCTTGGCGGCTTGCACGGCATTGGCTACCAGGTCGAAGTCGGCGATGGCGGCAAAGTCGTGATCCTTGAAGCGCAGACGGTTGACCTTGGAATCGGTGCAAGCACCCATGCCGATCACCACGTCACGCAGTTTCACGTCTTCACGCACGGCGCCACAGGAACCGACACGGATAATGGTCTTCACGCCATAGTCCTTGATGAGCTCGGTGGCGTAAATGGAGCAGGACGGGATACCCATGCCGTGACCCATGACGGAGATGCGACGGCCCTTGTAGGTGCCGGTGAAGCCGAGCATGCTGCGCACGTCACATACCTGCTCGACGTTCTCCAGGAAGGTTTCGGCGATGTACTTGGCGCGCAGGGGATCCCCTGGCATCAGTACTGTGTCAGCAAAGGCGCCATCTTTCGCATTGATATGAGGAGTTGCCATTCTCTTGATTCCTTCACACTAGGTTGAGTTTTATTGTCTTTATTGGTTGCCCGCCACCGAGGCGGCGGGCGCGTAAATTACAGGAAGCAGATACCCTGCTGCACCCTGGGCAGGCCATGCAGGATCAGCCCCACGGCCCGGCCCAGGGGCGGCATCACAAGAAGCTGGTGCCGTATTGCAGCTTGGGCAGACCGTGGTAGGCCGCGATGCTCTGACCGATGTCGGCGAAGGTCTCGCGACGGCCGACGGAACCGGCCTTGACCGGCTTGCCGTAGAACAGCACCGGAATGTATTCACGGGTGTGATCGGTACCGCCCCAGGTAGGGTCGCAGCCATGGTCGGCGGTCAGCACCACCACATCGCCATCTTGCAGTATCTCGAACAACTCCGGCAGACGGGCGTCGAAATACTCCAGCGCATCGGCGTAGCCCTTGACGTCACGGCGGTGGCCGTAGGAGGAGTCGAAATCGACGAAGTTGGTGAAGACTATGGTGTTGTCACCGGCGGCCTTCACCTCTTCCAGGGTTCTGTCCCACAGCTCGGCCAGACCGGTGCCTTTCACTTGCTTGGTGATGCCCTGGTTGGCATAGATGTCGGCTATCTTGCCGATGGAGACCACCTGGCCACCCGCCTCTTTCATGTAGTCCAGCACCGTCGGCGCCGGCGGCAGTACCGAGTAGTCGTGACGGTTGCCGGTACGCTTGAAGTTGCCCTTGCCGCTGCCCACGAACGGACGGGCGATGACCCGGCCTATGTTGTAGGGCTCCAGCAGCTCGCGCACTATGTGGCACAGCTCGTAGAGCTTCTCTAGGCCATAGGTCTCTTCGTGACAGGCGATCTGGAACACGGAGTCGGCAGAGGTGTAGAGGATCGGCTTGCCGGTCCGCATATGCTCCTCACCCAAGTCATCAAGCACCTGGGTGCCGGAGGCGTGGCAGTTGCCCAGATAACCGGACAGGCCCGCCTTCTCGACGATGGCGTCCAGCAGCTCCTGGGGGAAGCTGTTGTGGTGATCCTTGAAGTAGCCCCACTCGAACAATACGGGCACGCCGGCGATCTCCCAGTGGCCGGACGGGGTGTCCTTGCCGGAGGAGAGTTCCTGAGCGAAGCCGTAGGCACCGACCACCTCGATATCCTTCTTCAAGCCCGCCGGGAAGTAGCCGGAAGCTTGCTCACCGGCATGGCCCAGACCCAGCTTGTTGAGGTTGGGCAGGTTGAGGGCGCCACGGCCTTCTATCTCACCGGCGGCGCAGGCCTTGGCGATATGGCCAAGGGTGTTGGCGCCGATATCTCCGAATTTGTCGGCATCGGCGGCGGCACCAATACCGAAAGAGTCCATCATCAGAATAAAGGTACGTTTCATGGGTGTTCCCCCTGTTACAAATCGGCCAGACCGATGCGACGGTAAACCTCGGGCAGTGCCTCTGGCTGGGTGTCGCCGATCTTGATGGCAGCCTGCACCATGCGGGCAGCCTCGGCAAATTGAGCTTCTGTTTGAGCGTGGATCAGGGCAAGCGGCTTGTCAGCCTCGATGCGCTGCCCCAGGCGGATAAAGTCGGTCAGACCAACCGCATAATCGAGCTTGTCACCGGCGGCGCGACGACCACCGCCCATGGCGACCACGGCCAGGCCCAGTTCACGGGTATCCATGGCGGTCACGAAACCGGCATGGTCTGCGTACACAGGGCGTACGATGGCAGCCTTGGGCAGGTAGCTGTCGTAACGCTCCATGAAATCCGCCGGACCACCGAGGCCGGTCACCATGCGACCGAAGATCTCGGCGGCCTTGCCGTTGTCCAGCACCGCCTGCAGCTTGGCACGGGCGTCTTGCTCGTCGCTCGCAAGCTTGGCGGAGATCAGCATCTCCGCACAGAGCGCCATAGTCACTTCGTGGATGCGCGGGTTGCGGTACTCACCGGTCAGGTAGCGCACAGCCTCGCGCACTTCCACCCCATTGCCGGCGCTGGAGGCCAGCACCTGGTTCATGTCGGTTAGCAGCGCAGAGGTACGGCAGCCGGCACCGTTGGCCACCGCCACTATGCTCTTGGCCAGCTCCTCAGATGCCTCAAACGTCGGCATAAAGGCGCCGGAGCCCACTTTCACGTCCATCACCAGGGCTTCGAGCCCGGAGGCGAGCTTCTTGGAGAGGATGGAGCCGGTGATCATGGCGATGGATTCGACGGTGGCGGTGATGTCACGCACCGCATAGATACGCTTGTCGGCCGGGGCCAGATCGCCGGTCTGTCCTATGATGGCCACGCCGGCCTCTTTCACCACCTTCAGGAAGCGATCGTTGTCGACCGAGGTCTGGTAGCCGGGAATGGCGTCCAGCTTGTCCAGGGTACCGCCGGTGTGGCCCAGGCCACGGCCGGAGATCATCGGCACGAAGCCACCGCAGGCGGCGACCATGGGGCCCAGCATCAGGGAGACGACATCACCCACGCCGCCGGTGGAGTGCTTGTCGACGATGGGGCCACCCAGGTTCAGGCTCTCCCAGTTCAGCACCATGCCGGAGTCGCGCATGGCACAGGTCAGTGCTACCCGCTCATCCATGGTCATGTCTTTGAAGTAGACCGCCATGGCCAGGGCCGCGATCTGACCCTCGCCGATGCTGTTGTTGGTAATGCCCTGGACGAAGAATTGAATCTCCTGGGTAGTGAGCGCTTCACCGTTGCGCTTCTTGCGAATAATTTCTTGAGGCAAAAACATCTTTCATTCCCTCCGCCATTGCAGGCGTCACATAAGCCGTTATCCCTGCCCACACATGGCTGGGCAGGGGCATAACAGGGCGAGCCGCGCTCGCCCTCTGTGCAACTTAGTAACCGCTGGTATTGGCAGGCTTGTCGCCATGGCCCAGGGTCGCCAGCAGGCTGGCCAGCAGGCTGGAGGCGCCGAAGCGGAAGGTGCGCGGGGAGACCCAATCCTTGCCCAGGATCTCTTCGGCCATGGCCAGGTACTGACCGGCCACGGCGGCATCTTTCACGCCACCAGCAGGCTTGAAGCCGACTTTCGGGTTCTTGGCCTTGATCACTTCCATCATGATGCGAGCCGCTTCCGGGGTCGCATTGACCGGCACCTTGCCGGTGGACGTCTTGATGAAGTCGGCACCGGCATCGATGCAGATCTCGGAGGCACGACGGATCAGCGCTTCTTCTTTCAACTCGCCGGTCTCGATGATCACTTTCAGCAGTGCCTGGTCGCCACAGGCTTCCTTACAAGCTTTGACCAGCTCGAAGCCAACCTGTTCATTGCCAGCCATGAAGGCGCGGTACGGGAACACCACGTCCACCTCATCGGCACCGTAAGCCACGGCGGCGCGGGTCTCGGCCACGGCGATCTCGATGTCGTCGTTGCCATGGGGGAAGTTGGTCACGGTGGCGATGCGCACGTCGGCAGCGCCGATCTCACGCAGGGTCTTGCGTGCGATGGGAATGAAGCGGGGATAGATACAGACGGCGGCGGTGAGGCCGGCCGGAGACTTGGCCTTGCGGCACAGGTCGATCACCTTCTGATCGGTGTCGTCATCGTTCAGGGTGGTCAGGTCCATCAGGTTCAAGGCGCGTTGGGCAGCCAGTTTCAGATCGGTCATGAAATTCTCCAAAGTCTTTGATTGGGCCCCATGAGGCAAACGAGTCAGCTGCGAAGACGCAGTTGGCCGACAGGTTCCACCCAGCATGCGGGCATGGAAATACAGTGCGACTGCACGGGCAATAGACTGTAAATAAGGCAAGAGCCCTGTCACTTTCTTACAAAAGTGCGGACTTGGTTCCATGAAGACTTGAGAAAGGTCATGCACATCAGACCCTGATTCCCAATCAATTCCATTTGACCGCCAACACCCGATCCCATCGGGCATTAGTCAATGCCAGCACCCTGCTGGCAATGCCTATTTCAGCCGAGATACCCCCTGTTTGCAAGCCGGATTTGCCAATTCCAGAGGTATCTCACACCAGGCAAATCCATCACTTTCTCCTTCTCAGGAGAAGAAGCGAGTCAACACCCAAGAGTAGGCGACACCACCAAGGTAGACTCCTACGATACCCATCACCCCGGATAATACCGGTGGTGCCGGGATCGGCAATTTGAGGAAAGAAAACAACAGGCCGACGATGAAGCCGGCAACCATGGCCAGTAACACTTCGTTCATAGAACCTCCGGTTTGACTCACTTCTTGTGATGAGTTTAGGGAGGAAAACGGTTGTCAGCTCCCCAAATGCGAACGCCACAGCATATGCTGTGGCGTTCGGCTTAAGGCTTGTCAGCCGTACTTAGATCGCGGACAGGGCCAGGAAGAAGCCTGCAATGGTTGCAGACATCAGGTTGGACAGGGAACCTGCCAACACGGCTTTCAGACCAAAGCGCGCAATGTCACCACGACGGTTCGGTGCCATGGAACCCAGACCACCCAGCAAGATAGCCACGGAGGAGAGGTTCGCGAAACCGCACAGGGCGAAGGAGATGATCGCCTTGGTGTGGTCGGACATGGCCACGCCATTGATCAGCACCTCATCCTTCAGGTAAGGAGCAAAGTTCAGATAGGCCACGAACTCGTTCACCACCAGCTTCTGACCGATGAAGGAACCGGCGACGGTCGCTTCGCTCCAAGGCACACCAATCAGGAAGGCCAGCGGGGAGAACAACCAGCCCAGCAGCAGTTCCAGAGAGAGCTGAGGATAGCCGAACCAGCCACCGATCCCGGAGAAGATACCGTTGATCATGGCGATCAAGCCGATGAAGGCCAGCAGCATGGCGCCGACGTTCAGGGCCAGTTGCATACCGGAGGAAGCACCGGCTGCGGCGGCATCGATCACGTTGGCTGGCTTGTCATCCAAGTCGCCATCGGCGCTGTTCTCGTCATAGTTCGGGCTCTGGGTCTCAGGCACGATCAACTTGGCGAACAACAGACCACCCGGGGCAGCCATGAAGGAGGCAGCAATCAGGTATTCCATTTTGACGCCCATGGCGGCGTAACCGGCCAGTACGGAACCGGCTACGGAGGCCAGGCCACCACACATGACGGCAAACAGCTCGGAGTCGGTCATCTTGCCGATGAAGGGACGCACCACCAGCGGGGCCTCGGTCTGACCAACGAAAATGTTGGCAGTCGCAGACAGAGATTCAGTACGGGACGTACCCAGCACTTTTTGCAGTCCGCCACCCAGCACCTTGATGACAAGTTGCATGATGCCGAGGTAATAGAGAACGGCAATCAGGGAAGAGAAGAAGATGATGACTGGCAGAACGCGGAAGGCAAATACAAAGCCACCACCACCAAATACTTCAAACATCTTATCGCTGACCAGGCCACCAAACAGGAAATTAATACCATCCTGGCCATAGCTAATGACGCTGGAAACGGCACTGGAGACGCCGACCAGAATATCGCGGCCAACCGGAACATACAGAACGAATGCCCCCAGACCGGCTTGAATAACAAACGCACCTGCCACGGTACGGATGTTGATTGCCTTGCGGTTGCTGGAGAACAGCACCGCGATAAGGATGAGCGTCGCCATCCCTACCAGACCCATGATCAAACTCATTGTTATCTTCCTCGTAGTAGCACCTTCCAACTTGTTAATAAGTTGTGTCCCAAACTTATCAATCAAGGGTGCGCATTATACTAACTGGCTCGCGACAAAGTATAAGGGCGGTCACATTTTGTAAGCATCAAATCGACTAACTGGCGCTAAATTAGACCGCAAACGATTTTTATCCCCGTGCTTTTTCACCCACGAGCATTGCCAGGTTGAATTAATGTTAATGATTTATTTATGGAGATGAAAACTGCGGGATGTGGATTCACACAACACCCTTGCAACATACTCGACAGGCAAACGTTTTATATTTGCCAATTCATCAAGCACCCTTAATAGAGAGAGTGGCGAATTACGCTCCCCTTGCGCCCCCGACAATGGCATGTCTGGGGAGTCCGTTTCCAGCAATAGAGACTCAAGCGGCATGGCCGCTACCGCCTCTCTGGTTTTATTGGCCCGCTCATAGGTGATGGTACCGCCAATACCCAACTTGAAACCCAGTTGCCAGAAACGCTCCGCCTGATGCAAAGAGCCGCTGAAGGCATGAATGACCCCTCCCCTGGCCGGCTTGTGACGGCGCAATAGCTTGAGCACATCGTCGTTGGCTCGCACCGAATGGACGATGAGGGGGAGATCCATCCCCATGGCCAACCTGATTTGTGCCTCAAACAGGGCTAACTGCCCCTCCTGGACCAGATGGGAGCGCCCATCCAGACCGCACTCCCCTATGGCAACCAGACCCGCCGGTCGTACAGCGGCCAGGGCAGCTAGCTGCGCCATCACATCCTCTGGCTGATCGGCCACGAAGCATGGGTGCACACCGAGAGCGAAGAAGATGTCGGGCTCCCTCGCTGCCAGCGCCATCACCCGCCGCCAGTTGCCGGCACCGATAGCGGGGATGATGAAGCCCGCCACGCCCCGCAGGCGACACTCAGCCAGCAGAGCGGCACGATCCTGATCAAAGTCGGGGAAATCCAGGTGGCAGTGGCTGTCAAATGACCGCATAGAACAGGGCTCGCTATATAAAGAGAAGAAAGGAGGCGGGTTACCGACCCAGTGAGGGACGGAACACTCTTAATCTGAGCTTAGCTCGGGGGATCCCCCCGGCCCAGCAGGCCACAAACGCATGGCCCGGGGAGTCGATTAACCGCCACATGCCGTTCAGCCAGGGCCACTCATGGCGCTGACTGCTTTTCAACCGGCACCGGCTTGGGACAATCGGCTCTGGCCTCCCTGCGCTGAGGCGTACAGCAACGGCGATACTCAGGGGATAGGCCCCAGCGCTGGCTCCAAACATCGTAACGGGCCAGCCAACGCAACAAGATAGCTTTCATGATCGATTCCTTGTCTCTGTCCACTCTTAACACGCTGTTGCCATGCGCTTAACGCCTGGCGCTCCTAAATAGATGGCGTCATGGCGCGTCTGGCGGCAATAAAAGACCCATGCTGATCTCGTCGACATCGCGATCATCCAGTCGATAGGCGTTGCGCCGAATGCCTTCGTCGATGAAGCCGCATTTGCGATAGAGCCCATGAGCCGCCTCGTTACGGGCCATCACTCCCAACTCCAGCCGGCTGATGCCACAACCCGGCGCGGCGGCGATCAGGGTACGTAGCAAACGCTCACCCCACCCCAGCCCGCGCGCACTCGACCGCAACCCCATCACCACCAGGGCGCAGTGTCGATTGCGCCTCAAGCCGCCTCCGATCATCAGCGCAAACCCCTCCACCTCCCCGTCCAGCACCAGCAGCCACATGACCTGATTGGGGGCCGCCGCCATGGCCTCGAGCCGCTGGCGCTGCCCCTCGATATCGGATGGGCGCTCCCCCGCCTCGAACAGCATGAAACGGGTCTCCCGATCCAGCTGTTGAAAGAAGTGATCCAGGGCGGCGGCATCTTCCGCCTCGGCCAAACGAATGCTCATATCAGGCTCCCTGCCCTTTAACCCGCTTGCGAGCGGCCATAAAAAACGACTCCATGTGGAGTCGTTTTTATCAGAGCCATCTGGCTAATTCAAATCATGCCTTGGCCAGCAAGCTCAAGCGTGTGACGGCATCTACCGACATGGCGCGGAGGAGGAACATGTCAATCTCTCCGCGCCAATACTCGCTCAGTCTTTCGCTGGCAGGCTCAGACGGGCAACCGCTTCCACGTGCATGGAGTGCGGGAACATGTCCACCGGTTGCACTTCATCCAGCACGAAGCCCTGCTTGACCAGATAGGCGAGATCCCGTGCCAAGGTCTGCGGGTTGCAGGAGACATAGACCAGACGGCGCGGCGCCATGGCGACCAGGGTCTGCAGCACCGCCTTGTCACAACCCTTGCGGGGGGGATCCATCACCACCACATCGGCGCTCACGCCCTGGGCGTGCAGCTCGGGCATCAGCTGCTCGGCCTTGCCCACGTGGAATTCGGTGTGCTCTATGCCGTTCAGGGCGGCGTTGCGACGGGCATCGCTGATGGCGCTCTCCACCGATTCGATGCCGACTACCTTGGCGGCCTTGGCTGCCAGGAACAGGGAGATGGTGCCGATGCCGCAATAGATGTCGAACACAGTCTCGTTGCCGGTCAACTCGCTGTATTCCAGCGCCTTGGAGTAGAGCACATCGGTCTGGCTCGGGTTGTTCTGGAAGAAGGAGAGCGGCGAGATCTCGAATTCGAGCTCGTGGATCTTGTCGCGGATCACCCCTTCCCCCAGCAGCACGCGGTTGCTCGTCCCCAGGATACGGTTGGTGCGCTCGTCATTGATGTTCTGCACTAGGGTGGTGATGGGCAGATCCGCCAGCACCGCCAGCAGTTCGGCCTCGAAGGGCAGCACTTCACCCAGGGTCACCAGTACCACCATCAGCTCGCCGCTCTTGAAGCCCTTGCGGGTCATCAGGTTGCGCACGCAGCCGGTGTGAGCCACTTCGTCATAGGCGGCGATATCGTGCGCGCGCATCCAGCCACGCACCCGGGCGTTGAGTTCCACGTGCAGGGAGTCCTGCACCGCGCAGTCGTCGGCGGTGATGAGCGTGTGGGAGTGCGTGCGGTAGAAGCCTATTTCGGCGCCGGCCTCGCTGCCACGCACGGCGTACTGCGCCTTGTTGCGATAGGCGAACGGGCTGTCCATGCCGAGGATGGGATTGACCTGAGTCGTCAGCCCAACCTGATCCAGTGCACTCTGCACCAGGGATTGTTTCAGCTTGAGCTGGGCCGGATAGGCCAGCGGCCTGACCTGGCAGCCGCCACACTCGGTATTGGGGCAGAAATCGGCGACCCTGTCGGCGGAAGCCTGGGTCAGCTCGACCAGCTTGCCGTGCAGATAGTTCGGCTTGACCTCGGTCAGCTCGACCAGCGCCTGCTCACCGGGCAGCAGACCCTCGACGAACAGGGGGCGATCGAACAGGCGACCCTTGCCATCCCCTTTGTCGGTCAGTTCCAGAATATCGATCTGATGTTGGTGTCCCACTAACGGCATGAGCGGCTCCGAAGGCATAGAAGAAAGGGTGGAAGCAGGGCTGGCCCGGCTACCCCAAATAAAGGGTGGCAGAGTTTAGCGGAGATCCGGCCAAATTGCAGGCATAAAACGTTGCCATAGCGGAAATAGCTGAGCGGTGAACCGGGCAGATCGCCAGGCATAAAGCAGCGCCATCAGCAAACGCTGGGCCGAGCTGCGGCCCCTTGGCGGCCATAAAAAAGCCGCCGGATAGGACCGGCGGCGGCATGGAGATCCTGTGGCTTGATGTTTTTACTGGCTGTAGGCCTTCTCGCCATGGCTGGTGACATCCAGCCCTTCGCGCTCCGCATCCTCTTTTACCCGCAGCCCGATGGTCATATCCACCAGCTTGTAGGCCAGGAAGGCGACGACACCGGACCAGAGGATGGTCACGCCAACGCCTATGGCCTGGATCTTGACCTGGGTCAGGATGGAGTAATCTGGCGCCACCTGATTGGTGACATAGTCCCACACCCCGGTACCGCCCAGATCCGGGCTGGCGAAGACCCCGGTCAAGAGCGCCCCCAGGATGCCGCACACCCCGTGCAGGCCAAACACATCCAGGCTGTCATCGGCACCCAGCAGTCGCTTGAGACCATGTACACCCCAGAGGCCAGCGACCCCGCTCAGCAACCCCATGATGAGGGCGCCGCCCACACCGACAAAACCGGCGGCCGGGGTGATCACGACGAGTCCGGCAACGGCACCAGAGGCCGCACCCAGCAAGGAGGGACGGCCCTTCATCAGCCACTCGGCCAGGGTCCAGGAGAGCGCCGCCGCCGCCGGGGCCAGCCAGGTGTTGATAAAGGCCAGGGCGGCCGTGCCATTGGCCTCCAGAGCAGAGCCTGCGTTGAAACCAAACCAGCCAAACCAGAGCAGGGAGACCCCGATCATGGTCATGGTGAGGCTATGGGGCGTCATGGCGTCACGGCCATAACCGAGGCGTTTGCCGACCATGAAGGCCCCGACCAACCCGGCCACGGCCGCGTTGATGTGCACCACTGTGCCGCCAGCGAAATCGAGGTCCCCATGCTGGAACAGGTAACCCGCGGTGGCGGTGGCAGCGGTGGCGGCCTCAAGAGTGGTATAAGCGTCAGGACCTGCCCAGTACCACACCATGTGCGCCAGCGGGATGTAGGAGAAGGTGAACCAGAGCACGGAAAACAGCAGCACCGCGGCAAACTTGATGCGCTCGGCGAAGGCCCCCACGATCAGACCGCAGGTGATGGCTGCGAAGGCCCCCTGGAACACGACATAGATGAATTCGCTGATGCCCACTCCCTTGCTGAAGGTGGCAGCGATGGAGTCAGGGGTCACCCCTTTGAGCAGCAGCTTGTCGAAGGAGCCATAGAAGCTGTTGCCCTCGGTGAAGGCGAGCGAGTAGCCATACACCACCCACAGCACACAAATAAGGGAAAACAGGGCAAATACCTGCATCAGTACGCTCAACATGTTCTTGCTGCGCACCAATCCACCGTAAAACAGTGCCAGGCCCGGAATCGACATCAGGATCACCAGCGCCGCCGACAGCAGCATCCAGACATTATCCCCTTTGTTGATGGTCATGGCAGCGACTGGGGCTGTGGCCACGACCGCATCCTGTGCCCAGCTTGGGGCGGCCAGCAAGGCGGTCAACGCCAGCGGGCCTGTCATCATGAATCTCTTGAGCATATCGCCATCTCCTTCCCTGCCTTTCCTGCACCGGATCGGTTCGCCTTGCTGATGAACATGTGGATCCGGTGGCTCATATAAAACATACCCGGCCATCCCTTCCATCGCCGTCTTGACTGCTGTGCCCTTATTGGTGCGGCAACATGGCAAGCTGATGGACGGAAGCATAAAACAGGCCAGTTAATAAACTTCTTTATTATCAGTGCATTAAAAAGATAAAGAGAAATACTAGCACCATGATGGTGCGCTGGGCGCGCCAACCCATTCAGGATTGCACCTCGACCGGGCAGCATCCGGAGATGCACTTAAATGGCGCAAAGCCTTGGTTGTGGGCGCCGGGAGGACCAGGGGAACCCAGTCGCACTGGCTGCGAGGGGAAAAGACCAGGCGGGCTTGACGCCCACTCAGCAGCCACGGGGCATGGCTGCGGGGAGGTGGCACTGCCTGCTTGTGGTGTGGAGGCTTGTTGACTTGTTGACTGCGAACGAGAGCGCCTCTGGCGTGGTTGCATGGCGTAAGCCAGAAGAGGCATCACAGATGAAGACACAAAATCAAGCCTGGCGTCAGGGCCCTGCAACGGGATCCAGAAAAACAAAAGGCCATCCGCGAGGATGGCCTTTTGTCACTGAATTCTGGAATGGTGCCCGGGGTCGGACTCGAACCGACACGTCTTGCAACGGCGGATTTTGAATCCGCTGCGTCTACCGATTTCGCCACCCGGGCAACTGCGAGGGATTATACGAATGGCGCTTCGGCATGCAAGGGGTTTTTCGTATCCCCCTTCTCGTTTGCTCATTTATTCAACGCCTTGCCGTTGATCGCCCAGTTACTTAGAATGCCCTCAACTTTTTAATGGAAACGTCCCCCATGGCCAAGCGCAAGACAGTCCACCCCCCCCAGGCAACGCCCCCTGTGCATACGCACCCTTCCGCCGGGTTGTTGCGCCGCCTCGGCGCCCTGCTCTATGACTACCTGGTGGTCATCTCGCTGCTGGTGATCGCCGGCTTTCTCGGCATGGGGGTCGCCCAACTGCTGCTCGCGACCGGTCTGGCGACCCTTCCCGAAGGCAAGGATGCCAGCTGGCTGCTCACCAGCCCCCTCTACAGTGCCTGGCTGGCGCTGGTGATCTGTGGCTTCTATGTCTGGTTCTGGACCCGGGCCGGTCAGACCATCGGCATGCGCGCCTGGCGGTTGCGCATCCAGAATGTGGACGGCAGCAATATCCGCATCACCCAGGCCATCATTCGGCTGGCCACTGCCGCCTTTGGCCTGGGCAATCTGATGTGTCTGTTTGACCGCCATCGCCCCAAGGCATTCCAGGACATCTGGGCAGAGTGCGAAGTGATAGTGCTGAGCAAGCAAGAGAACCTGAACATGCTTAATAAATAGGAATGGTCAGATGAAGAAAGGGCACCCAGGTGCCCTTTCTTGTTTCCAGCGGTGCTTGCCTGATGACGCTTAGCGCCTGCGGTTCAGTATATAGAGGGAGATGCCGCCAAACAGCAGACTGGGCGCCACTGCCGCTATGATGGGCGGCACCGCATAGACCAGGCTGATCGGGCCAAACACCCGATCGCTCACATAGACCACGAAGCCGGTCATGATGCCCATCAACATCCGCGCCCCCATGCTCACCGAGCGCAAGGGCCCAAAGATGAAGGAGGAGGCGAGCAGTATCATGGAGACCACTGACAGGGGGGCCAGCAGCTTGCGCCACAGCTCCAGTTTGTAGCGCCCCGCATCCTGCTTGTTGGCATCCAGATAACCGACATAGTCCCGCAAACCGGAGATGGAGAGGTTCTCTGGATCGATGCTGACCACACCGAGCTGCTTGGGGGTCAGATCTGACGTCCAGGTCATCTGGGGGTGCACCTCACTGATGATCCGGGTCGGATCGTCGAAGCGGGTCGCATGGACAGACTTCAGCAGCCAGTGGTGCTGCTCGAACATCCCCTCCTGTGCCTGCACCACATCGATCAGCTTGCGATCCGGGGTAAAGCGATAGAGGGTGATGCCGGTCAGGGCACCATCGTTGCGCACTCCGTTGATACTGACGAAGTTATTGCCATCCCGCGCCCAGACCCCGGAGGCTGATACGGTCAGTCGCCCCTCGGACATGGCACCGGCCTTGATGTCATCGGCGGTGCGCTTGGCGATGGGAGCCACATACTCACCCACCAGACTGAACACCAGCATCAGCGGGATCGCGGTCTTGAGCGCCGCAATCACTATGCTGAGCTTGGAGCGACCGGCGGCCTGCATCACCACCAACTCGGAGCTGCTCGCCAGCTGGCCCAGACCAATCAAGCCCCCCAGCAGCGCCGCCAGCGGGAAGAAGAGTACCGCCTCCTTGGGCATGGAGAGCATCACGAAGTAGAAGGCATTGACCATGTCATAGTTGCCGTCGCCGACCGACTTGAGCTGCTCCACATACTTGATGAGCGCAGAGAGGCCGACCAGGGTCACCTCACACAGCAGGATCGACATGAAAATGACCCGACCGATATATCTATCGAGAATGCCAAACATCAGCAGAGGTTCCTATATTGCAGCATCATGCTTTTTCGCCTGGAATATCGAGCACAGAAGAGGTTCGACATAAAGGCGACCCCATGGGCATGCCTAACGAGCGTGCCAAACATCAGTGGAAATCCCTATGTAACCGCATCACGCCGACCCCCTGCTGAAGAGTCGCCCTTTGACCCCATTCCACCAGGCGGTGCCCTGCAAGTTGAGCGGCACCCCGATCAACAGCAAATAGGCTATCGGTACCCAGAACATGCCGGGCCAATGGGGGAGACGACCACTGTCGATGGCCGAGCGGGCCGCCGACAGCAACAGGAAGTAGGAGAGATAGAGCAAGATGGCCGGCAGCAGCTTGGCGTAGCGACCCTGGCGCGGGTTGACCCGGGCCAGGGGCACCACCAGGAAGGTCAGCACAGGGATGGAGAGCGGCAGCGAAATACGCCACTGCAACTCGGCCATCAGCTGGTTATCCTGGGTGCCGAACAGTTCCATGGTTGGCTTGGCTGCCGATTTACGGTTGGAGTGCTCGGCCTCCTGCTGACGGATGACCAGGCTGTACTCGCGAAAATCTGAGTTCTGGAACTGTTTGCCATTGAAGTTGCCCTCGTAGCGGGAACCATCCTTCAGGGTCAGCCACTGCAGGCCGTTCTCATCCACCGTCACCTGCCCTTCAGTCGCTATCACTATCGAAGGGGGGGTCGTGCCCTGGGCCCGCTGCAACACGAAGATATTATGCAACACGGAGCCCTTGTCATTGAGATCCTGGATATAGGCCACTAACTTGCCGCCATCGAGCTCCATGAAGCGGCCCGCCTGCAGGAAGGAGATACCGGGATCGGCCTTGAATTCATCGATGACCTGATACTCGCGCTCCTTGGCGAGAGGCGCGACCCAGCCGGTGTTGAAGCCCGCCACCAGGGCGGTCAGCAGAGCCAATATCATGGTGGTCACCATGACGCGGCGCGGGCTGACCCCCACCGCATGCATCACCGTCATCTCACTTTCGGCATAGAGACGGCCGTGAGCAAACAAGATGGCCAAAAACAGACTGATTGGCAGCATCAACAGCGCCATATTGGGGAGGTTGAGCAGCATCAACGTCGATATGAGGCGTGTCGGCACCTCGCCATCGGCGGCATCGCCAATGATCTTGATAAATTGCTGGCTGACAAAGATAAGCAGCAGCACGAACAATACTGCCAGCTGGGTTTTCAGGGTTTCCCTGAACAAATATCGGAAAACGATCACAGTCATTCCCAAGTAAACTTGTGTTTTTAGTCGAATGCCTGAAAAATAGGGCCCTATATTGGATTTTTACCAGTTTGAACTGCGGAGCCTGTGGCTGTTCGCTCCGCCTCTGATACCCAACAAGCACTGCATTATTCAATAAAAGGTGCCTTTTGTCTTTAGGATGTAGGAGATTCCATGGAGTTCAGTGTAAAGAGTGGCAGTCCTGAGAAGCAACGCAGCGCCTGCGTCGTGGTGGGTGTATTTGAGCCCCGCCGCCTCTCTCCGGTGGCCGAACAACTGGACAAGATCAGCGATGGCTACCTGAGCTCGCTGCTGCGCCGTGGTGACCTGGAAGGGAAGCCAGGCCAGATGCTGCTGCTGCATCAAGTACCGGGCGTGCTGAGCGAGCGCGTCCTGCTGGTGGGCTGTGGCAAGGAGCGGGAGCTCGATGAACGCCAGTACAAACAGATCATCAACAAGACCATCACCACCCTCAACGAAACCGGATCCATGGAAGCGGTCTGCTTCCTGACCGAGCTGCACGTCAAGGGTCGTGACACCTATTGGAAAGTCCGCCAGGCGGTAGAAAGCACCAAGGCCGGCCTCTACAGCTTCGATCAGTTCAAGACCAATAAAGCCGAGCCACGTCGCCCGCTGCGCAAGCTGGTGTTCAACGTGCCGACGCGTCGGGAACTGACCATAGGCGAGAAAGCTATCTCCCACGGTCTGGCCGTCTCGAAAGGGGTGCGGGTCTGCCGCGATGTGGCCAACATGCCGCCCAACGTCTGCAATCCGGCCTACCTCGCCTCCCAGGCCCGTCGCCTCGCCGATGCCTATGACAACATCACCACCAAAGTCGTGGGCGAGCAGGAGATGGCCGAACTCGGCATGAACTCTTACCTGGCGGTGGCCCGTGGCTCCGAAAACGAAGCCATGATGGCCATCATCGAGTACAAGGGCAACGCCGATGCCAAGCCCATAGTGCTGGTCGGCAAGGGGCTGACCTTCGACTCCGGCGGCATCTCCATCAAGCCGGCCGATGGCATGGACGAGATGAAGTACGACATGGGCGGCGCCGCCTCCGTGCTCGGCACCATGCATGCCCTGGCCGAGTTGCAACTGCCCATCAACGTCATCGGCGTCCTCGCCGGTTGCGAGAACATGCCCGGTGGCAATGCCTATCGCCCGGGTGACATCCTCACCTCCATGTCCGGCCAGACCATCGAAGTGCTCAACACCGATGCCGAGGGCCGTCTGGTATTGTGCGATGCGCTGACCTATGTGGACAGATTCGATCCAGACACTGTGATCGATGTCGCCACCCTGACCGGTGCCTGCATCATCGCCCTGGGGCATCACACCTCCGGTCTGCTGGCCAATCACAACCCGCTGGCCCATGAACTGCTCGGCGCCTCGGAGCAGGCCGGCGATCGCGCCTGGCGCCTGCCGATGTTCGACGAGTACCAGGAACAGCTGGAGAGCCCGTTCGCCGACATGGCCAACATCGGCGGTCGTCCGGCCGGTACCATCACCGCTGCCGCCTTCTTGTCGCGTTTCACCAAGAAGTACAACTGGGCTCACCTGGATATAGCTGGTACCGCCTGGAAGAGCGGCAAGGACAAGGGTGCCACCGGTCGTCCGGTGCCCCTGCTCACCCAGTTCCTGCTCAACCGGGCCGGGGTGGACATCGAAGAAAAAGAGTAACCCCTGGCGGCCACTTGTTGGCCCCTGTTACCCTTGACTCACAAGGAAGAGGCCCGCCTCTTCCTTGTTTCATTACAAAACAGGCAGGATGCGCAGCCGATGCGCACCCGCCAAGAGATCTGCGGCGCGCAGCCTGGCTTGCGCCAAGCGCAGTCACCGCCACACGGGACCCAACCTGATGAGCCAAGTGACCTTCTACCTGATGAGCGAACCGGATAAAGCTGGCGTCAGCGCCTGCGAACGGCTCGCCTGCGAGCTGGCAGCCGAGGGCTGGAGCAGCGGTCACCTCTATCTGCACTGTGCGAGCCAGGCCCAGGCCGAACGACTCGACGAGCTGCTCTGGCAGCTACCGCCGGATCGCTTCGTGCCCCATCAGCTGCAAGGTGAAGCGGGTCAGGCCCCGGTGGAAATAGGCCATCAGCCCCCCAAACGACGCTATGCCCGGCTCATCAATCTGGCCTGGGAGGCACCTTTGTTTGCAGGGAACTTCCCTCAGGTGGTAGATTTTGTCCCCACTGACGACACGCAGAAGCAGCAAGCCCGCGAGCGCTACAAAGAGTACCGCCAGGCCGGTCATCAACTCGAGATGAGAGATCAGCCCGCACTTGCAGCGCACAATCCGGCGCAGCCCTGACTGCCCCCTTTTTTATCCATCAGAACCTATCAGCATACGGCGAGACCATGGAAAAGACTTTTAACCACAATGCCATCGAACAGGCGCTCTATCAGCACTGGGAATCCCAGGGTTACTTCAAGCCCCACGGTGACACCAGCCAAGACTCCTTCTGTATCATGATCCCGCCGCCGAACGTCACCGGCAGCCTGCACATGGGCCACGCCTTCCAGCAGACCCTGATGGACACCCTGATCCGCTACAACCGCATGCAGGGCAAGAACACCCTGTGGCAGGCGGGTTGTGACCACGCCGGCATCGCCACCCAGATGGTGGTGGAGCGCAAGATCGCCGCCGAAGAGGGCAAGACCCGCCACGATTACGGCCGTGAAGCCTTCATCGACAAGATCTGGCAGTGGAAGGAAGAGTCCGGCGGCACCATCTCCCGCCAGATGCGCCGCCTGGGCGACTCCGTGGATTGGGAGCGCGAGCGCTTCACCATGGATGAGGGTCTCTCCGAAGCCGTACAAGAAGTGTTCGTGCGCCTCTACGAAGATGGTCTGATGTACCGTGGCAAGCGCCTGGTGAACTGGGATCCCAAGCTCAACACCGCCATCTCCGATCTGGAAGTGGAAAACCGCGAGATCAAGGGCCACATGTGGCACCTGCGTTACCCGCTGGCGAACGGTGCAAAAACCAGCGATGGCCAGGATCACCTGATCGTCGCCACCACTCGCCCGGAGACCATGCTGGGTGATACCGCCGTTGCCGTGAACCCGGAAGACCCGCGCTACAAGGTGCTGATCGGCCAACACATCCTGCTGCCGCTGGTGAACCGTCTGATCCCCATCGTCGCCGATGAGCATGCCGACATGGAGAAGGGCACCGGCTGCGTGAAGATCACCCCGGCCCACGACTTCAACGATAACGAAGTCGGCAAGCGCCACAACCTGCCGATGATCAACATCTTCACCTTGGACGCTCACGTGCGTGCCGAGGCCGAAGTGGTCGATTGCAACGGCAACCCCAGCACCGCCTATGACGCCGCCCTGCCGAGCGAATTCGCCGGCCTTGAGCGTTTCGCCGCCCGCAAGGCCATCCTGGCCAAGCTGGACGAGCTGGGTCTGCTGAGCGAAACCAAAGAACACGTGCTGCAACAGCCCTATGGCGATCGTGGCGGCGTGCCCATCGAACCCATGCTGACCGACCAGTGGTACGTGCGCACCGCGCCGTTGGCCAAAGATGCCATCGCTGCAGTGGAAGATGGCCGCATCCAGTTCGTGCCCAAGCAGTACGAGAACATGTACTTCTCCTGGATGCGCGACATTCAGGACTGGTGCGTCTCCCGTCAGCTGTGGTGGGGTCACCGCATCCCGGCCTGGTATGACGAGGCCGGCAAGGTCTATGTCGGTCGCGACGAGGCCGAGGTGCGCGCCAAACACAATATTCCGTCCGTGACCGTGCTGCGTCAGGACGAAGACGTGCTCGACACCTGGTTCAGCTCCGCCCTGTGGACCTTCTCCACCCTGGGCTGGCCGAACAACACCGAGGCGCTCAAGACTTTCCACCCGACCGATGTGCTGATGAGCGGTTTCGACATCATCTTCTTCTGGATAGCCCGGATGATCATGATGACCATGCACTTCATCAAGAACGAGGATGGCACCCCGCAGGTTCCCTTCAAGACCGTCTACATCACCGGCCTCATCCGGGATGAAGAGGGCCAGAAGATGTCCAAGTCCAAGGGCAACGTGCTCGATCCCCTCGACATGATCGACGGCATCTCGCTGCCGGATCTGCTGGAGAAGCGCACCGGCAACATGATGCAGCCGCAGATGGCCGAGAAGATCGGCAAGCGGACCACCAAGCAGTTCCCGGAAGGGATCGAGGCCCACGGCACCGACGCCCTGCGCTTCACCCTGGCGGCGCTGGCCTCCACCGGTCGTGACATCAACTGGGACATGAAGCGCCTGGATGGCTACAACAACTTCTGCAACAAGCTGTGGAACGCCTCCCGCTACGTGCTGATGAACACCGAACAGCAGGATTGCGGTCTGGCTGGCGGCGAGATGCAGTACAGCCTGGCGGATCGCTGGATCCAGTCCCAGCTGCAGGTCGCCATCCGCGACTTCCGCACCGCGCTCGATACCTACCGCTTCGACATGGCCGCCGGCATCCTGTACGAATTTATCTGGAACCAGTTCTGCGACTGGTATCTGGAGCTGACCAAGCCGGTGCTGGGCAAGGGTTCCGAGGCCGAGCAGCGTGCCACCCGTCACACCCTCGTCAACGTCCTGGAAACCCTGCTGCGCCTGGCGCACCCCATCATTCCGTTCATCACCGAGACCATCTGGAAATCGGTGGCGCCGCTGACCGGGGTCCATGCCGACACCATCATGCTGCAGGCCTTCCCGGAGTTCGACGCCGCCAAGGTAGACGAAACCGCCATGGCGGATAGTGAGTGGGTGAAGGAGTTCATCGTCGGCATCCGCAACATCCGCGCCGAGATGAACGTGGCGCCGAGCGTTGCCTTGAACGTGCTGCTCAAGTGCGATGGCAAGGATGGCCAGCGCGCCGGTGACAACGAGGCCTTCCTCAAGTCCCTGGCCCGCCTGGAGTCCATCCGCGTGATGAGCGAAGGTGATGTCGCCCCGCTGTCGGTGAAGAAGCTGATCGGCAATACCGAGCTGATGATCCCCATGGCCGGTCTCATCGACAAGGAGGCCGAGCTGGCCCGTCTGGCCAAAGAGGTGGCCCGTCTGGTCGGTGAGTGCGGCCGTATCGAAGGCAAGCTCGGCAACGAGGCCTTCGTGGCCAAGGCGCCGGATGCGGTCATCGCCAAGGAGCGCGAGAAGCTGGAAGATTACCGTCTCCAGCTCACCAAGCTGGAAGCCCAGCAGGTGGAAATCGCCGCCCTGTAAGCGGCACCCTCACCATTCGCACCGCCATATTGAGCCCCCTGCCAGCAGGGGGCTTTTTTGTGGGC
Organism: Aeromonas rivuli; assembly: GCF_020149575.1. Taxonomy (NCBI): domain Bacteria; kingdom Pseudomonadati; phylum Pseudomonadota; class Gammaproteobacteria; order Aeromonadales; family Aeromonadaceae; genus Aeromonas; species Aeromonas rivuli. Next base: position 696,682 of record NZ_CP079742.1, on the reverse strand, counting down.
GCCTCACAGCCATCGTTTTTACAAGCGGATCCCCGCCAAATTCATTACACTGCCGCAGTGTTCATTATGTGGAGTTAGCTTACCGTATGGAAATGTTGATCCTGATTGGATTGATTGTGCTCAATGGCCTCTTCGCCATGTCTGAAATCGCCATCGTCACGGCCCGCAAGGCGCGACTCACCAAGCTCGCCGCCGAGGGGAGCCACTCTGCCGCCATCGCCCTGCGCCTGGCCGATGATCCTACCCATTTCCTCTCTGCGGTGCAGATTGGCATCACCAGCATAGGTCTGCTCAACGGCATCTATGGTGAGTCCGTGCTGGCCAAACCCTTCGCCATCTGGCTGCAGGGCTGGGGCCTGACCCCCAGCAGCAGCAGCCTGCTCGCTACCGTGCTGGTGGTGGTCATCGTCACCTATCTCTCCATCGTCATCGGTGAGCTGGTGCCCAAACGACTCGGCCAGATAAGCCCGGAGCGCATCGCCTGCCTGATGGCGCGCCCCATGCTGTGGCTGGCGACCCTGACTCGCCCCTTCGTCTGGCTGCTCTCCGCCTCGACCCATGCCAGTCTGCGACTGCTGCGGGTCAGCCAGGAGAACAACAGTCACCTCACTCAGGAAGAGATCCACGCCATGTTGGAGGAGGGCTCCGAGACCGGGGTCATCGAGGCCCATGAGCGCACCATGCTACGCAATGTGTTTCGCCTTGATGAGCGCCGTCTCGAGTCCATCATGGTGCCCCGCAGCGACATCCGCTATCTGGATCTGGCCCTGCCCACCGAGGTCAACCTGATGCGAATGGTGGAGTATGGCCACAGCTTCTTCCCTGTGTGTGACGGCAGCCTCTCCAACCTGGTTGGCATCCTCAACGTCAACAAGGTGCTCCATGCCTATGTGCGCGGCGAGACCATCGATCTGGCGGCCCTCACCCAGGATGGCAGCCTGTTGCCTGAGACCCTCAATGGCCTGGAGCTGCTCAACCATTTCCGTGGTCACGCCGAGCACATGGTGCTGGTGGTGGACGAATATGGTGAGTTGCAGGGGCTGGTGACCCAGCAGGATCTGCTCGAGGCGCTGGCGGGGGACTTCCAGCAGGGTGAAGCGCAGGACAACTGGATTTTTCAGCGCGCCGACGGCAGCCTGCTGCTCGACGGCCTCATTCCTCTGCCAGAGCTCAAGGATTGCCTGGGGATCAACCGCCTGCCGGAAGAAGAGGATCACCACTATCACACCCTGGGCGGCCTCATCATGCTGCTGCTGGGACGAGTGCCTCAGACCGGAGATCTGGTCTCCCTGGATCAGTGGCAGCTGGAGATTGTCGACATGGATGGTCTGCGTATCGATAAAGTGTTGGCAACCTCAACCAAGCAGTCGGCCGAGGCCGTGGAGTAGGTATTATGATGGAGCAGTTTTCCCAGTTGGCGCACGCCTTCATGACCCAGGATCTCGCCACCCTGTCAGATCCCAGGATGGCCTTCATGGTGTGCTGTGTGCTGCTGACTTTCCTGGTGCTGGAGAACGGCTTCATTCCTACCGCCTTTCTGCCCGGTGACAGCTTGCTCATCCTGACCGGGGTACTCATCTATCAGGAGGTGATCTCCCCCTGGGTGGTGCCCCTGTTGATCGTCGCGACCTTCGTCGGTACCTGGCTCGGTTACATGCAGGGCCGCTTCCTCGGGCACACCCAGACCTATCACCGTTTGATGTCCCACATGGACGACAAACACAAGGAGAAGGTGTTCTACCTGCTCAACAAGTACGGCATCCTGACCCTGATCACCGCGCGCTATATCGCCTTCGTGCGCACCGTCTATCCCTACATAGTCGGTGCGACCGAGATCCCCCAGGGACGCTTCCTGGTCGTCAATCTGGTCAGTTCCATCCTCTGGGTCAGCCCGCTGGTGAGTCTGGGCTACTACCTGAGCCATACCAAGCTGGCAGCCCAATATGAGACTCAGTTCCTCAGCATCATTCTCTACCTGCCGCTGGTGCTGCTCGCTGCCGGTCTGGTGGCGCTGATCTGGCGCTGGCTGGTGCGGCGCAAGGCCACGCCGGAGCAAAACAAACCCTGAAGCAAGAGGCCATGGCAACATGGCCTTTTTTAATCACGATTATTAATAAAATAGCCCCCAGCGACCTTGTAAAGCCGCAGCAAAAATGCGTGAATCTACCGCCTTTTTCTGGAGTTGGATGGAGTAGTCGTATGAGGGGTCAGATGCGCACCTTGACGTTGTTGAGTACATTGGCCAGCCTCTTGCTGCCCGCCCTGGTCATGGCCGCGCCCAATCCTGCCAAACTGCAATTGCAGTCGAGCAGCGCCCTGGTGATGGAGGTTGGCAGCGGCAAGACGCTCTATCAGAAGAACGCGACCAGTCGCCGCCCCATCGCCTCCCTCACCAAACTGATGACGGCGCTGGTGGTACTCGATGCCAGGCAGGATCTCAACCAGACCCTCACCGTCAACAGCAACGATCGCGATGCCATCAAGCACACCTATTCCCGGGTGCGCATGGGCACCAAGATCAGTCGTCGCGATGCCTTGCATCTGGCACTGATGTCTTCGGAAAACCGCATGGCCTCGGCGCTGTCTCGCCATTACCCGGGAGGGCGTGCCGCCTTCGTGCGGGCCATGAACACCAAAGCCAAACAGTTGGGGATGCGCAACAGCCGCTTCCATGATGCCACCGGCCTCTCCAGTGCCAATGTCTCCACCGCCCAGGATCTCGCCAAGCTGATCGCGGCCGCCTATCGCCAGCCGCTGATCCGCCAGTTCACCCAGGATAGCGAGCAGGAGATGCGCTTCGCGGTGCCCGGATACAGCCTGCACTTCAACAACACCAACCCCCTGGTCAAGAACCAGGATTGGGATGTGCGTCTCTCCAAGACCGGCTTTACCAATGAAGCGGGCCGCTGCCTGCTGATGCGTGCCAAACCGGACAACAAGGAGCTGGCCATTGTCCTGCTCAACTCCTTTGGCAAGCGCACTCCCATAGGAGATGCCAACCGCATCCGCAAGTGGCTCAAAACCTGAGTAGAAGCTCGTTTGGCTCGATCTGACCCAAAGAGGGATGCCACGGCATCCCTCTTTGCTTATCCGCCCTGGCTGGCTCCCGCGTCAGCACAATGCTTGCCCTGGCCCACCCGCCACCGATTTCCCCCCTCCCCTCGCCGCCACACACCTTGCCTGAAGAGAGCCCAGGCCTGGGCACTATTCCCGGCCGGCTCAAGGCGCAAAGGGTCGCTGAGCCATGCCAGAAGGGGGAACGCCTGGAGAGTGGGGCAGGGCCAGCAGAACGCCGCCCATGGCCTTGCGCGGGGCTCTGGGAAGGGAGTACACCCTTGGATAGCGCCACAAGCCACAAGGCTCGCTGATAGGGGTTGCGATGAAGGATGGGCTGGCGGGCAGCAGGGTTGTCAGCCCCTCTTCCCGGTATGCGACAAGCGAGGGCCACGGGAGTGACAGGGATTGGAGTGGGCCGGAAAAGATCCATAAAAAAACAGCCTCGACCTGAGTCGAGGCTGTCTGTATGGTGCGCCCGGGAGGATTCGAACCTCCGACCACCTGGTTCGTAGCCAGGTACTCTATCCAGCTGAGCTACGGGCGCTCATCAACTTTTGACATTGCTTCTTAATATGGTGCGCCCGGGAGGATTCGAACCTCCGACCACCTGGTTCGTAGCCAGGTACTCTATCCAGCTGAGCTACGGGCGCTCACAAACTTTTTGTACTGCTTTCAATATGGTGCGCCCGGGAGGATTCGAACCTCCGACCACCTGGTTCGTAGCCAGGTACTCTATCCAGCTGAGCTACGGGCGCTCATAAACTTTTGGTGTTGCTTTAAATGGTGCGCCCGGGAGGATTCGAACCTCCGACCACCTGGTTCGTAGCCAGGTACTCTATCCAGCTGAGCTACGGGCGCCCTGTTTTTAAAGCGATAAAAAAAGCTTACTTATCAGTAAGCCTTTTCTAAAGTGTCGACTTGCTGATGGTCAACACATGACTCTTGCTTGAGTCTTAATATGGTGCGCCCGGGAGGATTCGAACCTCCGACCACCTGGTTCGTAGCCAGGTACTCTATCCAGCTGAGCTACGGGCGCAAATGGCGGAGAAGGGGGGATTCGAACCCCCGATGCGGGTATAAGCCGCATACTCCCTTAGCAGGGGAGCGCCTTCAGCCTCTCGGCCACCTCTCCGTTTGCGGGGCTGATAATACTTCACAGGGATTTTTAGTCAAACACTTTTTTGGAGAAAAAAGCCTGTTCGCTCAGCATTTGGTCAAAGAGCGGAATATTCAAACAAAATCGATACTTATCCCACTGTTTACGCCCCTGACGGGCAGGTTGAGCCCCCCAGAAAAACAAAAGGCGACACTGAGGTGTCGCCTTGATGCTGCTATGAAAAGCGGCTTAGAAGTTGGGTTGGCCCGGTACTTTCTCGGCCTGTATCCGCATGTAGATCTCTTCGCGGTGTACAGAGACTTCTTTCGGTGCGTTGACGCCGATACGGACCTGGTTGCCTTTCACGCCCAGTACGGTCACTGTCACTTCATCACCTATCATCAGGGTTTCCCCTACACGACGAGTCAAAATAAGCATTCGCTTGCTCCTGTATTCTGTTTTGTATTTGTATCGATAATCGACATTATCTTACAAAGATACCGATATGGTAAATGGTTGAAACTAAATCAATCCGGGATTGTTACCCAGAGGCTGTTCACTCGGCTCCTGATCCAGCCCGAAGGCCCCATGCAGGGAGCGTACTGCCAGCTCCAGATACTTCTCGTCAATCACCACGGAAATCTTGATCTCTGAGGTTGAAATCAACTGCATGTTGATCCCCTCCTCACCCAATACCTTGAACATGGTGCGGGCCACGCCGGGATGATTCCACATCCCCACCCCGACAATAGAGACCTTGGCTATCTCACCATTGCCCTGAACACAGGCGGCGCCAAGCTCGCTGGCCGTCAGCTCAAGCAGAGCACGGGCACGGCGATAGTCATCGCGATTCACCGTGAAGGTAAAGTCTGCAGTGCCATCCCCCAACGTATTCTGAACAATCATGTCCACGTCGATATTGGCATCGCTGATTGGGCCGAGGATCTGAGCCGCAACGGTGGGCCTGTCCGGCACCCCCAAAATGGTCAGACTGGCCTCATTGCGGTTGAACGCAATGCCCGATACCAGGGGAGCTTCCATCCTCTCACCTCCATATGTGATTAAGGTTCCCTCGCCATCGATAAAGCTCGACAGCACCCGTAATGGTACCCGGTACTTTCCTGCAAACTCCACCGAACGGATCTGCAGCACCTTGGCCCCCAGGCTCGCCATCTCCAGCATCTCCTCGAAGGTGATGGTCGAGAGGCGCCGAGCCTTGGGCTCGATACGCGGATCCGTGGTATAGACACCGTCTACATCGGTGAAGATATGACACTCATCGGCCTTGAGGGCCGCCGCAATCGCCACCGCTGTGGTGTCGGAACCACCCCGGCCCAGGGTCGTGATGGCATTGTGCTCATCACGACCCTGGAAGCCTGCCACCACCACCACCTTGCCACTGGCCAGCTCGCCTTGCAGCGATGCGGTATCTATGTGGGTGATCCTGGCCTTGCCATAGGCCGAATCGGTGTGGATGCGCACCTGATCCCCGGTCATGGAGACGGTCTGGCAGCCACGGCGGTTCAGCGCGATGGCAAGCAAGGCAATGGTGACCTGCTCGCCGGTGGAGACCAGCACATCCATCTCGCGCCGATTGGCGTCAGGATCCAGCTGCTGGGCCATGCCCAGCAAACGGTTGGTCTCCCCCGACATAGCGGAGACCACCACCACCACATCATGCCCCTGCAGTCTGGTATGAGCGACCCGCTCAGCGACCGCTTCGATCCGCTCCAGGGTGCCAACCGAGGTGCCACCGAACTTCTGTACATAGAGTGCCACAGATCACCTCGCCCTAATTAGAGGCGCTCTTCCAGCCAGGAGTGAACGGATTGCAGTGCCGCCGGCACGGCCTCCGGTTGAGTGCCACCCGCCTGCGCCATGTCAGGACGACCGCCCCCCTTGCCGCCGACCTGCTGGGCAACCAGATTGACCAGCTCACCCGCCTTGACCTTGCCAGTCAGATCCGACGTGACGCCAGCGATCAGGTTGACCTTGCCTTCGTCACTGGTGGCCAGCAGCACGACGCCGGACTTCATCCGATTCTTCAGCTCGTCCAGCATGCCGCGCAGGGACTTGGGATCCACGTCATCCAGTGCGGCTACCAGCACCTTCTGGCCCTTGATCTCGATGACCTGGCTCAGCAGGTCACTGCCCGCCTGGGCTGCCAGCTTGGCCTTGAGCTGCTCCAGTTCGCGCTCCATCATCTTGGACTTGTCCAGCAGTTGACGCACCTTGCTACCCAGGGAGAACTGATCGCCTTTGATCAGCGCAGCCGCTTCTTCTATCTGCTCGGCCAACTGGTGCAGGAAATCGATGGCACTCTTGCCGGTCACGGCTTCGATACGGCGGATACCCGCCGCTATGCCGCTCTCGGCGATGATCTTGAAGAAACCGATGTCGCCGGTGCGCTTGGCATGGGTACCACCACACAGCTCGGTGGAGTAATCGCCCATGCGCACTACCCGCACGTCATCTTCGTATTTCTCGCCAAACAGTGCCATGGCACCAGCGGCTTTGGCCGCCTCCAGATCCATCACCTGGGTAGCGATGTCATGGTTGGCGCGGATCTGGGCGTTGACCAGCTCCTCGATGCGACGAATGGTCGCCATGGTCAAGCCTTCGAAGTGGGAGAAGTCAAAACGCATCCGCTCGGCACCGACCAGGGATCCCTTCTGGGTCACATGATCCCCCAATGCCTGACGCAGGGCCGCATGGAGCAAGTGGGTCACCGAGTGGTTCAACGCCACGGCCTGACGGCGTTCTTCATCGACTTCTGCCACCACGGCGGCACCCTCTTCCAGGGTACCCAGCTCCAGATAACCGGTATGGATAATGGCTTTACCCGCCTTGCGAGTGTCGGTCACCGCGAAGATACCGTCATCCACCTTGATGATGCCGGTATCGCCCACCTGACCGCCGGACTCGGCGTAGAAGGGGGTCTTCTCGAGTACCACAACCGCCTCTTCACCCGCGATGAGGCCACTCACCTGGACGCCATCTTTGTAGATGGCCAGCACCTTGGTCTGCTCGGTCAGGGCCTGGTAACCGGTGAAGGGGGTTTCGAAGTCGAGCTTGAGCACATCGTTGTAATTGACACCGAAGCTGGAGGCCTCTTTGGCGCGAGCACGCTGCTTCGCCATCTCGGTGTGGAAACCCTCTTCATCGATACCGATCTCGCGCTCACGCACCACATCGGCGGTCAAATCCGCCGGGAAGCCATAGGTGTCATACAGCTTGAACACCACGTCACCCGGGATCACTTTGGCATCCCCCAGGTTGGCCAGCACATCTTCGAGCAGCAACAAGCCCCTGTCCAGGGTGCGGACAAACTGCTCCTCTTCGATGCGCAGTACCCGCTCGACCAGGGAGAGCTGAGCGCTCAACTCGGTGGCCACGTCTTTCATCTGCACGGCCAGCTCGGCGGCCAGCTTGTAGAAGAAGACATCGGTGGCACCCAACTTGCGGCCATGGCGCACGGCGCGACGGATGATGCGGCGCAGTACATAGCCGCGCCCCTCGTTGGAGGGCATGATACCGTCGCCAATCAGGAAGGCGCAGGAGCGGATGTGGTCGGCGATGACGCGCAGGGACTGATTGCTCAGATCCTCGGTGCCCACTATCTCGGCCGCCTTCTTGATCAGTGCCTGGAAGATGTCGATCTCATAGTTGGAGTGCACGCCCTGCATGATGGCAGCGATACGCTCCAGCCCCATGCCGGTGTCCACGGAGGGGCGCGGCAGCGGTTCCATGGTGCCATCGGCCTGGCGGTTGAACTGCATGAAGACCACGTTCCAGATCTCGATGAAGCGATCGCCATCTTCTTCCGGTGAGCCGGGAGGGCCGCCCCAGATATGATCGCCATGGTCGTAGAATATCTCGGTGCAGGGACCGCAAGGACCCGTATCACCCATCTGCCAGAAGTTATCGGAGGCAAAGGCTGCGCCCTTGTTGTCACCGATGCGCACGATGCGATCGGTCGGCACGCCAATCTCTTTGGCCCAGATCTCGAAAGCTTCGTCATCGGTCTCATAGACGGTGACCAGCAGGCGCTCTTTGGGCAGCTTCAGGGTGCCAGTCAGGAACTCCCAAGCGAAGCGGATAGCATCCTGCTTGAAGTAATCGCCGAAACTGAAGTTACCCAGCATCTCGAAGAAGGTGTGGTGACGCGCGGTATAACCCACGTTTTCCAGATCATTGTGCTTGCCGCCCGCACGTACACAGCGCTGGGAGCTGGTCGCCCGGTTGTAGGCGCGCTTGTCGGCACCGAGGAAGACATCCTTGAACTGATTCATCCCTGCATTGGTGAACAGCAAGGTTGGATCGTTGTGCGGAACCAGTGAGCTGGACGACACCACCTGGTGCCCCTGGGAGCGGAAGTACTCGAGAAACGCGTTGCGGATCTCTGATGTGGACATATACATGGAAAATCCTGCTTGATTCAGATACGGACTTTTAATCGCCTTAATGTAAGTTTTCTACGGGGCAAAGTAAAACCCACAGGCTCCTCGTCCCCGAAAAAGCCGGTGAAAAGAGACCCCAGGCGACATGCAAGGCATAACGTCCTAAAAAAGCGGCGGACTGGGCTCAGATCCAGGCTGACGAGAAACCCGAACATGCAGCGCAGACTCCCCAAAAGCGGCAAGACAGGCCCATGACGATCACCAGCGGACAGCGTCACGACGCCATAGCCTAGAAGGTTGGCCAGGAAGCCGTCACCAAGATGTCACGGCCAAAACGTCAAAGACAAAACGCCAAAGAGAGAGCAGCAGGGGTGGCCGGCGGCAGATCAGGGAAGGGCGCATGGCGGCATGGGAACAAGAGGCATGAGCCTCACACCAAGAAGGGATTGACTTAACATGACGAGGGAAAGCGCAACTCCCGGCCTGAGCAAGCCATCACGATTGCCATTCAGTCGTCGTCCGCCTCGCTCTCGGCCAGCAGAGTATCCAGCGCATAACGGGCCTGATCCTGATTGAAACCTCGTCCCAGCAGGTACTTGAGCCACTTCATCCGCACCTTGAACTCCTTGAGAACAGCAGCATCGGTGCGGCGCTGCAACAGGGCAAGGGCCAGCTCGAACCAGTCCAGTTCGGGTTGATCAAACGCCAGCTCCAACTCGGTATCACTGAGCCCCTTGCGGCGCAGATCGAAGCGGATCTTGGTGGGACCATGCCCCTTGGCCGCTCCGGCCCGCACCGCCATGGCGCCATAACGCTCATCGGATACCCACTGGTGATCGCGGCAATAATCGAGCACGGCCTGACTCACCGTCTCGTCATAGCCCCGCTTGCGCAGACGCATCAGCAGCTCGGACTCGGCACTCTCCCGCCTGCCCAGACTGCGCATGGCGTAGGCGCGGGCGGCGGCGAATGTTTCTTCAAATGACAACTCAGGCTGTTCCGTCATGGCTCCCTCGCCCATAAAAACAAGGCCGGGGGTTAGCCCGGCCTGTCTGTTACTCAAATTCTTGTTCGTCTTCGGGCTCAAGCTCGTCGAGAGCGGCCACTGGAGCCTTCTCGTTTGGCCCCCCGTCCTTGGCCAGCAGCAGCTCACGCAGTCTGGCTTCGATTTCGGCAGCCATCGTCTTGTTCTCGGCAAACAGCTTCATGACGTTGGCCTTGCCCTGGCCTATCTTCTCGCCATTGTAGCTATACCAGGCACCGGCCTTGTCGATCAGCTTGTGCTTGACGCCCAAGTCCACCAGCTCGCCCTCTTTCGAGATGCCCACGCCGTAGAAGATCTGGAACTCGGCCTGTTTGAAGGGCGGGGCCACCTTGTTCTTGACGACCTTGACGCGGGTCTCGTTACCGACCACCTCGTCCCCTTCCTTGATGGCGCCGATCCGGCGGATATCCAGGCGTACTGAGGCGTAGAATTTGAGGGCGTTACCACCCGTGGTGGTCTCGGGGCTGCCGAACATGACGCCGATCTTCATGCGGATCTGGTTGATGAAGATACACAGGCAGTTGGCATTCTTGATGTTGGCAGTCAGCTTGCGCAGCGCCTGGGACATCAAGCGAGCCTGCAGGCCGACGTGGGAATCCCCCATCTCGCCTTCGATTTCAGCCTTGGGCGTCAAGGCGGCAACGGAGTCGACGATGATGACGTCGACCGCGTTGGAACGCACCAGCATGTCACAGATTTCCAGCGCCTGTTCGCCGGTATCCGGCTGGGAGATCAGCAGGTCATCGACGTTGACGCCCAGCTTGGCGGCATAGATGGGATCCAACGCGTGCTCGGCATCGACGAAGGCACAGGTCTTGCCCTTCTTCTGGGCCTCGGCAATGACTTGCAGCGTCAGGGTCGTCTTGCCCGATGATTCCGGGCCATAAATCTCGACCACACGACCGCAGGGCAGACCGCCGATGCCGAGCGCCACGTCCAGGGAGAGGGAGCCGGTAGAGATGGCTTCAATGTCCATGGTCTTGCTGTCGCCCAGACGCATGATGGAGCCTTTACCAAACTGTTTCTCAATCTGACCCAGCGCTGCCGCCAGTGCCTTCTGCTTGTTCTGATCCATGCCAATCTCCGCTGGAAATCGTGATAAGGTGAAGTTGGGCTAAGTATACTGTCTATTCATACAGTATCAACCCCTTTTACTTGAGCAGGGCCAAGAGACCGGACAGGGCTTGTCTGATCGCCTGTTGTCGCACCTGATGGCGATCCCCTTCGAAACGGGCAAGCAGCGAGCGCTGACGCCCTCCCTGCTCGGCCCAGGCAAACCAGACGGTGCCGACCGGTTTATCCTCAGACCCCCCGCCCGGCCCCGCGATGCCGCTGATGGCGACGCTGATGCGGGCGTCGGATCGCGCCAGGGCGCCCCTGGCCATTTCCAGTACCACGGCCTCACTGACGGCGCCGTGACGCACCAGGCTGTCGACACTGACCCCCAGCATCTGCTGTTTGGCCTCATTGGTGTAGGTGACGAAGCTGCGATCGAACCAGGCCGAGCTGCCCGCTATCTCGGTGATGGCATAGGCAACCCCGCCCCCGGTGCACGATTCTGCGGTGGCAGCCAGCCAGCCACGGCCGATGAGGGCCGGGCCCAGCTCCTCGGCAAGGCAAACAATCTCTCTATCAAGGGTCATGGCACCTCCCGTTATCGAGCCTGCATTATGCTATCCCGGCCCGGGCTATCGCAACAGAGTCAGCCTTGGGCACCATCAGGTTGGGTTCCCCCCATCCCCGCCTTCTGTGTAGAATGGCCCCCCATAATAGCCGTATCTGCACAGGCCACTCGGCCACCATCCGGGATCGAACATGAACGCATTATCCGCCCAAACAGGGGCTCCCAACGCAGCCCTTAGCCAACATACGCCCATGATGCAGCAGTACCTGGGCCTCAAGGCCGAGAACCCTGAGATACTGCTGTTCTACCGGATGGGCGACTTCTATGAGCTCTTCTATGACGATGCCCGCCGGGCTGCGCAGTTGCTCGACATCTCCCTGACCAAGCGTGGTCAATCCGCCGGTACTCCCATTCCCATGGCAGGGGTGCCCTATCACGCCATCGAAGGCTATCTGGCCAAGCTGGTGCAACTCGGCGAGTCGGCGGCCATCTGCGAACAGGTGGGGGATCCGGCCACCAGCAAGGGGCCGGTCGAGCGCAAGGTGATCCGCATCGTTACCCCGGGCACCGTCTCCGACGAGGCGCTGCTCAACGAGCGCCAGGACAACCTGATCGCCGCCCTCTATCACGATGGTCGTCAGTTCGGTTTTGGCACCCTGGATATCAGCTCGGGCCGCTTCTTCATCAATCAGTTCGACAAGGAAGAGACCCTGCTGGCCGAGTTGCAACGCACCAACCCGGCCGAGTTGCTCCATCCGGAATCTTTCGCGTTCATGCACCACATAGCGGGACGCCGCGGCCTGCGCCGTCGCCCCGAGTGGGAGTTTGAACTGGGCACGGCCCGCAAATTGCTGTGCCAGCAATTTGGCACTCAGGATCTGGTGGGCTTTGGGGTCGACAAGAGTGAGGTAGCCCTGTGCGCCGCCGGCTGCCTGATGCAGTACGTGAAAGACACCCAGCGCACCGCCCTGCCTCACATTCGTGGAGTCAGGCTTGAGCAACCGGATCACGCCGTCATCATGGATGCCGCGACCCGCCGCAACCTGGAGTTGACCCAGAATCTGGCCGGCGGCTACGAAAATACCCTGAGCGAAGTGCTGGATCGCGCCCAGACCCCCATGGGCAGCCGTTTGCTCAAGCGCTGGTTGCATCAGCCGATCCGCGATCGGGTGCTGCTGCGCGGCCGCCAGAGCACCATATCCGAGCTGATAGAAGCAAACCTCTATGACGAGCTGGGTGCCCTGCTGCGCCAGGTTGGCGACATGGAGCGGGTATTGGCCCGCCTCGCCCTGCGCTCCGCACGCCCTCGGGATCTGACCCGTCTGCGCCAGGCGTTCACCCAGCTGCCACACCTGCAAGCCTTGCTGGCAGGCAGCCAGCACGAAGCGGTGCAGCGACTGCGGGATCGCGCCGCCTGCTTCCCGGAGCTGCTGGATCTGCTGGAGCGGGCCATCATGGAGACCCCGCCTGTACTGATCCGCGATGGCGGCGTCATCCGCGAGGGCTTCAACAGCGAGCTCGACGAAATCCGCGATCTGGCCGATGGGGCCACCGCCGTACTGGGTCGCATCGAGGAGCGGGAGAAGCAGGAGACTGGCATCAACACCCTTAAAGTGGGTTACAACAGGGTGCATGGCTTCTTCATCGAGGTGAGCCGGGCCAACAGCCACCTGGTGCCCGCCCACTACATCCGCCGTCAGACCCTGAAAAACAATGAGCGATACATCATCGATGAGCTCAAAAAATACGAAGATCAGATCCTGACCGCCCAGAGTCGCGCTCTGGCCCTGGAAAAACGGCTCTATGAAGAGCTGCTCGACACCCTGCTGTCCCATCTCGCCGAGCTGCAAGAGTCTGCCGCCGCCCTGGCCGAGCTGGACGTACTGGCCAACCTGGCGGAGCGAGCCGAGACCCTCAATTATCAGTGTCCGACCCTGACCGACGAGGATCAGATCCTGATCGAGGGCGGCCGCCACCCCGTGGTGGAGCAGGTCATGAAGGATCCCTTCATCGCCAATCCGGTCAGCCTGAAACAGGGCCGACAGATGTTGATCATCACGGGCCCCAACATGGGGGGTAAGTCTACCTATATGCGCCAGACCGCCCTCATCGTGCTGCTGGCGCATATTGGCGCTTATGTGCCGGCCGACAGCGCCCGCATCGGTCCCATCGATCGCATCTTCACCCGCATCGGCGCCTCGGACGATCTTGCCTCGGGTCGCTCCACCTTCATGGTGGAGATGACCGAGACCGCCAATATCCTCAACAACGCCACGGCCCAGAGTCTGGTGCTGATGGACGAGATAGGTCGCGGTACCAGCACCTATGATGGTCTCTCCCTGGCCTGGGCTTGTGCCGAACAGCTGGCCAGCAAGATAGGGGCCTACACCCTGTTTGCCACCCACTACTTCGAGCTGACCAAGCTGCCCGAGCTGCTGCCAAACCTTGCCAACGTCCATCTGGATGCGGTGGAGCACGGCGACACCATCGCCTTCATGCATGCGGTGCAAGAGGGCGCAGCCAGTCGCTCTTACGGCCTGCAAGTCGCAGCCCTGGCCGGGGTGCCCAAGTCGGTGATCCATCAGGCGCGCCACAAGCTGGCCGAGCTGGAACGTGGCACTCCGCTGGTGACGGGCGAAGCGGGCAGCCTCCCTCCACCACAGCCCTTGCCACAGCCTCACCCGGCCGTGGAGGAACTGGCACAGATACGCCCGGATGACCTCTCCCCCCGCCAGGCCCTGGAGCTGATCTATCGCCTCAAGCAACTGCTCTGACAGCCGCGTTGCGCCGGGCGGCGCATGCGCAAACAAAAGGGGAACCCGTCGGGTTCCCCTTTTTTGGATGAGATGCCTGCATTCACAGGCATCAGGGCTTCATCAGGTGCCCGGGCCTATACGCTCTTTCAGGCTCATATAGCTAGAGCCATCGTGTCGCTTCAGGTTCTGGCGGTACTCGACCTGCCGCTGGCTCTCTTGCTTGAGACCGAGGATCAGCGAGTAGCACATGGCCAGCATGATCACCGAGAAGGGCAAGGCGGCGATGATGCTGGCGGCCTGCAAGGCCGCCAATCCTCCCGACATCAGCAAGATGGCCGCGACCAGCCCCTGACCTATGCCCCAGACGGCGCGGTGACGTATCGGCGGCTCGCTCTCACCAATGGAGAGCAAGGTCGTGATCACCAGGGTGCCCGAGTCACAGGAGGTGATGAAGTAGGTACAGATCAGCAGGGTCAGGATCCCCTTGGCAATCAGGCCCACAGTGCCCCAATCCAGCATGTCTACCGTCTTGTAGAGGGCCTGGGTCACATCCTGGTTGACGGCCTCGGCCACACCGCCCGCACCGAACAACTCCAGATGAATGGCGGTACCGCCAAACACCGTCAACCAGAACATGCCTAGCAGGGAGGGCACCAGCAGCACGCCCAGGATGAACTCACGTATGGTACGCCCCTTGGAGATGCGGGCGATAAACATGCCAACAAAGGGGGCCCAGGCTATCCACCAGCCCCAGTAGAAGGCGGTCCAGGAGGATTGCCAGGCAGAGGTGCCGTTCGCCTCGGTATTGGTCCAGAAACTCAACTTGATGAGGTTTTGCAGATAGTCACCGATGTTCTGCACATAGGAGTTGAGGATGTAGGTGGTCGGCCCCATCACGACAAACACCAGCAAGATCAGGATGCTGAGCCAGACGTTGAGCTCAGACAGTATCTTGACCCCACGCCCCACCCCCGAGACTGCCGACAGGGTAGCGATGAGGGTGATACCCGCAATGAGCCACAGCTGATTGGTCTGGGAGACGTCCATCCCAACGAGCTGATTGAGACCCGTGTTCATCTGGGCAACCCCCAGACCGAGGGAGGTCGCGACCCCGAACACTGTGCCGAACACCGCCAGCACATCGGCGGCATGACCCCAGAAGCCATATATCCTGTCACCCAGGATCGGGTAGAGCACGGAACGAATGGCCAGGGGCAGCTTGCGTCTGTAGCTGAAAAACGCCAGGGAGAGACCGACGATCGCGTAGATGGCCCAGGGGTGCAGACCCCAATGATAGAAAGTAACCCGCATGGCAATCTGCGCCGCCTCGGGGGTCATGCCCTTTTCGATGAAAGGGTTGGCCTGCAGGTGGAACATCGGCTCGGCGATGCTCCAGAACACCAGCCCTATCCCCATGCCGGCACTGAACAGCATGGAGAACCAGGCGAAGTAGCCATACTCGGGCTCCTGATCATCATCCCCCAGGCGGATGCTGCCAAAGCGGCTGAACATCAGATAGATGGCAAAGAACAGGAAGAGCGCCACCACCAGGATGTAATACCACTTGAAGCTGGCGATGATGGTGTCTTTGGCGCCACTGAACCAGGATGCCGCCGTGTCCGGATCGAAGACCCCGAATAGCAGGAAGAGGGTGATCACGGTCAGGGCCGTGGTCGCCATGGTTGAATTAAGGCCTTTGAATATCCCTTTGGTCGCTCTCATTGACCCTCCTTAGTCCTGATTGTAAAAATCTTCACCGACATGGTCACCGGCGCCGCCGATGGCCCGATAGACCAGCTTGCCGGCACTGTCGTCACGATGATCGACCAGACTGACCGAAGGCTGACCATTTACCGCATGGCGTTTGCCAAGGAAGATCGCCATGGGGATACCGATGTTGGAGATACCGCTACTGATCCAGAGGCGGTTGAAGTCATAGCTACCGCCAATGAACTCGAGCTGGGCCAGACCGTTGTCCAGACCGGAGAGGTAGAAGTTCATGGCGCTCTCATTGGGGAACAGATGCACCAGCACATAGGCATACCGCATCTCGTTGACCAGCTCCTTGAGGGTGAAGCGGCCGGTGTTGGTACAGGAGAGAGGGAGCTCACCATCATAGTGGTGTACTTTGAGGGTGTTAGGATCCTCATCGTAACGGGGTTGATAGCGAATGAACGCAGAGGTGTCGGGCAACTCATAGCGCACACGCACCACGGTTAACTCGCTAACCAGAGACTTGATGTCCAGATCGTTTGTCATCATCTTGTTCCTCAAATATCGGGTTTAAATTTGGTAAAGGCCGCATAAAATACCATAAAAATGCTTTGAGCTGAAACTAAGTCATTCATAGGCCACTTGACCCAAGCATTGATTAGTTCGAGAATCCGCTCCCAACAACGCCTCTTTAGTGGTCTGATACCATGGAAAAACATGATGAAGTCTTGGTCGCGCTGCGCCAAATCATTCGAGCCATCGATATGCACTCGAAGCGGTTGATCAAGGAGGCGGGTCTAACGGCACCACAATTATTGCTGCTCAAAGGAATAAATGAGTTGGGGCAGATCTCGATGCGCCAGCTGGCCAACCACACCAATATGAGTCAGGCGACCGCCACCACCATCATGGACAGGCTGGAAAGCCGCGGCCTGGTGCAGAGAGTTCGCAGCCAGACCGATAAGCGCAAGGTACATGCCACCCTGACCGAACAGGGTCAATTGCTGCTGGCTCAGGCTCCGACCCCCCTGCAAGTCCACTTTATTCAGCGCTTTCAGGCGCTGGAAGTGTGGGAGCAGACCCTGTTGCTCTCTTCCCTGCAACGCATCTCCCACATGATGAATGCCAGCGGCATAGATGCCGCCCCCGTGCTGAGCGTGAATCCCCTCACCGACTGAACGGTGCATATGAAAAAAGCCCCGACGGGGCTTTTTTCAATCTCATCGCACTATCGTCTTACTCTTCCAGCGAGATACCGATATTGGAGACGCCGTCCTGGGCCGCAAAGGCTTTGATGGCGAGGATCCGGTCGCTGTCACGCTCGTGAGCAACTCGCTTGAGCAACTCGACCTGGAACTCCAGTTCCGCCTCCATGTATTCATGCTCGTAGAGCTCTTCTTCGGTGAGATCCCGCTCTTCCAGCAGTTCGATGAAACCGGCTACCGTCCCGACCGAGGCGTGACTGGCATCCATGGCCTCTTCACCCACCCGGCAGATCACCGAGTTATAGGCACAGCCCAAGGCCACGCAGGCATCCAGTGCCGGATAGGCGCCGTAGGATTCGAATTTGCCTGGCTCGGGGATATAGACCTCAAACGCCTCCAGAATAGCCCCCAGGTTGACCCGGGAGCTCTTGACCGTGAGGTAGCTCCACATCTGATCCAGGGCATGGCGATAGGCCTTGGCATCACCAAAGCCCGAGGCCTGGGCGAACAGGGCATAGTTCGGATACATACGCTCGGCCAGGGCCAGGGTATAGACGGTTTGCTGCCAAGGTTGTAACTCGGCCAGTCGCTTATAAAACTTGTCACCAAACACGGCAGGAGATCCTTCATAAAATGTGGGGCAGATTGTAGCCCACGGGGGGACGCGGCGAAAACGAAAAAGCGAGCTGGTCGACGTTGTTGCCCTGGCAAGTCGGGTAAGATGAAGAGAGCGGCCTCCCCTCCCTCGCCGCGCGCCTTATGAGGAATTCGCCAATGAGCCAACGTACCCTGCTGCTGCTCAGTCAGGACAATGCCCACTACCAGCGCCTGTTGCAGGCCGCTCGCCTGCCGCATCTTCGCATCCTGCGAGCCGACAGCCCAAGTGAGGCAGAGCCCCTCATCGGCGAGGCTCACATCCTGCTCGCCGAGCCTGCTCGTGCCAAACCCTTGCTGGCGCGGGCACACAAGCTGAGCTGGGTACAATCGAGCTACGCAGGTGTTGATGTACTGCTGGGCAACGATTGCCGTCACGATTATCAGCTCACCAACGTGCGCGGCATCTTCGGCCCTCTGATGAGTGAATATGTGTTCGGCCACCTGCTCAGCCTGACTCGTCATCTACCCTGCTACCAAGAGCAACAGGCGCAGCAGCATTGGCAGAGCCACCCCTATCAAGGACTCAAGGGCAGGACACTGCTGGTGCTTGGTACCGGCAGCATAGGCCAGCATATCGCACAGACCGGCAAGCATTTCGGCATGCGGGTGCTCGGTGTCAGTCGCAGTGGTCATGAACGGGCAGGCTTTGATGAGGTGTACCAGCTGGCCGCCCTCAATCGATTACTGGGCCAGAGCGATGTGATAGTAAGCGTGTTGCCAGCGACCCGCGAGACGCACCACCTATTCACCCGGGAGCGCTTCGAACACTGCAAGCCCGGCGCCATACTGTTCAATGTCGGTCGTGGCAGCGCTATTCACACTCAGGATCTGCTCGATGCCCTGGCGAGCGGCAAGCTTGCCCAGGCAGTACTGGATGTCTTCGAGCAAGAGCCCTTGCCCGCCGACAGCACGCTCTGGTCGACCCCCAACCTCATCATCACCCCCCATAACAGCGCCTACAGCTTTCCCGAAGACGTGGCCCAGATTTTCGTGCGCAACTATATCCGCCTCATCGATGGCCAGCCTCTGGATGGTCGCATCGACTTCGACAAGGGCTATTGAGCACCCAAGCCCAAGGCGGGACAGCCAATAAAAAAGAGCCCGACGGGCTCTTTTTTATGGCAATTAAAGGGATCTTGGCCGTCACGGGAACTCAGCTCACCAAGAGCTCTTTCTTGTAAGACTGTACCTTGGCCAGGAACTGGCGCTTGGCCTTGCCGCTCAGGGCTTCGGACATGGGCAACTTGACCGTCATGGGGTTAACGGGGCGGTTGTTGAGTCGTACCTCATAGTGCAGATGCGCACCCGTGGATCGCCCTGTGTTGCCGGACAGGGCTATCCTGTCCCCCATCTTCACCCGCTGACCCGGTTTGACCAACAGCTTGCTCAGGTGCAGGTAACGGGTGCTCAGGGTGCGACCATGCTTGATCACCACATAGGTGCCAGCCAAGGGGTGACGGGTCGCCTTGACGACCACGCCATCCCCGGTTGCCAGCACGGCCGTGCCGACCGGTACGGCGAAGTCCGTACCTTCATGAGGGCGCACCATGCCAGTGATGGGATGGCGGCGGGCCGGGTTGAAGGTCGAGCTGATGCGATAGCGGCTGTGGGTTGGATAGCGGCGGAAACCGCGCTCCAGGCTCTGTCCCTGGGCATCGTAATAGTTGCCATCTTCCGCCAGCCAAGCCGAGAAACTCTTGCCATTGCTGAGTACTTCGACCCCGAGCAGCTGGCTGTTGCCAGTATTTTTGCCCTGCACCGTCTCCTGCTGCATCAATACCTTGAACTTGTCACCCTTCTTCAGATCGCTGGCAAAATTGAGGCGCCACTGAAACAAGTTGGCAATCTTCTTGATGTGGCTGGCCGGGACGCCGGCATTACGGGCGCTGACGTAGAAACTGCCATTGATGACGCCATTGAAGTTCTGCTTCTGCCACTCCACGGCCTCGGTGACCATGTTGGCACTGTAGTTGTCATCGACCCGTTTGAGCTCAAGAGACTGCTTGATATTGAGCCGGATCTTCATCTCTTGCAGTATGTTGTCCTGATCGATCAGCAACTCTATGGTCTGCCCTGGCTTGAGGCGGGCCAGATTGTTCTTGCTGTCTGCATCCAGCACCTTGTACAGAGTGGTGGTCGACAGGCCAAGGGTGTTGAAGATGGTAGTGAGGTTCTCACCATTGCGTACCCGGTAGTCTTGCCACTCGGGGCCAGTATCGGCGGGAATGTCATCCTCGGGGGCCACGGGATCGATCAGCTCATGATCCGGGATGGCGTTAAATTCGGTGTTGTCTTCATTGGTGGCGGTGCCATGAGCCGAAATGGGCAGTTCCAGGCGCAGTGGGCGCTCCAGAATATCCCCTGGCGCAGGCAGTATGGCCACTGCCGACAGGGTCAATCCCGTCAGCAACAACATGGCATAAAAATGTTTGCGGGGAACCGGTGGTTCCCAGTTGGCAGCACTGGCTACCAAGGGACGAAGACGTTTCATCCGCTATCCTGTCATTAGTTCTGAGAGTGTTATTGGGTCGTGTCGTTGTTATAAAATCGCATAAAGCTGCACATTCGACCCATGATTTCGTGAAAAGTTCACTGCAAGACGCACCAAAAACACATTTTATTCATAACCTGTGGTTTTTGGCAGAAAATATCATCACTTTTCTCCCATTTTTTCCTACTTTTAAGAACCAGATCAGATCCTGATCGACCCGCCAAGGGCCATGTTGCGCAACTTTTTCCAGGGAGTGGATATGTCGTTAGCGAAATTGTTAAACAGGATCATCCTCGTCCTGTTTCTGATTGGCGCCGCTCTACTGTTCATGCTCGAAATCACCACGGTCCGCCAATCCATCCTCGACCAGATGTCAGCCAATCTTGAAACGGCCATCACAGCTCTCGGTCTGGTGTTGCAGGGTACCTTGCTCAATGAAGACAAGGTATTGGCTGAAACCATCGTCAATGCCATGTTTGACGGTGGTTTCGTCAGTGCCATCACCCTAGTCGACCCGGATGGCCAGATGCTGTTCCACAAGGTCTTTACCAGTACCCAGCAGAGTATCCCGGCCTGGTTGCCCAGTCTCATCGCCATGCCGCCGGTCAAGGTCGAACAGGAGTTGACCGACGGCTGGCGCATGCTGGGGACACTGACGCTGGAGGGACACAGTGGCTACGCCTACCAACACCTGTGGAATGCCGTCAGCCGCACTGGCCTGGCGCTGCTGGGCGGCCTGATCGTCTTCAGCCTGCTCATTCCCTGGATCTGCAAGCGTCTGTTGCGCCCACTCACCGAGATCAATCAGCAGTTGGGCCTGATCCGCAAGCGTCAATATGGCGCTGAGTTGCCCATCCCTTGGCTCAAGGAGCTCAAGGATGTGGCCAGCTCGGTCAACCAGCTCGTCTCGGAGCGCAAACGGGACATGCTGCAACAGCGGCTCAAGATCACCCAGCTAGGCAAGCAGCAGGAGGCAAGCAGTCATCTTCCCCTGCTCAACCTTCACCCTGTGGATGAGGAGTGGCAACAACAGCATTTTTACTCCACCCAAGGGGACATACTGCTCTATCGGCGCTTGTTGCCCCGCCAGCCATTCTCTGGCGAGACGCCTCTCATCAAGTTGCAGCAAGCCATCACTTACTGGCTAGGTCAGGAATGTGAAGGGCTCTCCCTGCCGCTCAGTCTGCTCAGTCATCCTCAATGGCCCCAATTGCAGAACGGACTCATCAAGGCGCCCAAGGGGAGATTCATCGACTGGCGTTGGGATATAACCACCCTGCCAGCCAGTGCCATGGCCACCTTCATGGCACTGGAAGGCGCGGGACTGGAGTTGGCCTTTAGCGGCATTCCCATCAACAACGAGGTGCTGAACCAGCTCGACCCTGTCTATCCCGCGTTCATCAGCCTTGCTGTCACCAACTCCCCCCTCTACTGGAACCTGGTCAGCCAGAGCCTCCATGGATCCGGCTATACCTTGCTGGCAGAGGCCAGCTCCATCACGGACATCAACATATTGCGGGCCTGGGGTATCGATGGCTACGCCACGGGAGCATCATCATGAAAATCCTGCCCCTGCTCCCTCTGCTACTGGTGCCATCCCTGCAGGCAGCCACCCACATCGAGATAGGCACGGGATCCGAACAAGGCATCTACTACCAGATGGCCAAGGAGTTCTGCCGCCTGGCCCATGAGCAGGATGAGAGCCTCAGCTGCCGACCCAAGGCAACAGCGGGATCCCTGGAAAATCTGAAGCAGTTGAAAGAAGGGGAGAGTGACTACGCCATAGTCCAGTCAGACTGGCTATTTCAGGCCAGCAAAGGGGTCGGCGCCTTTGAAGGGGCTCCTCAAGCTCACTTGAGAACCCTGTTCGCCACTCACGCCGAGCCCTTCACCCTGGTGGTTCGGGCCGATGGCGACATCACTCGACTCGAACAGCTCAAACTGGCACCTATCGACTTTGGTTTGAAGCATTCGGGCACCCGCAAGACGGCACTGGCGCTGATGGCACTGCTGGGCGTCAAGGAGCAGGATCTCGATCTGAAGAGCGTTGCCAACCTGCCAGAATCCTTGTGCAGTAAGCAGATTGATGCTTTCGCGCTGGTGATAGGCCATCCGAACCGCATGACCCTGGAAGCGGCGAAACGCTGCCCCATTACCTTTTTGTCCATAGAGGGCGAGCTACGCGACCGGTTCATCAAGGGCCTCCCCTACTATCAGCGCAGCCAGATCCCGGCACGCATCTATCCTGGTAACCCCAAGCCAGTCCCAACCTTCGCCATCGCCGCAACCTTGGTCAGTCGGGAGGATGTCCCGGAGGATCAGGTCTATCGGCTCACCAAAGCCATGCTGAATCAACAGATCCCGTTCAACGAACAGACATATGGCTACGCCAATCTGTTTCACAGAGCGCGCAACAAGATAGGTCCGGTGCTGATGGCGCCGCAGCATCCCGGAGCTGCCCGCTATTTTGCGGAGCTCAAGGCGGCTGGGAAGTTATAGCTGGCGACGGGGGGAGCGCAGATGCTCGCTGGAGAAGCGGGTTTTCATGGAGGTCCACTGGGCCAGTCGATCGGCACTGCCCGCCAGGGTTCCATCACGGCGTGATTTCATGACCCAGATGCTCTTGGCATCGAAGCTGTAGACGGGAATGAGATCGGGACGTTTACTGCCTGGCAATATGCTGCTTTTGATGTTGTCCAGCACCAAAGGGTCGGCCTTGGGAGTGGGGAAGTAGAGCGTCACCATATGAAACGCGTTGTAATCAACCGCCTTGACATAGGCGAGACGCAGTTTCTTCTCTTCGACACCCAGTTCCATCAGGGTGTAATACTTGGCAATGCTGTAATCCTCACAATCCCCTCCCCGGGCACCGATGAATTCGAGCGGGTTGGCCCAATAATCATCCATGCCCCACAACCTGGGATCCTCACTATAGGTGAGATTATTGAAGTAGTTGTTTACCAAGACAATTTTCTGCTGATCAGTGGTGCCAGCCCGAGGGCTCAGCAGACGGGCATACGCCTCTGCCCGCTTCACTGCCGCCTTGCCATAGACATCGGCCATCTTGGCTTGCAACTGGGGTTCGGCCAGATAGGTGGAAAGCTGGGAAGCCTGCAGTGGCAAGCTGACCAGCAAGCCACTGCATATCAACAGAGAGATCCTTCTCATTTAAACGGTGCTCATTAAATTGTGTTGATGGTCAGTATAGACACCCCATCTAATGGCATTGTGCAAAGCCATCGGCCAATTGCTGCATAAATTGTGGATAGGCATCCGGTCCTGACACCACGTCCTCCCCGACCTCATCGAGCAACAGTACCTTGGCGCCGGTATTACGGGCCACCGACTCGATCACCGCTGGCGAGAACTGGGGTTCGGCGAAGATGCAGGTGGCCTTCTTCTCCTCCAGTGCCTTGCGAATCTCGACCAGAGTCCGGGCACCAGGACGTCGCTCAGGGCTGACGGTAAAGTGGCCTCGGGAACGCATGCCATAATGACGCTCCCAATAACCATATGCCTCGTGAAACACGAAATAACCTTGCTGACTGACGGCCTTCATTTGCGGCGCTATGGCTTGCTCTTTCTCGGCCAATTTGCGGTTGAAGGTGATCAGATTCGCCTGGTAGCGGGCCTCATTGGCCGGATCCTGGGCACTCAAGGTATCCGCCAGCGCCTGGGCTATCACCCTTGCCTGATCCGGGCCCAGCCAGATGTGGGGATCCACCCCCTCATGATGGTGGCCTTCGTGACCTTCATGGCCGTGATCGTCATGATCATGCCCCTCATGAGACTCGCCTGCCTGGTTGGCATAATCAAACAATGGCATGCCCTTGACCCGGGTCAGGGTCAGCACGTGGGGAAGACCCGCCAAGGGTTTGCTCATGAAACCTTCCAGCTCAGGGCCGACCCAGACCACCAGATCCGCCTGCTTGATGGCACGAATGTCCGAGGGGCGCAGAGAAAAATCATGGGGAGAGGCGCCGGTCGGCAGCAATACCTGGGGCTCACTGACCCCATCCGTGATGGCTGCGGCGATGAAACCCAAGGGTTTGATGGTGGTCAAGACTGTGGTGGCACGCACCGGCAGGCTGATCATGAGCAGCGCGGTGAGCAGGGCAAGAATTCGCATAGGGATCTCGTCAGGACAGATGAATGTGATAATATAACAGAAAACGCGATTGTTATATTATAACTCTCACTGGCTGTAAACCCCGGAGCTGTCATGACCCAACTGGTGGAGCTGAAGCACGTCTGTCTCTCATTCGACGGACGTCTCGTGCTCGACAAGGTCTCCTTTACCCTCAATAAAGGCAAAATCACCACCCTTGTCGGTCCCAATGGTGCGGGCAAGAGCACCCTCAGCAAGCTGGTACTGGGCCTGCTCAAGCCCGATTCCGGGCACATTGTGCGCAGTGGCGGGCTCAGGGTCGGTTATGTGCCACAACGACTTTACCTGGATCCCACACTGCCGCTCACCGTGCGCCGCTTCCTGCAGCTCGGCAAGAATGGTCGCCTCTCCATTGAGGAGGCCCTTGCCCGGGTCGGTGGCCAGAGTCTGCTCGATAACCGAATGCAGAAGCTCTCCGGCGGTGAAATGCAACGGGTACTGCTGGCCCGCGCCTTATTGGTCAAGCCGGAGCTGCTGGTACTGGATGAACCCGTGCAAGGGGTCGACATCAATGGTCAGATCGAACTCTATGCCCTCATCGGCAAGCTGGCGGCCGAGTTCGACTGTGCCGTGCTCATGGTCTCCCACGACTTGCACCTGGTCATGGCGAGTACCCATGAGGTGATTTGCCTGAATGGTCACATCTGCTGCCACGGGGAACCGGAAAGCGTGGCTCGCCATCCGGAGTTTGCCCGCCTGTTCGGCCGACCCGAGCAGGAGGTGCTGGCCGTCTATACCCACCATCACCACTGCGATGGCCAGCATGAACATGCCGAGCCTGCCCCGCTCATCCGCCTGCCGTCACGCAAATAAGCCGACGAGAATGCAAAGCACGGATAAATATGGCGCCAAACCCGGCCTGAATCTCCTTTGGCCAACCGACTGCAAGTAAGGATCTTAACGTGGACAGCTTTCTGTTATATGCCCTCGCCGCCGGTCTCGGCATCGCCCTCCTGGCCGGGCCCCTGGGCAGCTTCGTGGTGTGGCGCAAGATGGCCTATTTTGGTGACACCCTCTCCCATGCCTGCCTGTTTGGCATAGCCCTTGGCATCTTGCTGCAAGTGGACCTCACTCTGGCCGTGGTGGTCTGCTGCCTCGCCATGGCCATGTTGTTGGTGGTCATGAGCCGCAATCAACAGGTCGCGACCGATACCCTGCTCGGCATCCTGGCCCACAGCGCCCTCTCCCTGGGACTGGTGACCTTGAGTTTCATGGACAATGTCCGCGTCGATCTGATGGCCTATCTGTTTGGCGATCTGCT
Organism: Aeromonas rivuli; assembly: GCF_020149575.1. Taxonomy (NCBI): domain Bacteria; kingdom Pseudomonadati; phylum Pseudomonadota; class Gammaproteobacteria; order Aeromonadales; family Aeromonadaceae; genus Aeromonas; species Aeromonas rivuli. The sequence continues at coordinate 671,209 of NZ_CP079742.1, read as the reverse complement.
CTCGGTCCAGCCGGTGGATCTGGTCTGGATCTACGGCGGCGGCGCCCTGGTACTGCTCACCCTGTGGCGACTCTGGGATCCCCTGCTCTCCATGACCATCTCGGAAGAGCTGGCGCGGGTGGAAGGGGTGAGGGTCGATGTGCTGCGCTGCGTGTTGATGCTGCTCATTGGCCTGGTCATCGCGGTGGCCATGAAATTCGTCGGGGCGCTGATCATCACCTCCTTGCTGATCATCCCGGCGGCAACGGCGCGCCGCTTCAGCCAGACCCCGGAGCAGATGGCAGGCCTGGCCGCCCTGATCGGGTGTTTGGCCGTGCTGGGAGGCCTGAGCCTCTCCTGGTTCCAGGATACCCCGGCAGGCCCGTCCGTGGTGGTCTGCGCCACCAGTCTGTTCGTGCTGAGCCAGTTCAAGAAGGCCTGATGGTCAGCTATCCTTCGCACCGCTGATTAAGGCGATGGCAGGCTCTGACAGGTTTCCAGCAGCAGCCATTGGCGCAGGCGGCTGATGGCGGGCTCATGGGCCCGCCCTCGTTTGCAGGTGAAGTAGAAGGCATCCCCCGTCTCCAGCTGATGCACCGGCAGGCGCACCAGCTGGGGATCATCCGGCCGTACCATGTAGTCATTAACGAAGGTGACACCCTGATCCCAGGCCGCCGCCTCCATGGCCAGCAACACATGGCTGAAGTGATGCATCCGCACCCCCTCCGGCACCCTCATACCGCCCGCTTCGGCCCAACGCTGCCAATCCTCCCCTCGCGACTTGTAGATGGACTGCACAGACAGCAGCGGCAACTGCCAGATGGCGCCGGGCCACTCCCCTTCCACCTGCTGCAACAGCCGACGGCTGCACACCGGGAAGAGCCGTTCCTGATAGATGCGATCATGGCTATAGCCGCGCCCATTGGGGCAGACAGTAATGAAGCAATCGGCCACCCGATCGGAGAGTTCGGGATCCTCGGCCACCATCTCCAGGCTGAGATCCAGCTCGGGGTAGAGCTGGCGCAGCCCGGCCAGCCTGGGGATCAGCCACTTGACCGCGAAGGAGCTGTAGACGGCGAGCCGCAGCTGCATTTGGGCTCCGCCCCTGAGCTGGGCACTGCTCTGGGCTATCTGGCCAAGCCCGGCGGCGATGCCCTCAAAATAGATCTCTCCTTGCAGTGTCAGGGACAAGAGCCGCCCCTGGCGCAGCAGCAATCGCTCGCCGAGAAAGTCTTCCAGCAGGCGGATCTGATGGCTGACGGCACTCTGGCTGACATTGAGCTCGAGGGCGGCGCGGGAGAAGCTGAGCAGGCGGGCAACCACCTCGAAATATTGCACGGCACGCAGCGGGGGGAGCTTCATTATCTATAAATCTCATAGATGGTGATTATTTATCATTTTACCCAATAGTGAGCCCGCCGCTACCCTGATCCCATCAAGTCAGGAGGTGGTATGAATTCAGTATCGACAGGCATGCTCTATCTAGTCCTCGGCAACCTCATCGCCGTCTTCTCCGACGTCCTGGTCAAAGTGCTGGCTCCTGATCAGCCCATCTTCCAATTCGTCCTCTTTCGTCAGCTCTCGGCGGCACTGCTGCTCGCCCCCTGGTTGCTCTGGTCCTGGCGTCGCCACCCGCCGGTCGCCCTCAAGTGGCACCTGCTGCGCGCCCACATCTGGGCGGGGGGGGTCTGCCTCATGGTGATAGCCCTGACCCAGTTGCCGCTGGCCACCGCCAACGCCCTCTTCTACGCGGCCCCCTTGTTGATGGTGCCTCTCGCGGTCTGGATCGCGGGGGAAGCCATATCCCGGCAAAAAGTGCTGACCGCCTTGATGGGGTTCATCGGCGTGCTGATAGTGTTGCGCCCGACCGAAGTGAACTGGGCCGCATTGGCGGCGCTCGGGGTGGCGCTCTCCCTGGCCCTCAACAACCTGTTGATCAAGCGCCTGCCCCTGCAGCAACCCATAGCCCAGACCCTGTTCTTCACCAATGTGTTGAGCATGCCCATCATCTTCGCCCTGGCCTGCTGGGATCCTACCCCCTGGCAGTGGCACCTGCTCTGGCCCGCATTTGGATCTTCGGCGCTGATCATGGTCTATGCGGGTCTGTGCGTGCTGGCCTATCGCAAGGCGGAGGCGAGCAAGATTGCCTCCGCCGAATACACTGGCCTGCTGGCCGCTGTGGTCATCGGCGCCTGGCTATTTGACGAGCAGCCCGGCCTGCCCCTGCTGGTTGGCTGTCTGTGCATCATCATTCCCCTGGCTGCCATGGCGCGAAAGAGCAAAGCCAAACCCCTGGCGGAGCCTGTCAGCTAGGGGAAACGAGCGTCAGGGAAAGAGGGCCTGGATGCGGGTGCGCAACTCGGGCACCACCTCGGTCTCGAACCAGGGATTCTTGCGCAACCAGAGGGTGTTGCGCGGAGAGGGATGGGGCAGCGGCAACCAGGCCTCCCCATAGTCACGCCAGTGTTGCACCGTCTCGGTCAGAGTGCCATGGCGGGCCTTGCCGAGGTAACGCTGCTGGGCATATTGGCCGATGAGCAGGGTCAGCTCGACATGGGGCATCAGCATCAGCACCTTGTCGTGCCAGGTGGGGGCGCATTCGGGACGAGGGGGCAGATCCCCCGACTTGCCACGCCCCGGGTAACAGAGGCCCATGGGCATGATGGCTACCCTCTTTTCATCATAGAAATCGGCGGGGGCCAGCCCGAGCCAATCCCGCAGCCGCTCGCCGGAGGGGTCGTCCCAGGGGATGCCGCTGGCATGCACTCGTGTACCGGGGGCCTGTCCTATGATGAGCAACCGGGCCTGTTCGCTCCCCCGGATCACGGGGTTGGGTCCCAGGGGCAGATGCGCCTCGCACAGGCGGCAGGCGCGGATCTGTTCAAATAGCGCGTCGAGTCGGTTCATGACCCCATGATACCAGTTGCTGGCAGGGGGCGCAGCCATGGTGCCAGCGCCCCTCTCGCCCACATCTTTTGTCCTGGCTGCCCCTTGCCGCCCCGCTAGAGGCAGCCTATCATGCGGCCCAGATTGTTTAGTTTAATAAACGGAAGAGAATGAAAAGCTGGATGGGGACGGGCTGTGCGGCCCTGTCGTTCGCGCTCTGGGGCCTGCTGCCCCTCTATTACCAGTTCATGCCCGAGGTCAACATGTGGGAGCTGCTCTCCCACAGGGTGCTCTGGTCCGTGGTGCTGCTCGCCCTGCTGTTTAGCCTGCTCGGCCAGCGGCTGCCCTGGGGAAGATTGCGCCAGGAACCCCGCCAGCTCGGTCTGATCCTGCTGGCCGGTCCCATCATGTCCGTCAGCTGGTGCATGTTTACCTGGTGCCTGACCACGGGTCAGGTACTGGCCACCAGCCTCGCCTTCTTCATGACCCCGCTATTCAACATCGCCTTCGCCGTGATCTTTCTCGGTGAGCGGCTCACTCCCCAGAAGCACCTGGCGGTTGCCCTGGCGCTGGCAGGGCTGGCCTACATGCTGTTCTCCTACGGTCAGCTGCCCTGGTTTTCCCTCATCATGGGGGCCAACTTTGCCCTCTATGGCCTGCTCAAGAAGAAGGTGCACTATGAGGCGAGCACCAGCCTCTATCTCGAATCCCTGGTGCAACTGCCCCTGGCCCTGCTGTGCATCGGCTGGCTCGTCTGGCAGGGCCAGGGCACCTTCATTCAGGGAGACTGGGGAGATCGCCTGCTGCTGATGGGCAGCGCTCCTGCCACCCTGGTGCCGGTTGGCCTGTTCTGCTATGCGGTGCTGCGCACCCGCATGAGCACCGTGGGCCTGCTGCAATACATTGAGCCGACCCTTGCCTTCCTGCTTGCCATCTTCTGGTTCCAGGAGCAGCCAGACCCCGTGAAGATGGTGGGCTTCGCCTTCGTCTGGGCGGGTCTGCTGATCAGCCTGCTGCCCCTGCACAGGTTGAACCGCAAGGCCCATGCCCCTTGAGCGGCGGCCTGCTCTGCCATGGAACCCTTGCTCCCTGAGGGTGCGCTGCGATAATGCCCTCACCCAGAGCCATGACGCTGTTCGAGAGCAGAGTACAAGATGAGTGAACGCCTCCCGTTTGAACCAGACAGCGCCGCTGATGAAGCGATCTGCGTGACCAGGGGACATCCATCTGCCGATGTCACCCCCCCAGGGGCGAGTGCCATCTGGTTTATCTATATGGTGCGCACCCGCAGCGGCAGCCTCTACACAGGGATCAGCACAGATCCTGATCGCCGCCTGACCCAGCATCAACGCGGGACAGGGGCACGGGCGCTGCGCGGCAAAGGCCCCCTCATCCTAGCCTGGCGACAGGAGGTCGGGGAGCGGGGCGCGGCCCTGCGTCTCGAATACCGGCTCAAGCAGCAGAACAAGGCCATCAAGGAGCAACTGATCCTGCACCCCGACCACTGGCATGCCTTGAGCCAGCAGTGGCTGCTCACCTCGCCCAGTGCAACCCGACGGGAAGACAAGCGAGAACCCGATGCCGCGCTCACACCGGATGGATTGCCATCATAAGAAAGGCCACCGCTATCGGTGGCCAGAGAAGGAGAGCTGTCACTGGCGGGGCACGCTTAGCCAGTGATGGTCAACCATGTATCCTGAGTGCTCTGCGCCAGGCATTGTCATCCAGGGCGTCTCTGCCCCATCGCCCTTCGCAAACCAGGCCTCAACGGTAATGATTGGGGCGGCTGGTGCGACGCCGATTGCCCAGCAACCAGTAGACCACCAGCCCCAGCAATATCCAGGGCGCCAGCTTGAACACCAGGCCTATCATGCCTGCCAGGGCCCCGAAAATCATGAAGACCCCGCTCACCACCACCATGGCCAGCACGGTGAACCCGGCCATGGCCATCACGACAAGCACCGCCAGCAACACCAGAAATTCCAACATATTTACTCCTCGCAGCCGGGCTGCTCTTCATGGGGTATGGGCAGGGTCAATCCAGCCAGCGCTTCAGTTCATGGCGCGGTGGCATCAGCAGCACCGCCAACAGGTAGGCTGCCAAGGCAAATGGCGGCAGCAGGATCAGGGCAAGCAGCGCCACTATCCGCACCGTCACTCTGGAGAGCCCCAACCGATTGGCAATGCCGGCGCAGACGCCGGTCAACTTGCGATGTGCCAGGTCTTTCGGCCAGGGCGTCATGATTACACCTCCACCTTCTGGCCTTTCAGACGCGCCAGCTCACGCTCTATCTCGTCATTGAGTTCCAGCTCGCGAAATTGCGCTTCCAGAGACGGATTCTGACCCAGGGTCGCTGCTTCAAGCTGGGCTTCCAGCTGATCGACCCGGCCCTGCACGCCGTCGAAACGAGCCATCAGTTCATGCATGCGGCTATGGTCGATCTGCGCACGGGCGCGGATCCGGCTGTGGGCCGTCTGCTCGCGCAGGACCAGCAACTTCTGTCTCTCCCGCGCCTCGGTCAGCTTGGCCCCCAGCCGCTCGCTGTCGCCATTGAGCTGGGCCAGCACCTCGGCCAGACGCCCCTGATCCAGTTCGAGTTGCGCCAGTCGCTTGCCTTCCGCCAGCTTCTCGCCAAGGGCGGCACGGGCCAGGTCTTCACGGCCCTTGCCAATGGCCAGTTCGGCCTTGGCAGCCCAGCCCTGCATCTGCTGACTCAGGGCACTCTGCTGGCGTTCCAGCTGTTTCTGTTCGGCAATGAGACGGGCGGCCTGGGTGCGCATCTCAATTTGCACCTGCTCCATCTCTTCGATCATGAGCCGGATCATCTTCTCGGGCTCTTCGCTCTTGTCGAGCAGGCTGTGCAGGTTGGCGTTGATGATGTCGCTGAGGCGGCTAAATACACTCATGGTCTGGCTCCTTGTCATGGAATGGGCCTGGGCCCCTGGTTTCAGTTTCTCGTGCCATCAGTGTTACAAGAGCCGTGCCAGAATATTTTTTCGTTAACTTACAATCAGATATGGGATTAAGATCCGAAAACCAAACCATGGGTTAGCGTTTTTAACCAAAAAAGATGGCGAAAATCACCAATAAAAAAGGGAGCCAGTGGCTCCCTTTTTTACACCCTGAACCTTCATCAGGCGGCGCGATCCCGCTCGATGGCGGCATCCAGCTCGGCCAACTTGGCGCTCATCTGCTCGCGGCACTGTTCGGACAGCTCGCGGATCCCGGCGGCACCATGCTCCTTGCTGCACAGGGGCGGCAGCATCTCGAGGCGCACCTCGCCATTGTCCCAGCGGTTGAGATCGATCTGGCCGAAGTAGCTGGAACAGACGATGGGCACCACTGGCACCTCGGCCTGCACGGCTGTGTGGAAGGCGCCCGCCTTGAACGGCAGCAGGCCACGGCCCTGGGAACGCGTGCCCTCTGGGAACATCCAGATGGAGGTGCCACGACCTTTGATGCGATCCACCACCTGACCTATGGTGCCAATGGCGCGGGAGCGGTTGGATCTGTCGATCAGCACATTGCCGGACAGCCAGAAGATGAGACCGAAGAAGGGCAGCCACAGCAGGCTCTTCTTGCCCACCGCCACCACGCCGGGGCGCACCGCGCCAGTCACGGTGAAGATGTCGAAGTTGCTCTGGTGGTTGCAGACATAGACGGCGGGGCCGACGGTTTTCACTTCATCCGGCATGGTCAACGTCACCTTGACGCCGATCAGCGGGCAGACGGCATGGTACATGCGAGCGAAGACGTAGACGTTGTTGGCATGACCGGGGCGCACCAGACAGAGCAGCAGGGCCAGGATGAACCAGACGACAAGTAGCAGGCCAAGCAGCAGAATACGGGCAAATTTGAGCATCGAACACCTCTAGACAAGATTCGGCGCAGTATACTGAGGCCGCTTTGGGTGAACAAGTGTTAGCCAAACAAAACCGGGCCCCGTCTGGGTGACCACATGGCGCTGTCACCTTGCTCCCAGCCGCGTTCTCCATGTGGTCTGACACCGTAAAAAGCCTCTTATGAAGCCAAAATGACCCAACGGCTTGTATCGACAAGAGCGGCCCGTTAGGATGTGGCCCTCTTTAGACGATGGGCCCGGTATGACGCAACCACAGCGCACAGCAACACGACTCCTGCTACTGGTGTGCATACTGCTGCTCAACTGCGCCGCCCAGCCCCTGCTCAAACTGGCCCAACTCGACCAGGCGCTCAGCTGTCAGGCCCTCACGTCCCCCGACGAAACGGGCCAGAGCCAGGAGAGCCCGCAGCCTAGCAGTTGCGAGCTCAAGGGCAAGTGGCTCAGCGCCACCCAGCTCAATGCCGCCGAGCTTATCTTTTTCGTCGTCGCCCTCATCATTGCCGTTCTGCCCCCCCTGTGGCGCTATAGCCCCCCCCTGCCGCCACCCAGGAATGGCAGAGCCCCCAAACTCCGATTGCACCTCCAGCTCTGCGTGCTGCGCGAATGAGTTATCCGCCACTTTAGACGGATCCCAACTTATTTATTGCGAGACACATCGATGACTAGATTGATCAAGACGGCGCTGCTGCTGATCTGCCTTGGCTGGCAGACGATAGCCGTCGCCGCTGACAGCGGCTGGCTGACCAGCCCACAAAACGACCACGCCCGAGTCCGGCTGCAAGGGGATTTCAGCCACCCGGCCCAGAGCCGCCTGCTGCTCGAGGTCGAGCTCGGATCCGGCTGGAAGAGCTATTGGCGCAGTCCGGGCCAGGGTGGCATCGCCCCCCAGATCCTCTGGCAAGGCCAAGAGCCAACCCAGGTCCAGTGGCACTGGCCGACCCCGCAGCGCTTCGAGGTCGCCGGGCTCAGCACCCAGGGTTATCAGGGGGACGTCCGCTTCCCCATGACCCTGAGTGCGCCGACAGGCAGCACCTTGAGCGGCATACTGCGCCTCTCCACCTGCAGCAACGTCTGCATACTGACCGACTTCCCCTTCCAGCTGGCGCTGGGTGAGGCGGCCCCCGCGGGCTTTGATTTTGCCTATGCCCAGGCCATGAGCAAGTTGCCCCAATCGATGGCGAGCGACATCCGGCTCGAGGCCGGGTATGGCGCCAATGAGCTGCAACTCATTGCCGAGCGGCCCCAGGGCTGGCAGCAGCCGGCGATTTTCCTCGACGGTCAGGCAGAGGCCGAGTTTGGCGAGCCCAAGCTGCAGGTCGAAGGCCAGCGTCTGCTGGCTCGCATCCCGGTCAGCGATGGCTGGCAAGGCAATGCCCCGGATCTCAAAGGCAGGCTGCAGGGCGTGCTGCTGGTCGATGGCGAACAGGCCTGGCAGGGGGAGACACCCATCAGCGCCCCCCTGGCGCTGCCAGCGGCCGGGCCTGACAGTGGTCACTCGCTACTCTGGCTGGTCGGCATTGCGCTGCTCGGGGGCCTCATCCTTAACCTGATGCCCTGCGTACTGCCGGTACTGGCCCTCAAGTTGGGGTCAGTGCTGCAGCTTGAGACGCGGGAGCGCAGACCCATTCGCCTGCAATTTCTGGCCGCCAGTGCCGGGATCCTGGTCTCCTTCTGGGCATTGGCCCTCATGAGCACCCTGCTGCGCGCCACTCAGGGGGCGGTCGGCTGGGGTATTCAGTTCCAGAGCCTCTGGTTTATCGGCTTCATGGTGGTGGTGACCCTGCTGTTTTGCGCCAACCTGCTGGGATTGTTCGAGTTCCGACTGCCCAGTCGGTTCAACACCCGGCTCGCAACCACCGGCGACAACAGCCTGGGCGGCCACTTCCTGCAAGGCAGCTTCGCCACCTTGCTGGCAACCCCCTGTTCGGCCCCCTTCCTCGGCACGGCAGTCGCCTTTGCCCTCGGTGCGCCCCTGGCTCAGCTCTGGCTCATCTTTACCGCCCTCGGGCTTGGCATGAGCCTGCCCTGGCTCGCCATCGCGGCCTGGCCGCGCCTCGCACTCTGGTTGCCAAAACCCGGCCCCTGGATGGGACGACTGCGCATAGTGCTCGGCCTGATGATGCTGGGATCCAGCCTCTGGCTGCTGAGCCTGCTCTCCGCACACCTCGGCACGCTCACCACCGGCTGGCTGATGGCCGCTGTGCTGCTGATCCTGCTCATCGCCATCGGCTGGCGCCATGGCATGCGCGGTGTCACCCTGACCCTGGCACTCTCGACCCTGATTGGCGGTGCCCTGCTGCTCGGCGGCGCCCTCACGGCGCCAAATAGCCCTCAAAGGGAGACGGTGCAGTGGCAGCCCCTGTCGGAATCGGCACTGCAACGGGCTTTGGCGGATAACAAGCGGGTCTTTATCGATGTCACCGCCGACTGGTGCGTGACTTGCAAAGCCAATAAATACAACGTCTTGCTACGAGACGAGGTGCAAAGCGCCCTCTCGGCCCCGGATGTGGTTGCCCTGCGCGGTGACTGGACCCGGCCCAACGACAGCCTGGCCGCCTTCCTGCGGGCCCGGGGCGCCGTGGCCGTGCCCTTCAACCAGATCTATGGTCCCGGCCTGCCCAAGGGGGAAGTGCTCTCCCCCCTGCTCGACAAAGCCGACCTGCTCACCACCTTGCACAATGCTGGCCTCATCAAGGCTGGCACCACTCGCTTCTAAGGAAAAGATGATGAAACCTACCCTGATCACCCTGAGTCTGCTCGGCGCCTTGCTCGCCCCCACCCTGCACGCCACTCCCTTCACCCCGGAACAGGAGGTGCGCATCAAGGAGCTGATCCGCGAGACCCTGGTGACCAACCCGAAGATCCTCGATGAGGCGGCCGATGCCTGGGAGAAACAGAACACCGCGGATCAAGCCGCCCAGCTTGGCAACATCATCAAGGGCAACCAGCAGGCCCTGTTCATGAGCCCGACCAGCCCGCGCCTGGGGGCCAAAAACCCCAAGCTGACCCTGGTCTCCTTCACCGACTACAACTGCCCCTACTGCAAACAGTTCGATCCGCACCTGACCCGTCTGCTCAAGGAGCATCCGGATCTCGGCCTGGTGATCAAATTGCTGCCCTTCAAGGGGCAAACTTCCGCCAAGGCCGCCCAGTACAGCCTGACCCTCTGGCAGCAGGATCCGGCTCGCTTCCTGCCGCTCCATGAAAAGTTGATGAGCAAGCAGGGCATGCTGACCGAGGCGGACATCAACAAGGCCCTGGCCGCCACCGGCAATGTGACCCTCAAGCCAGAAGACAAGGCGACCGAGGAGCTGCGCACCAGCCTTCGTCTGGGCACCTTGCTCGGCGTACAGGGCACACCGGCCACCCTGATTGGCAACCAGCTGGTGCCGGGGGCCATCTCCTATGACGAGCTCGAAAACCTGGTCTTGGCCGAGTTGGCCAAGCAGAGCTAAGGGGACCCATGACTGAGACTAACAACCCGCCTTCACGCTGGCGGCGCTGGGGCAAGGAGGCGCTGTGGCTACTGCTGTTTGCCGTCATCCTCACGACCGCGCTGGATCTCTGGCGCGGGCCGACCCTGCCCGCGGGGAGCCCGCTTCCCGCTCTCACCCTGCAAGATGGCAGCACGGCGGACTTGCAGGCCCTGAGCCGGGACAAGCCGCTGCTGATCTACTACTGGGCGAGCTGGTGCGGGGTGTGCCGCTTCACCACCCCGACGGTGGAGCAGCTGTGGCAAGACGGCGGTAACGTGCTGACGGTGGCGCTGCGCTCGGGCAACGATGAGCAACTGCGCCGCGGCATGGCCAGCAAGGGATTGAGCTTCCCGACCCATAACGACGAGCAGGGCGCACAGGCCGCTCACTGGCAGGTGAGCGTCACCCCCAGCTTTCTGATCCTCAAGGATGGCAAGGTGGTCGGCACTACCACTGGCTGGAGCAGTCGTTGGGGATTGAAGCTGCGGCTGCTGTGGGCCAGCTGGTAATCCAGTCCAATATAAAAAAGCCCGGTGATGAACCGGGCTCTTTTTTTATATCCGTTGGGGACGACCCGCTTAAGGGGCTGACTGCTGTGCCCGTTTCTGCAAGCTGGCCCTGGTGTCCGCTCGCTCCGCTTCGCTGATCACTCCGTCCCCATTCTTGTCCAGATGGGCGAACAGCTTCTCCTGACGCTGCACAAATTGCGCCTTGGTGGTTTCCCGTCTCGGCTTGATGTTACCCACTCGCTCCGGCACAGCCTTGCCAGCCTGCTTCATCGCCGCCTCCATCTTGGCCAGGGTGGCTTCCTTCTCGGCAACCGAGATCACCCCATCGCCATTTTGATCCTGCCTGGCAAAGCGCTTTTCGGCACTCGCCATAAACTGGGCCTTGCTGATCTCCCCCTTGATGAGCGGCTCACCGGGCACGGCATCAGCGGCCACCGCCAGGCTGCTGAGCAGCATCAGGGGTAGAAAGTAGCGTTTCATCATGATGTGGTTTTCCTCATTTGCACTTTTATCTCATCGACCGGGCCAATGATGGCGGGTCGGACGGGGGCGCTGCCATTGAGACGACCTGCGCGATTTGACCCTCGGCCAATGCAAAGGTTCCCGCGCCCCGTCGCCAGCCCGGTCATCCCCTCTTCGGGTGGCACAAAGGGAGACAAGTGACCAATTTCCGCCCGCGCCAAGTTCATTTGGCCGATCAGATCCTATTCATGGCAGTGCCGCGCTATTTCCGTTAAAATGACGGGTTTTTCGCCGTACCTGGTTTTCTCAGCGACCAGCCAGGGCCAGCATTGTGACTTCTCTGTTGCCAGTGATGCAGGATCTGCCATGAACAACTACTTTCGGGTGCTGGGTGTAAAATCCAACGCCAACGAAAACGACATCAAGAAAGCGTATCGACGACTGTCGAACCAGTATCACCCCGACAAGCTGCTCGGGGCCACCGACGAAGAACAAGCGCGCGCAGCCGTCTTGCTGCAACAGGTGAAGCAGGCCTACGAGGTTCTTTCGGACCCCAAGAAAAAAGCCGCCTTCATCAAAGACTTTAACAACGTCATTGTGACCGACCCGACCTCTGCCATGCAGGAGTTATGGGATCAATTCTATCCCTGAGGCTGTATGAAAAAGACATTGGATCTGGCGCGTATCAAGGCGCTGATGAGTGACGCCAGCGAGAACATCGAATCCTACCGTGATGTGGACCAGCCCAAGGCGCTGGAACAGTTCACCGGCAAGATGAAAGCGCTGCTGCTGGCCGACATGAGCATGCTGGAATTCATGCCCGAATACCTGCCACTGGCCCTCTATGGCCGAGTGCAGTTTTCTGCCCAGGCCAAGCCCGCCTGGCGCAACTGGATTGGCCAAGGGGAGCAGCCCAGCTGGGACGAATTCAAGGTGTCAGTTGCCTTCAACAACGCCGACCTGCCCCTGGTCAAGGCAGTACGCGCCCAGAGCGAAGATACCCTTATCGAAGCCTGCGCCGTGCTCTATCTGCTGGACAACCCCCTGCCCCGTGGCGCCCGCGATGACGACTATGCCATGCCCCGCGATGAGGATGAGGACGAGGGAGAAAACGCCGACGCTGACTATGACGGCAGCGACGAAGAGGGCGAGCAGGATATGTACGACGAAGTGCGTTTCTAATTTGAGGCAACTTGGGGTAAAGAATGAATAGTCTGATTGAAATTGCCGCCATCGAGATCAAAGAACTGGCCGTGATCGAGCCCAAGCAGGCCAGCGAGAGATTCGAGCTGATCGCCATGACAATGTCCGACGATCAGCTGGCCGAAGTCATTGAAAATATTGATATCGTCACCCTGACCCAGATCAACGGCCAGCATGATATCTCCTTCCCGTCCATCATCTCCGAGCTGATGACCCCGGAGCGGATCCGCGACATCGTCTGCCAGCAGCCCCTCTACTGGGAAGAGGCCATCAAGAACAATGCCGAGGAGCTGCAACAGCACACCTTCGACTTTCTCAACTACCTGATCCGCACCCAGGAGAGCGAGGCCAAACAGCGCGAGATCCTCGAGTGCATCGCCGAGGATCCCGCCGGTCTCTTCTACCTCGCCATCCCCTTCATCGAGTTCTACCGCGGTGAGCAGCTTGATGATGAAGAGGGCATGACGGACCTGCTCCACGCCGAAGAGGAAGATCTGGAAGAGGCACTCTCCTACAGTGACCGCCAGCTGAGCGAGGATGCCCACGACTACTCCCTCGACGATCCCCGCAGCTTGCTGATGCTGATCCGCCAGCAGGCACCCGAGGTGGAGCAGGCCATCAAGGCCCTGCTGCGCAACGAGAACAGCACTTGGGACGGCATCATCAACAAGTTTGCCGCCGAGCTGGTGATGCAGGCCAAAGACAAGAACCAGGTCAGCGACGAGTACAGCGAAGTGGACGACATGTTCAGCTTTCTGGATTAAGGGACGTTTCGATGTCACAGGTAACGCAGCTAATCATTCGCGAGGCCAATCAGGGCCCCTTCCTCAGCCAGGTACTGCGCTTTGGTGCTGACAGTGAACGCTTGAGCCCCCAGCAACTGGCCGCCATCAAGGGCAAGGCGGTGTTGATGAGCCTGAAATTCGCCGACAAGTACTACAACAAGTACAAGATGCATCTGCTCGAACAAGCCGCCCACGACGTGATTGGCGTCATCAGCCTGGGGCTGCAGGAGCTGTCCGGGCGGGACACAGCCCGGGCGCTCGCCCTGCTGCAGGCCCCGGAAGGGCCCATCAAACCGTTCCAGAAAGGCTGGTCCATGCTGATTTCGGTCAGCCCCAAGCAACTGGGCGCCAATAACCTCTTTGGCGATGTGGATGCCCGTCTGCTCGATAAAATATCCAGCCCGCCGGATGTGGAAGAGTGGCAAGGCTGGCAGGAGTACGAGAAGGCGCAGCTGGAACATGACAAGGCCCGCCTGATGGCCCTGATGGACAGCCACTTCTATGCCTACGAGAATGACCACCCCACCCTGGAGGACAAGCTGGCCGAGGCCCTGCTCTACCGCATCCTCTGCGGTCAGGGCAGCGGCGCCGCGCCATTGAAGGTCAAGCAGGATCTCAAGCGCCGCCTGGCCCGGGAAATCGTGCTGCAAGAGCGCTGGTTCGATACCGACTATCTGGCCGCCCAGCTTGAACTGTTGCTGAGCGAACTGCCCAGCGACCTGACCGCAGGGCTGCGTCAGGATCTCAGCCGGGGTTTTGTCCCCAACCTGCTCCATACCTTGGGCTTCGTGCGCCAGTACCAGCAGTTGCAGCAAGAGGGTGCTTCGCCGGAGAAGCTCGACAATATCGAGATGCGCGCCGGTCTCAAGCACCCCCTGCTCGGCTGGCCGCTCTACCACGACTTCTGACGGCGACTGCCGCCACCATGTCATCGTCACCCAACGCCCGGCCCGCCGGGCGTTGTTTTGCCCGTTTGTCAGCGTTGACTCGCAAGAACAGTGAGGCTGCAACAAGATAAGCCATCAGCCGGTCTGCTATGCAGGGCCGCGACCCTGTGAGCACAGCGCACATACACCGACGCTTCTCTCACAACATGGGACTCTACGTAGGGTTAGGGCATACTCTCAGAGCCCCTACGTTCGCAGCCCATAGTTTCGCAACCCATAGTTTCGCAACCCATATTTTCACAACCCAAGCCCGCGAGCTCATTCAAGACAACCTTTCAAGGAGAAGAGCATGACCCAGGAACGCATCCAGACTCAATATCGCCTCCTCGGCCCCTTTGCCAATCAAACCGCGTTGAAGCAGGCCATCGCCCAAGCCATCGAGGCCCACAAGCAGGACTTCTTCCCCCTGCTGGAGCGGCTGGTGGACGTGGGGGACACCAGAGTCAACCTGAGCCAGCAGAACCCGCTGCGGGTGCTGAGCATCGAACTCGATGAAGATGGCAGCAAGGGGCTGGCCCACCTCAACTACGAGTCCAACTTCGCCGAGAGCTGCCTCATCATCAACGAATATGACCAGCACCAGACCAGGGTGGCCTTTCGCCTGGGAGGGGATGAGCTTGTCTTCGACCTTGAGCTGCCCATCGCCTGGAATTTCAATAATTAATACTTCGGCGATGCAATAAGCGCAGCCCATGGCACCGGCAACATAGGTGACATTGGTGGAGCGCATCATGATGCCAGGGGCTGAAGAGACGACGGCCAGGAAGGCCGCAATAACAGCTTGATGATTGGCCGTTAAATAAAGAGGCTGGCGTGGCCGCTCAGGTGCCCCACTTGGTGTAGGGTTGTCTCCATGCCAACTGAATGAACTATCGGGGGTCAGCATGGGTGAGCACCAATCTGCAGCAAAGCCGGTATTGAACGACGGCGATAGCTTTGGTTTCGAGCGTAGAAGTGCCGGGGACTTCCCTTTTTATCGCCAAGAGCCTCATGCATTATCCACCCGTGGCTGGGTGTTGATCCTGCTTGGCGTAGCGCTGGGCTTCGCAGTGCTGACGGCCCCCATAGCGTTTTATAAAACCACGGTGGGCGACTTTGTCCCCGCCATCCTGTTTCCTCTCATCCCCCTGGCCGTGCTCGCCATGGTGGCGGGGAAGGCATGGCGATCGCTGTTTCGAACGCCGACGGGGCGGGATCTCCTCTTGATACTGGCGATTGCCAGCGTCAACATCCTGGTTTCGGTCGCCGTTGCCTTGGTACTGCAGCACCTGTTCAAGATGAGTGAAAACCCGGTCAGCGCCATGCTGACAGAGGCCTCTAATACGGCGCGCATTCTCTTTTATGTAAAAACGGCGCCCCAGCTCTTTGGCGAGGAGGTGGTCTCCATACTGCCTTTTCTTGCTGTCCTCTGGTTCTGTCACGAAAGACTCAACATGACTCGCAAGCGGGCGCTGCTTGCAGCCTGGCTCTGTACCGCCCTTATCTTCGGGGCCATGCACCTGCCCACTTATGACTGGAATTTTCTGCAATGTTTTCTGGTGATCGGCACAGCCCGCATAGTGCTGCTCAGTGGCTACCTCATCACCAAAAATATCTGGGTATCGACCGGCGCACACATCATCAATGACTGGCTGCTGTTTACCGTCATGGTGCTGCTGCGTGCTGGCCAGGCTGGCATATAAGACCAGCAACAGGCCGGGGCATGATCACAGGAAAGGAGCCTTGCTGGCTCCTTTCGCCATTACCCAGCGCATATAAAAGGCGAGGCCCTTGCCTCGCCTCTGCCCGCTTCGTGAGCATCAGGTGAGATAGTAACGCCACGACCTGATCGGCTCTGCATAGCCGACCCGGATGCAGAAGGGGGCAGCTCGTGATTGGCCTGCTCCAGGCTGAGGGTCTGATGGGCATCCTGCTGGCACTACTGTACGAACTCGCCGCTGTTGAAGCTGTAGTGATCCCCGTGAAAGACCCCGTGAGCCTCGATAAGCCCTATGGCTTTCTCCGTTTCCATGTCTGGCCTCCTGGCACTGTGCTGCTTCCTTCAAGGTTAGCGAGCGGGGGGATGGGCGAGGCCTAATCGGCCATATCCTTGACCTGCGGCAATAGGCAAAGAGGGAGAAAAGGGAGGGTTACCAGCAGGACTGTGGCAGCTGATCTTCACCGGCGTCTGATTCCATTCCGAGAAATCAGCCTACCGCCTTTACAGCCATACGTAGGGTGCAATAAGCGCAGCGCATTGCACCGGCAACATAGGAGCGAACAATAGCGGTGCAATTCACGTTGTTCATTGCACCCTACTTGCTTCTCCCACTTTTTCCATCAACAAGGGGAGAAGGGCTGGGGATGAGGGGGAGCAAGCCATCAAGGCAGCAACAATCGGCAAGCAGCAGAGAGTTGAATCAAGTAGGGTCGATTAGCGAAGCGTAATCGGCCACAACGCAGTCTCGTGATTATGGGTATAGAGAGCAGATGAATTACCAGCAGAATGGCGGCAACCTGTTTTCGCGAACGTCTGATTACGCTTCGCTAATCAAACCTACGGCCCTGGCAGGTCTGTGCAATGAGCAGATGTTTGAGAGACATCCAGATTCATATCCGGTACGCTATCGTTATAATTTGTATGGTCTATAGGTATCCGTTTATGGTTAGTCCAAAAGAGATAATGGAGCATTATGTCATTGATCCTCAGGATAGCTATTTTGTTAATGGCGTACCGCCGATTGAGAATGTAGTAGTCGTTGCTTATGATCCTTTGTGGCCGAACATATATTCAACACTGGCATCTAAAATTAAGAACAAATTAGGTTCGCATCTACTAAAAATTGATCATGTGGGTTCTACGGCAGTACCTGGTCTCGCTGCCAAACCCGTTATTGATATTGATCTGACGGTTGCCGATGCTGCTGATGAAAAAACGTATCTATTAGCGCTTGAAAGTCTTGGGTATAGGCTAATCGTTCGTGAACCCCGCTTTCATGGTCATCGTCTTTTTCATTATAATAATCCTAGAGTTAACCTACATGTTTTCACTCGTGACACTCCAGAAACAGTCCGTCACTTGCTTTTTCGAGATTGGCTTAGACAGTCAGAGAAGGACTGCAAACTATATGCTGATGCCAAATTTGAAGCAATAACTGGTTGCAGCTTTGACATTCAAAAATATCACGAAAATAAAAGTAAAGTGGTACGCGATATCTATAAAAAGATTTTTAATCAGTTAGGGTTTATTTGATATGTTGTTTGGCTATATTGTCATGTTTTGAAAGTATTAGGTCTATTTCTCGCTCATAGCAGACGGTCTGTTTATACCGCAGAGTTCTACCAGCTCAAGTCTAAACCACACAGCTTAACACCTATTTTTTGATTTTTAATGTAGAGAAAGGGCGCTTTCGCGCCCTTTCTGCTAATTACCCTTCCTGATTTTCCCCCACTACCGGTTCACCGGCTGCGGGTTCAATCTCTATCCTGTCCACCCGCTGCAAGCCGCGGGGCAGCTTGGCGCCGCGGCGGCCGCGCTCGCCGCGGTAGTAGTCCAGATCCGAGGGTTTGAGCGTCAGCTTGCGCTTGCCGGCGAACAGGGTGACATATTGCCCCTGCGGTATGATGGCGGCCATCACCATAAACTCTTCCCGCGCCTTGACCCGCGCCGACGGAATGCTGATCAGCTTGTTGCCCTTGCCCTTGCCGAGCACCGGCAGGGTGCTGAGCGGGAACAGCAGCATGCGCCCCTCGTTGGAGATGGCCATGCAGAGATCGGTTTCCGGCGAGCCGATCTTCTGGGGTGCCATCACCAGGCCCCCTTCCGGCACGCTGAGCAGAGCCTTGCCGTTCTTGTTCTTGCCGATGAGATCGTCATAGGTGCAGACGAAACCATAACCGGCATCGGAACAGATGAGGTAGGGTTCACCCTCGTTGCCCATCACCAGATGGCGCACCTCTTCCCCAGCCCCCAGGGCGAAGCGGCCGGTGAGCGGCTCCCCCTGACTGCGGGCCGATGGCAGACCATGGGCCTCCAGCGCGTAGGTTCTGCCAAGGCTTGAGAGGAACACCGCCTGCTGGTTGCTGCGGCCACATGCATGAGCCAGATAACCATCCCCCGCCTTGTAGGAGAGGCCTGCCACGTCCACGTCGTGGCCCTTGGCGGCCCGCACCCAGCCAGAGCTTGAGAGGATGACGGTGACCGGCTCGCTCGGGGTCAGCTCTTTTTCGGTGAGCGCCACGGCGGTGGCACGCTCCACCAGCGGGGTGCGGCGATCGTCGCCGTACTTCTCGGCATCCGCCAGCAGCTCTTTCTTGAGCAGGGTATTGAGGCGGCGCTCCGAGCCCAGCAGCAGTTCCAGCTTGTCGCGCTCTATGGCCAGCTCGTCCTGTTCGGCGCGCAGCTTGAACTCTTCGAGCTTGGCCAGATGGCGCAGTTTGAGTTCGAGGATCGCCTCGGCCTGGGTCTCGCTGATGTTGAAGCGCTCCACCATCACCCTGCCCGGCTCATCCTCGGTACGGATGATCTCGATCACCTCGTCGATGTTGAGGTAGGCCACCAGCAAGCCTTCGAGGATGTGCAGGCGGGCCAGCACCTTGTCGAGACGGTACTGCAGGCGACGGCGCACCGTCTCGCGACGGAAGACAATCCACTCGGCGAGGATCATCTTGAGGGTCTTCACCTGGGGTCTGTTGTCCAGCCCCAGGATGTTGAGGTTGACCCGATAGTTCTTCTCCAAGTCCGTGGTGGCGAACAGGTGGGCCATCAGCGCCTCTACATCCACCCGGTTGGAGCGGGGGATGATCACCAGACGGGTCGGGTTCTCATGATCCGATTCGTCGCGCAGGTCGGTGACCATGGGCAGCTTCTTGGCCACCATCTGGGCGGCGATCTGCTCCATGATCTTGGCGCCGGAGGCCTGATGGGGCAGCGCCGTGATGACGATGTCGCCATCCTCCTCGTTCCACACCGCCCGCTGCTTGATGGAGCCCTTGCCGGTCTCGTAGATTTTGCGGATATCATCGCGCGGGGTGATGATCTCGGCATTGGTCGGGTAGTCCGGCCCCTGGATGTGTTGCATCAACACATCCAGCCCCGCATTGGGGTTGTCGAGCAGCTCCACGCAGGCATGGGCCACTTCCCGGGCGTTGTGGGGCGGAATGTCGGTCGCCATGCCCACCGCGATGCCGGTGATGCCGTTGAGCAGTATGTGGGGCAGACGAGCCGGCAGCACCACGGGTTCTTTCATGGTGCCGTCGAAGTTCGGCGTCCACTCAACCGTACCCTGGCCGAGCTCGGAGAGCAGCAGCTCGGAGAAGCGCGACAAGCGCGCCTCGGTGTAACGCATGGCGGCGAAGGATTTGGGATCGTCCGGCGCCCCCCAGTTGCCCTGACCATCCACCAGCGGATAGCGGTAGGAGAAGGGCTGGGCCATCAGCACCATGGCCTCGTAACAGGCGCTGTCGCCGTGGGGATGGTACTTACCCAGCACGTCACCCACGGTACGGGCGGATTTCTTGTGCTTGGAGAGCGCGGAGAGCCCCAGTTCGCTCATGGCGTAGATGATGCGCCGCTGCACCGGCTTGAGGCCGTCGCCTATGTGGGGCAAAGCCCGGTCCATGATGACGTACATGGAGTAGTTCAAGTAAGCCTGCTCGGTGAAGGCGCGCATCGGCTGGCGCTCTACCCCATCCAGACTGAGCTCTAGATCGCTCATAGATTTGTTCTCTTTCGGTTATAGAGCCGGTTGGCGCTCTACTTCATCCAACAGACTGAGCTCGATAGCATCACTCATAGGATTGTGCTCTTGCTGGGGCGCGCCACCGGGTGGGGCGCCTGAAATTCGGGTCGACTGGCGACGGACACCATTGGCTTAGATGATGGCGAGGTTGCCCTTCTCTTCCAGCCACTCCCGGCGATCTCCGGAGCGCTTCTTGGCCAGCAGCATGTCCATCAGCTGCAGGGTCTCGTCCCCCTCCTCCAGCTCGCCCATGGTGAGCTGCACCAGGCGGCGGGTGTTGGGATCCATGGTGGTTTCCCGCAGCTGTTTCGGGTTCATCTCACCCAGCCCCTTGAATCGGGTCACCATCACCTTGCCCTTCTTCTTCTCGGCCTCGACCCGCTGCAGCACGCCGTTCTTCTCGTCCTCGTCCAGGGCGTAGAACACCTCTTTACCGATATCTATCCGGTAGAGCGGCGGCATGGCCACATAGACGTGGCCCTTGTTGACCAGGGTTCTGAAATGCTTAACAAACAGGGCGCAGAGCAGGGTGGCGATGTGCAGACCGTCCGAGTCCGCATCCGCGAGGATGCACACCTTGCCGTAGCGCAGGCCACTGAGATCTTCGGAGTCGGGATCGAGGCCGATGGCCACAGAGATGTCGTGCACTTCCTGGGAGGCGAGCACCTGACCGGCTTCGACCTCCCAGGTGTTCAGGATCTTGCCACGCAGGGGCATGATCGCCTGGAATTCTCGATCCCGCGCCTGCTTGGCGCTGCCGCCCGCCGAATCACCCTCCACCAGGAACAGCTCCCCCTGCATGGGATCGGCGCAGTTGCAGTCGGTGAGCTTGCCGGGCAAAGCCGGGCCTTGGGTTATCTTCTTGCGCACCACCGTCTTGGCGGCGCGCAGCCGGCGCTGGGCACTGGAGATACAGATCTCGGCGATCTGCTCCGCCAGCTCGGTGTTGCTGTTCAAATACAAGCTGAACGCATCTTTGACTATCCCGGAGACGAAGGCCGAGCTCTGGCGGGACGAGAGCCGCTCCTTGGTCTGACCGGCAAACTGGGGATCCTGCATCTTGATGGAGAGGATGTAAGCGCAGCGATCCCAGATATCTTCCGGGGTCAGTTTGACCCCGCGCGGCAGCAGGTTTCTGAACTCGCAGAACTCGCGCATGGCGTCGAGCAGCCCCTGGCGCAGGCCGTTGACGTGGGTGCCGCCCTGGGCGGTGGGGATCAGGTTCACATAGGATTCGGCGAGGCACTCGCCCCCTTCCGGCAACCAGCACAGGGCCCAGTCCGCGGCGGATTGATCGGTACTGAACGAGCCGACGAAGGGCTGCTCCGGCAGGCAGGTGAACTGCTTGACCGCATCGACCAGATAATCCTTGAGGCCATCTTCGTAGCACCACTCCAGCTTGATACCGGTGTTCTTGTCGAGGAACTTGATGGTGAGGCCGGGGCAGAGCACGGCCTTGGCCTTGAGCAGGTGTTCCAGCTTGGAGACCGAGAAGCGCGGCGAGTCGAAATAGCGCGCCTCTGGCCAGAAGCGCACCCTTGTGCCGGTGTTGCGGCGTCCGCAGGTGCCGCTGATGGTCAGATCAGACACCTTGTCGCCGCGCTCGAAGGCGATGTCATAGACCTGGCCGTCCCGGCGTACCGTCACCTCGACCCGATCGGAGAGGGCGTTCACCACCGAGATGCCCACCCCGTGCAGACCGCCTGAGAACTGGTAGTTCTTGTTGGAGAACTTGCCCCCCGCGTGCAGCTTGCAGAGGATCAGCTCCACCCCCGAGACCCCCTCCTCCGGGTGAATGTCGACCGGCATACCCCGTCCGTCATCGACAACCTCGAGGGACTGGTCTTCAAACAGGGTCACCTCCAGGGTACGGGCATGGCCCGCCAGCGCCTCGTCGACGCTGTTGTCGATGACCTCCTGGCCGAGGTGATTGGGCCGGGTGGTGTCGGTGTACATGCCGGGACGGCGACGCACCGGTTCGAGGCCATTGAGGACCTCAATGGCATCGGCATTGTATTGAGTGGACATGGAGGGCCTTGCGAATTGACGTTTGGGGAGAATCTTAACTCTTGCGAGGGCCTTGGACAAACGAGACGACGGCAAAGAGTGACCGGATCGAGAGAAATGGCAGCCAAGGCAGGAGGCCATCCCTTTGCAACCCCCTTGCTGCCAGGAGGGAAAATCCGTCCCGACCCAGACCCGACTCAGTCGCTGGGCAGCGCCTGCTCTAGCTGGGAGAGGGAGCTGGAGAGCCGCCAGATGAGCCCGGCCAGCGCCCGGGACTCCCTGTCCGGATCGCGGGCGAGCAGCCCATCCAGGCGCGTCAGCTCGGTCAGGGTGCTGGCAAGGTGTGCCTGCTGCACGCCCCCCTCGGTCAAGATCCCTTTCAGGCTGCGAATGCAGCGATCCCGCACCGGATAGAGCGCAGGATTGAGCCCGCGCCAGTCCCGCAATTGCCAGACGATGTGGCTGCAGTTGAGCAACACCACCCCCCAGCGCAGCACCCAGAGCCGGGCCTGCTGATCCTGGCTCTGGCTGAGCTGGCTGATGGCGTGATAGATGCGGGATTCAAACTCGTGCTCACTCTGCTGCGGCCGGGTGCGCAGCTGATCCATGAAATCCCGGCGCAGACGGCGCATCAGGCGGCGGCTCTTGCGGCCATCCGAGCTCGGTCTCAGGATCTGAAACGCCAGCCCGGCGACCATCACCCCCAGCATCTGGGCCAGACTGCCGTTGATATAACCCAGAAAGTCATAGCTGGGGGGATTCGAGATCGCGAGAAAGGATCCAAGCATCACGATCAACTGACCCCAAAGCGCGGCGCTGGCCGGCCGCTGCAACTTGAGGAGCTGCATGGTTATCAGGACGGGCAGCAGCAACAAGATGAGGGGCCAGAGCGCCTCCAGCCGGATCATCAGGCCGAACTTCACCAGGAAGCAGACCAGACTGAGCAGCACTATGGCCTGCAGCATGGTGGTCACGCTTTTCAGAGGCGCAGGCACCGCCGAATAGAGCACGCAACTGATCGAGAGCAGGGTCAGCGCCGCGCTGCCCCCATCCCACTGAGTCTGGAACCAGAAGATGCAGCCCAGCAGCACACAGAGAAAGGTGCGCGCGCCGTTATAGGCAGCCTCATAGCTGTCGGTGTGCATGGTCAGGGAAGCCAGTCTGGGAGGGGCGGGCCATTGTACTGGCTCCTCCTGCCCTCTCTGCCTGGCCTGCACCAGCCTGTCCAGCCAGCGCTGCGCCTCCAGATAGCACCAGCAGAAGTGGCGCAGCCGCTGCCAGAACACCCGAGTGCGATAATCCTCACTCCCGGCCAGGGGTGCCAGCAGGCGGGCGATGCGGTATTTGTCGCAATCGGGGGCGGCCAGGGCCTTGAGCAGCGCGGCGAGCAACTCATTGAGCCCGGCAGGGGGCGCTGGCCAGTTGTGCAGCAGGCGACGCACCCCGGAGATGAGGCTGGTCATGCGCAATTGGCGATGGAGCAGGAAGTTGAACAACCGGTTGTGGCGCCTGAACCTGTGATGGCTCCACACCGCCTGGATACGCAGCACATTCATGGTGAGGATCTGGCTGATGATGCCCTGGTGGGCCTGGCGGATATCGGCATTGCTCTGCCCCTGCCAGAGCAGCTGGGCATGTTCGAGCAGGCGGGTCTGGCTCTGGCGCAGGGAGCCGAGCAGGGTCTCGCCATCACCGGTACTCGGCAGCAGCATCATCATGAAGGCGCCGCAGAGGATGCCGGTGATCACCTCGCTCACTCGCGCCTGGGCGATGTCGAAGATGTAGAGAGAGTCATCGACGTTGACGCAGGAGAACGCAATGATGGCCGCGGTGTAGCCCGCCAGGGCGAAGCCGTAGGAGACATTGTTCTGATAGTGGTTGGAGATATAGGTACAGAGGCCTATCCAGAGTGCGATCAGCAGGCTGAACAGCCAGGGATCGGCCAGACCATAACTGGCGATCAGGATGGCCGCCATGGCCCCCATCAGGCTGCCCAGCACCCTGCCCAGGCTCTTGCTGATGACCCCCCCCACCGTGGGAAAACTCACCACCGCGGCCGAGGTCATGGCCCAGTAAGGGGAGTCGAGTTGCAGCACGAAGGCGAGCCAGAGTGCCAGACACATGGCAAGGCCATTGCGCAGGGCATAACGCCACTGATCGGCGCTCGCCTTGCCCCAGGGGCTCTGGCGCCAGCGAGGCAGCGCCAGCCTCACCACCGCCTCCTGCCGTCGTCAGGGCACAAGCCCGCGCAGCAGCCCGGTAGGGGCACAAGCAGGGGGATATCAGTCATGGATGGCAATGGAGACGGTGGTACCGGCGATCAGGGTGACATCCGCTGGCACCTCATCGAGTCGAATGCGCACCGGCACCCGCTGGGCGAGGCGCACCCAGGGCACGTTCGGTTTGACATCCACCAGCAGTCCGGAGCCTGACGCCAGGCTCTGATCATGGATGGCGCGCCCGATGCTCTCCACGGTGCCGGTCAAGGGCCTGTCCGAGCTGTAGAGCACTATCTCGGCCCGCCTGCCGATACGAATATGGCGCAGCTTGGTCTCCTCGAAATAGCCCAGCACATAGAAGGAGTGGGTATCGACCAGCGCCACCAGCGGAGTCCCCGCACTGGCATAGTTGCCAACCCGGGTTTGCAGGTTGGTGATGTAGCCATCGGTGCTGGCATGGATATCCGTCTTGGCCAGGGACCACTGCGCCTGGGCCAGGTTGGCCTTGGCCACCTCAAAGGCTGCCTGCATCGCCTGTTGATTCAGCCTGGCCTCGTCCACCGCCTCCGCCGAGATGACATTGCGCGCCAGGTTGCGTCTGCGGCTCGCCTCGTGACTGGCCTTGGCAAAGTCGGACTCCGCCTTGCTCAGAGCGGCCATGGCATTGCGTTCGGCGATGCGATAGGGCTCGGGATCGATACGAAACAGCAGCTCTCCCTGCTTTACCAACTGGTTGTCCTGCACCCGGATATCGAGCAGCTTGCCCGACACCTCGGGGGTGACGCTGACCAGTTCGGCCCGCACCTTGCCATCCCGGGTCCAGGGGCCCTGCATGTAGTAGTTCCACAACCACCAGGCGGCCCCCAGCGCCAGGGCGCAGACCAGCAGGGTAGATAGATATTTGAGGGTCGCCAGCGGTGATTTAGCCATGTAGCAAGATCCAGAGAGCGCCGCACACGGCGAGTACGAAGAGGGAGAGATCCATCAGCATGGGGTGCCAGACATCACCGCCATAGAGCCAGTCGCGCACCAGACGATGCAGCGGCAGCCAGCCGAGCAGCCCGAGCAACACCGCCTTGAACAGGGGCGGAAAATAGAGCGAGGCGCCGAGGATAAGATCGGGCAGTGCTGAAGGGGTCATCACTGGCGTGCTCCCTGTTTGGCGAAGAAGGGCTGAAGAAACCCGTTATGACCTGCACCGGGGCAGGCTTGCCAAGGTTAACACAGCCATTCGGGTCGCTACAGCAACAGCTGGCACCCTTATTGGTCGGCCGGGTGATTTACCCCGTCCCGCAGCGGCACCTCACCCAGCTCGAACGGATTGACACCGTCGAGGCAAGCGAGGTTGTAGCCATACTCGGCTGGATTGGATCTGCGCTGATGATGGGTATAGATGCCGCATCTCCCGCAAAAATAGTGGCGGGCGGTGCGAGTATTGAACTGGTAGCAGCGCAGTACCTCTTCCCCTTGCAGTATGCGGATGCCAGAGAGCGGTACCGAGGCGACGATGGCGCCGCGCCGCCGACACAGAGAGCAGTCACAGCGCCGTGGATCCACCACGCCGTCCGGCAGACTGAGCTCCAGCACCACGGCCCCGCAATGACAGCTGGCCCTGTGTCTCTCTTGAATGGGGGTATTGCCGATGCGTTTGATCATATGGCCTCCTTGCCACGGGATGGACTCCCGGATCAGTCGAACAGGGTCTCGCACCGCCCCTGCTGCACATGGGCATGCAAGGTACGCAGTTGTGACGCCACCACCCTATGGCGCGACAACTCGGGCAAGGCGTCGATGGGGAAGTAGGCGGCGTCTTGGGTTTCGTCCGTCTCGGTGAGCAGTTGCCCCCCCACGACCTCGCACAGGAAGAAGGCCTTGTGGGCATGGGGCAGCTGCGGCGGATGGGGATGTTTGAGCTTGTCAAACAGCGCCAGCAGTTGCACGGCGCGACAGACCAAGCCCGTCTCCTCGACCACCTCTCGCACCACGGCCCCCGCCGGTGAGTCACCGATATCGCACCAGCCGCCGGGCAAGGTCCAGCAACCATCGCTGCGCTCGCGCACCAACAGCAGCTGCCCCTGCTCGTTGAGGATCAGGGCGCGCACATCCAGCTTGGGGGTCGGATAGCCGCTATCCAGGGCAATCCAGTCAGCAATCCGCACAGGATCCTGCGCACTCTGCTCGGCGATAAGGGCAGCGGTGGCATCGCGCAAGGCATGAAAGCGCCCTATGTCGAAGGGATCCCTGGAGTAGGTCAGTCCGGCCTGGGCCGTGGCCAGTACCTGTTCCAGAAAAGAAGCCAGCCGAGGCTGGTCTGGGCCGGATCGCGAGTCCGGGTGATGGCTCTCTTGGGGGTCTGACTGAGGGTGGGTGTCGGGAGCCATGATTCAGAGCCCCAGAAAATGGACTATCTGGGCCGGGAAACGCTCGAAGCCGACGAAGCTGTGATCGCCACCGCACTCGAGGGAGAGCCGGGCAAAGGAGTACTCGCTCAGCGCCTTGCGATAGTCGAGCACCTCGTCCTCCTGCTGTTGCAGCACCCAGAGCCGATCCGGTGCCGTCACCGGCACCGCCAGCGCCCTGAGCTCGTCCATGTGCCGGGGCAGCAGTTCATAGCGCTCATGGGTATAGGGATTGGTCTGTGGCCCCAAGAAATCTTGCAGCAACTCATGGGGACGTACCGCCGGATTGATT
This sequence comes from Aeromonas rivuli, assembly GCF_020149575.1. Taxonomy (NCBI): domain Bacteria; kingdom Pseudomonadati; phylum Pseudomonadota; class Gammaproteobacteria; order Aeromonadales; family Aeromonadaceae; genus Aeromonas; species Aeromonas rivuli. Next base: position 644,462 of record NZ_CP079742.1, on the reverse strand, counting down.
AAGGCGGCGCGGCAGCCATAGCGCTCGCTCACCCGGGTCGCCATAAAACCGCCCAGGGAGCTGCCCACGGCGCCGAGCCTGAGGCGGTCGCCGTGGCGGGCCTGCGCGGCCGCGATGGTCTGCTCTATGGCCGCCCAGGCTGCTGCCGGGGTATTGGGCTGCGCCGGGATCAGCACCTCGATGTCGGGCCTGTGTTCGGCGAGCCAATCGGCCATCTGGTGCGCCTTGGCCGAACCGGGTGAGGAGTTGAAACCGTGCAGATAAAGCAACACTGAACTCATCGTGCCCCTCCGAGCAACCTTGGCGCCGCGTTGACATCCCAAGGATAAAGTAGCACCACGTTCATATCAGCCCCTCAATAACCGGTGGCATTCGGGTCGGGTACAAACTGGCCCAGGGGCAGGCGCCACACCTGGCTGGCGATACGGCCATCGGGGTGCAGGGTCAGGTAACGCCAACCCGGGCCCGACTCATCCAGAGTGAAGCCCTCACAGAGCGGCTTGAACTGGATGCAGGTGGAGGGGCTGGCGATGAGCCGCACTCCCCTGTGTACCTCGTCAAACTCCTGATGGACATGGCCAAACAGGATGGTTTTTTGCTGCGGATGGCGCGCCAGTACGGCGAAGAGATCATCGGCATTCTTGAGGTTGTGCTGATCCAGCCAGGCGCAGCCCACCGGCACCGCCTGATGATGCAAGGCGATGAGGGCATGGCGCTCCGGGTGCTGGCGCAGGGCCAGATCCAGGGCCGCCAACTGGTGATCCCCAAGCACCCCATGGGGTTTGCCGCGCACCTGGGTGTCGAGCAGTATGATCTGCCAGTGATCCCCCACCAGTTGCTTGGCCTCGCTGATCCCGGCCGCATGCAGGTACTCGGTCATCAGGGGGCCGTCGTCGTGATTGCCGGGCAGCCAGTAGATGGGGCGCGACAGGGGCGCCATCATGGAGGCAAAACGCTGGTAGGATTCCGGACTGTGATCCTGGGAGAGATCCCCGGTCGCCAGAATAAGGTCGAACTGATGGGCATTGATCTGAACCCGTTCGAGTACGGCAGCCAGGCTGTCGGCGGTCCGCACGGCCAGCAGACTGCCTTCACCGCTGGCGAACAGATGGGTATCGGTTATCTGTAACAGGCGCACACTGCCGTCGGGCGCCTGAGGTAGCTCTGTGTCCAAGATCACGCTTCTTTTTATTGGTTCAACTAGAGGATGTTAATCAGACTGGTACCGTGCCTGAGACAAAACTTGAGCCAATCGGCGAGGAACAGATTTACCTGCTCTTTTTCATCCCGTTGGTGCATTTTTGTATTGGGGTAATCATAACGTGGTTGCAACCTGGAAATCTGTTGCGCCGCACACACTTCCGCCATTCGCACATCATGATACAAACGAATCTCTATGCGAGTCTGCAAATAGTCCGGTAACTCAGGGTTGTGCTGAGCCAGGATCACCTGACTGGTGAACCGGCTCTCCTCGCTGACGGTGAGCTGGAACCGCAGGCCATTGCCGACCTGATAGCGGCGCTCGGCTCCTACGCTGCCGCCGGGAGGCAGCAACTTCATCAACGCCATATAGTTAACCTCGCAGGTACGCTGCAAGGACATCAAATCAGGCACATAGCGCTTAGCCTGCTGCAGGGTGAGCGCCACCTTAGCGCCCAGCCAGCCAGCGCGCACGCAGCTCACCGTGATTGAGGGCCAGCCACTGCAGGGCGATGACGGAAGCGGCGTTGTCGATACGCCCCTCCTTGAGCCAGGCATAGGCCTGCTCGCGGCTCACCCTGTGCACCCGGATGTCTTCCCCCTCCTCGGCCAAGCCATGCAGACCCTGGGCCTGACTGGCATCCACCTCGCCCACGAACACCTCGATGCGCTCCGTGCTGCCACCGGGGCTCACCAGATAGCTGATGGCATGCTCACAGCGACCCACCTCGATGCCCGCCTCTTCCACCGCCTCCCGGCGCACCACAACTTCGGCGGTCTCCCCTTCGTCTATGATGCCGGCCACCAGCTCCAGCAGCCAGGGAGTGGGACTGGTCTCGATGGCACCGATACGGAACTGCTCGACCAGCACTATCTCGTCGCGCACCGGATCATAGGGCAACAACGCGGCGGCATGACCCCGCTCGAACAGCTCGCGCACTATGGGTTCATTCCAGCCCCCGGCAAATAACCTGTGCTGCAAACGATAGACGTTCACTTTGAAAAAACCGTTATACCCTACTGATTTTTCAATGATTTTTACATCTTCCACGCCATAATGGACGGTATCTGGCAAGGCTTGCTGCGACATCTGCTGCTCCCGTCGGCTTGACTTGGCCCGGTTAGACCATAAAATCCGAGTTCATGAATGAACATTCATTCACTCATCCTTGATATCGATGAGCGATGGATTTTAGCAGTCACAGGGCATTTGGCTAGGCGTTCGCGGGAGAAAAACCCCGCTGTTTTTGTTCCTTTTCTTCGGGTCAGAACCGGACGGCTTTCGTGAAATTTTGCAGATAGTGACTCGATTAAGCTGAAATCCAGTTTGGTTGGTGACAATATCTTTCCTACATCCAGTGGCAGCTTCGAGTTAATACATAAGGTTAAGAGAATCTATGAACAGAACACTCCTGTCAGTCATGGTCCTGCTCGGCCTCAGCGCCAGTGCCCACGCTGAAAACTTGCTCGACATCTATACCCAGGCGCAACAGAAGGACACCCAGCTGCTGGAGTCCAAGGCCCGCCGCGACCAGGCCTTCGAGAAGATCAATGAGTCTCGCGCCTCCTTGCTGCCCCAGATCAACCTGGGTGCCGGTCTCAACTACCTGGCCAACAAGAGCGACACCCAGACCAATGGCAATGCCACCGGCAGCCTCTCTCTGGACCAGTCCATCTACCGTCGCAGCAACTGGGTCAACCTGGACCTGACCGAGAAGAGCGCCACCCAGTCTGACGTCACCTACAACCTGGAATACCAGCGTCTGATGGTGCGGACCTCCCAGGCCTATTTCAACGTGCTCAATGCCCAGGACACCCTGGAATTCGTGCGCGCCAACAAGGCCGCGGTCGAGCGTCAACTCGAGCAGACCCAGCAGCGTTTCGAAGTGGGTCTGACCGCCATCACCGACGTGCACGAAGCCGAAGCCTCTCGTGACCAGGCCCTTGCCGACGAGATCAATGCCGAAAACAACCTGGATAACAGCTACGAAGCCTTGCGTGAGCTAACCGGTGTCGATCACCGCAATCTGGACGTGCTCAACACCGACCGCTTCACGCCGCAAAAAACCGGTTTCAATTCTGACAAGTGGCTGGAAGTTGCCCTGGACAAGAACCTGGAGCTGCACAGCGCCCGCATCGGCAAAGACATCGCCAAGGAGCAGATCGATCTGGCCAAGACCGGTCATGAGCCGACCCTGGATCTGGGCGCCGGTCTGAACACCGGTTATTACGATTACAAGGACGAGACCATGAACTCGGACGGTAACGATAACCAGGCCAACATAGGGCTGACCTTCAAGCTGCCGCTCTATACCGGCGGCGCGACGACCTCCCAGGTCAAACAGTCCCAATACAACTATGTGGCAGCCAGCGAGCAGCTTGAGCGCAGCTTCCGCTCCGTGCAGAGCAGCGTGCGTTCCTCCTATAACAACGTGAACGCCAGCATCGGCTCGGTCCGTGCCTACAGCCAGTCGGTGATCTCCGCCGAGAGCGCCCTGAAGGCGACCGAAGCCGGTTATGAAGTGGGCACCCGTACCATAGTCGACGTGCTCGACTCGACCCGCAAGCTGTATGACGCCAAGCAGAAGCTCTCCGAGGCACGTTACAACTACATCCTCAGCATCCTCGCCCTCAAGCAGGCGGCTGGCGTGTTGGAACAGAAAGACATCGTAGAGGTCAACCAGGGCCTGATGATTGCCCCAGCCGATGCCCCCAAGAGCACCAGCCGTACCTATTGATTGACCCTGCACTAACGAAAAAGGCGACCCTGAGGTCGCCTTTTTTATGAGTGCCGCTCACCATCCCGGGCGAACAACCGCGCTGAATAACAGCCCTTAGAAACCAGCCTTGGCCGGTTTTTCAGGGCTGACTATCGCTTATCCGCGTTCGCGAATGGTCTTGATGATGTCGCTGGTAGAGCAGCCATCCTCGAAGTTGAGGACTCGCACCTCGCCGCCATTGGCGGTCACTTCGTCATAACCGGCGATCTCTTCGGGTTGGTAGTCACCCCCCTTGACCAGCAGATCCGGCAGTATCTCGGCGATCAGGCGCTGGGGGGTATCCTCGGCAAAGGGCACGACCCAATCCACGGCACCCAGGGCGGCCAATACGGTCATGCGACGCTCGGTCGGATTGACCGGGCGGCCCGGCCCCTTGAGGCGGCGCACGGATTCATCAGTGTTGACCGCGACGATCAGGCGATCCCCCAGCTTGCCTGCATTGGCAAGATAGGAGACATGGCCGGCGTGCAGGATATCGAAGCAGCCGTTGGTCATGACCACCTTCTCGCCACGACGACGAGCGGCATCGACCGCTATCTTGAGCTGCTGCTCGGAGAGCACACCAAAGCCGGTCTCGTGCTCGTTGTAGAGCGCATTGGCCAGCTCGACCGGGCTGACGGTGGAGGTACCAAGCTTGCCGACCACTATGCCCGCGGCGGTGTTGGCCAGGGCGCACGCCTCGTCCAGGGTCTTGCCGGCGGCCAGAGCGGTAGCCAGGGTCGAGATGACGGTGTCACCGGCCCCGGTCACGTCATAGACCTCATGGGCCTGAGCGGGCAGATGCAACTCTTCCTGTCCTGCACGGATCAGGGTCATGCCATTCTCGGAGCGGGTCACCAGCAAGGCATCCAGCTCGAAGCGCTTGACCAGCTCCAAGCCACGGCTGACCAATTCCTGTTCACTCTTCACCTTGCCCACCACCGCCTCGAACTCGGACATGTTGGGGGTGAGCAAAGTGGCACCACGGTACTTCTCGAACTCGGTCCCCTTGGGGTCAACCAGCACCGGAATACCGGCGGCACGGGCACGGGCTATCATGCCCGGCACATCGTTGAGCGCGCCCTTGCCATAGTCGGAGAGGATCATCACATCGGCATGAGGCAGCGCCTGCTCGACCTTGCCCATCAGCAGCGAGGCGTCGACATCGTGGAAGGCCTCCTCGAAGTCCAGGCGCAGCAGTTGCTGGTTGCGTGACAATACCCGCAGCTTGGTGATGGTGGGATAGTCCCTGAGGCGCACGAAGTCGCAGGCCACCTTGACCCCGGCCATCTGGCTCGCCAACGCATCGGCGGCCTCATCCTGCCCGGTCAGGCCCAGCAGCACGGCGTGAGCGCCGAGGGCCGCCGAGTTGAGCGCCACGTTGGCCGCGCCACCCGGGCGCTCCTCGATGTGCTCTACCTTGACCACGGGTACCGGCGCTTCCGGCGAGATACGACCGGTGGGGCCATGCCAGTAGCGATCCAGCATGACATCGCCGACAACCAGTACGCGGGCTTTTTCAAAATCGGGCAGGGTGATCTTCATCTGTATCGACTCTCACAACCGGAAAAATCAGCAGAGGATTTTATCACAGTCTCTGGCGCCGTGTTAACAACGCCATTGGCCGCGCCATTCGCCAGCGGCCGTATTTTTCGGCTAGAATCCCCCGACTGAGTTTGCGAACACGAGAATCTTCATGGCCCAAGATAATACTCCCCGCCTCACCCCTCCTCTATTTCACCCCCGCTATTGGGGCAGCTGGTTAGGGCTTTCCCTGCTCTGGTTGCTGGTCCTGTTGCCATGGCGTACCCAGATGTGGCTAGGTCGTGGCCTGGGCGCCCTCGCCCGCCGTCTGCTCAAGTCCAGGGTGAAAATTGCCCGTCGCAATCTTGAGCTGGCCCTGCCCGAACTGAGCCGGGACGAGCGCGAGGTGCTGCTCAAGCAGAACTTCGACAGCGTAGGTTGCGCCATCTTCGAGGTGGGTATGGCCTGGTTCTGGCCGGATTGGCGCATGCGCAAGCTGATGACGGTCAAGGGGGAAGAGCATGTCCACAACGCCGTGGCCAAGGGCCAGGGCATGTTGCTGCTCTCCTGCCACTTCTTGACTCTGGAACTCAACGCCCGCTGTTTCGGCCTGGTCAGGCCCGGGGTCGGCGTCTATCGCCCCAATACCAATCCGGTGCTGGAGTATGCCCAGTACCATGGCCGCTGCGCCTCCAACAAGTACCTGGTCGATCGCACCGACGTGAAGGGGATGATCAAGGCGCTGCGCAACGGGGATGCGCTCTGGTACGCACCGGACCACGACTACGGCAGCCATGCCAGCGTCTTCGTGCCCTACTTCGCGGTCGAGAAGGCCGCCACCATCACAGGTACCGCCACCCTGGCACGGGTCAAGAACAGCGTCACCCTGCCCTGCTACAACATTCGTACCGCCAAGGGGTACGAACTGAATATAGGGGCGCCACTCGCGGACTATCCTAGTGGGGATGAGCTGGCGGATGCCGCGCGGGTCAATCGGGAAATTGAAACCGCCGTGCGCCGAGCCCCCGAGCAGTATATGTGGCTGCATCGTCGCTTCAAGACCAGGCCCAGCAAGGAAGATCCCGGTTATTACTGATGTGAAACTGCTGGGAAAACCGCCTTTTCACGATTTCCTTATCATTTTTGACAGCCAAAGGTTTTCAATCGAAGCGTGATATTTTATTAATAATCAAAATGATAAGCAGGAGAGGGCGCCAGGGCCCATGAAGGGAAGCAAATGAACAAGATCACTCTATTGAGCGTCGCACTACTGGGAGTCAGCGCCTGTAGCCAGCAATCCCCATCGCTGGATTTCGGCCCAAGACCACTCAGTTCGGCCAGTGAAGTCTCCGCCAACTGGCAGCCCAGCCGCACAGTGGAGCCCCGCTATCCCAAGGAGGCGGTCGCCGCCGGTGAGATGGGCTGCACCACCCTGGAATATCTGATCACCCCGAGCGGCGAGGCGGCCCAGATACGCATAGTGTCACGCACCGATGAGCGTTACTCCGATGCCGCCATCGAGGCCCTCTCCCGCTGGCAGTGGCAGCCGACCGAATTCAACAAGAGCCATCAAACCCTCAAGAGCCAGACCCGCTTCGATTTCTGCATCGAACTCAACGGAGAACCCTGCGAGCGCACGCTGCTCGATCAGACCTGTGAGGGGAGCGCCAGCATCACCAGCACCGCCAAGATCTACACCCAGGTACGCTAACGCCCCATCCGGGCAGACAACACCGGCTCCAGACAGACAAAAGGAGTGGGGCATGGCCTCACTCCTTTTTGCTGCCTGGCTATTAACTCGGCGAGTAGAAAAGTAGTGCCGCCCGGGGGACGCCCTTGCTCAGGATTGCAGCCAGGCAATGATGGCAAGCTGTAGCGGTACATAATCGGCCCGAGACAGCCAGGTCGCTTGCCCTGCCTCATCCAGGCTCGTAAGCTCGGCCCGGGTATCGGTCAGACGCTGGGCCCACTCCGGACGCTCTTGAGCGCCATCCAGCCCCTTGGCTATCAGCGCCAGACCCGCCATCAGGCCGGGCCAGCCGCTCACATCCTCTTGCAGCGCGCAGATCTGCTCATGATGCTGCCAATGTTCGAGGCCTGCCTGTACTCGCTGATGCAGCGACAGGGCGTCCCACTGTGCCACTGAGGGGATGGCGCGCGGCACCAGCGCCTTGCCCAGCCCCGCCAAACGATAACCGCGCTGGGCCTTGGACTGCACGCCCAGTCTCAAGCCGGGAATGGCCCCCAGGCGCTCTGCCAGGGCGAGCAGGGCCGCCGTCGACCCCGTCTTGAGCTCCAGCTCCAACTCATCGATAGCCTCACATCCCCCCTTGCCCGCTATCTCCCCCTGATCCCAGGCCAGCTCTATCTCTGCTCCCTCATAGGCGATCAGCCAGTGGCGGCGCAGGAAATCGGTTCGAAACTGGGGCAACAGCGCAGCCTGCAAGGCGGCCAGATCCTCCCCTTTGGGCCAGATAGTGGCAGGAAAATCGCCCAAATTCGGCGAGTCCCCCATGACAGGGGCATTATATTCAGGTCTGGCATGCAACCCCCCCACTCCCTGGCCCCGACACTTGATGGTTTGTTCAGCGAAATCATCGCTGCGGCGGATACGCAGCCCCATGTCGAGCCGACGCAGCGCCAAGTCTGCGGTATCAAAGTAGGTGTTGCCGAGCAATGCCTGGGAGTGAGAGAAAATAGTGAGTGAATTCAAAATGATATTCAGCTTATGCCCCAAGTCATCATGGGGGGCGCTAGCGATGAGAAATTTGATTTCAATCTCGGTTTGCATAGGTTTTCCGGGCAAAAAGGGAGTTTAGGGAGGCGGCCACCAGACGGCGCGGATATACTGCCTGCGTGACGTTAAGATGAAGTTCGCTGTTTTATTGGTCGCGCAGTTCGGTTACCATGCGCGCCTCATAGAATCGTATCGAGTGTTTTTTCACCGACACAGGTTTTTACCATGCCAGTAAATACTATTTTAGGGCTTTTTGCCAAGTCGCCCATCAAGCCGTTGCAAAAGCACATTGTGAAAGTTCACGAGTGTTCTCAGCAACTTATCCCCTTCTTTGACGCCATCGCCGATGGTCGTTGGGGTGATGCCGAACGCATTCGTCAGCAGATCTCCCAACTGGAAAAAGAAGCCGACATCCTCAAGCGTGAAATTCGTCTGAAACTGCCTCGCGGTCTGTTTCTGCCGGTTGCGCGCACCGACTTGCTGGAGCTTTTGACCCAACAGGACAAGATAGCCAATCGTGCCAAGGACATTTCCGGCCGCATGTTGGGCCGTCATATGGAATTCCCCACCGAGATGCGTGCCGACGTCATGGCCTATCTCAAACGCTGTATCGATGCGACCGCCCAAGCCGAAAAAGCCATCGGAGAACTCGATGAGCTGCTCGAAACCGGCTTCAAGGGACGTGAAGTTGAGATGGTTGCCGAGATGATCCATCAGCTGGATTTGATCGAGGACGATACTGATACCATGCAGATTGGTTTGCGGCAGAAACTCCAGACTGTGGAGCACAACTACAATCCGATCGACGTTATTTTCCTGTACAAGATCCTCGAATGGGTTGGTGATCTGGCGGACCAGGCTGAGCGTGTAGGCGCCCGTCTGGAACTGATGCTGGCTCGTTCCTAATCGACTGACTGGGTAAAAATTACTAATGGACATTATCGCGAATTACGGCACCACTCTGGTGATCGTGGCGGCCTTGTTCGGCTTTTTGATGGCCTGGGGTATTGGCGCCAATGACGTTGCCAATGCCATGGGCACGTCGGTCGGCACCAAATCCCTGACCATCCGTCAGGCCATCATCATCGCCATGATCTTTGAGTTCGCCGGGGCCTATCTGGCCGGTGGTGAAGTCACTGCCACCATACGCAATGGCATCATAGATACCAACGCCTTCACCGATAGCCCGGACATTCTGGTGCTCGGTATGATCTCCTCCTTGCTGGCGGCGGGTCTTTGGCTGATCCTGGCCTCCTACTTCGGCTGGCCCGTCTCCACCACCCACTCCATCATTGGCGCCATCGTTGGTTTTGCCGTGGTGAGCGTCGGTCCGGAAGCGGTGCAGTGGAGCAAGTTCGGCGGCATAGTGGGCTCCTGGATAGTGACGCCGGCGCTCTCCGGCGTCATCGCCTACTTCATGTTCATCAGCGTGCAGAAGCTCATCTTCAACACCGATGATCCCCTGGGCAACGCCAAGCGCTACGTCCCCTTCTACATGTTTCTGACCGCGCTGGTCATCTGTCTGGTGACCATCAAGAAGGGGCTGTCCCACGTTGGTCTGCATCTGAGCAACAGTGAGGGCATACTGCTCTCCGTGGGCATCTCCATCGCCCTGGCCATTGCGGGTTGGTTCTACATTCGTAGACAGAACTACAACCCGGTCGATGACAACAAGATGCACTTCGCCAACGTGGAGAAGGTATTTGGCATCCTGATGGTGATCACCGCCTGTGCCATGGCGTTTGCCCACGGCTCCAACGATGTCGCCAACGCCATAGGCCCGCTCTCCGCCGTGGTCTCCACCGTCGAGAGTGCAGGCCAGATCACCGGCAACTCCTCGATCGCCTGGTGGATCCTGCCCCTGGGTGGGATAGGCATCGTCATTGGCCTGGCGACCATGGGCGAGAAGGTGATGGCGACTGTCGGTACCGGCATCACCCACCTGACCCCGAGCCGTGGCTTCGCCGCCCAGCTGGCGACCGCGGCCACCGTGGTGATCGCCTCTGGTACCGGCCTGCCCATCTCCACCACCCAGACACTGGTGGGTGCCGTCATGGGGGTGGGTCTGGCCCGCGGTATCGCGGCCCTGAACCTGGGCGTGCTGCGCAATATCGTGGTCTCCTGGGTCATCACCCTGCCCGCGGGTGCCATTCTGGCCATCGTTATCTTCTATGTGCTGGAAGCCTGTTTCTCCTGATACAGGCCACTCCGCCAGCAAAAAGCCCGGGTCAATGACCCGGGCTTTTTTTATCCTCATCTCCCACTCTCCAGGGACGGTGCCCTATCAGCGTTCCCCTGACCCTGGCAGCCTCATGTCTCGTCCAGGAAGGTCCACTCGTCCCTGACCCGGCTGATGGCATCGAGCCGCCGCTTGGCGAGCTGCTCGCGGATCGCCTCCCCCTTGAAACCTGCCGCCACTATCTCCTTGACCGGCACGGCCTGAGCCGCTTCGAGCGCCTGCGCCACATAATCCGGCTCGGCATAGACTCGCTCCTCAAAGCCGGTACGGCCATGGAAGTCGGCGCGGCAGGCATCGAGCAGCTGGGCGAAGCGCTCCGGCCTGCGCCAGGCATCCGCCTTGTCGAACACCTTGAGCAGGGTGGCGGGCTTGAGTTCGAAGGCGATGTGGATATGGGTGTGCAGATCGCTCACCAAGAGCGCCAGATCCCGGCAATCTCCAGGCACCTTGAAGCGCTCGCAAAAATCACGAATGAGCGGTAATCCCTTCTGACCGTGGCCATGATGGCTGGGCCAGAACTCTTTGGGGGTCAACCCCTTGCCAAAGTCGTGACACAGGGCCGCAAAGCGCACCACCAGGGTGGAGGAGCGCTGGCAAGCCTGCTCCAGCACCATGAGGGTGTGGATGCCGGTATCAATCTCCGGGTGCCACTTGGCGGGCGCCGGTACCCCAAACAGGGCATCGAGTTCGGGGAAGAGCGCCTTGAGGGCGCCACATGAGCGCAATACCTCGAAGAAGACCGCCGGGGTTGGCCCCATCAATACTCGCTCCAGCTCCTTCCAGACCCGCTCCGGGGTCAGGTGGGCCAGCTCCCCCGCCTCTGTCATCTCGCGCATCAGGGCCAGGGTCTCTGGCGCCACCACGAAGCCCTGGGCATGGAAGCGCGCCGCGAAGCGGGCCACCCGCAAGACGCGCAAGGGATCCTCGCTAAAAGCAGGGGAGACATGGCGCAGCAGCCGCTGCTCAAGATCCTGCAAACCACCATAGGGGTCATGGAGCTGGCCAGACTCATCCTCGGCGATGGCATTGACGGTGAGATCCCGGCGCAGCAAATCTTGCTCGAGCGTGACATCGGGCGCCGCATGGCAGACGAAGCCGGTGTAGCCCTGGCCCTGCTTGCGCTCGGTGCGCGCCAGCGCGTACTCCTCATGGGTCTTGGGATGCAGGAACACCGGAAAATCGCGACCGACCTGGCTGTAACCTTGCGCCAGCATCTGCTCGACCGTGGCCCCGACCACCAGATGATCCCTGTCCCCTTGCGGCAATCCCAACAGGCGATCCCGGATCGCCCCCCCTACCAGATAGATCTGCAAATCGACTCCCTCCCTCATGGATGCTGCCCCGATTATATCGGCTTTGCCCCTCGGGCACGATGGCCCCTGCTTGCCGGGGTTTTCGGGTCTTTGACATAACCCCGGTGAGGCTTTAACCTGCCGCCATAACAATGGAATGGATCCTTATGTACACACAGTTCTTCGGTCTGTCGGAAGCGCCCTTCTCCATCTCGCCCAATCCCAAATATCTCTATATGAGTGAACGGCACGGGGAGGCGCTCGCCCATCTCAACTACGGCCTGCAAGATGGCGGAGGCTTCGTGTTGCTCACCGGCGAGGTGGGTACCGGCAAGACCACTGTGTCCCGCTGCCTGCTGCAACAGCTGCCCGCCGACACCGAGATAGCCTACATCCTCAATCCTTCGCTCACCGAACGGGATCTGCTGGCGGCCATCTGTGATGAGTATCAGTTGCCCTATGGCGCCGATGCCGGCCTCAAGACACTGTTTGATCTGATCCGCGACCATCTGCTCGCCAATCTGGCGGCGGGCAAGCGCAGCGTGGTACTGGTCGATGAGGCGCAGCACCTGCTGCCCGGGGTACTGGAGCAGTTGCGGCTGCTCACCAATCTGGAGACCGACGAGAAGAAGCTGCTGCAGGTGGTACTCATCGGCCAACCCGAGCTGCAACAGATGCTGCGCCAGCCTCTGCTGCGTCAGCTGGCCCAGCGCATCACGGCCCGTTATCACCTGTTGCCGCTCTCGGCCACGGACGTCGATGCCTATGTGCGCTTTCGTCTCCAGGTCGCGGGCTGCGTGCAACCCATCTTCACCCCCAAGGCCCTCGCCACCCTGCACCGGCTCTCCGGCGGCATACCGCGGCTCATCAACCTCATCTGCGACCGCGCCCTGATCGGCGCCTTTGCCCGGGCCAGCCACAAGGTGAGCCACAAGGACATCAGTGTGGCGGCCTATGAAGTGAGTGGCATTCGCGACGAAGGAAGCTGGCAATCCGGGCTGACCGTGGCCCTGGCTGGCGCCCTGCTGGTCACCCTCGGCTGGTGGGGCTGGCAGTTCGTCGGCATCTTCCCCGAGCGTCCCGTGGTCAAGGTGGAAGTGCCGGTCAAGGTCGACAACAGCGCCGAGCAGCAGGAGCAGCTGACCCGTGCCATCAATCAGGCCATCGAGCCCGATGTCGCCATGCAGAATCTGTTCAAGGTGTGGGGCTATCAGACCAGTCTGGAGGAGGCCATCTGTGACAATGCCCCCCGCGCCGGGCTGCGCTGCCAGGAGGGCGAGGCCTCCCTCCTGGAGCTGCAAGCCCTGCAATACCCGGCACTCATCAGTCTGAATGATGAGAACGGCGGTCTCTATTACGCGACCCTCACCCAGCTCGGCCCAGACAAGGCATCCTTGCTGATCGGCAAGCAGCGCTGGCAGGTGGAACGCCAATGGCTTGAAGACAACTGGGGGGGCAGTTACACCCTGCTGTGGCGCCTGCCCAAGGGTGGGGTGGCCCTGATTGGCAACAACGCTGGCGCCGAGCAGGTACAGTGGCTCGACAATGCTCTGAGCCGGGCCTTGCAGCAACCCGAGCGCAAGGTGAAGCGCTTCGATGGCGCGCTCAAGGCCAAGCTGCAGCAGTTCCAGCGTGAACAGGGGCTCAATCCGGACGGTATCGCCGGTAGCAATACCTTGCTGCACCTGAACGTGCTGGCCGGTGAACCCATGCCCAAGCTGGAGGATGCCTCCTGATGCGAGCCCCAACCGCCATCCTGGCAGCGAACCATGTTGCCTCCGTCCGCCCTCTCCCTGGAGTGACTGCCTGATGTCGACCCTGCTCAAGGCCCTGCGACGGGCCGATGCCCCCCAGCACGCCCCCCATATTCCCGCCATGGGGCTGCCGGTCACCCGGGAAGAAGAACCAAACCGCGCCTGGATCTGGTGGTTGCTGGCACCGCTGGCCATCGCCATGGGGGCCGCGGCCAATTATGGCTGGCATCTGCTTCATAACCGCCCCATAGAAGAGAGAGTCGAGGTCAAGGAGATAGTCACGGCGCCTTTCATGCGGGTCGAACCCGGGGAGATGATCACCCGCCCGCTGCCGCCCCCCCTGCCCGAACCCGTGGTTCAGCCCAAGCCGGCCCAGGAACAGGTGATCCACGAACCCGGCAACCAGGATCTCGCCGCGCTGCTGCAAAGCGCCCTCAACAATGTGCCGCTGGAGCCCGAGCCAGAGTCCGCCCCGCTTCAGACCCAGTCTGCGGCGTCCCAGGTCGTCCCCATTGCGGCACTGCCTCCGGCACTGCGTCAGCAGATCCCTCGGCTCGCCTATGGGGCGCACCTCTACTCTTCCAATCCGGCCAAGCGCAGCGTGGTGATCAATGGCCGTGAGGTGCGGGAAGGCAACGAGGTGGCGCCCGGCGTCATCCTGCAAGCCATTGCCCAGGACTACATAGTCCTCGGCGTGGCCGGCCAATCCGTCAGCCTGAAGGCCTTGCAGGATTGGCTGGGGTAATCCCGTCCGCCGCGACCAGGCTGCCGGGTCAGGTTCGTTCAACGCGGCAAACACAAGAGAGGGAGCCTCAGAGCTCCCCTTTTTAATCAACAAGATGAGAGCAATGCGAGTCAACGCGCTGCACCAGCCAGCCCTTGTACGGGGCTCCGGCCATGGCCGCCGTCCGTTACTCCTTTCCGCTCTCAGCTAGATAACATGAGCACAATGTGAGCACACCGAGCGACACCACCTTCGCCAACCGTATCCTGGACTGGTATCAGATCCATGGACGCAAGACCCTGCCCTGGCAGCAGGAGAAGACCCCCTATCGGGTCTGGGTCTCCGAGATCATGCTGCAACAGACTCAGGTCGCCACCGTGATCCCTTACTATGAGCGCTTCATGGGGCGTTTCCCGGACGTGATGGCCCTGGCCGATGCCCCCATCGATGAGGTGTTGCACCACTGGACCGGGCTCGGCTACTACGCCCGGGCACGCAACCTGCACAAGGCGGCCCAGCAGATCCGCGACCGGCACCAGGGCCTGTTCCCCGAACAGTTTGACGAGGTGGTCGCCTTGCCTGGCATTGGTCGCTCCACGGCGGGCGCCGTGCTCTCCCTCTCCCTCGGCCAGCCTCATGCGATCCTGGATGGCAACGTCAAGCGAGTGCTCACCCGCTGGCTGGCCCTGCCCGGCTGGCCCGGTCAGAAGCCGGTGGAAAATGATCTGTGGGAGCTGGCGACCCGACTCACACCACGGCTGGGGGTCGCCCATTACAACCAGGCCATGATGGACATGGGCGCCACCATTTGCACCCGCAGCAAACCGGCCTGTGAACGCTGCCCGGTGCAGGCCGATTGCCAGGGGCTGTCGCAGGGCAACCCCATCGCTTACCCCAACAGCAAACCGAAAAAGAGCATCCCGGCCCGCAACGGCATCATGCTGATGATCCGCCAGGGCAATCGACTGCTGCTCGAGCAGCGCCCCCCCCAGGGGATATGGGGCGGCCTCTACTGCTTCCCTCAGGTTGACAGCCTGGAGGCGGTTGACCCCTGCCTGAACCGGCTGGGACTGACCGGGCAACCCTATCGGGAGCTGGCCGGATTTCGCCACACTTTCAGCCATTTTCATCTGGATATCCGCCCCCTGCTCATCGAACTTGAGCAGGCGCCACCCGCCTCGCTCATGGAAGCCGATACCCGACTCTGGTATAACTTGTGCCATCCAGATGAGGTCGGTCTGGCCGCCGCCACCGCGCGCCTGCTGGGCTATCCCGACTTGCAACCACAGAGGTCCATATGAGCCGTACCGTTTTTTGCCAACGCCTGAAAAAAGAGGCCCCCGGCCTGGCTTTCCAACTCTACCCGGGTGAACTTGGCAAACGCATTTTCGACAACATCAGCCAGGAAGCCTGGACCGAATGGCAGCGCAAACAGATCATGCTGATCAACGAGAAGAAGCTCAACATGATGAACGTCGAGCATCGTCAGTTGCTGGAGAAAGAGATGGTGAGCTACCTGTTTGAAGCGGGTGAAGTCGACATTGAAGGTTACACCCCTCCTAGCCAGTGAGTGCTACCTGTGATCTGGGCTGAATACCCATCGTCGGTGACACCTCACCTGGATCACAGCCAATATGCTGTAGCTGTGATCCAGGCTGACGGTGACACCTCGCCCAGATCGCAGCCAATGTGTTGTACCTGTGAGCCAGGCGGAATCCCCCTCGTCGGTGACGTGTCGGCGATGATGCCTCGCCTAGCCCACAGCCAGTGAGTGACGGGCGGCCTGGCCGCCCCTTTCGAGGATCCTATGGGCCGAATTTTTTGGTTGTTGTGCGCCACCCTGCTGCTCAGTGCCTGCTCATCCCCCCCTAAATCCAGCGATGATCAGGATGACAACCTGGTCAACGGCAAGGACGTGCGCGGCTTCGAGCACATGATCAGCGCCCTCTCCCATAACGTGAACGAGATATGGGGGCGGGAGGCGCTGTTTGCGGGCAAGTTTGACTACGTCAAATACACGGATGAATACAAGAGCCGTGCCCACATCGACTTCTCCAGTGGCCACATCATGATAGAGACCGTCTCGGGGCTGGATCCCAAGTCCCATCTGCGCCGCGCCATCATAGAGACACTGCTCACCCCGGACGATCCGGCTGAGGTGGATCTCTATTCGGACAGAGAAATACTGCCCGGCGGCGAGCCCTTCCTCTATGGTCAGGTGCTCGATAACAATGGCCAGCCGATCCGCTTCGACTGGCGTGCCGAGCGCTATGCCGATTACCTGCTCAGCACCGCCATGAAGAAGCGCACCCTCGGCATTCGCAACATCTTCTACGTCGATATCCCCATGGTGGCGAACCACGAAGACAAGCGTGGCTACAAGTACGCCAGCATCATCCGCGATGCCTCCCGCAAATACGGGGTCGCCGAGAGCCTTATCTATGCGGTGATCAAGACGGAGAGCAGCTTCAACCCCTATGCGGTCAGCCATGCCAATGCCTATGGCCTGATGCAGGTGATACCCGCGACCGCAGGGCGCGATGTCTATGTCAGGGTCAAGGGCAAGAGTGGTCAACCGACCCGGGATGACCTGTTCAACCCGGCCTACAACATAGACGTGGGCACCGCCTATCTGCATCTGTTGCAGACCGTCTACCTGGTCGACATCGCCGATCCCCGTTCGCGGCGCTACGCCGTGATCTCCGCCTATAACGGGGGGGCGGGCGGCGTACTCAATACCTTCTCCCGCGACCGCAAGGCCGCACCCGGCATGATCAACCGCCTCTCCCCCGAGGCCGTCTATCAGGTCCTGACCGAGCAGCATCCCAAAGCGGAAGCGCGTCGTTACCTCTACAAGGTCGATCAGGCCGAGAAAGGGTTCAAGCGAGCCGTGCCCAGCCGGGCGGGTTGAAGGGGCCACCCCTCAATCCCCCAACCGGACGATTGAAAACATCAAAAGGGCGCTCCAGGAGCGCCCTTTTCATATCAACATCAACTTATCGCCAGCGCCGTGCACTATTTGGAGATGAAACCGCCCTTGCTCTGGGGGGTGGCTCCCACCTTCTCCAGTTGCTCCACTTCCAGCTCTGTCTTGTTCCAGCTGTGATCCACTTCGCCACGCAGACGCACCGAGTCATCCGGGCCAACTTCCTGGCCACGCCATACGTCCGCATCGATCTCGACTTCCACCTCGCCACTGGCATCGCGGAACAGATAGTTCTCACCGCCCAGGTGCTTGACCAGCTTGCCTTCCACCGTCGCCCAGCTGTCATCGGCAACATCCTTGAGCTGGATGACAGTGACCACATTCTGCTCCGCAGGTCCGGTGTAGGCGGCCAGGGTGGAGGTGGATACAGAGACCAGGGCCAGCAGGGTAAGAGCGCTCAATGTTTTCATGTCAGTTTCCTCAGGTTTCACAGGTTGCCACAGCGGCTATGGAGGCATGATGTCAGAGGGAGCGTGAAACATATGTGAAGCCACCCCATTTGGGGGATCGGGGTGTGACCGCAATCGCTTGCGGACAAATCAATGATTGTTGAATTAAATTCGACAGGGTTATCATTCTCAAATGACTCGCAAAATGGCGAGATCTGAGCACTATCGCAGGACAGCCTGCCTCCAGAGATGAGAACCCCCATGATGAGAGCCTGTTTTATCTGCCTGCTGGGCCTGCTGGCCTGGACCGCCCAGGCGGCCGAGCCACGTCCCGCCTTCTCCCGCATTGTCGTCTTTGGTGACAGCCTGTCCGACACCGGCAAGATGTATGGCAAGATGCGCGGTTATCTTCCCTCCAGCCCACCCTATTATCAGGGGCGCTTCTCCAACGGCCCCGTCTGGCTTGAGCATCTGGATGCACAGTTTCCCGGCCTGAAGATCGCGAATGAGGCCGAAGGGGGCGCCACCGCCGTCGCCTACAACAAGATCTCCTGGCACCCCCAATATCAGGTGATCAACAACCTGGATTACGAGGTCACCCAGTTTCTGAAAAAAGACGGCTTCCAACCGGACGATCTGGTGATCATCTGGGTCGGCGCCAACGACTACCTCGCGTACGGCTGGAACAGTGAGACCGACGCCAAGCGGGTGCGCGATGCCATCAGTGACGCCGCCAACCGCATCGTGCTCAATGGTGCCAAGCAGGTGCTTTTGTTCAACTTGCCGGACCTGGGTCAGAACCCCTCGGCCCGTAGCCAGCAGGTCGTCCAGGCCGCCAGCCATGTCTCCCAATACCACAACGCCCTGCTGCTTAATCTCGCGCGCCAGCTCGCACCGACCGGCCTGGTACGGCTGTTCGAGATAGACAAGCAGTTCGACGAGATGCTGCGTGAGCCACAGAATTTCGGGCTGAGCGACACCGAGCACGCCTGTTACGACGGTGGTTATGTGTGGAAGCCGTTTGCCGCCAGCAGCGCAAGCGATGACGCCCTCCTCAGTGCATTCAGCCCGCAGGAGCGGATCGCCATCGCGGGTAACCCCCTGCTGGCTCAGGCCGTCACCAGCCCGATGGCGCGCAAGGCGACCGCCCCTGACTGCGAGGGCAAGATGTACTGGGATCAGGTTCATCCCACCCGAGTCGTCCATGCCGCCCTGGGTGAGCGGGCCGCTGCCTTCATCGAGAGCCAGTACGAATTCCTGCCCAACTAGCAGCGACGCTCGCCAACGGAGATGTAAAACACAGGGGGCTGACCAGCCCCCTGTTTGTTGATTAGCGCTCAGACCCGCACATTAACAATTATTGTTATTTCAGTTAGTTGCGACATTTCCAAAAGCGACTAACTTTAATCTGTCCCACGGCCATGACCGCCGGACCCATAAGGGAGGGCCATTGAGGCAAACCTCCCTCACATGAAATTGCAGAGGCACGATATGAATAAATCATTGATTACATTGATTGTTTCTGGATTGCTGGCGGCCAACGCCCAGGCGGCAGGACAAGACAATACCTGGTATGGCGGCGCAAAGCTGGGTTGGTCCAACTTCTATGGTGTCGATCACAATGACACCATCAGAGATAACTTCAACATTACCGATGAGGACGACGATGCTCTGGGGGCTGGCGCCTTCGCCGGTTATCAGATCAATCAGAATCTCGGGATAGAGCTGGGGTACGACTGGCTCGGCAAGTACAAATATGATGTCGCCGACAAGATAGATCCCACCCTGAAGGGTGATGATGAAGTGACGGCCCAGATGGCACAGCTGACCATGAAGATCGGTTTCCCGGTCGCCGAGCGCCTGGATTTGTATGGTCGCCTCGGTGGCGCCTATGCCTGGACCAGTAGCAGAGAGCTGGATAACGATGATGGGGCTGCCTTTGTCGGCGCTCTGGGTGCCGAGTACGCCATCGATCGCAACTGGGCCGCCCGCTTCGAGTACCAATACACCACGCCGCTGGGTGATATGGACATGGATCATACCGGGCTCGAACTCGACAACGGTCTGCTCTCGGTTGCCATGTTGTATCGCTTTGGCCAGGAGGCCCCCGAAGCCGCCGTGGTACCCGCACCCGTCCCGGCGCCGACCCCGGTGACACAAAGCTTTAGCCTCAGCTCGGATGTGCTGTTTGACTTCAACAAGGCGACCCTGAAGCCGGAAGCCAGCCAGGCTCTGGATACCCTCTATAGCCAGATTGAAGCCGCCAGACCCAAGGATGGCACTGCCACCGTCATGGGCTATACAGACCGCCTCGGCGCTGATGGCTACAACCAGACGCTCTCCGAGCACAGGGCTCGCACAGTCGCCGACTACCTGGTCGGCAAGGGCCTGCCCGCCGACAAGGTGCAAGTACAAGGCATGGGTGAGAGCAACCCTGTCACCGGCGACAGCTGCGCCAGCGGATCCAAACGTGAACTGATCGTCTGCCTGGCCCCGGATCGCCGGGTCGAAATCAAGGTCGAAGGCATCTCGGAAGTCGCACAATAAGCCAGACTGAAGTGATAAAAAAACGGGAGGCTTGGCCTCCCGTTTTATTTTCTGTGATTGCGCAACAGGTGGCTGAGCTCAGCCCTTGCGCAGCTCGGCAGCAATCTGATCGAGCAGCTGTTGCCAACCCATCCCCAACTCTCCCACCAAGGTACCATAGCCATCGGCGGGCAGCACGCGCTCCATATGGAAGGGGTTGTCCTGCAGCACCCGACCATCTTCGGCCAGCAGGCGCCAGCGTCCGCTCAGCACGGCGCGGCCATCGAAACGACCCTGGAAGCGCTGTACGCTGATACTGAGCACAGGCCCCTGACGAGCGCCATCCTGACGTACCACCCAGCCGGGCAGGCGGGCAGACAGGCCATTCTGGGTCAGCTGGTTCAGCTGACCATCCAGCGAGCCTGCCCAACGCTGGTACTCGGTAAAGAGCAGCTCCTTCCCTTCCAGCTGATAGACCAGGCTGACATTGTCGAGCTGATCCGAGAGCTGAACCGGGCGCAGCACCAGCTGATGCTGAGGCCGGCTGACTGGCGCGGCCTGAGGTGTGCCGTCGGCATCCAGAGAGTAGTAGTGCAGCGCCGGGGCGCTGCTGCATCCGGCCAGCAAACCGGTCAGGGCCAGGGCCATGAAGAGTGATTTCATTCGGTACCTCGCTTGGGTTCAGGATCCTGGGGGCGAGTGCGATCGAAAATCAGCGAACTCGGCTGCTCGTTGAGAGAGTGCACCAGGGGCTGCAGCTCGCGCATCAGCTGGTTGAGGGATTGCACCGACTGGCGCAGATCCTGATTGGTCTGGGAGGCCCCATCGTAGCTGCGCAGCGTCTCCTTGAGCTGTAGCAGGCTCTCGTTGAGGGAGGCTGGCAACTGTTGGGTCGACTGCTGGCTGGTCAACTTGTCCAGATTGGCGCTCAGGGAGCTGACGTTCTTCATGGTCTTGTCCAGGTTCGCCAAGCTGCTGTTGACTTGAGCCAGGGTCGTGGACATATCCATATCGACAAATTTGTCGAGGATAAGGTTCACCTTGCGCTCTATCTGATCCAGACCGCCCTGGGTGGTGGGGAATACCTCGGTACCTGCCATCTGGCGCGCGGCAAACGCGGGGGCATCCGGGTAGAAGTTGAGATCGATCACCTTGCCACCGGTCAGCAGACTCGCGGTCTTGAGTGTGGCTCTGAGCCCTTCCTTGAATTGCGTGCTGAACAGCTTGCGCCACTGCTCCCGCTCGGCGTTGGCATAACGGTGGGAGAGACGCTGCACCTCGATGCGCGCCAGCACGGGGATCACCTTGCTCTTGAAGAT
This sequence comes from Aeromonas rivuli, assembly GCF_020149575.1. Lineage (NCBI taxonomy): Bacteria > Pseudomonadati > Pseudomonadota > Gammaproteobacteria > Aeromonadales > Aeromonadaceae > Aeromonas > Aeromonas rivuli. Next base: position 623,013 of record NZ_CP079742.1, on the reverse strand, counting down.
CTGGGTCGCCTTGTCATCGATGAGATAAGGGGACGATATAACGGTACCGACCCGCACGCCGCGATACTCCACCGCAGCCCCGGGATGCAGACCCGCCAGGCTGTCTTCGAACAAGAAAACATAGTCAATGAACTGATTGAGGCTACCGGCCAACACGCTGCCCTGATCCTTGAACAGGGTGAAGGAGTCCTTGCTCTTGACCGCACCGCCCGGAACCCAGCCAGCCGGCAAGCCAACGGTAATGCCACCATCGAGCAACCCCTCCAGGGAGTCCATCTTCACCTTCATCCCCTCGCTGGTCAGCGATGCCTCGAAGCCTGGAGTCATCCAGAAGCGGGAGTTGTTGGTGATCAGCACATCGTAGGGCGCATTGATGAAGATCTGGTATTCCAGCTCACTCTTCTCGGGTAAAAATTTCACCTCCTCCACCTGGCCTATGGTGTAGCCCTGATATTGGATGGGGGAGCCCACACTGAGGGAGCGGGTCTCGGTGCTGTTGAGCGTCAGCCTGAGCCCCTTGGCATCGAGGGAGGCGAGTGGCGGCTTGTCGAGGATCTCATAGCGCGACTTCGCCTTGCCCTTCTTGCCGGGAGAGAGCTCTATATAGGCGCCGGACAGCAAGGTGCTCAGACCCGAGACCCCTTCACGGCCAACCCTGGGTTTGACCACCCAGAACTGAGTATCCCCCTTGAGCATATTGGCCGCATTGTTGGAGAGACGCGCCGTGATGATGGCATGGCTGTAGTCATCGCTGAGCTCCACCGCCTCGATGCGGCCCACGTCGACCTCACGGGAGCGGATCACCGTCTTGCCCGCGACTATGCCCTCGGCCGTGGCCACGGTCAGCTGGAAGCTTGGCCCCTGGGAGTACCAGTGCTGAAACAGCATCCAGGCACCGATGAGCAGGGCCACCAGAGGCACCATCCAGATCGCCGCCGCCGAACCGAGGAAGTCGGAACCGACTTTTCTCACTGTCTTACGCTCACTCACGTTCGCGTTCTCCTTGTTGTAAATCCCAGATCAAGCGGGAATCGAAACTCATGGCGGCCACCATGGTGATCAGCACCACGCCAGCAAAGGCGACGGCGGCGGGGCCGGGATAAATGGTCATCAGATTATCGAGCCGGATGAGGCCTGCCAGTATGGCCACCACGAACACATCTATCATGGACCAGCGACCGACAAACTCCGTCATGCGATAGAGCTTGAGTTTACCGAGCGGCGAGGCACCGTCCCCGGTCTGTACCCGGTAGCAGAGCCAGAACAGGGCCAATATCTTGGCAAGCGGGATCACCACGCTCGCGATGAAGATCACCGCGGCGATGGGATAGGAGCCCATTCCCCACAGCAGCACAACGCCGCCGAGTATGGTCGAGGGGCTGATATCGCCGAGGAAGACGGTGTCCATGATGGGATAAAGGTTGGCAGGTATATAGAGAATGGCCGAGGTGATGAGCAGCGCCCAAGTACGTGCCATGCCACCGGGTTTGCGGCTGTGCAGATGAGCACCACAGCGCAGACAGCTATGCTGCCCCCATTCGCCGAGGGCACCGCAGACGTGGCAACCCACCAGACCCGCCTCCCGGGCACCCAGTGCGGGATCCAGCTCACGGGGCTCGCTCGGGCCAAACAGTCGCTGCCAGAACCACATGCGATCCAGCGATGAAATCGTCTTGATAAGCAGCAGGGTATAACCGACAAAGGCCCAGAAGGAGAGGCCCATCTTGATGTCGGCCATGCCCATCAACTTGACCAGGGAGATGAGTACCCCGATGAGGAACACATCCACCATCAACCAGGGCTTGATCCGGCACAGCAAACGTCCGAGGGAGCGCAATGCGTTGCTGTGCATGGGTTTATCGAGTCGCCACAGCACCAGCATGGTCGACACCATATAGACGAGGGGCAGACCGATCAGCGTCATGCTGAGGACTGCGGCCAGAAACAGGTAACCTTCATTCACCAGGGTGGTGATGCACTGCAGGAAGCTCATCTCCTGGCCCAGCCCCTTGGCGGAGAAAGACATGAAGGTGAAGCAGTTGGTGAGCACGAACATGATGATGGCTGCCAGGCCATAGGCGAGCGGTCGCCTCGCCTGATCCGGCAGGTGACTAGTCAAGGTGTGACCACAGCGGACACAATGTTGCGTCTCGCCCAGCGCCAACTCGGTGGCGGGAGCCAGCAAATCACACTCTTCGCACGCGGTTGGATCGGCACGATATGGGCTCAGTTCGGAACTTGATGGCAAATGAATATCTCTGTCTGGGTCCATCACGGACCGTGAAAGCGCGATTATCGCAGCAGGGCGCCCAGGCTGCCAGTCCCTATCTCACCCCATAGTTGAGGTGGCAACAGAATGACTTTGACAAGCCAGTGGCCATTTAGCACAATCAAACGCCACTTTTTTTCCGCGGGACAATAATTTATGACAACCGAATCCCCCAGCTACGCCACCATAGAGCAGGCCTTCTCCCTCGGGAATGGGCAAGACTCCGCTCTCAACTGGCTTCGTAAAAACCGCAGTCAGGTTGCCATCTTCCTGGTGAGCGGCATCAAGCTGGAAGGCACCATCAGTGGCTTTGACCAGTACAGCGTGCTGTTGACCGACGCCCATGGCAACCAGCAGTTGGTGTACAAGGCCAAGATCTCCACCATCGCCATGCACTCGGGTCGCCCCCAGGTCAATATTCAGCGCGCCCGCAAGCCCCGTGTCTCCATGGCACCGCGTCCCCATGGCGCCCCCGGCCGTTATGACAATAACGATCAGGGTGGCAGCAGCGAGCAGTAAGCCAGAGCTTTCTCTGTCACAGAGGCCCGCGTGACGGTCGCAGTCGCGACTTGCGTCAATCCGTGACAGATATGTCTACTCCCCTCCCAACCTGTCCCGCCGGGGAGTAGACCACCCGTTTCCCCTCAGAGATCCCCTATCGCCCTCAGCGAGGCGGGGTCGACTCGGCATCGTTTGCACACCCAGCGCCCCTGTGTGATGGCCGAGCCGCCACCATGACAGTTATGACCGAGCCCGCTCCCGTTGGTTATCCAACACCCTGACCACCTTGAGGGTGCGCTTGCGCGCGCATTGCCTTTCAAGATAGCGAGCAATCCCATGAACGATCCGATATGGCTCAGTCCGGCAATGCAGCCGGCACCCCGTCCTTGACCAGACAGGTCTGCATGCCGGCAGCCTGCCCGGCGGCCAGGCCTATGCCGGTATCCTCGAACACCAGGCAGCCGCGAGGCTCGACCCCGAGCCGCTCGGCGACCAGCAGGAAGGTATCGGGATGTGGCTTGTGCTGGATGACATCATCCGCGGTCACCACCACGGGAAAGTAGCGATCCAGGCCGGTATTGCGCAACACGGCCTCGGCATTGATGCGGGGCGAGCCAGTGCCCACCCCCATGGGCAGATGACCATGATGGGCCTGCACCAGCTCAAGCATGGCGGGGAAGACGGTCGCCTTATGCAGGTTGGCCACATAGTGGGCCGTCTTGCAGCGCGTCACTTCCAGGGGGTCCAGCGCTATCTGCTGCTCTTCGGCCACCAGCAGGGCTATCTTGCGACTCGGCATGCCGCCCAGTTCATAAAACCAGTCACCATCGAACTTGAAACCAAATTCGCGGGAAGCATGCTCCCACGCCGCCAGGTGCAGCGGCATGGAATCAACCAAAGTACCGTCCAGGTCGAAGACCAGGCCTTGAAAACGGGAGAGGATCATGGGCAGCTCTGCATCGAAAAAGAGAGTCATTCTAGCAGTCCCTGAGCGGGAGGCCATGGCCTAGACGGTGGAAATTTGCTCCGTGGGCAACGACTGCGGTTCGAAGAGCCGACTGCAGGCACGGCCAGCTGACTTGGCACGGTAGAGCGCCTGATCCGCGCGCTCGATAAGCTGCTCCCACTGCACGCCCTGATCCGGGGCCCAGTAGCTGAATCCTATGCTCACCGTGAGCTGTGATTTGACCCTGGAGGCCGGATGCTCAATGGCAAGCTTGGCGAGCTGGTGATGGATACGCTGGCAGAGGAACTCCGCCTCGCCAGGCTGGGGATTACAGAGCAAGATCACGAACTCCTCGCCACCGTAACGGGCGACCAGATTGGTGCGGCGTCGCTCACACTCTTGCAGCAGCTGGGCCACCTGGCGCAGGCAGAGATCCCCCTTGCCGTGGCCAAAGTGGTCGTTGTAGGCCTTGAACTCATCGACATCGATCATCAGCACGGCCAGCCGCCGATGTTGGCGACGCGCCATCTCCCACTCCCGGGCCAACGTCAGATCCCACTGGCGGCGGTTGGCGATGCCGGTGAGCGGGTCCTCCATGGAGAGCAGGGCCAGCTGCTCGTTGGCCTGCGCCAGCGCCTGATTCACCAACTCCAGCGCCTCATTGGTCTCGGCCAGCTGGCGAGTCCGTGCCGCGACCCGCTCTTCCAGATCCCGGTTGAATTGCTCGAGGGCGGCATGATTGCGCTGGCGGATCAACATCTGGGAGAGCATGGCGGCGAACTGCTTGAAGATTTCCCCATGGTAGGCCTTGATAGGCTTGCGCTGCAGCAGGTTGTCGGCGGCAATCCAGCCGATGGGGCTATCCCCGTCCCACAGGGAGACCATGGCGTTCCAGCCGCGCCCCACCTCCTGCTGCTCGTAATAAAGCGGCGCATCTTCCAGCACCAGCACATAGTCTTTGCGGCGCAAGGCCTCCTGCACCACAGGATGTTCCGGGATCGGGCTGACGAAGTGACGCTCGTCGGTGATCTCTCCCGCCTCATTGGTGCCCCAACTGCCCTGCATGGTGGTGAAGTCCGGATCAATCAGGAAGACGGCAACCCTGTCGAATTGCAGCAGACTGCGGGCCAGCAGCACGGCATCGTGCAGCAGACTCGACTCACTGCGGCAGCTGGAGAGCTGTACCCCCACCTGATGCAGGGATTGCAACAGATCGAGAAAGGATTGCTGCAGAGCCTGACTCTGAACCAGGGATGCCTCTGTGGTGAGCCGTTCGTCCCGCTCCCGGCTAACCAGACTGCTCAACATGCGGCTCTCCAGCTCGGCGGCCAAATAGTGCATCAGCAGCTGTATGCCCTGCTTCTGGCGGGGAGTGAGCCGGTCAAGGCGACGACGGGTTTCGAGATAGACGCCCCCCTCCAGCCCCTGTTGGCGCTTGAGTGGAAAACAGGCTCTCAGTTGGGCCGGAGGAGCTTCTACCGCGTCGCACCAGACATGGGGATCACTCTTGAGTTCGATGAGCAGCTGACCCTTGGCCAGGGCCTGCTCGATGAAAGGCAGGGGTAACCCCAGCATGCTGGCATGATGGGGCTCAAGGGTCACCAGACCCCGTTCGGGATGGAAGGCGAACAGCTCAGGCTGCGGTCGATTCAACCACAGATAGATCTGATCGGCTTCGGTCTTCTCCCTGATAGTCGCCAGCGTCACCTCACAGAGGTGCTCAAAACTGGTGAAGTGCTCCGGATCCCATTCCAGCATGTCAATCATCCTCAACTGAACCCGAGCAGTATATAGAGCCGGGTTCATAGTGATTCAATTAACGCTTGAAAGGTCGATCCAGAGCCCATTTTTTCGCCGTTAGAGCAGGTCCAGTGCCAGCATGGCATCGCGGATCCGCTGCTTGGTTGCTTCGGCAAGCGGCATCACGGGCAGGCGGCACTCTTCACTGCACAGGCCGAGCAGGGAGGCCGCATACTTGGCCCCCGCCGGGCTGGGCTCGGCAAACATGGCCTGGTGCAGCGGGATCAGGCGGTCTTGCAACGCGCGAGCTGCCTGCCAGTCACCGGCCAGGGTCAGGTTCTGCACCTCGGCCAGCAGCTTGGGAGCCACGTTGGCGGTCACCGAGATACAGCCCTGACCGCCACCTATGTTGTAGGCCACGGCGGTCGCGTCCTCACCCGAGAGCCAGGCGAACGGCTTCTTGATGAGCTGACGCTCAGTCAGGGGGCGGGACAGATCGCCGGTGGCATCCTTGAGCCCGACGATGCGTGGCAACTCGGCGAGCCGGGCCAGGGTGGCTGGCTGCACATCGACAATGGCACGGGGCGGAATGTTATAGACGATGATGGGCTTGCTCGTCGCGTCATGGACGGCCTTGAAGTGATGATAGAGCCCCTCCTGATTCGGGCGGTTGTAGTAACCGGCCACATGCAGGGTGCCATCCGCCCCCGCCTGTTCGGCGAAACGGGTGTATTCGATGGCCTCCACCGGGTTGTTGGAGCCAGCACCGGCGATCACCGGTACCCGGCCCGCCACCTGCTTGACCACCAGCTCGACCACCCGGCAGTGCTCATCGTGGCTCAGGGTCGGACTCTCCCCCGTGGTGCCCACCGGCACTATGCCGTGAGTACCCTGCTCCAGGTGCCAGTCTACCAGGCGCAGCAGTGCCACCTCATCCAGTTGGCCATCACGAAAGGGGGTGATCAGCGCAACGATCGAACCTTGAAACATGGAATCTCCTTCTCCGTCGACTATCGACATCAACAAAAAACCCCGCTACGGAGTGCGCAGCGGGGTTTGAAACTTCTCAGGGCGGTGAGAGGGTTACGCGCGCACGCCAGCAAACCCAGGTTTTGGGTTCTTTTTATGCTTTCGTTTCAACGCGTTGAACCGCATCACGCCATCCCCGAGGAAAAATGAGTGTTCGGGCATCTTTCTGGAACACGGCATAAATGTCAAGGCGAAAGCAGCCATGTATACTAGCGGGCCAAAACCCCCCGGAGAGAGTCATGAGTCATCCCCTGAGTGCCGTCAGCCAGATGCTGGAACGTAATCAAGCCCTGTTCGAGGGCAAGAGCCTGCTGGTGTGCGGTGCACTGGAAGATGATTATCCCCGTGAACTGGCCGGGATCGCCCGCGAGCTGATGGTCTTTACCACGGATTACAGCTACTTCCTGACCCAGCAGGAGGCGCTCGGCGAACGCATCCATTTCGGTCATGAGCTGGGGGGAGAGGCCCGCTTCGATGCCCTGCTGCTGCTGTTGCCCAAGGCCAAGGCCGAGGCTCGCTTCCTGCTCGCCATGGTGGCTCCCCTGTTGCACCCTGGAGCCGATATCTTCCTCGCCGGGGACAACAATGGCGGCATCAATGGTGCCGACAAGCTGATCGCCCCCTATGCCGGCAAGCCGGTCAAGCGCGACTCGGCGCGGCGCTGCTCCCTCTATCATGGCGAGCTCTGCGAGCCGGTCACGCCCTTCCTACTCGAAGAGTGGCTCAGCCAGTACCAGTGCCAGATAGGCGACACCCAGCTGACCATACAGGCACTGCCCGGTGTGTTCAGCGCCAGCGAGCTGGATCTGGGCAGCAAGATGTTGCTCGCCAATCTGCCGGCCATGAACGGCACGCTGCTCGACTTTGGCTGCGGCGCCGGGGTCATCGGCTCTGTGCTGGCCAAGCGCAATCCCGGCCTCGACGTGACCATGGTCGATATCAACGCCCTGGCCCTGGAATCGAGCCGCCGCACCTTGGCCGCCAACGGTCTCAAGGCTCAGGTATTGGCCTCGGACGTCTACTCGGCGCTGCCCGGTCGCTTCGACCGGATAGTGTCTAATCCACCGTTCCACGCCGGGCTCAAGACCCATTACGCCGCCACCGAGACCTTCCTGGCCGAGGCGCCTCGCCATCTCGCCCACCATGGCACCCTGACCATAGTGGCCAATCTCTTCCTGCGTTATCAACCTATACTGGAAGCCAGCTTCCCGCGGACCGAGATCCGCGCGGCAGATACCAAGTTCAGGGTCTATCGCAGCAGCCTGTAACGACTGTCACAAATCTTGTGTAGAGTCTCACCTGGAATCTGTTATGGTATCCGCAAACGTTTAACAACCCCCTTTGGGGGTATTTTTTTGCGATACTCTGAAAGCCTTTTCACAGCAGCACCGGAGATACACAGACCATGGCAGGCATACTCACTATGATACTGGCGGGCGGAGAAGGCACCCGCCTGCAACCCTTGACCACCACTCGCAGCAAGCCGTCAGTCCCCTTTGGCGGCAGCTACCGTCTCATCGATTTCGTACTCAACAACTTCGTCAACGCCGACTTCCTGCGGATCTATGTGCTGACCCAGTTCAAGTCCCAGTCCCTCTATCTGCACATGAAGAAAGGCTGGAACATTGTCGGCATCACGGATCGCTTCATCGACCCCATCCCGGCCCAGATGCGGATGGGCAAGCGCTGGTACGACGGTACGGCCGATGCCATCTACCAGAACCTGCGCTTCATCGAGATCTCCGACCCTGAACATGTCTGTATCTTTGGCTCGGATCATATCTACAAGATGGACGTGAGCCAGATGGTCAGTTTCCACAAGCAGAAGGCGGCGGCCCTGACGGTGGCGGCGCTGCGCATGCCGATTGAAGAGGCGAGCGCCTTCGGGGTGATCGAGGTGGATCAGGAGGGGAGGATGATAGGTTTTGAGGAAAAACCCAAGCATCCCAAGCATATACCTGGAGATCCCAGCCAGGCCCTGGTCTCCATGGGCAACTACATCTTCGAAACCGAAGCGCTCTATCGCGAGCTGAAACGAGACGGGGATGATGAGCATTCCAGCCATGATTTTGGCAAAGACATTATCCCCCACCTCTTTCCCCGTGCCCCTGTCTACGTCTATGACTACAGTACCAACGTGATCCCGGGGGAAGGCCCGAATGTCTATTGGCGCGACGTCGGCACCCTGGATGGCTACTGGCAAACCCACATGGACCTGGTTGCCGACAACCCGCCCTTCTCCCTCTACAACCGCAAATGGCCACTGCATACCCACTACCCCCCCTTGCCGCCCGCCACCTTCGTTGACACTGAGGATTGCAAGGTAAAAATTGCCAACTCATTGATTTCCGGCGGGTGCTTCATTCAGGGCAGCCAGATACAACGTTCAGTGCTGGGCTTTCGCTGCAACATAGGCCCCTGCAGCCATATCAGCGAGTCCGTGCTGCTCGGGGATGTGAAAATAGGTGAGGGCTGCTCAATTCGGCGCGCCATCATAGACAAAAATGTTGAAATTGCGCCCGGCACCGTGATCGGTGAGAATCTGACCCATGACCGGGAAAGGTTCACCGTATCTGAAGGGGGTATTGTCGTGATACCCAGGGGAGCGAGAGTTGGCTATTAACCCATTAAAAATTCTGTTCGTGGCCTCAGAGGTCGAGGGGCTGGTCAAGACTGGCGGCCTGGCCGATGTGGCTCGGGCGCTACCACGCTATCTGGCCCAGCAGGGCCATGATGTGCGCATCATATTGCCCTTCTACAAAGGGATGAAGCGCCGTGACGAAGCCAGGTTGCTGGCCTCACGCTGGCTACCCACCCCGGCCGGACAGGAAGATATCGGTTATCGCCTGCATCAACTCGAGCTGGACGGATTTCCCGTCTACCTCGTCGATTGCCCCCGCTACTTCGAGCGGGCTGAACTCTATGCCGAGCATAACCAGGCCTATGGGGACAACGGCGAGCGATTCGCCTTTCTGGCCGCCGCCGCCCTCCATGCCACAGAGCAGCTCGGCTTCGCCCCGGACATAGTCCACTGCAACGACTGGCACACAGGTCTGCTGCCGTTGCTGCTCAAGACCCGACACGCCAACAATCCCTTCTTCGCCCAGACCCGCAGCGTCATCAGCATCCATAATGCCGCCTTCCAGGGGGTATTCGATCGGGTGCAATTTGCCGCCCTACCCGAGATAAGTCATTACGAACAGCGGGTGGCCTATGACTATGGCCACATCAACCTGCTCAAGTGTGGCGTGCTCTACGCCGACAAGATCAATGCGGTCAGCCCCAACTACGCCAATGAGCTGCTGACCCACCTGGGTGCCCATGGCATGGCATCGGCCTTCCAGCAGCGGGCGGCGGACCTGCGCGGCATCCTCAACGGCTGCGACTATCAGGATTGGGATCCCGCCACCGACCCTCACCTGCCTGCCAACTACGATGATCAGGATCTGAGCGGCAAGGCGCGCTGTCGCGCCCAGTTGCAGCAAGATGCGGGCCTGCCGGTGGTGAGCGACCCTATCTACGGCATGGTGTGCCGACTGACGGAGCAGAAAGGTGTTCATCTGCTCATCCCCGCCCTTGAGGACTTCCTGCGCCACCGGGTGCAGGTGGTGATCGTCGGTTCAGGGGATCCCTCTCTGGCGGCTCAGCTTCAAGCTATCGCCCAGCAACATCCGGACAGGTTCGCCTTCATCAATACCTACGACGACCGGCTGGCCCATCTGGTAGAGGCGGGCGCCGATATCTTCCTGATGCCCTCTCTGTTTGAACCCTGCGGCCTCAACCAGATGTACAGCCTGGCCTATGGCACCCTGCCCCTGGTGCGGGCCGTCGGTGGCCTCAAGGACACGGTAGTTGACTGGGACCAGGGCGATGAAGAGGCTACCGGTTTCTGTTTTGTGGATCCCACCGCCCATGGCCTGCTCGATGCCATGCGCCGCAGCCTGCTCTATTTCCTGCAAGAACCCGAACGTTTCGCTCTGATACAGCGTCGTGCCATGCAGACCCGCTTCGACTGGCCAGATTCGGTGGACCAATACGTGCAAATGTATCGGGATGCCCTCGCTCGCTAGGCTCGGATCATTCGAGAATTGCTGAAGTTTTGTCCCCTTGACCCGGCTTTCTCTGCCAAGGGCGAAAAAAGTCCATTATGGCTGTTGACGCCCCTTCAAAACTCTATAAAATCCCCGTCCGCAGTGATGCGAAGGTGGCGGAATTGGTAGACGCGCTAGCTTCAGGTGTTAGTGTCCCACGGATGTGAGGGTTCGAGTCCCTCTCTTCGCACCATACTGCAACATGCTTCATCAGTGGCATGTAAAACAAGATTGATGACCCAATGTGCGAAGGTGGCGGAATTGGTAGACGCGCTAGCTTCAGGTGTTAGTGTCCCACGGATGTGAGGGTTCGAGTCCCTCTCTTCGCACCATGCTTCTCCAGACAGCATGTAAATCAAAACTGGTAACACAATGTGCGAAGGTGGCGGAATTGGTAGACGCGCTAGCTTCAGGTGTTAGTGCCCTTCGGGTGTGAGGGTTCGAGTCCCTCTCTTCGCACCATTATTCTGACATGTAAAAACAGACAGTGCATGGCCAACTCCATGTAAAACAGGTTGGGAAAAACAGTGTGCGAAGGTGGCGGAATTGGTAGACGCGCTAGCTTCAGGTGTTAGTGTCCCACGGATGTGAGGGTTCGAGTCCCTCTCTTCGCACCATCTATTCGGCAAAAGGCCCATGACGACAGTCATGGGCCTTTTGTATTTGACCCCGGCTAGCTATCCTTGCCCTGTCAACACCAAGGAGACGGGTCCATGAAACTCAGCACCGAGATCCACAATTTCTATGAGCAGCTGGTCAGCAAGGCCATCGTCCAGCAAGACTTGGCCAGGCGCCTGAGTGACGATGAGCTCGCCGACCTCTGCTGCCTCACCCTCAATCAACTCCCCGCCCACTACATACGCCATGACGTGGATATGATCTATTTTCTCAGCCAGGAAAAACGGGACGCCATGGAGCAGGAGGTCAGGCTCTCCCTTGCCCATGCGCTGGTGCGAGTGCAGAGCTCGGCCAGCCGTGACTGACTGGCCGCTAGAGCCAGGGATGTTGCCACAGCAAGGCCGCCACTCCGGTCATGCCCGCGACGGGCAACAATATGAGTACAGGCCTGAGTCTGGGCTCAATCATGACCCAGGCGGCCAGTACAAAACCCAGGCTCCAGAGCCCGTATTGCTTGTCATGGCCCCAGATCCCCACTAACACCAGCACCAGGAAAAGGGCGACCCTGTATATCCAGCCCATTGCCATCTCCATAGATCATAAATAGAAATGATTATCATTTGATGCCAGTTCCAGTGCAATGACTATCTTCCTCTTCACGCGGACCCCAGGAGTCCAGTGGGCTCCCTCCTCCTAAAAAACCGTTACAAAATCAAATTTTGTGTAAGTTTATCAATCAAATGTTCAAAATTGCCCGGTAAGTTTGAATTTTCAGGGGAGACTCTGTGGTAGATTGCCGCCTCATTTTGGGTGGGTGCCTCGGGACATGACAGGTTCACAGGATGAGAGGTCCCCACCTTGGCGAGCAAGAGTTTAGGAAGTATCTATGCAAAACCAACAACATCCCCGTCTGCCAAGCATGTTTCAGGTGCTGGCCTGTCTGGCCATCTTTCTGGCACTGGCATTCTCGTTTACCAGCCTGCTCGATCTGCCGATCCAGCTGGCCCTGTTCATCGCCTGGTTCGTCATCATGGGCCTCGGCATCAAGCTCGGCCATGATTACAAGTCCCTGGAGCAGGCCGCCGTCGACGGCGTCGCCAAGGGGATGGGGGCCATTTTGATACTGGTCTCCGTCGGTGCCCTGGTCGGTACCTGGATCGCGGGGGGTATAGTGCCCAGCATCATCTACTTCGGCCTCAAGGTGATACACCCCTCCATCTTCCTGCTGGCGACCCTGCTCATCTGTTCACTCACCTCGCTGGCTACCGGCACCTCCTGGGGCTCTGCCGCCACCGCGGGTATCGCCATGATGGGCATAGGCCACAGCCTGGGGGTACCCGCCCCGCTGGTCGCCGGCGCCGTGCTCTCCGGCGTCTACTTTGGCGACAAGCTCTCCCCCCTCTCCGATTCCGTGGTGCTGGCCTCGACCATGTCCAACGTCGACGTGGTGGAGCACATCAAGGGCATGCTGCCCATCAGCCTCTTCTCCTATGTCATCACGGCAGCCCTGTTCACCGTGGTCGGCATGCAGTATTCGGGCAATGTCAGCCTGGAGCAGGTTAACCTGGTGATGGAGGCCCTCGACAAGCAGTTCAACATCACCCCGCTGGCCGTGGTGCCGGTGATCCTGGTGCTGGGCCTGCTGGCGAACCGCAAGCCCGCCTTCCCGGTGATCAGCTTCGGCGCTCTGCTCGGACTTGTCTGGGCCATCGCCTTCCAGGACATGGATCCGGTCAAGGCGATGCACTCCGCCTACAGTCCGTTCGCCATCGTCTCCGGGGTCGACTTCATCGACAACATCCTCGGCCGCGGCGGCATGGAGTCCATGCTGGGTTCGGTGGCGGTCATCATCTTCGGACTGGGCTTCGGCGGTCTGCTGGAGAAGGTGGGACTGCTTGAGGTGATCGCCAGCGCCTTCGAGAAGCGCATCAACAGCGTCGGCAGCCTGACCACTCATACCCTGGGCACCGCCTTCCTGGCCAACGTGTTCGGTTCGGCCATGTATGTGTCGCTGATCCTGACCCCCAAGATCATGGCCAAGAACTACGACAGGCTGGGACTTGAACGCAAGAACCTCTCCCGCAACGCCGAGTTCGGCGGCACCCTCACCTGCGGCATGGTGCCCTGGAGCGACAACGGCATCTTCATGGCCGGGGTGCTCGGGGTGGCGACCCTCGATTACCTGCCCTACATGTGGTTGAGCTTTACCTGCATTCTGTTGACCATCGCCTTCGCCTACATGGGCAAGTTTGTCAGCCGGGTTCCGGTCATCCCGGCGGCCAGCTCACGCTGAGCCACCCTTGATAGAAACAAGGCGCCTCAGGGCGCCTTGTTTCTATCTGGAGGCAGGATTTGTATCCCGGGCTTTGCACTACAACAGCCGCGCCAGCAAGCCACGCAATGCCTTGATGAGTGCTGGCTTGCCACTGAGCCTCTGGCGACGGGCCAGCCCCTCCCAGGGGGCGTATTGCCAGATGCTGGCGATGAGCAGGGCTCGCTCTGCGGACTGCAATCCATGCAGGCGGTTCAGGTGGGCCGCCAGCCAGCGCTGCAGACTGGGCTGGCACAGCTCGAACGGCTTGTGATGATGGGCAAAGCACGTCAGCTCATCCCCATCAAACGCCTCCCACCCTGGCCATCTGTCCGTCGGTTCCCCTTTTTCACCTTCCTTCCCCTCAACGGGGGCTACGCACTGCCAAACCAGTTCGGGATCCAACTCCCGCAGCTCACCGGCCAGCAGGGTTGGCAGTTGGCGGCAAAAGCGCTCGTGCCAGCGGGCAAGCTCGGCCTCCCGCTCGGGGCGCAAGGCACGCAGCAACAGGGCGGCATGGCTGCCACTGGCGGCATCTCTTTGCAGACCGATGCGCAATGCCTGCAGGCCCGCCCGGCGCCAGAAGGGCAGCAGATCGGCCGTGGCAGAGAAGGCGGCGCCGAGGTAATCGAACCCGGACTCCCGGTAATGGCTCACCAACTGGCCAAGCAGCAAACTGCCCAGCCCGCGTCTGTGCAGCTCGGGATGCACGGCGATGCGCAGCACCCGGCCATAGCTGCGATCTCCTGCCTCCCGCAGGCCAGCGTGCGCCAGCAAGGATTGTGGCAACAGATGACCACGGGGGCGCCGCCGCCCCGCCCAGATCTCCTCGGCCAGCTCGGCCGGGATATGGCCCTCCCGCGCCACCAGTGCCACCCCAAGCAGACCGCTCTCTTGCTCCAACAGATGAATGTCGAGATCCGGGCTCTCCAGCAGGATACGCAGATCGCTGGGGGTCGTCTGGTAGTGAGCCAGCACCAGCAGCCCGAAGACCTGATTGAGCAGAGCCTCGTCGCTGGCCAATGCCTGCTGGGTTATCTGGCACCGCACCGGGGCAAGCGCGGGCAGTGGTGCGCTCACCTCGGCAGCCAGCCCCAGCAGGCGAAACACCAGGGCCTCCAGCGGGCAACCGGCGCGCCAGCGCACCGGCTCGTCAAGGTGCAGCTCACGCCAGCCTGGGGCATGGCCGTCGAGATGGGCCTTGAAGCGCAGGTGGAAGCCACGTCCCGTCCCTTCATAGCCATGCTCTGTGGTGGCAAAGACGATGCGACTGTGACGCGCCAACATGGCCTCAAGCAACGGGGTCGGGATCGCAGCGGCCTCGTCGACCAGCAACAGATCGCAGCTTATCTCTTCTTGTATTAACTGCTGGGGAGAGTAAAAGTCGATTCCGTCCAGAGTCTGGCCAGCAGATCCCGCATGTTCGAGCAGGCTGGCGACCGTGGCCTTGGCGGGCGCCGTCACGGCGATGCGCAGCCCGGGCTGCTCACGCAGCAAGGCAGCGGCGGCCAATCCCAGCGCCGCACTCTTGCCTCGCCCGCGATCGGCACTGATCACCAAGGGCCGTCGCCGGTGGCCATGCAGCACCTGGCGAACGGCTTGGATGGCATTGGCCTGCCCCGCCGTCATGGGGCGATCGGCCCGGATGGGTTGCCAAGGGGAAGATCCGCTTGGCAGTGCGAGATCCAAGGCGGGATCCTCAGGCAGCAGCCGTGCCAGCCGGGCAATAAAACCCTGACCCGCTCGCGGCAACTCGTCCGGCGTTGAGACCAGACGTAGCCTGTCTGGATCCGCGAAAGCGGGCCACTCAGCCCGTGGCGGGGTGAGCAGGATCAGCAAGCCCCCTGCGCGAAGGGTGCCCGCCAGGGCGCCGAACGCATCGGGGTGAAAGCCGCTGAAACTATTGAACACCAGGGTATCGCACTCCTGACCGAGCCGTTGCAGCGCCTTGACCGCCGGCAGAGGGGCATATTGCGATGGCCCTTCGCCGAGCCAGAAAATATCGCCGGACAACCATGCCTGGGCGGCAGCCTGGGTCTCGGCCTCAGAGCCTTCCAGCCAGACCAGACGCCGCTCCCCCACCCTGCTCAGCGCCTGACGTAATGCGGTCATGCGCCCTGACCGGATCTGGGCTCGAACATCTGATCCCCCGTCTGATTGATGAAGGTCTGGGCTTTTTGCACCATGAATCGTTCGGCATCAGCCGGATTGACGAACAGGTCTGAGCGAATGAATCTGTGGCTGCACAATTCGCCATCAATCTCCTTGGTAATGCGCCCCGCCAGCCGATATTGCCCCCCCTCGGCCATAGGCTCTGGGTAGATGAGATAGCCGGCATATTCAGTGGGGGTGACCTCAGGTGCGACGGGAGCTGCGCCACCAAACAGTGACTTGAACAGGGTCTTGAGCATGGAACCTCCGTGGTGATGGGACATTGTCCTCAAGGGGCTGGGGGCTGGCAAGTGGCTCGGCTTATTCCCAATTGTTATTTGCACTACAAACCATTCTCATTTAGATTTCAGCCTATCCCAAGGTGAGGTGTAAATATGTACGTTTGTTTGTGCCGTGGCATTACCGATACCCAGATACGTCAGGCGGTACAGGCAGGTAAGGATCTTCGTCAACTCAGGAAAGAGCTGGGACTGGCCAGCCAGTGTGGCAAGTGCCTGCCCATGGCCAAGGCGATCATCAAGACCGAACTCGACCAGGCGCCCAGCTACTATCAGGTAGCCTGACCTTCTCGATCTCACCTCCCCCTTCCATAAGCGGGCATCTGCCCGCTCACCCTGTTGTTGTCACCTTCCTGGTCTAAGCTTGATGGATCCAGCAAGGAGGATTGACGATGAAAGGTGATGCCAAGATTATCGCGCATTTGAACAAGGTGCTGGCCAACGAGCTGGTCGCCATCAATCAATATTTCCTGCATGCCCGCATCTATGATGACTGGGGCCTCAAGGCTTTGGGGCACAAGGAGTATCACGAATCCATTGACGAGATGAAACACGCGGACGAACTGGTCAAGCGCATCCTGTTTCTGGAGGGACTGCCCAACTTGCAGGAGCTGGGCAAGCTGCGCATCGGTGAGACGGTCGAAGAGATGCTGCGCTGTGATCTCTCTCTGGAGATGGATGCCATCCCGGATCTGAAGGTTGCCATCGGCTATGCCGAATCCAAGCATGACTATGTCAGCCGGGATCTGTTCCAGGAGATCCTCGAAGATGAAGAGGAGCATGTGGACTGGCTGGAGACTCAGATCGATCTTATCGGTCGCATCGGTCTCGAAAATTATCAGCAATCCCAGCTTCATCAAGGCTCCTGACCCTCGGCGCTCTTCACCCCCAACTGACTATACCCAGACCCGCTTCGGCGGGTTTTTATCGTGGCCAACACCCAAGTTTCACCCGGATCACAGTTATGGCGCACCGATAGGCAGGGGGACGCGCTTTCGATTAGGATAGGCATCTCAACTTTTCACCCTCGGATACCAAGATGGAACAGATTGCACGGGAAATGGCTCCCCACAAACGGGTGGCCCTGGTGGCTCATGACAATATGAAAACGGCGCTGCTCAACTGGGTTGGCCGTCGCAAGGAGGCGCTCAAGCTACATCACCTCTATGCCACGGGAACCACCGGCTCCCTGCTCAGCAAGTCGGCGCAGTTACCCATCACCTGCCTCTTTTCCGGCCCCATGGGCGGCGATCAGCAACTCGGCGCCCTGATTGCCGAAGGCAAGATAGATGTACTCATCTTCTTCTGGGATCCCCTCAACGCCGTGCCCCATGATCCGGATGTGAAGGCGCTGCTGCGTCTGGCCGCCGTCTGGAACATACCGATGGCAACCAATGAGGCAACCGCCGACTTCATCATGGACAGCCCTCACATGGATCAGGCATTCAGCGTGCAGATCCCGGACTACGCAGGCTACCTCAAGGCACGTACCCAATAGAGAGTCGTCGATAGCGGAATGGAAAAAGGCGCCAATCTGGCGCCTTTTTTGTGGGTGAGCGTGCAGAGTTCAGCGCTGCAGGCTTTTTTGGGCGAACTTGGGTCTGGCGTTCATGATCTGCTCCACCTGTTCGTCACTCATCTTGCCGCGCGACAGCCCCAGCACCTTGTAGGTGAGCAAGGGGCGGGCCGGCAGGGCTATCATCAGTGCCCGGATCTGGTTTTCGTCATCCTTCTCCCGCACCGGTTTGCCATAGGCGTAGGTGAGCACACCGGCATCTATCAGATTTTTGACGGCGGGTTCGGTGATCGGCAGGTTTATGACGCTTTTACGCTGCAGCACGAACTCGCGCAGCACCGCCTTCTCGTTGAAATCGAGGAAGGCAATCATCCGGGAGAGCTGATCTTTCTGCTTGCGGGACAACCATTCGCCACAGGCCCACTCCCACAGGATCAACATGCCCTGGCTACAGAAGTAAGAGATGGCGATCAGCATGCCGACCCCTAGCCAGGCGGCGTGCAGTTCGGCCCAGGCACTCACGGCCCCCTTCATCAGCCCGGTCGGGAACAGCAAAATGATGCTGCAGCAGAGCAGCAGCCAAACCATGAGCCAGTTGAGGCGGTTCAGTTGATAAAAATGTTGGATCCACCGTTTCATCGTTCACCCTTCCCAAGTCAATGTGGACAGTAGTCAACTCATAGCAATCCCTGTGCCAAGGCGAGGATCCTGTGGGAGGGATCTGGATCCTGGCGGGTAGAGCTGATGGGATGGGTCTGTGGCCAGGTTACATTCCCTTACAAGTTGCCGGGGGACGAGCCGCCATTTTCCTTGTGGGGCAACCCATCTCTTGGTAAAAAACCCGCACTGTCATTGGGGAGTAGCAACCCGCCCGAGATCCGGGCAGGGCTCATGTCAACATTCTTGGATCATCAGATCCATGGCATGGGCGGCGATAGCATCTATCGCTCTGCAAGACCTTTGGCCTCGATACGCAAGCCAGCCGGGCGAGCCATATCGGGTCCATCGGTTGTTCTGCTCGCCTGGCGGTTGCCCATTATGCTGATCACCCTGCTGTTATTTCTGCTCTCTGCCGTCACCATCTACCTGGCCTGCGAATATTTCGTCAACGGCATCGAATGGACCGGTCATCACCTCAAGTTCTCCCAAAGCGCCACCGGCTCCCTGCTGGCGGCCCTCGGCACTGCCCTGCCCGAATGCATCGTCACCCTGACGGCCCTGCTGATGGGGGATGCCCCCGCCCAGCAGCAGATAGGAATAGGGGCCGCCCTCGGCGGCCCCCTGGTGCTCTCCACCATAGGCTATGCCGCCGTCGGCCTGACCCTGCTGCTGTGCATGGGCCCTGAACACAGGGCCATCGATGGCGAGGTGCAGCGAGAGACTGGTCGGGATCAGGCCTGGTTTGTCGCTATCTTCCTGGTGGCGGTGGCCCTCGGCATGGTGGCCTTCACCGGCAAAACCTGGCTGGCGCCGCTGTTCGTGCTGGTGTATCTGGTCTATGTGCGGCGCGAGCTGAAACAGAGCGACAGCCACGAGACCCCGTTGCCAGAGCCCCTCAAGCTGGATCCCAAGGCCGAGATCCCGGCCCTTCGCAAGGTGCTGCTGCAGACCCTGGGAGCCCTGGTGGTGGTGGCGCTGGCGGCCCAGCTGTTCGTTCATCAACTGGAGAGCATGGGCGAGCTGCTTGGCCTCTCCCCCGTGCTGGCGGCCCTGCTGCTGAGCCCGGTGGCGACCGAGATGCCGGAGCTGATGAACGTGCTGATCTGGGTGCGTCAGGGAAAATACCGGCTGGCAC
Organism: Aeromonas rivuli; assembly: GCF_020149575.1. Classification (NCBI taxonomy): domain Bacteria; kingdom Pseudomonadati; phylum Pseudomonadota; class Gammaproteobacteria; order Aeromonadales; family Aeromonadaceae; genus Aeromonas; species Aeromonas rivuli. Next base: position 603,747 of record NZ_CP079742.1, on the reverse strand, counting down.
TGGCCAATATCTCCGGCGCCATGATGATCCAGGGCACCATTCCCAAGGCGTTCTGTCTGCTGTTCACCCCCTGGTTGCTCGACAGCACCATGCTGGCCTCCTCGCTAGTGACCCTGCTGGCGGTGGCACTGCTGTGGTGGGGCTTCAGCCGGGAGCGGATGACGGCGGGCAGACTGGCCTGCGTGGGTGTGGTGTACCTGGGTTTCTGCGGCTGGCTGATGGTGAGCTGAGGGCGCGCTCTATGTGAACATGGCGCCATAACAAAGGGCAGGATCCGATCCTGCCCTTTTTTCATGGATTTAGGTTAGCGGGTTGAACCCCGGGATCAGAACTGCTGGAACCAGCGCTGGATCTGGGCCGGATCCTTGCTCTGGGTGAGGGAGAGCATCAAGAGGATGCGTGCCTTCTGCGGGTTCAGGGTACCGGCGGCCACGAAGCCGTACTTGGCGTCATCGATCTCGGCGTCCAGGGTGGTGGCGCCGGTCGGCACGCGGGAAGAACGCACTACCCGGATGCCATCCTTGCTCGCCTTGGCCAGGGTGTCGAACAGGCTGTGATAGAGGTTGCCGTTGCCCACCCCGGCGCTGACGATGCCATCAAACTTGGCATCCACCATCGCCTTGGCCGGCAGATCGGTGGCATTGGCATAGTTGTAGACGATGCCCACCTGCGGCAGCTTGTCGAGCTTGCTCACGTCGAATGGCGTCTTGCTGGTGTGCAGGCGGGCCGGGCTGCGCTGGTAGTCTATCTTGCCGTTGTGGATGTAGCCCAGCGGGCCGAAGTTCGGGGCGGCAAAGGTCTGCACCCCTGTGGTGTTGGTCTTGGTGACGTCTCGGGCATCCAGCACTGTGTCATTCATGGCGACCATGACGCCGCGGCCCTTGGAGCTGGGGTCGGAGGCGGTGACCACGGCGTTATACAGATTCAGCGGGCCATCGGCACTCATGGCGGTGGAGGGACGCATGGCGCCAACCAGTACCACCGGCTTGTCGCTCTTGACGGTCAGGTTGAGGAAGTAGGCGGTCTCTTCCATGGTGTCGGTGCCGTGGGTGATGACGATGCCATCCACCTCATCCTTGGCCAGCAGCTCGTTGACCCGCTTGGCCAGGGTGAGCCACACCTCATCGTTCATGTCCTGGGAGCCTATCTTGACCACCTGCTCCCCCTGCACCTCGGCCACGTTCTTCATCTCGGGCACGGCGGCGATCAGGGTCTCGATGGCCACCTTGCCTGCCTCATAGTTGGATTGGGTGGCAGACTGCCCCGCACCGGCGATGGTGCCGCCGGTCGCCAGTATGTGCACGCTGGGCAGGGCCATGGCCAGGGGGGAGAGGGTCAGGCCAACGACGGCGGCGAGCAGGGTCTTGCGGATAGGGAGGGTCATGCTGCAATCCTTCTGGGTAAGTGATTGCAGCATTTTTATTCTTTTTAACCCAAATTGAAGTGATCACTCTCACCAATAAAAACAGATAAACAGAATATTGGTCTAATTTTTACCCATATAGGGATAAGTCACTCCGCACTGAATCCCTTGGCTTCGATCAGCGCGATCAACTCGGCCTTGCTCAGCTCACCCTCGATGACAGCCTTGCTGCCGTCAAAATCGACCCGGGCCTGAGTGACGGCGGGCGCGGCCAGCAGGGCTTTTTGCAGACTGGCGGCGCAGCCACCGCAGGACATGCCGGATACGGTGAGTTCGATGGTCATACTGTGTCTCCTCTGTTGATGTGATCCCAGCCTAATGCTGCCGTCAGCGGTAAGGTCAAGCCCCGATTTTCTTCAGTCAACAGCCCTTCATTACCCCATCAATCCCAGATAGTTCATCAGGGCAGCCCCCAGGCTGGTGCTCACCAGTGAACCGAGGGTGGTGGTGGCGATGATGTTCGCAGCGAGCACGCTGTCGCCGCCCATGGCGCGGGTCATCACATAGCTGGCGGCCGCCGTCGGGGTCGAGCTGACTAGGAAGAGAATACCGAGCTCAAGCGGGGTGAAACCAATGAACCAGCCACCCAGAGTGAGCAGAAAGGGGATGGCACACAGACGCGCCAGGGTGGCATAACCAGTCAGTGCGGCCCCGCCGCGCAACGCCTTGAGGCTCAAGGAGGCCCCGGTACAGAGCAGGGCCAGGGGCAGGGTCAGGTTGGCAAAGTAGCTGCCCGTGGTCAGCACCAGTTGCGGCATCTGTACCCCGAAGATGGTAAAGGGCAGTGCGGCAAGGATGGCAAGGATCAGCGGGTTCTTGATGATGCCCTTGAGAATGGGCTTGAGACCGGGGTCGCCACCCAGACTACGGGTGAGGGTGATGACGGCGAGTATGTTGTAGAGCACCGTCACGGCGCCGACGAAGAAGGCGGCGCCCCCCAGCCCAGCCTGGCCATAGGCGTTTTGCACATAGGCCAGCCCTATGATGCCCATGTTGCCGCGAAAACTGCCCTGCACGAAGATGCCCCGTAGCCGCCGATCGCCGATGAAGCGCGCCGCCAACAGCTCCAGCACCAAGAAACCTATCAGGGTACCCGCCAGACCATAGGCGATGAGCCAGGGGCTCGGCATGGCATCCAGATCGGTGCGCACTATGCTCAAAAACAGCAGCGCCGGCAGGGTGACCTGAAAGACCAGCTTGGCGGCGGCTTCGGTGAAGCTGTCCGGCAAGAGGCCGAGGCGCTTGAGGACGATACCGAGGATCAGCACCACGCAAATGGGGCCGGTGATGGAGAGTGAGAAATTGAGACTGGTGGTCAAATCCATGGTGCTCGTCCTGTGCAACAGAGGGCGCCCTCGCGGGCGGAGGACCCATTCTAGCGCCATGGACTTGTATTCGCAGGCCTTAATCACAACAATGTCTGCACATTGTCCTCTGCCCGACTCCCCTGCCACGGATCCCACATGGAAAAGAAACTGACCATCCTCGATATAGCCAGCCTCAGCGGGGTCGGCAAGTCGACCGTCTCCCGGGTGCTCAATCAGGATCCCAAGGTCAATCCCGAGACCCGGGCCAAGGTGGAGGCGGTGATCGCCCAACACGGTTTTGTGCCAAGCAAGTCGGCCCGCGCCATGCGCAGCCAGAGTCAGCGTGTGATAGGCATAGTGGTATCACGGCTCGATTCCAGCTCGGAGAATCAGGCGGTACGCGGCATGCTGGAGACCTTCTATGGCTGCGGCTACGACGCAGTGCTGATGGAGAGCAAGTTCTCCCCGGCCAAGGTGAGCGAGCATCTGGCCGTGCTGTCGAGGCGGGGGGTGGATGGCATAATCCTGTTCGCCTTCAATGACCTCGACTATGCCGCCATGGCGCCGCTGACCGACAAGCTGGTGCTGATGGCCCGGGAGCGCCCCGGGTTCTCCTCCGTTTGTTACGATGACGAGGGGGCGGTACGCGCCGTGCTGGCGCACCTCAGGGAGCGCGGCATTGATGAGGTGGCCTATCTGGGGGTTGATCGCAAGGATCTCACCACGGGCCTGCGCCGCCATCAGGCTTATCTCGATGACTGCAAGGAGCATGGCCGCACTCCCCATGCCGCCCTCGGCGATCTCAGCTTGCAGAGCGGTTACCGGCTGGCGGCCGAGCTGCTCACCCCGACGACCCAGGCCCTGGTCTGCGCCAGCGACACCCTGGCCATAGGTGCTGCCAAATACCTGCAAGAGCAGGGGCGCACCGATATTCTGGTCAGTGGCCTGGGCAGCAATCCCATGCTCACCTTCCTGTTTGCCAACGCCCTCAGCCTGGATTTTGGCTACAAGGACGCCGGTATTCTGGCCGCCAGACAGCTTCTCGACCAGATTGAAGAGGGCCAGGCCCCCAGAGCCACCATAGCCCCCTGTCAGCCCCTGTAGTCTATCTTTCCTCCTGCACCTCGGCGTTTTGCGCTTTTTGTGACCACCCCCACGAATTGGGAACGTTCCCATTGCCGATGATGGCCACTGGCTTCATGCTGGTTGGGAACGATACCAATAAGCGGGCGGTCATTGGCTAGCCAGCAAAAAAACGACCATTATTCATGGAGTCACAGAGGGAAGGCTCATGTCAAAAGTCAACACACAACATCTGGCGCAGTTGATCGAACGGATCGGCGGCAAAGAGAACATCACCACCGTCAGTCACTGCCTGACCCGGCTCAGGTTCGTGCTGGCCGATCCAGCCAAGGCCGACCCCAAGGCCATAGAGACCATTCCGGCAGTGAAGGGAAGTTTCACTCAGGGCGGCCAGTTCCAGGTGGTCATCGGCAATGAGGTGGACCAGTGGTACAAGGCGCTCACCGAGGAGATCGGGGTCAGTGGCGGCAGCAAAGAAGCCGCCAAGCAGGCGGCACGTCATAACATGAATCCTCTGGAGCGAGCCATCTCCCATATGGCGGAGATTTTCGTTCCTCTGCTGCCCGCCATCATCACTGGTGGCCTGCTCCTGGGTTTTCGCAACGTCATCGGCGACATCAAGATGTTCGATGATGGTACCCATACCCTGGTCGAAATCAGCCAGTTCTGGGCCGGGGTTCACTCCTTCCTCTGGCTGATCGGTGAGGCCATCTTCCACTTCCTGCCGGTCGGCGTCTGCTGGTCCACCGTGAAAAAGATGGGGGGATCCGAGATCCTCGGCATAGTGCTGGGGATCACCCTGGTGTCGCCGCAGTTGATGAATGCCTATGGCATCGGCGGCGCAACCCCCGATGTGTGGGACTTCGGGATCTTTACCATCCAGAAGGTGGGTTACCAGGCCCAGGTTATTCCCTCCATCCTCGCGGGTGTGGTGCTGGCCTGGCTCGAAACCAATCTCAGACGCATCATCCCGGCCTATCTCTACATGGTCATAGTGCCGTTTGTGGCCCTCATCGTGACCGTCATCCTGGCTCACACCCTGATAGGCCCCTTTGGCCGCTGGATAGGTGAAGGCGTGGGTTATGCCGCCAGAGCCGCCATGACCGGCGATTTCGCCCCCATTGGCTCCGCCATTTTCGGTTTCTTCTATGCGCCTCTGGTCATCACCGGCATCCACCACACCACCAATGCCGTGGATCTGCAGTTGATGAAGGACATAGGTGGTACCCCGATCTGGCCACTGATCGCCCTGTCCAACATCGCCCAGGCGTCCGCCGTGCTCGGTATCATACTGATCAGCCGCAAGGAGAATGAGCGGGAGATCTCGGTACCTGCCGCCATCTCGGCTTATCTGGGAGTGACCGAACCGGCCATGTACGGCGTCAACCTCAAGTACAAGTTCCCCATGCTGTGCGCCATGGTGGGCTCAAGCTGTGCGGCCCTCATCTGTGGTTTCGCCCATGTCATGTCAAACGGCATCGGGGTGGGTGGCCTGCCAGGTATCCTCACCATCAAGCCAGAGTTCTGGGGCATCTACTCCCTCGCCATGCTGGTGGCCATCGTGGTGCCCCTGGCGCTGACCATGCTGGTCTACAAACGCCAGCAGGCGGCTGGCAAGCTGGAACTGAGCGCCACCTGATCGACAAGTACCGCGGCGGAGCCCAGGCTCCGCCCTTTTCATGCCTCTTTACTATTCAACCATCCGTTTCAACAAGATGAGCGACCCGACCATGAAACAGACTCCCTGGTGGCAGAGTGCCGTGATTTACCAGATCTACCCCAAGAGCTTTCAAGATTCCGGCGCCCGTGGCACCGGCGATCTCAAGGGGATCATGGCCCGCCTCGATTACCTCAAGACCCTCGGTGTCGATGCCCTCTGGCTGACTCCGGTCTATGTGTCCCCTCAGGTGGACAACGGCTACGACATTGCCGACTACCTGAACATCGATCCCGCCTACGGCACCATGAGCGATTTCGAGGCGCTGCTGGCCGCGGCCCACGCGCGCGACATCCGCATCGTGATGGACATTGTGGTCAACCACACCTCCACCGAGCACGCCTGGTTCAAATCCGCGCTGGGGGATAAAAACAGCCCCTACCGCGACTACTACATCTGGCGCGATTCGGTAGCTGGCGGCCTGCCCAACAACTGGCAATCCAAGTTTGGCGGCAGCGCCTGGGAGCTGGACCCCGCCACAAACCAGTACTATCTGCACCTGTTTGCCCGCGAGCAGGCGGATCTCAACTGGGAGAACCCGGCGGTGCGGGCCGAGGTCAAAAAGATCATCCACTTCTGGGCTGACAAGGGGATAGACGGTTTCCGCCTCGACGTCATCAACCTCATCTCCAAGGATCAATCCTTCCCGAACGACGACAGTGGCGATGGCCGCCGCTTCTACACCGACGGGCCGCGCATCCACGAATTCCTGCAGGACATAAGCCGCGACGTCTTCGCCCCGGTCGGAGCCATGACGGTGGGGGAGATGTCCTCCACCAGCCTGGAACATTGCCAGCGCTATGGCGCACTGGACGGTTCCGAGCTCTCCATGGTGTTCAACTTCCACCACCTCAAGGTGGATTACCCCAATGGCGATAAATGGGCCAAAGCGCCGTTCGATTTCATCGAACTCAAACGCATCTTCAACCACTGGCAGAGCGGCATGCACGGCAAGGGGTGGTCGGCGCTGTTCTGGTGCAACCACGACCAGCCGCGCATCGTCTCCCGCTTCGGGGATGAGGGCGAACACCGGGTTGTTGCCGCCAAGATGCTGGCCAGCACCTTGCACGGCCTGCAAGGCACCCCCTACATCTATCAGGGGGAGGAGATCGGCATGACCAACCCCGGCTATGGCAGCATCCATGACTATCAGGATGTGGAGAGCCACAATATCTTCGCCATCAAGCGTGCCGAAGGGATGGAAGATGCCGAGATCCTCGCCATTCTGGGCGCCAAGTCGCGGGACAACTCCCGTACCCCCATGCAGTGGAATGCCGCCCCCAACGCCGGTTTTACCAAAGGCACACCCTGGCTCAAGCCCGCCGCCAACTACCCCGAGATCAATGCCGAGGCGGCGCTGGCCGATGCTGACTCCGTGTTCTGGCACTACCGGGATCTGGTACGACTTCGCAAGGCACATCCCATCTTCACGCAAGGGGATTATCAGGAGCTGCTGGCGGGGCACGCTCAGATCTGGGCCTATCGCCGGCAATGGCAAGGACAGACCTTGTTGATAGTGAGCAACTTCTACGGCGAAGCGGTCGATTTTGTATTGCCTGCGGGGATGCAAGCGGACAAGGGTCGCCTGCTGCTCGGCAACTACCCAGACAGCCCGGCCCGCCCGCAATCCTGCGAGCTGCGTTCTTATGAATCCCTGATCTGGCTGATGGAGTAGGCGATGAGCGAGGTGATGACGAAGACCGCGGTGCGCGGTCACGAATGGCAGAAGATGGTGGCGGGGGAGCCCTATGATGCGGGTCACTCCGAGCTGAAGGCGGCCCGCGAGCGCTGCCGCAGCCTCTATCACAGCTTCAACACCAGCTGGCAGGAGCAGCCGGAGCGGGACGCCCTGCTGAGCGAACTGCTCGGCAGCCGGGGCGAGCTGTGCGCCATCAACCCGCCGTTCTTCTGTGACTATGGCGCCAACATCTTCGTGGGCGAGAACTTCTACGCCAACGTCAACTGCACCATCCTCGACGTGTGCGAGGTGCACATCGGTGACAACGTGCTGCTGGCGCCCGGGGTGCAGATCTACACCGCCGCCCACCCGGTGGCGGTGGCCCCTCGGGTGGCCGGCGTCGAGTTCGGCAAGCCGGTGCGCATCGGCAACAACGTCTGGATAGGGGGCAGCACCGTCATCTGCCCGGGTGTCACCATAGGGGATAACAGCATCATAGGGGCGGGATCCGTGGTCACCAAAGATATCCCGGCCAATGTGGTCGCGGTCGGCAACCCCTGCCGGGTATTGCGCCCCATGACGGCAGAGGAGCTGGCGGGCATTTAGCGCCCATGACAGAAAGTGCTGCTGAGCCCTGTTTGTCATCATCGATTAAACAGCATGAAATAATCATGCCCGGCAGCCAACGCTTTCCCGGAAAGCTCATGAATTCACATATTCATATCGTTTTAAACACCACCTCAGACTAATAGCCTGACCAATATAATGTTGATAAGTCTCAATAGTCATTGGTCATGAATTCATACCACAAACATCAGTGGCAAGCATATTTCGCTTATAAGCTCGATACCCTCCCCTTTGCGGCTTGTTCATCAGCCACCTGACAGCCTTATATACTCGCACTGCACGGCTATCATGCGCTTCCTTGAATAGCGAAATTTACTGTGGTACCGCCTGCTCGATCTCAAGCTCCACAAACAATTAAATCAGCAAAAGTCCCGAGCTGGACTTTCGGATTTAATCTGGTCAGGTAAGATCATAGTGAATATCAATCAAGTAGAGCCTTGATTAATTTCGTGCAGCATGAGTGACATGATTATCTGATATCTCTGCCTTTGCCACCATTGCTGGCAATTACTACTACTCTATTCAGTGACGAGAATGCTTGTAGCAACACCTTAAAAAATATATATTTTTCAGCAACTTATATTTTAACGGAGTTTTCTATGAAAAAGAACGGATTCAGGATCCGGTTGTTGGCCAGTACAGTGTTGATCTCTTGCCTTGCCAGCACCGCTGCTATGGCAGCAGATGCCCCCATGTCACCCTTGATGAAACAGCTCAACAGTGGCAACTGGTTGTCCCAACAAGAGGCGCACAGCCTCAGCGACGAGTTGTACTATCAGGATGCAATCCAGACTTATATCGCAACCTTGCCGCTGATGAACACCATTGGTCTGCGCGATGGTTCGGAGGCAGCCTTTGGCAGTGGTTACAACGTGCTGCCCATTTGGAAGCAACGCATGGACAGCCGTGCCGTTGTCCCCACGCCAAATGGCGACGTGATCTACTCCATGAGTTATCTCGACTTGAAAAAAACGGGTCCTTTGGTGGTCAAGGCACCCGCCAACGTCATAGGCATGTTCACCGACTTCTTCCAGCAAACCATCACTGATGTGGGTGCCATTGGCCCTGACCGTGCTCGTGGCGGCCTTTACCTGCTGTTGCCGCCAGATTATGAGGGCCCCATCCCCCAGGGTTACTACGCCTTCAAATCCTCGACCAACAACGTTTTCTTGTTTTTCCGTACCATAATGGCCAAGGGCGACGGCAAGCCAGATCCCGCTCCAGCAGTGAAAAATGCTGAAACAACACGTATTTACCCGCTGTGGGATGTGGAAAAAGATGTGAAGCCCATGAAGTTTCCCGATGCCAGCGGCAAACGCGTGACCATGATGTATCCCGTCGACAATGACTACTGGATGAAACTGAAAGAGTTCGTTGAATACGAACCCCTGACCGCCATCCCGGCAGAGACCCGCAGTGCCTTGCTGAGCATTGGCATCGTCAAGGGCAAACCCTTCAATCCGACGGAAGCTCAGCAAGCCCTGCTGAAAAAAGCGGTGGAAACGGCCCCCCGCATGATCCTGGCTCGCCGCCAGATGGGTCGTGATGACCAGCGCCAGCTCTATTACAAAGATCGCCAGTGGGAAAACTCCTGGGCAGGCGCCACCGCCGAGTGGATGCAATTTGGCACCCTGGACAAGAACCAACGCGCGGCCTTCTTCCAGATAGCTTATTCGAGCGCGTCCGCCATGGTAATGCACACCACTGGCGCCGGATCAAAATATCCCTATACGAGCCATGACAAAGATGGCAAGTTCCTTGAGGGTGGCAACAGCTATAAGTTGCACCTGCCGGCTAACCCACCCGCTGACTTATTCTGGGCGGTAACAGCGTACAACATCACCGACGGCACCATGCCGGAGACAGATCAGTTATTACCCTCCACCAATGGCTATTATGATATTCCGAAGAACAAAGATGGCTCTATCGACCTCTGGTTCGGACCATCCAAGCCGGACGGGGTTGCAGACAACGCCTTTATTAAAACTATTGCGGGCCGTAATTTCCTCGTTGCCTTGCGGCTCTATGGCACTGGTGATGGCTTCTATGACCAGACCTGGATCCCGGACGATCTGGTACAAGTCAGCAAATAAACGATATCAATGCCCCTTCATTCAGCCGCCTCCGGCTTGAGGGATACATCTTCTTATCGAGAGAGAATAATATGAAACTCAAGCATCTTGCCTTGCTCACGGCCATGGCCATCAGTACCGGCGCCTTGGCCCAATCTGTACCACTCACCATCCCGCACGCCACCAGTATTGAGCAACTCGCTCAACCCGCTGCTGGGGTGATCATGTCCGAGCATTATGTGAAGGCCATTGCGCAGCAGGCTTACATCTGGGGCTACCCCATGGTGAACCAGTTCAACCGCCGTGCGACCATCACTCAGGCCCCCTACCCAGCCCTGAATGGTGGCATAGTGCCAGTGGCGCCGATGAGCCAGCTCAGCATGCTCACAGACTACATCCAGCCCGCAGAGACCTTCGTCACCTGCCCTAACCAGGATGTGGCCTATGGCCTGGGCTTCTATGCCCTGGATGAAGAGCCTGTTGTCATTCAAGTACCTGATTTTGGCAGCCGTTTCTGGGTGTATGCCATTTACGATGCCCGTACCGATCAAGTGGGTAATGTCGGCAAACCCTACGGCACCAAGCCTGGTTTTTATCTGCTGGTTGGGCCCAACTGGAAAGGTGAGACCCCAAAAGGCATCGAGGGCGTGATCCACTCTTCGACAGAAATGGCCAATATGATCCCACGCGTTCAGATGGATGATACCCCCGAAGATCGCCTTGCCATTCAGGCGCCCATCCGCCAAATCATGTCCTATCCGCTCAGCCAGTTTGATGGAAAAATGAAATCATTCGATTACTCGAAGATCCCCAGCATTGGCGAGAAGCCAGATCCCAACGCTGGTGAGGTTAAGTGGGTTGTGCCGGAAAAATTCTTTGATCAACTCGACAACGTGCTGAATAAAGTTTCCCCTCTGCCTGGCGAAGAAGCCATGTATGCACAGTTCCGCCACCTGATTGCAACGGGAAAAAATAACCCCCAGGTTCGCCAGTGGATGAATGAATCTGCCGAGCAAACCAACCAAACTATTATTGCCGATTTCTTCAAATGGAAGCATAACGGTGTTCCAGCCGGGAATAACTGGAACCGTTCAAAAAACAATGCCCAGTTTGGAGTGGATTATTACAACCGCACGGGTACATCCAAATCAAATATGTTTGATAACAAGCCGGATGAGACCCAATACTTCTATACCGATAATGATGTCGCCGATGTGCAACTCGATGGCAAACATAATTACACCATCACCTTTGCCAAAGGAAAGCTACCGCCAGTAAAAGGCTTCTGGTCACTGACATTGTACAACGACCGTCACCTGTTCAGCCCCAATGAGCTCAATCGCTACTCGCTGGGCACCAAGAACAAGGATCTGAAACTCAATGACGATGGCTCACTGACGATATATGTGGGGCACCAAACCCCTGGAAAAGAAAAATTGAATAACTGGCTACCAGCCCCAGAGGGTAACTTCTCCCTCTACATCAGAGCCTATTGGGGGGAACAGTCCATCCTGGATGGTACCTGGACACCACCAAAAATAAACAAAGAAGATTAACATTTAAACTAACAAGGCTCGATACCGACGTATCGAGCCTTGTATTATCCCCCTTTAAGGGATTTAATAAATCCTTTATTAATATCAAACCAACCATGCACATCAATAATCATTTGGCAGTTTACGATTAATTGATATTAACCTACCTCGTTTCACCGTGATATAATCGCCATCCTTCAAGTCAGCTAGTACACGAAAAACATAACTACGGGAAAAATTAGTTCTGCGTAAAATGAAGTTGGCAATACCTTCATTTTCATGGCCGCCAACACTTTGGCGATACAGGTATCTATATAGCATGGACTTTATGGTGTGATAGCTAGAATCACTGCGACGCTCGACATGGATATCCAGCAAAAATATCAACATAAATGACAATACTGTGGTCAGCTCTTTCATTTTCTCTGGCACTGTATTGAAGAAAATACTATCGAAATCTTCTTGTCTCAGCTTCAGTAAGGTCGTCGGTGTCATGCAATAATAATGAAAGGTCACGATAGGACAGTAATGTTCCAAGAGACCTATGGGCATGGAATCTATCAAATCACCAATGATACGAGGGTCATTATTTATTGCCAGTGAAACCACACCATCCTCTTTGAAATATATGAACCCCGGTTCTATAACCGGTTTGACTCCGGCATGATATAGTTCCCGAGTGGCAAGACGCTCAACATCCCCCGAGTTGGTATTAATGTTAAGGCTCTTATATAACTCATTAATCTCACCATAGTTAAACTTCAACACCCTGTCCCACCTCCTATTAAGCTGTCCCCGTCATTATATGAAAATTTCAACCCGAGTGTTTGCCTAAACTCATTGACACCTAACTTGAGCATGACCCGACAAACTACATCTCAGTGATTTGCTTCCCCTAACAGGGCCACATCGACCACAAACAGCAAGATTGTCCAAGCGGCTAACCCCCTCTTGCCGGTAGATTAGGGCATGACATCGCGGTCAAGAGAGGGAGAGATGGCGCAGGATAATCAGTTCATATTCGCACAGAGCCAGCACTTGGCGAGCCTGACTGCGCTGCGGGTCAACATGACGGCGTTTCGCTACGACCGTCATGCCCACGAGGAGTACTCCTTCGGCGTCACCCTGGCCGGACGGCAGAACTTCTTCTGCCATGGCAGCTTCCACTCCAGTCCGGCGGGCAGCGTCATCCAGTTCAATCCAGGGGATGTCCATGATGGCCATGCGGGAGACAACGCCAGCCTCGACTACACCATGCTCTATATTCCTCCCCACGAACTCACGCCGCTGTTTGCCAACGCGGCGGGGGAGCACACCGGGCAGTACCGGCTACAGCAACCCCTGGTGCGCGACAGCGGGCTGAGCGACTGCATACTCGAGCTGGCTCAGGCGGTGAACAGCCAGGCCGCCAGCATAGAGCAGGAGTTTGCCCTCTATCGACTCGCCGCCCGGGTGATGCAGCAGGCGGGCCGCTTCGAACCGGATACCAGGGTGAGCCGCATCGACAGGCTCCTGTTACAGGGGAGGGACTTCATCCATGGCCACTTCCAGCAGGATATCTCCCTGGCCGACATCAGCGCGGCGGCCAATATCTCCAAGTACCACTTCCTGCGTCTGTTTCGCCAGCAGCTCGGCATCACACCCCATCAATATGTGATCAACTGCCGCATCAATGCGGCGCGCCGCGCTCTGGAGAGAGGAGAGTCGGCGCAGGATCTGGTGCATCGCTACGGTTTCACCGATCTGAGCCACCTCAACCGCCGCTTCAAGCGCATCTACGGCATGACCCCGACCCAATACAGCGCCAACCTGAACCGCTGAGTCCAAGGACAGTTTCATGATTGAGATCCTCGCCTATGCCATTGGCATTATGTATACCCCTGGCCCCGTCAACCTGATTGGCCTCAATGCCGGCCTGGGCGGCCGGGCCCGTGCCTCTCTCGGTTTCTTCATCGGGGTCGGCATGGCGATGTGCCTGCTACTGCTTCTGTTTGGATGGCTGGGGGCCCGGTTGGTCGGAGCGGATACCCTGATTTATGTCAGTCTGGTGGGCTGCCTCTACATCACCTATCTCGCCATCAAGATTGCCCTCGACAAGGGCGAGGTCAACGGGCAAGCATCCTCGGCCCGCCCGCTCGGCATGGGCAACGGATTTGTGATCCAGCTGCTCAATCCCAAGGCCATGATAGCGACCCTGCCCATCACCAGCATCCAGTTCCCGGCGGCGCAGATCCACGGCTGGAGCCTGCTGCCCTGGTCCCTGCTGCTTGGCTTGCTGGCGGCGGGCGCACCGGGCAGCTATTCACTGCTGGGGGATCGCGTTGGCCGCCACATTCAAGACCCACGCTGGTTCAGGTACTTCAACCTCATCATGGCCGCCCTGCTGCTCTACTCCGCCGCATCTCTGGCCTATCAACATGTCTATCTGCCCCTCAGGGGCTGAGTCGCGCAGCTTCCCAGCCTGGAGACCGACCAATAAAAACGGGCCTGCCACATTGGCAGGCCCGTCGGTCTTGCATCCCGTTTGTCTTATTCCGGCTGATGGAATGCCAGCGCGCCCAGATAATCCCCTTTACCCAGCTCGACCCCGGCCCGGCGCAGCAGGGCATAGGTCATGGTCAGGTGGAAATAGAAGTTCGGCAGCGCGTACTCGTAGAAACAGGTCTTGCCATCCATCCACTTGCCATTGGCCCAGTAAGGAAAGTACTTGCCGCTCTCGAACGCACTGTAGTCAGCATCCAGGTGGCCCTTGAGGAAGTCGATGGTCCCCTGGATACGACCACGAAGATCCGCCATGGTGGCCGGTTCGTCCGTGAAACTCGGATTGTCGTTGTGGCTGGCAGTCGCCACGCAGGCCTTGGCCGATTCGCAGCAGATCAGTACCTGCTTGCTCAGTGGCAACATATCGACGATGAGCCGATCACCGAAGAAGTTATTCACGTCGTACTTCTTCATCTCGGCATGGGCCGCCGCCTTGACCAGCAGCTGGTCGAGGTTGGTGAGCATTTTGATAAACTGGGCGGTAAATTCACGGTTCATGATGCGCTCTCTATAAAGGCTGGGAGAGCCGCCCCGCAGGGCGGCGCAGCCCAATATAGCCCCTTTTTTCCTGCGCACACGCAGATTTGTGGCCCCGCCAACACAACCAGACGACAGCCTCTGCCGTAGGGCGAAACAGCGTGGCCCACTTGCAACCATATTGTCTGCTGGCCATCTCGATGAGCGCAGCCATCCGCTTGAATGGCGAGAGAAATGGGGAAAATTGCATAAAGAAAAAGCCCAGCATTGCTGCTGGGCTTTTGTGTTGGCTCCTCCTGCTGGACTTGAACCAGCGACATACGGATTAACAGTCCGCCGTTCTACCGACTGAACTAAGGAGGAATTGTACTTTTGAGACCAGATATTGCTATCTCATCATTTTAACTTGGTGCCCAGAGACGGAATCGAACCGCCGACACGGGGATTTTCAATCCCCTGCTCTACCGACTGAGCTATCTGGGCAATCTATAAATGGTGCCGGCTACCGGAATCGAACTGGTGACCTACTGATTACAAGTCAGTTGCTCTGCCTACTGAGCTAAGCCGGCACACTCAAACTGCTGTGCATGAACCAAATTTTTACTTCATGGCACCAAATATGGTGCCCAGAGACGGAATCGAACCGCCGACACGGGGATTTTCAATCCCCTGCTCTACCGACTGAGCTATCTGGGCGTGGCCGCTATTAAACGGATTTTGCCCTTGGGGGTCAACGGGAAATTTTACTTTTTGTTTCGTTCGTCTCTTTTTTGCACAACAAGCAGACTTTTGTGCATTTCTCATCCGGCTCAACCCCGATCCGGCCCCCTTTTGCCCCACAGTCTGGGCTCTTCCCCCTTGAGCAGGCGGGCAATATTTTCGTGGTGGCGGATCAGGATAAGGCAGGATAGCAGTGACACCGGCAGCGTATATTCGGGTTTGAGCAGGTAGGCAAACAGGGGCGCCAGCAGCACGGTCACGATGGACGCCAGTGAGGAGTAACCACTGAGCAGGGCCACCAGCAGCCAGCTCACGACCACCATGGCCCCCATGTCGAGCCCGATGGGCAGCATGGTGCCAAGGGCGGTGGCGACCCCCTTGCCACCGCGAAAGTGGAAGAAGAGCGGGTACATGTGACCCAGGCAGGCTGCCACGCCGATAAAGCCCAGATAGATGGGCTTGATACCAAGAAACCAGGAGAGATAGACGGGAGCCATGCCCTTGAGCATGTCGAGCAGCAGTACCAGCAGGGCGGCTCCCCGTCCCCCGAGGCGCAGCACATTGGTCGCCCCCGGATTGTGGGACCCATGGTCTCGCGGATCCGGCAGGCCGCTGGTGCGAGACACCAGCACGGCACTGGACAGGGATCCGCCCAGATAGGCCAGAATAATCATCAAAATCGTCAGGGCCGTCATCTTGGTCGTTTTTACCACGATATGAATGGGGTATGATGCGGGCCACATTCTCCGGTCCGGGTAACCCGGGCCGTTCGTCAATGGCGCGTGATCTCAGGCCAGCATCCCTGCGCTGTTTCACAGCCCATCAAGAGTAAAGAAGAAGTACTGTCATGGACAAGGTGTTTATTCGTGGACTCGAGGTTTTGAGTACCATAGGGGTATACGAGTGGGAAAAAGGCATTCGCCAGAAGCTCCGTTTTGACCTCGAGATGGGCTTTGACAACCGCCCCGCCGCCGCAGGCGACGACATCACGCTGGCGCTCGATTACGCCACCCTCTCCCAGAAAGTGTCGGAGTACGCCAGCAGCAAGGTGGTGGAACTGGTGGAAACCATGGCCGAGCAGGTCGCCCACCTCATACTGACTGACTTTCGGGTGCAGTGGGTCAAGGTGACGCTGACCAAGCCGGGGGCCGTGCCCAACGCCGCCGGAGTGGGGGTCGAGATTCTGCGCCATCGCACCCCGACCGCGAGCGAACAGTGATGACCCGCGTTAGCATCAGCATCCAGATGCAACGGGAGCAGATCCGATGACACGCATCTACATCAGTCTGGGGTCGAACATAGAGAGAGATCACCATATCCGTGCCGGACTCGATGCCCTGCACGAACTGTGTGGCCCCCTTGAGGTCTCCCGGGTGTTTGAGAGCGAGGCGGTCGGTTTTGCCGGTCGCCCCTTCTACAACCTGGTGGTCGGTGCCGAGACGGCGCTGCCACTGGCCGAGCTCTGCCGCCAGCTGAGGGCCATGGAGTTTGCCCACGGTCGTGAACCCGATGCCAAGAAGTTTGCCCCCCGCACCCTGGATCTCGACCTGCTGCTCTATGGGGATCTCGTCTGCCAGGAGCCCGTCGCCCTGCCCCGCGGCGAGATCCTGACGAACGCCTTCGTGCTCTGGCCCCTGGCCGAGTTGGCCCCCGCGTTGCCCCATCCCGAGACGGGCCAGCCGCTGGCCGAGCACTGGGCAGCCTACGACAAAGCCTCCCAGCGACTCACCCCCATTCCCTTTGCCTGGATACCCGCTCACGCCCTGGCCTGATCCTCGGCGCGCTGGTGGGCCAGCCTCTCGTCCGCCAGCTAACCCATGCGCTGAGGGGGTAATCTCTGATAAGCAGTACTGATTGGTCAGTCGAGGGGAGAGAGGGCACTATGGGGGCCACACAGGAGCCCATCATGCCCCAAGACCACAGCACCACCCTCGCGACTGCCAGGGCCGATCTCGACCGCCTGCAACAGATCCACGCCTTCAACCTGCAACTGCTGAACGCGCTGCCCCATCGCCAATACAACCATGAACCCATACTCGATTACGCCACGGACGAACGGGTCAAGGCGCGTCTCGGCTGGCTTGGGGTGTTCAGCAAGACACTGTTTCTGCGCTTCAAGGATGGCCGCTTCGCCCTCTTGCTGACCCACAGGGAGGGGCGCCTCGATGCCAGGACCGTGCGTGCTCACCTCGGCGCCAGCCCCTCCATCTGCGACCCGGCCGAGATGCAGCAAGAGACAGGTTGCCTGCCCGGTGCCCTCTGCCCCTTCCTGCCCCGTCCCGATATCCCCCTGCTGGTTGACCCCGCCCTGTTGACCCATTCTGCATTCACCTGGACCCCGGGCCTGCCCGACGTGACCCTGGAGCTGGATAGCGAGACGCTGCCCATCCTGCTGGCTCGATTGACCAATCAGGTGATTTATCTGCATGACAATGGCGTGGCAAAATCCATCGACCCCTGCGCCGCTCAGCCCGACATAAAAGGCTAAAGCTGCCTTCAAGATATACCTTCGCGAGCCGATACCCCTTGCACACCATTTGCTCGTGAGGTCGCCGTGAGCGTCAAGCAAAAACTCTTGTTATCCGCCATCCTGGTGGCCGGGATCCAGGCCATCGTCATGGGGGTCGTGTTCTACTTCTCCGCCCAGGAGTCGCGCAGCAGCGCCGAGATGCTGCTGACCAAGCAGGTAGAGGCCGATCTCCTCGCCCTGAATCTGAAGGAGAAGGAGTTTCTGCTACACAAAGACCCCGTGGCAGCCACCGCCTTCGGCGCACTGCGGGATGAAGCCAGCCGCCTGCTCGCCGACATGGCCAGAGACCATCAGGGCCCCCAGCAGGCCGACATCCTCAAGTTTGCCACTCAGCTTCAGGATTATGCCCGCCAGTTCGAGGCCCTGCGTGCCCAGCAGGAGAAGATAGGTTTCACCCCGGAAAGCGGCTATTACGGTGCCCTGCGCGGTGCCATCCACGCCCTGGAGCAAGAGCTGAAGCGCCGGGATCAGCAGCAGGAGAGCCTGCTGATGCTGCAACTGCGCCGGGATGAGAAAGACTTCATGCTGCGCCGTGAGCTGCGCTATAGAGACAAGTTTGAGCAAGACCTGGCCCCCCTGAGCGCAGCCCTCGCTGGCGAACCTGCCCTCGCCGCCCTGCTCGAGCAATACCGCCAGAACTTCCTCGCCCTGGTGAGCCAGGAGCAGCGCCTGGGTCTGAGTGCCAAGGAGGGGCTGCGCGCCGAACTCAACCTCAGCGCCGAGCAGATGCGCCAGGCGGGCATGCGGCTGACTCAGGCACTCTCCCGGGAGGCCGAGGCCACCCATGATCGCATCCTCTGGATCATGGGCTTGCTCTGCAGCCTCGGCATATTCGTGGCCCTGGGCCTCAATCTGCTCATTGGTCGTGATGTCATGGCGGGCCTGCAACGGCTGGCCGACACCATGCGTCGGGTGACGGCCAGCAGCGATCTCACCCTGCGCGCCCGCATCACCTCCAAAGATGAATTCGGCGCCATGGGGCGCGACTTCGACACCATGCTTGAGCATTTCAACAAGGTCATCGGCCAGGTGATCGCCTCGGTCACGGATCTCGAGCAGCTCACCGCCCAGCTGCAGCGCAACGCCAACGCCGCCCGGGAAGGGACCCAGCAGCAGTTGCAGGAGAGCGATCTGGTCGCCACCGCCGCCACCGAGATGGAGAGCACGGTGCAAGAGATCGCCAACAACACTGAGAGTGCCGCCGACAGCGCCCGCACTACCAACCTGAGCGCTCAGCAGGGC
Source organism: Aeromonas rivuli (assembly GCF_020149575.1). Taxonomy (NCBI): domain Bacteria; kingdom Pseudomonadati; phylum Pseudomonadota; class Gammaproteobacteria; order Aeromonadales; family Aeromonadaceae; genus Aeromonas; species Aeromonas rivuli. The sequence goes on along the minus strand of NZ_CP079742.1, from coordinate 584,795 downwards.
CGGGATAGCGTGGAGACCACCATGGCGGTCATTCACTCCCTCTCTGCCAAGCTGGAGGCCTCCAGCCAGGTGGTGCAGGAGCTGGCCGAAGAGAGTCAGCAGGTGGGCAATGTGCTGGCGGTGATCCGTGCCATCGCCGAGCAGACCAACTTGCTGGCCCTCAACGCCGCCATCGAGGCCGCTCGGGCCGGGGAGCAGGGCCGCGGTTTCGCCGTGGTCGCCGACGAGGTACGCAATCTGGCCATGCGTACCCAGCAGAGCACCAGCGAGATAGCCACCATCGTCAGCGGGCTGCAGGCCCGCACCCAGAGCGTGGTCAGCCTGATTGGCGAGTGCCGCAGCCAGGGAGAGCGCAGCGTCGAAGCCGCCGCCGAGGCGAGCCAGCAGCTTGCCAACATCACCCGCCAGATGGATCAGATGATGGACATGAGCACCCAAATCGCCACGGCAGTCGAGGAGCAGAGCTCGGTGGCGAGCGAGATCAACCGCAACGCCGTGGTGATCCGCGACATCGCCAACGAGGCCATGGAGCAGGCCGAGCAGAACAGCCGCGCCAGCCAGAATGTGGCCGAGCAAGCCAGTCTGTTGCACCAGGCGGTCGATCAGTTCCGGGTCTGATCCCTGAAAATAACAAGGGCGGCCCCGGGCCGCCCTTGTCGTTCTCCACTCGCAAGTATCACCCTGCTCCGTTCGACTCTTTCTGTCAGCCCGCTCAGGCCGCGTCGGAACGTTTTCCCTCCCGCTCATCCCTGAGCTGAGCGAAGATCATCGCCGCCAGCATCGACATCAAACCGATGCAGAGGTAGGTGAGGTGAAAACCATGCAACCACTGTTCACTGTGCGCCGCCGCAAACAGACCCAGCAGGCTGGCGGCGATGGCGACCCCCAGGCTCATGGAGAGCTGCATCACCACGGAGAGCAGGCCGTTGCCGCTGCTGGCGTGCTCGGCACTCAGATCTTGCAGCGTGAGAGTATTCATGGCGGAGAACTGCAAGGAGTTGACGGCGCCGAATACCCCCAGCCAGATGAGCAGTGCCCAGTAGGGCAAGTCATTGTCGATGAGGGAGAAGCTGGCGATCAGGGCGCCCAGCAGCAGGGTATTGCCCACCAGAATACGGCGATAACCGATGCGCGGGATCAACTTGTTGACCAGGGTCTTGGTCAACATGGCGCCGATGACCGTCGGGATCATGGTCATACCGGCCGCGCTCGGTGAAAAGCCCAGGCCCAGCTGGAGAAACAGGGGAGTGAGGAAGGGCATGGCGCCACTGCCGAGCCGGGCAAAGAGGTTGCCCCAGACGCCGATGGCAAAGGTCTTGGTCTGAAACAGCGCCAGGCTGAACAGGGGCCGCTCGGCATTGGCGGCATAGAGCCAGTAGCTCGCCATGGCCGCCAGACCGGTGATAAGCAGCAACAGAGACCAGCCGGTGGAGAGGCTGTGCTCCCCCAGCCCCTGCAGACCCACCGAGACCAGCACCATGCCGGCACTGAACATCACGAAACCACGCCAGTCGAATCTGGGGGTCTCGCGCCGCATCTCCGGCATGTAGTGCCAGCTGGCGATAAAGCCGAGCAACCCCACCGGCAAATTGATGAGGAAGACCCAGTGCCAACTCGCGACCTCCACCAGCCAGCCCCCCAGTGCGGGCCCTATCAATGGGCCGACCAGGCCTGGGATGGTCACGAACGACATCACCTTGAGCAGCTCTCGCTTGCTGAAGGCACGCAGCACGGCGAGACGCCCCACCGGCATCAACAGGGCACCGCCCACCCCTTGCAAGACCCGGGCGGCCACCAGCATGGCGAGAGTGTTGGACATGGCGCAGGCCAGCGACCCTAAACTGAACAGGGCAATGGCCCACAGATAGACACGGCGGGTGCCAAATCTGTCCGCCAGCCAGCCGGAAGCCGGGATCAAGAGCGCCACCGTCAACATGTAGGCGATGACCACCGACTGCATCTGCAACGGGCTCTCGCCCAAGGTCGCGGCCATGCTCGGCAGCGCGGTGTTGAGGATGGTGCCATCCAGGGTCTGCATGAAGAAGCCGACCGCAGTCAGCCAGGGCAACCACTTGAGCTGGGCCGCCGAGAGTTCCGGGTGTGGCTGCGTCATTGAGATCTCCGTCAGGGGTTAGCGCCAGGGAACAGGTCCCACATCCGATCCGGTCTTGTCAGAGCAACAACCGCGACAAGGCGGCGTGCTGACAGGCTGATAGAACAGCCCTTGCTGTTTGGGCAGCCCCAGCCAGTCTCGCAGGATCTCACCCACTTGCACAAGCCCCGCCTCGGCGCAGAGCCGGCGTCCGGTGCATCATGGCACAGACCCGGGTGCCGCAAGCGCAGCATCGGGCTAATCAATCCAAATGACGCTCATGACATGGGTCGGATTGGCCGACCCACACAGCACCACTCAGGCGTCGGGGGCACCCAGCATGGCCCTGAGCTGGGCCGCCAGATCTGGCTCCTGGGCCTTGAGGGTCGCCAGAAACAGCGCCTCTATCCCGGCGCGCTCTGCGCGCTTGACGATGAAGACCAGCCGGGACTGGGCCCGCCCTTCCGGCCAGTCGAGCAGCGTCTGCAGCGGATAGAGCTGGCCGTGCACACCGTGGATCACCACGGGCTGACTCTCCCCTTCCAGTTGCAGTATGCCCTTGAGCCGCAGCAGGGCATCCCCGTGGGTGAGCTGCACCGCTTCGATGGCGGCCAATAACCGGGCCGGTTTGAGGGGCTCACCGATCCGCAGGGAGAAGCTCTCTATGTTGCCATGTTCGAAATGGGTCGGCGCGGCCGTGCCCACCTTGGCGGCGAGCGGCTGCATCTTGGGTTGCATTATCTGCTGCATTGGGGAAGCCAGCCCCTGCCTGGGCGCCTCGGTGCGCAGCCAGGCGAGCAGACGGCGCACATCCCGCCCCGCCCCTTCGTTGTAAGCGCCCAGGGTCTCCAGCACGGTCGGGGAGAGCACCCCCTGAGTGACATGTTCGATGGGGGCCGCCGGGTTGAGCGCCACCAGCTGGGTTTCCACCCGCACCAGCGTCTCCACATCCACCAGATCGCCCTTGCTGATCACCAACAAGTCCGCCAGCGCCACCTGCTTGACCGCCTCGTACTGGCTCGCCAGCTGCTGCTCGATGTGGCCGGCATCCACCACAGTCACAGTGCCATCGAAGCGGTAGCGCTGGGCGATGAAGCCCTCTTCCCGCAGGGTGAACAGCACGGGAGCGGGATCCGCCAGACCCGTGGTCTCGATGATGAGTCGCTTGAAGGGTTTGATCTTCTTCTGGATGGCCTTCATAAACAGCCCCTGCAGCGCCTCCACCAACGAGCCCTGCACCGAGCAGCAGATGCAGCCCGAATCGAGCAGTACCACCTGCTCGTCTATCTGCTGCACCAGATGATGATCCAGCCCGATGGAACCGAACTCGTTGATGAGCACGGCGCACTCGCCAAGTTCAGGCTGCTTGACCCAGTGGTTGAGCAAGGTGGTCTTGCCGCTGCCGAGAAAGCCGGTCAGCAGGGTCACGGGAATGCGGGTATCCTGGTTGTCAGTCATGGCTCTCTCCTGCCATCGGGGCGGCCGGGGCAAACAGCTGGCCCAGCCAACGGTTTTCGAAGCGGCTCTGGGGATCCAGCTCGGCCTTGAGCGCCATGAAGTCGTGCCAGCGTGGCAACAGGGTCGGGAAGTCGTAGAGATCCATCGCCAGGTGCTTGCCAAAATGCGGAATGCCACCGAGCGGCACCAGCAGCTGTTGCAGCTCGCGCATCTGCTCCATGGAGCCATTGACGAAGGTACCATCCGCCGCCAGGTAGACCAGGAAGCCTATCCAGCAGACGTCCTGCTGATAGGCGCCGCTGAGCCAGGCCTCGGAAGGTCCGGTGCAGCGCAGGATGAAGGGGTAGTGCAGCACGCCGGGGTTCGCCTCCTGCCACGCCTGCAAGATCTCTAGCGCCTCGTTCATGCGGTGCAAGGGCACCGCTACCTCACAGTTGATCTGCGGCGCAGGTATCCCCTTGCAGAGGATCTGATAGACGTTGCCCACTAAGTCAGAGGCATCCTTGAAGCGGCGCACCGTCTCGAAATGTTCCCCCGCCAGGGCCTCATCCTTGGTGTCCTTGGCCATCTTCTGCAAGGTGGCGTCTATGGTGGCGTTCATGCGGGCGTCTATGTCCCCCTCCAGCAGCAGCGGCTCGCTGCCCCCTGCCCGGTAGCGGGCTACCTCCTCATCGCTGGCGGGATCCACCAGCCAGATGTGGCTCTCCCCCGTCCAGGCGAACCACCAGCTCTTCACGAAGCCATGTTCGCGATTGAGCCGCTCGTTATGGGCCAGCAGGAAGGGGTAGTCGGTGGTGAACTTGGTGCAACGCATGATGCGGTTCGGCACCGTCCTGAGGGTGACTGCCAGCAAAATACCGAGCAGTCCCAGTCCCATCACGAAGGCACCGAACTGGGGATGCGCGCGGTCAATGTCGCGGATCTCCCCATCGGCCAGCATGATGCGCAGCGCCAGTACGGCATCCCCCAGGGTTGATTGGTGCAGCCCCTGACCATGGGTGCCTGTGCTGAGTGCACCGCCCAGAGTCTGAATGCCGATCACCCCGGGGGAGGCTGGCAGCATGCGATCCATGGCGATGAGCTCGCCATAGATGGTATCGAGCGGCGTCGCCGCGTGGTAAGTCACGCTGTCTGCCGTCACCCCGAGCTGGCCGGTCAGCTTGCAGAGATCCACCAGCAGCGCCTGGCTGCCTTCGGCATAGACGCTGTGAATGGGTTCGAAGGAGAGGCCGGAGCCAAGCAACCGGATCTTGCGGCCAGGCTGTTCGCGCAGCAGACGCTGCAGCTCCTCATGACTGCCGGGACGCCAGACCTGATCCAGGGCGCCGAGGGGGTTGGTTCTGGACCAGTTGAACAGCACCTCCCGATCCGCGATCGCCTTGATGCTATGAAATGCCTGGAACCTGACCGTCATACCGCGCCTCATCTGACTTCAAAATGAGCCTGGATTCTACCGAAAAGCGAGCGCCAAGGCATGAAAAACAAGCCCCTACAGTCGAGGGTGGATAACAATGGCGCCACCCAGAGCAGTGATCGCCATGACGCAGCCAGGGCCAGCTACAGGGCCACATCGACCAGCAAACCGCCGGATACAGCGTCACATCATGCTCTCTTGAATCCAGTAACAATGTGCAAGAGGCAGCTCGGTTCAGATGGCAGACCCGCGTCAGGTCGATTCAAGGAGCCTCAGCCGGGCATCACTCTCCCCCTCGGGCATATCCGCCAACTGCTCATCGCAAAACTGCCGGACAGGCACGGGGCGGCCAAACAGATAACCCTGCAAGCAGGCTACCTTGCCCTTGAGGTAGTCGGCCTGCTGCCGAGTCTCGACCCCTTCTGCCACCAGGGCCAGACCGAGTCGGCTGCCCAAGTCGATCACATTGTCGACTATGTGTTCGGAGAGCGACTCGGTGCCGATCCGGCCGATGAAGGATTGATCGATCTTGAGGAAATCTATATGGAATTGCTGCAGGTAGACCAGGCTGGAGTGGCCGGTGCCAAAATCATCCATCGCCAGCTGCACTCCCAGCGCATCGAGCTGCCTGAACAGCTCAAGGGTGTGGGGATCCGCCACCAGCAGCTCCCGTTCGGTCAGCTCGAGTACCAAGACGACCTTGCCCGGCGCGAAGCGGGCGAGGAAGTCACTGCACTCCTCCAGCAGACTGTCGTCCCGGCAATGGGCCGCACTGATGTTGAAGCTGATGTGGAAGTCATCCGGCAAACAGGCCTGCCTGGCCGCCATCACCGCTCCCACCTCCGTCATGATGAGATGGGTCATGGGCACGATCAGGCCACTGGCCTCTGCTTGAGGAATAAAGAGATCCGGGCGGATCAGCCCAGCGGTGGGGTGTTGCCAGCGCATCAAGACTTCGGCACCTATGACCCGCTCGCTATCACTGGCCACCAAAGGCTGCAGGAAGGGGACAAACTCTCTGGCCTGCAAGGCGCGGGCAAGCTCGTTGGTCGGCGAGCGCGGCCGGCCCAGCAACCACCACATGATGAAGGCAAAAGCGACGCAGAAGCTGAACAGCAATATCAACCCGAAACTGCGGTACTGCAGCAGACTCAGCCAGCTGGAGGAGAGATTGTGCCCAGCGCGAATAGTGAGGGGGTAGGTCTCGGAGCTCAGGCTAACCTGGGCCAGGCCTGTCCAGAGCGGCGTCTTGTCAAAGAAATGACCCTGCTCGTCGAGCCAGCGCCCGCCCACATTCAACATGATCTCGAGGGAGGGATCACTGAGATGCAGGATGAAGCTCAAGTAATCGCCATCGACCAGGGTGACGACGGCAGCATCGCCCTGCTTGGCCCGCATCGCCAGGAAAGGGTGATCCCTGCGTGCCGGGCTGGTATTGCCGAGCAACAGACTGCCTTGGCTATACTGTTCGACCCCATAAGGCATCTTGAACGCACCGAAGAAAGAGGTGCAGTAGATCTTGCCCTGGCGCGCCAGATTGACCGAGCGGACGAAGGGCACCAGGGCAACCTGCTCCCGCAAGGTATCCAGGACCGCCTCACAGGGCTTGCCCAGTAGTGGCAAGACCTTGCGATTGGCCTCCTTTGCATGGTCCAACATGGTCTCCATCAGCATCATGGTCCGGGCTGCCGCGGCATTGGACTGCTGCAGCAGTTCGGTCTGATAACGGCTATGCAGCGCCAAACTGCCAAGCAGCATGGGCAGTGAGAACATCAGCAAGGTGATCAGCAGGCGCAAGCGGGGGCGAGTCGTATCGAACGTGGGACTATAAGGCATAACGGATCCAGCCACTAAAGAGGCCAATATTCTAACAGCTGTAACTGAACCTTGACCTAACCGTACAAAAAACATTCTCCCCTAGAGGGTGCTGAGATCCGGCGGGCGAGAGCCTGACACTCGGGGCGATGACTGCGCAAAATCCGCAGCAGGGCCGGGACTCAGGCCACCCTGACAAGCGTCTGCTTATCCCCCACCTCTGCTTTTGATAACGCATCACAGAAAGACCGCAGCGACGCAGGATGACCGAACAGATAGCCCTGCAGGTAATCCACCCCCTTGCCGCGCAGATAGTCGGCCTGCATCTCGGTCTCGACCCCTTCCGCCACCAACGCCAGGCCGAGCCGGGTCGCCAGATCGATGACGTTGTCAACGATGTGTTCGGACAGCGACTCGGTGCCGATCCGGCCGATAAAGGATCTGTCGATCTTGAGATAGTCCACATGAAACTGCTGCAGGTAAGCCAGGCTGGAGTGGCCGGTACCGAAATCATCGATGGCCAGCTTGACCCCCATCTCATCCAGCTGCTTGAACAGCGCGAGGGTGTGCGCGTCCGCCACCAGCAGCTCACGCTCGGTGAGCTCCAGTACCAACACCACCTGACCCGGTACGAAGTGCCCAAGGAAGGCGCGGCAGTCCGTCAGCAAGGAGAAGTCCCGGCAGTGGACGGCACTGATGTTGATGCCAACATGAAAGCCGTCCGGCAGCCTCTCCTGCCGCTGACCCAGCTGCTGGGCCACATCCCGCATCAACAGCTGAGTCATGGGCACTATGACGCCGCACGCTTCCGCCTGGGGAATGAACAAGTCTGGTCGGATCAGGCCGGAGGTGGGGTGCTGCCAGCGCATCAGCACCTCGGCCCCCATCAGCTTGCCGCTTCGGCTGGCTATCAGCGGTTGCAGGTAGGGCACAAACTCCCTGGCCCGCAGCGCCCGCTTCAGCTCCCCTTCCATGGTGCCCGGCCGTCCCAGCAGCCACCACACCAGCAGTGAGATGGTCAGGGAGAAGCCCAGCAACATCAAGATGGTCAGATGCCTGACACGCCACAGCGCCTCCCAGGTGGAGGGCAGTTCGAAACCGGCATAGACGGAGAGCGGGTAGTGTTCGGACTTGGCCTTGTGCACCGCCAGGGTCGGCAATCTGTGATAGCCCTCCACCAGATGGCCCTGTTCGTCCAGCCAGGCATTGCCCACATGCAGCTGCGCTTTCCCCGAGACAGGGGCACTCAGGGCCAGCATCAGCTTCAGGTATTCGCTGTCGATGGTGCTGAGCACGGCCCCATCCTGCGACTCGGTGCGCACCACCAGCATGGGGTGATTGGCCCTGACCGGGTTGCCCGACAGCAGCCGCAGGAAGCCCCCACTATAGCGGCCGACATCGTCCTCCCAGTGCACATCCCCGAACAGCGAATTGCAGTAGACCCCATAGTGGTTGATGAGGCTGGCACTGCGAACGAAAGGGGTCAAGGTCACCTCCTTGCGCAGGGTCAGCAGCGACGTTTTGCAGGGGTGGCTGATCAGCGGGAAGATGTTTCTGTTGACCCCTTCGGCATGATGCAGCATGGCCTCTATCAGGCGCACGGCCTTGGTGGAAGCCAACTCGGATTGCTTGTCCAGGGTGTGCAGGTAGTTGTTGTGCAGCTCCCACAGTCCCACCGAGGCCGGGCATGCGAACACCAGCAAGGCACATAGCAGTCGCCAACAGGGGCGCGTGGCATCTAATCCCAATAGAGACATCGTCTGATCATCCAGAAATGAGGCGGATAGAACGACCAACCCCATGACGTCGGCACCTTGCCGGCATGAAGCACAGAGTCGTAGCCAAAAAGCGAGGCATGATACAGCGGCCGATCCATTGCGCTCACGAACCAGATCAGTTTTTGCTCAATAAAACGAGAAATGCGGCGAGAGGTCATAGGGATGAGCCGACAAGGAGTGACAGCCGTGATGCTCCCCGTTTGGATCGCCCACGGCAGAGCGCAGGATCCGCAATCTCCTCAGCCAGCGCCATGAAAAAGCCCCGGCATGGACCGGGGCTGTTCTTCAGACTGCCTGCGCCAGTCGGCGCCAATCCTTATACCGCTTGCTGCAAAATCACCGCATCGGCCTTCTGGGTATAGGAGGCGATTTCGTTGAAGTTGAGGTAACGGTAGGTATCAGCCGCAGTGGCATCCAGGGTCTTGGCGTACTCAAGGTACTCGGCCACGGAGGGGATCTTGCCCAGGATGGCTGCAACGGCGGCCAGCTCGGCAGACGCCAGATAGACATTGGCCCCCTTGCCCAGACGGTTCGGGAAGTTGCGGGTGGAGGTGGAGACCACCGAGGCCCCTTCCGCGACCCGCGCCTGGTTACCCATGCACAGGGAGCAGCCGGGTATCTCGATGCGGGCACCGACCCGGCCGAAGATGCCGTAGTAGCCCTCTTCGGTCAGCTGATCGCGGTCCATCTTGGTGGGCGGCGCTATCCACATCCGGGTCGGCAAGGAGCCCTGATACTTGTCCAGCAGCTTGCCGGCGGCGCGGAAGTGGCCGATGTTGGTCATGCAAGAGCCGATGAACACCTCGTCGATCTTGTCACCCGCCACGTCGCTCAGCAGGCGGGCATCGTCCGGATCGTTCGGTGCGCAGAGGATAGGTTCCTTGATGGTGGCCAGATCGATCTCGATGATTTCGGCGTATTCGGCATCCTTGTCCGCTTCCATCAGCACGGGGTTGGCCAGCCACTCTTCCATCCCTTTGATACGACGGGTGATGGTGCGCACGTCGCCATAGCCTTCGGAGAGCATCCATTTCAGCATGACGATGTTGGACTTCAGGTACTCGGCGATGGGGGCCTGATCCAGCTTGATGGTGCAACCGGCGGCACTGCGCTCGGCACTGGCATCGGCCAGCTCGAAGGCTTGTTCGACTTTCAGGGTCGGCAGACCTTCAATCTCGAGGATGCGGCCGGAGAAGGCGTTCTTCTTGCCCGCTTTCTCGACGGTCAGCAGCCCTTTCTGGATGGCGGCGTAGGGGATGGCATGGACCAGGTCACGCAGGGTGATGCCAGGTTGCAGCTCGCCCTTGAAGCGCACCAGAATCGATTCCGGCATGTCCAGGGGCATGACGCCGGTGGCGGCGGCGAAGGCCACCAGGCCAGAACCCGCCGGGAAGGAGATGCCGATGGGGAAACGGGTGTGGGAGTCACCACCGGTACCCACGGTATCGGGCAGCAACATGCGGTTCAACCAGGAGTGGATGACGCCATCACCCGGACGCAAGCTTACACCGCCGCGGTTCATGATGAAGTCCGGCAGGGTGTGGTGGGTCTGCACGTCGATAGGCTTGGGGTAAGCCGCGGTGTGGCAGAAGGACTGCATGGTCAGATCGGCGGAGAAGCCGAGGCAGGCCAAATCCTTGAGCTCATCGCGGGTCATGGGGCCCGTGGTGTCCTGGGAGCCGACCGTGGTCATCTTGGGCTCGCAGTAAGTGCCGGGACGAATGCCCTGCACGCCGCACGCCTTGCCGACCATCTTCTGGGCCAGGGTGTAGCCCTTGCCGGTATCGGCGACCGCTTGCGGGCGACGGAACACGGTGGAGAACGGCAGACCCAGCACTTCGCGGGCCTTGTCGGTCAGGCCACGGCCGATGATCAGCGGAATACGGCCACCGGCACGCACTTCATCGATCAGCACATCGGTCTTGAGCTCAAACTCGGCCAACACCTGCTCGGTGCCATGGAGCTTGATCTTGCCCTCATAGGGGAAGATGTCGATCACATCGCCCATGTTCAGCTTGGCCACATCCACTTCGATGGGCAGCGCACCGGCATCTTCCATGGTATTGAAGAAGATCGGGGCGATTTTGCCGCCGAGGCAAACGCCGCCAGCGCGCTTGTTCGGCACGAACGGAATGTCGTCACCCATGAACCAGAGCACGGAGTTGGTCGCGGATTTACGGGAAGAGCCGGTACCGACCACATCGCCGACATAAGCCAGCGGGAAGCCCTGCTCTTTTAACGTATCAATGGTCTTGATGGGACCTATGGTGCCGTCATTGTCCGGGGTGATGCCTGGGCGGGCGTTCTTCAGCATGGCCAGGGCATGGAGCGGGATGTCGGGACGGGACCAGGCATCCGGTGCGGGGGACAGGTCATCGGTGTTGGTCTCACCGGTCACCTTGAACACGGTGACGGTGATCTTCTCGGCCAGTTCCGGACGGTTCAGGAACCAGTCGGCATCGGCCCAGGATTGCAATACCTGTTTGGCGAAGGCGTTACCGGCCTCGGCTTTCTCCTGCACATCGTGGAAGGAGTCAAACATCAGCAGGGTGTGGGAGAGGCCCTTGGCAGCAAGAGGGGCCAGTTCGGCGTGGTCGAGCAGGTCGATCAGCGGCTGGATGTTGTAGCCACCCTGCATGGTACCGAGCAGCTCGACCGCTTGGGCGGCGCTCAGGATAGGCGACAGGGTTTCACCCTTGGCGACCGCGGTCAGGAAGCCTGCCTTGACGTAGGCGGCCTCATCGACGCCGGGCGGGACGCGGGAGGACAACAGCTCTTTCAGAAAATCTTCTTCGCCGGCGGGGGGGGCCTTGAACAGTTCAACCAGTGCGGCAACTTGCTCTGCGTTCAGAGGTTTGGCAACCACGCCCTCGGCGGCACGTTCTTCGACGTGTTTACGGTAGGTTTCAAGCACGACTAATTCCTCTTTGGTCTTTTTTGGGGCTCGCCCAGGCTGGCGGCGATCGTCCTTGCGGGACACCCTTAGGGTGCCCCCCACTATATAAGTTTTAACGAGTAATTAAAATCCAATCCCTGCACACTTATTCACCTCAACCAGCTAACCATTTAAAGTTGCTGATGTTTTGGCTGTTAACAGAAAACACAGAAAATTCAACTTAACAAGTTGTCAGCATTTACACCCTATTCGAAGGTACTGCCCAGCTGCAGATAGATGACATCATTCCCGCCCTCCGCCATGCCGTAGCCCAGGAAGATGGGGCCGAGGAAGCTCTCTATCCCCACATAGACGGAACCTGCGAGGATGGAGCTCTCCAGGCTGATATCCTCGCCCTTGTTCCAGACCCCGCCCCGTTCGATGGAGCCGCCCAGATAGAGGGGCGCCCGCAGCGCGCCGAAGTCGTTATCCGCCACCCGGTAGATATAGCGCAGGCCACCAAACAGGCTGTAGCGCCCGGAGAGCTCATAGCGCTGGTAACCGGATAGACGGAACAGGCCGCCGAGATCCTGAATGTCGAGGGGGATAACCTCATCGGTGTCCAGGCCTCCGCCCTCGAGCAACAGGTTGATACTGTGCCTGTCCCAGGACCAGGGCTTGATGAGGGAGAGGTGATAGCTGACACCCGACGAATGGTTGTCGCCATCCAGACCGGTGTTATCGTCCGTTGAGACCCGGGTATAACCCGCTCTGACATCCCACTGCACCCCTTCATAGGGGAAGTAGCGGCTGTCGAGGGTGTCGTGTTCGAAGCGCACGTAGGGGCCCCAGGCGGTGGCATCGACAGTGGCATCCTTGAAGTTTTGCAGATCTATCTTGCCTATCTTGCCGTTCAAGCCGATGGAGACGCGGCTCCAGGGTTGGCGGTTCCAGCCAAGGGAGGCATCCGCACTGAAGAAGTTATATTCCGACTCCACAAAGTCGACCGGCAAGAACCCCGCCTCGTCCGGTGAGACAAAGAGCCGACGCTGGGTCTTGTCATAGCCCAGGCTCGCCTCGCCATAGAAGGTCTGCGACGACTCCAGCGGGGTATAGAAGTCTGTTTTGACGTGCTTGGCCGTGCCGAGCGACGCCTCGGTCAGCCACTCGGCCCCCAGATCGTTCACATTGGTCAGGGTGTAGGACATGCCGACGTTGTAGTTGGAGTCGCTCTGGAAATCATCGGAGAAGCCGAGCTGGAAGTTGAGATAGCCCGGCCCCCAGTTCTTCTCGCTGGCATCGACCACCAACACGTTCTCACCGTTGCGCTCCTCGACCTGATAGGTGATGCGATCGAAGGACTCCAGGGCGTAGAGGCGGCGAATACCTGCTTCCAGGCTCTCGTTGGTCTGCACCTTGTCGGGCCGCACCTTGAGGGTGGCTATCATGGTCTCGTCAGAGAGACGGGACTTGTTGACCAGCTCTACCTTGTCGATGAAGTAGGCTGGCTGGCCGCTGCGCTCGGCGCGGCGACTCAGCTTCTGATTGCGATAATCGGCATAGTCCGCCTTGGAGAGCGAGAGCCCGTCGAGCTGGCTGGCGGCCCGCCTGGCCACAGCTTCACCATTTTCAATGCCCTCCGGCATCAGGGAAAAATCGGCGATGCCCATGCCGCCGAACTCAGGCACCAGCAGTATATCTTTGGGGCCCAGCAGCGCCTTCTGCTTGTCGGTGCCCACTTGCGTCATGTAAGTGGTGAGCTGATCTATCATGGCCAGCCCGGACTTGAGCTCCTCCCGGGTGCGCAACTTGGCACCGATGTCGATGGCGATGACGATGTCGGCGCCCATGGCCTTGGCCACATCGACCGGCATGTTGTTGACCGAGCCGCCATCGGCGAGGATATGCCCCTCCCACTCCACCGGCTTGAGTGCACCGGGGATCGACATCGAAGCCTGCATCGCCTTGGCCAGGCTACCGTGGTCCAGCACATAAGGGGTGACGGTCTCCATGTCGGTCGCGACCGCACGGTAAGGGATCGGCAGGTCGTCGAAGCTCTTTTGTACCGGCAGGTTGGAGGTGGCGAAACGCAACAGGCTGGCCATGGACTGGCCCTGGAAGAAACCATCCGGCAACTGGGTGGTATTGCCGTTGACGCCGATGTCGGTGCGCAGCTGGTATTGCTCATTTTGCTGCTTCTTGCGCAAGGAGAGTTCGTTGCGCCCCACCTTGTCCTGATAACCCTTGTTCCAGTCGATGGCCAGCGTGGTGCGCTCCACCTCCTCGGCGCTATAGCCCATGGCATACATGCCCGCCACATAGGAGCCCATGCTGGTGCCGACGATGATGTCGACCGGGATCCGCTTCTCCTCCAGCACCTTGAGCACCCCTATGTGAGCCGAGCCCTTGGCGCCGCCACCACTGAGTACCAGTGCGATTTTGGGGCGTTCACTCGCCATGGCCTGGCCACCAAACAGGGCAAGCAACGGCAGACAGCCGAGCAGCAGAAGCAGAGTGCGGGTCCATTCCCGGCGAGCAGCGTACATATGAGTGTCCATGGGGGTCGATGCGGCATTGCAATGATTGCAGCCTACTATAAGAGCCAATCAAGGAACAGTAAGCCTCTATCCCGACCAGGTGCTATGGCGCCCGGCGCCCGGCACCGATCCCGGCCCCCTCTCCACCCGAGCCAGGGCCCAGGCACACGAACGCTGATGCCAGATGACACCGAGCCCCCCTCGTCTGCTGTGCGCGCAAACGCAAACCCTGAATAAAAACCCGTCCAGCCTCAAGAATGCCCTCCCCCGGCCGCTACTATCATGACCTCCTTTTCAACCGGATCCCGAGTCAACGCCATGCTTGCAAGCCTGACCCTCAAACAGAAAATTATTGCTACCGTCACCCTGGCCGTGGTGCTCTCCTGCCTGCTGGTGGGTTATTTCAGTCAGCGCTCGGCCCAGCAGCTGATCGAGAGCCGCATGTTCGAACAGGAGCTGCCGAACCTGACCCAACGCATCAGCAAGGACATCGAAAAGGATCTCAACTCGGTGGCCAACGCCGCCAAACAGCTGGCCAATGACCGCTTCGTACTGGACTGGGTCGCCCGCGGCATGCCCAAGGAGCAAGAGAGCATCCTTATCGGTCAGCTCAAGGATCTCACGGCGCAATATGACCTGGTGACCGCCTCCTTCGCCGACAGGCAGAGCGCCGCCTACTACAACCAGGATGGTTTCCTGCGCAACCTGACCCCGGAGCAGGACGCCTGGTTCTATGGCTATACCAAGAGCCCCCAGGATCTGATGCTCAGCATCTTTCGCGAAGCCAATGGCGAGATGAAGTTGTTCGTCAACTTCCAGCAACTCAATGGTCGCGGCCTGGCCGGGCTCGCCAAGTCCCTGGATACCATGGTCGCCACCCTCTCCAACTTCCGGGTCGGCGACAGCGGTTTCGTGTTCATGACCGATGGCAGTGGCAAGGTGAAGCTGCACCCGGATGCCGCCCGCATCGACCGGGATACGCTGAGTCAGCTGGCCGGCCCGGATGCCGCCGCACTGCTCACCAAGCAGGCATTTTCCGCCAGCCACGCCGAGGTCGATGGCCAGGGCGTGGTGCTCGCCACCACCTATATCCCGCTGCTCGACTGGTACCTGGTGGTACAGGTGCCCGAGGCCGAGATCTATGGGGAACTCGACAAGGCCCGCCTGCACATAGTGCTGGTCAGTCTGGTCATCGCCCTGGGCATGGGCCTGCTCGGCATGGTGCTGGCGGGGTCGGTCAGCCGCCCCCTCAACGAACTGGCCCGCCTGTTCCGGGCACTCGGCAGCGGTGATGGCGACCTGACCCAGCGCCTCAAGGTCGAGGGCAAGGATGAACTGAGCGAGGTCGCCAAGGGCTTCAACAACTTCGTCGCCAAGATCCATGGCTCTATCGAACAGGTGGCCAGCAACTCCCGTCAGCTGGCGGCCACCGCCGCCCAGGTTGCCAGCCAGGCCCAGCTGACCCAGCACAACTGCACCGCCCAGCGGGATCGCACCGTGCAGGTCGCCACCGCCATCCACGAGATGGGCGCCACCGTCGGCGAGATAGCCGGCAATGCCTCCCTGGCCGCCGAGGTGGCCAAGCAGGCCAACGAACAAGCCGAGGCCGGGGCCGGTGTGGTCTCCCAGGCTCGTCACGGTATCGTCGGGCTCTCCGGTGAACTGAAAGAGGTCTCCGGGGTCATCGGCTCCCTGGCCGGCCAGACCGATGCCATCGGCAGCATACTCGACACCATCCGCAGCATCTCGGAGCAGACCAACCTGCTGGCGCTGAACGCCGCCATCGAGGCGGCCCGGGCCGGTGAACAGGGTCGGGGCTTCGCCGTGGTTGCCGACGAGGTGCGCAACCTCGCCAGCCGCTCCGCCGCCTCCACCGAGGAGATCCAGAAGATGATCAACAGCCTGCAGGCGCAATCCGCTCGCGCCGTGAGTGCCATGGCCGAGGGGCACAGCCAGAGCCTGGCCGTGGTGAACCAGGCGGATGCAGCCAACGAGGCCCTGGGCCAGATCACCGCCCACATCACCCAGATAAGCGACATGAACATCCAGGTCGCCACCGCCACCGAGGAGCAGTCCAGCGTAGTCGGCGAGATCAACCGCAACGTAGAGGACATCAACCAGCTCACCATGGAGACGGCGGACATCGCCCACCAGTTGACGGCATCGAGTCGTAGTCTGCAGCAGCTCTCCAGCGAGCTGGATCAACTGGTCGGCAACTTCCGGCTATGACATTGACCAAAGAGCGCCAGGGGCGCTCTTTGCAACGATTGAGATGACCCTGGCCCCGCGCGGGCACATCGACCGGGTAGGGATATCCGGCGGCCCACCCAGTGCCAGACCGCTAATTGTCATCGACAGCGGCTAGATTAGCGGCCAACCCAGCAGCTTAAAGGAGTCACCATGCTCGCAGGAAAGATCACCCTCAAGTCTCAACTCATCCTGGCCGTCACCGTGCCCTGTATTGCCCTCTTGCTGGTCGGCGGCGCCAGCCTGCGCAGCATGGGCGACATCAAGCATCAGGCCGATGAGCTCTATCAGAATACGGCCACGCCGATGCGGGCCATGGCCGAAGTGGCCTCGCGCATCCCGCGCATGCGGGTCGGCATCGACATGATGCTGCTGCAAGACAGCTCACTGCGCGACGAGAAGGGGGTGCTGACCCGGGTCAAGGAGACGCGCACCGAAGACATTCCCGAGATGCGTCAGGCCATGCAACAGGCGGTGGACGCCCAGGTTGATCCCAGCGCGCGGGCCGAGGCCCAGAAACTGCTCAGCCAGTTCGAGCAGATGGAGCGCGACGAGCTGACCCCCATGTTGCAGGCGCTGGAGAGTGATCAGATGGAGGTGGCGCGCGGCATCTATCGCGATCGCTATAGCCAGACCTATGGGGAGATGCGCAAGGGGGCCAACGCCTTGCTCGATGGCCTCATCGGCCAGGCCCAGCAGCGCAACCAGCTCAGTGAAGAGAGCTATGGCAGCGGCCGCAACCAGATGATGATCATCATAGTGGTCGCCATCCTCATCTCCTTGCTGGTTTCGAGCCAGATCCTGACCAGCCTGCGCCGTCGGGTCAGCTTCTTGCAACGGCACATCGGCGAGGCGGCCGAACACCTGGCCCTCGACAGCCGGGCCCAGATCGAGGGCAAGGATGAACTGGCCGAGGTGGCGCGCAGCTTCAACCATTTCGTGTCCCGCATCCATGGCGCCATCGAAGAGGTGGCGAGCAACTCGCGCCAGCTGGCGAGCACGGCTGCCGACGTCGCCAACCAGGCTCAGCTCACCCAACACAACTGCACCGCCCAGCGGGATCGCACCGTGCAGGTCGCCACCGCCATTCACGAGATGGGCGCCACCGTCGGCGAGATAGCCGGCAATGCCTCCTTGGCCGCCGAGGTGGCCAAGCAGGCCAACGATCAGGCCGAATCCGGCGCGGACGTGGTCGCGCAAGCCCGCCATGGCATAGTGGGATTGTCCAATGAGCTGGAGGAGGTCTCCGGGGTGATCGGCTCCCTGGCCGGTCAGACCGATGCCATCGGCAGCATACTCGATACCATCCGCAGCATCTCGGAGCAGACCAACCTGCTGGCCCTCAACGCCGCCATCGAGGCGGCCCGGGCCGGTGAGCAGGGTCGTGGCTTCGCCGTGGTGGCCGATGAGGTGCGCAACCTCGCCAGCCGCTCCGCCGCCTCCACCGAGGAGATCCAGAAAATGATCAACAGCCTGCAGGCGCAATCCGCCCGCGCCGTGAGCGCCATGGCCGAGGGGCGCAGCCAGAGCCTGGCCGTGGTGGCGCAAGCCGACAAGGCCAACGAGGCCCTGGGTCATATCACCTCGCACATCACCCAGATAAGCGACATGAATATCCAGGTCGCCACCGCCACCGAGGAGCAGTCCAGCGTGGTGGGCGAGATCAACCGCAACGTGGAGGACATCAACCAGCTCACCATGGAGACCACGGACATAGCCCACAGGCTCACCGACTCCAGCCGCGGACTGCAGCAGCTCTCCGGCCAGCTCGACAAGCTGGTAGGCAACTTCCGGCTCTGAGCCACATGGAGCATGTTTGACACAAGAGGGAGCACCATGGTGCTCCCTCTTGTCTTGACGTCATGCCGCAGCCCTGTGCCTGCCCATCCTTATTGCTATCCCGTTGCGGCATAATCAGGAAAATCGTGGCAGTGTCATGAACGAGCGGGTGATGAGCATTATCCTGGCTCGGGCGGCAGCAGTGGCTCTCTCCGGGTGCACGATGTCGATGTGAGCCTGGACGATATCCGGGTCAGGGATGGCGATCGGGGGCTATGGTACCTTCTGCCCGCCGGGCCAGGCCAAGCAGAGCCGTTGCTGAGCGCTTTCGCTCGCAGACCCTGTAAACCAAAAAAGCCGCTCAAAAGAGCGGCTTTTTCATATGGAGTGCGAGAAGAGCATTACTTCTTCTTCTTGGCCTTGGCGTTCGGCAGATCGGTGATGGATCCTTCGTACACTTCGGCGGCCAGACCCACGGACTCGTGCAGAGTCGGGTGAGCGTGGATGGTCAGCGCCAGATCTTCGGCGTCGGCACCCATCTCGATGGCCAGACCGATCTCGCCCAGCAGCTCACCGCCGTTGGTACCGACGATGGCACCCCCGATGACGCGGTTGCTGTCCTTGTCGAAGATCAGCTTGGTCATGCCATCAGAGCAATCGGACGCAATGGCGCGGCCGGAAGCTGCCCAGGGGAAGGTGGCGACTTCGAAGTTCAGGCCCTGTTGCTTGGCTTCCTTCTCGGTCAGACCAACCCATGCCATCTCTGGCTCGGTGTAGGCGATGGACGGGATCACTTTCGGGTCGAAGTAGTGCTTCTTGCCGGCAATGACTTCGGCCGCCACGTGGCCTTCATGCACACCTTTGTGGGCCAGCATCGGCTGACCGACGATGTCGCCGATGGCGTGGATGTGAGCGACGTTGGTACGCAGCTGCTTGTCCACTTCGATGAAACCGCGCTCGTTGACGGCAACACCGGCTTTCTCGGCGTCCATCAGCTTGCCGTTCGGCACACGACCGACCGCGACCAGCACGTTGTCGTAGCGAACCGGCTCGGCCGGGGCGTGCTTGCCTTCGTAAGAGACGTACAGGCCATCTTCACGGGCTTCAACTGCGGTGACCTTGGTCTCCAGCATGATGTTGAATTTCTTGGCAACGCGCTTGGTGTAGATCTTGACGATGTCTTTGTCGGCAGCCGGTACCAGCTGGTCGGCAAATTCCACCACGTCGATCTCGGAACCCAGGGAGGAGTAAACGGTACCCATCTCCAGACCGATGATGCCGCCACCGATAACCAGCAGCTTGCCCGGTACTGTGGTCAGTTCCAGCGCATCGGTTGAATCCCATACGCGGGGATCATCATGGGGGATGAACGGCAGTTTCACCGGACGGGAACCCGCGGCGATGATGGCGTTGTCGAAGGTAACGACTGTCTTGCCGTCATCACCGGTCACTTCCAGGGTGTTGGGGCCGGTGAATTTACCGAAGCCGTTCACAACCTGAACTTTACGCATCTTGGCCATGCCGGCCAGACCGCCGGTCAGCTGATTGATGACCTTCTCTTTCCACAGACGCACCTTGCCGATGTCAGTCTGGGGGGCACCGAACACGATGCCGTGATCGGACAGCGCCTTGGCTTCTTCGATCACTTTAGCGACGTGCAGCAGCGCCTTGGACGGGATACAACCCACGTTCAGGCAGACGCCACCCAGGGTGGAGTAGCGCTCGACGATAACGGTTTCCAGACCCAGATCGGCGGCACGAAAAGCAGCGGAATAACCGGCAGGGCCAGCACCCAGTACTACGACCTGAGTTTTGATTTCTTTACTCATCATGACCTCTTTGTCGTTCTATATCCCCGGACAGCACAGTCTTATGCCAAAGAAGGCGGCTGCAGCCGTGAAAAAAACGGGGCAAGTTTATAATTTTGTTAATGAAATGAGAAGTGAAAAGGGCGAGCTCTGTGCTCGCCCTCTCATTTACATTTACAGAACCAGTCGACGAATGTCGGACAGCACACCACTCAGGGTGGTGACGAAGCGAGCACCGTCGGCACCGTCGATGACGCGGTGGTCATAGCTCAGTGCCAGCGGCAGCATCAGACGCGGCACGAACTCTTTGCCGTTCCACTTCGGCTTCATCTCGGACTTGGAAACACCGAGGATGGCCACTTCCGGCGCGTTGACGATCGGGGTAAAGCTGGTACCACCGATGCCACCTAAGCTGGAAATGGTGAAGCAACCGCCCTGCATGTCGGCAGCGGTCAGCTTGCCGGCACGGGCCTTCTTGGAGATCTCGGCCAAGTCGCGGGACAGCTCATGGATGCCCTTCTTGTTGACGTCGCGAACGACCGGAACCACCAGGCCACCCGGGGTGTCGACCGCCACACCGATGTGGATGTACTTCTTCATGATCAGCTTGCTGCCGTCTGCGGACAGGGCGCTGCAGAAGCGCGGGTGCGCTTCCAGGGCCTTGGCGGCGGCTTTCAGGATGAACACCAGCGGGGTGATCTTCACATCCAGCTTCTGCTTCTCGGCTAGCATGTTCTGTTCTTTGCGGAAGGCTTCCAGATCCGTGGTATCGGCTTCGTCGAACTGGGTGACATGAGGGATCATGGCCCAGTTGCGGTGCAGGGCAGGACCGGAGATCTTCTGGATCCGAGTCAGTTCCAGCTCTTCGACCGGGCCGAACTTGCTGAAATCAACCTTGGGCCAGGCGACGACGCTCATGCCGTTGCCAGTGCCTTGACCAGCGGCCGGGGCGGACTCGGCGCGCTTGACTGCATCCTTCACATAAGCCTGCACGTCTTCTTTGACGATGCGACCCTTGCGACCTGAGGCTTTCACCTTGGCCAGGTTGACGCCGAACTCACGGGCCAGGCGGCGCACGGCCGGAGAGGCGTGCACGTAGGCATCGTTGGCAACGAAGTCGGAGGACGCAGCAGCCGGAGCGGCAGCCTGAGCAACCGGGGCGGCGGCAGGGGCAGCGGCAACAGGTGCGGCAGCCTGGGCAACCGGGGCGGCAGCAGGGGCGGCGCCAGCCACTTCGAATACCATGATCAGAGAACCGGTGGAGACCTTGTCACCCGCCTTCACCTTGATCTCTTTGATGATGCCGGCGAAGGGCGCTGGCACTTCCATGGAGGCCTTGTCACCTTCCACGGCGATCAGGGACTGGTCGGCTTCGACCTTGTCACCGACGGCGACCATGATCTCGGTCACTTCGACTTCATCACCACCGATGTCAGGAACATTGACCTCTTTGGCAGCGGCGGCAACCGGGGCAGCAGCCACGGGAGCAGCAGCCTGAACCGGGGCAGCCACGGCGGCAGGTGCGGCGCCAGCCACTTCGAATACCATCACCAGGGAACCGGTGGAGACCTTGGCGCCGGCGGCAACCTTGATCTCGACCACACGGCCCGCGAAGGGTGCCGGCACTTCCATGGAGGCTTTGTCGCCTTCCACGGCAATGATGGACTGGTCGGCTTCAACCATGTCACCCACGGCAACCATCAGCTCGGTCACTTCGACTTCGTCGTCACCTATATCAGGGACGTGAACGTCTTTGCGTGCGGCGGCAGCAGGAGCGGCCGGTGCAGCAGCAACCGGAGCGGCAGCTTGAGCGGGGGCTGGCGCGGCGGCAGCAGCACCTTCGGCTTCGAAGATCATGATCTGGGAACCGGTGGCAACCTTGTCGCCCACCTTGATCAGGATCTCTTTGACGATACCCGCAGCCGGAGCCGGGACTTCCATGGAGGCCTTGTCACCTTCCACGGCAATCAGGGACTGGTCGAGCTCGACCTTGTCACCCACAGCGACCATGATTTCAGTCACTTCCACTTCATCGGCACCGATATCCGGCACCATAATCTGTTTGGACATTGTGCTTTATCCTCTTACGCGTCTGTCGCGTTAACCTTGGCAAGAGCAGGTTCCGGCTCGTTGTTGCCGTCCGGACCCTGTGTTTGTCCTCTTACCCTTATGTCGCATTAACCTGGGCAAGGCCCTGTCCGGCACGCAAGTCCGGACAGGGCGCTCAATCCTCTTACGCGTACAGCGGGTTAACCTTGTCGGCATCGATGCCGTACTTGGCGATGGCGTCGGCCACAACCTGCTTGTCGATCTCACCGCGCTTGGCCAGTTCGGTCAGGGCAGCAACCACGACATAGAACTCGTTCACTTCGAAGTGACGACGCAGGTTGGCACGGCTGTCGGAACGGCCATAACCATCGGTACCCAGTACACGGTAGTGCTCGGTCGGCATGAAGGCACGCACCTGCTCGGCGAAGGACTTCATGTAGTCGGTCGCGGCTATGGTGGCTTCGGAACCCAGTACCGAGGTGATGTAGGGTACGCGGGCAGCAGCAGTCGGGTGCAGCATGTTCCAGCGATCGACGTCCTGACCATCACGAGCCAGCTCGTTGAAGGAGGTGACGCTGAACACGTCGGAACCGACGCCATACTCGCTCGCCAGGATCTGGGCGGCGGTACGGACGTGGCCCAGGATGGAACCACAACCCAGCAGCTGTACCTTGGCCTTGGTACCGGCCACGGATTCCAGCTTGTAGATACCCTTGCGGATGCCTTCCTCGGCGCCTTCCGGCATGGCCGGCATGGCGTAGTTCTCGTTGAGGGTGGTGATGTAGTAGAAGACGTTCTCAGGCTTCTCACCGTACATGCGGCGCAGGCCGTCCTGTACGATCACCGCCACTTCATAGGCGTAGGACGGATCGTAGGAGATGCAGTTCGGGATGGTGCCGGCCAGGATGTGGCTGTGACCATCTTCGTGCTGCAGACCTTCACCGTTGAGGGTGGTACGACCGGAAGTCGCGCCCAGCAGGAAACCACGGGCTTGCTGGTCACCCGCTGCCCACGCCATGTCGCCGATCCGCTGGAAGCCGAACATGGAGTAGTAGATGTAGAACGGGATCATCGGGCAATCGTTGGTGCTGTAGGAGGTCGCAGCAGCCAGCCAGGAGGACATGGCGCCCAGCTCGTTGATGCCGTCCTGCAGAACCTGACCCTGTTTGTCTTCCTTGTAGTAGGAGACGATGTCACGGTCTTGCGGGGTGTACTGCTGACCGTGCGGGCTGTAGATGCCGATCTGACGGAACAGACCTTCCATCCCGAAGGTACGAGCTTCATCGGCCAGGATCGGCACGATGCGCTTGCCGATGGACTTGTCTTTGAGCAGCACGTTCAGGGAACGCACGAACGCCATGGTGGTGGAGATCTCACGGGCCTGCTCGCCCAGCAGCGGACCAAAGGTCTCCAGCGCCGGGATTTCCAGGGTGGTGGTGGTCTCACGCAGACGAGTCGGTACATAACCTTTCAGCTCGGCACGGCGGGCATGCAGGTACTTGTACTCTTCGGTACCCTCTTCGATCTTCAGGTACGGCAGCTCTTCCATCTGCTCATCGGTCACCGGCAGGTTGAAACGATCGCGCAGGTGACGCACCGAGCCGAGATCCATCTTCTTGACCTGGTGGGCAATGTTCTTGCCTTCGGCCGCTTCACCCATGCCATAACCCTTGATGGTCTTGGCCAGGATGACGGTCGGCTTGCCCTTGGTCGCTGCGGCCTTGGAGAAGGCGGCGAACAGCTTACGAGGATCGTGACCACCGCGGTTCAGGGCGAAGATCTCCTCGTCGGTCATGTCTTTGACCAGGGCTGCGGTTTCCGGGTAGCGATTGAAGAAGTGCTCACGGACATAGGCGCCGTCACGGGACTTCATGGTCTGGTAGTCACCATCCACGGTCTCGTTCATCAGCTGGATCAGCTTGCCTGAGGTGTCTTTCTTGAGCAGCTCATCCCACTTGCGACCCCAGATAACCTTGGTCACGTCCCAGCCGGCGCCGGCGAACAGGCCGTCCAGCTCGTTGATGACCTTGCCGTTACCCACGACAGGACCATCCAGACGCTGCAGGTTGCAGTTGACCACGAATACCAGGTTGTCGAGCTTTTCACGCACGGCAACGGTCAGGGCGCCCTTGGCTTCCGGCTCGTCCATCTCGCCGTCACCCAGGAAGGCGTACACGGTCTGGTCGGCACAGTCTTTGATGCCACGGTCGGTCAGGTATTTCAGGAAACGCGCCTGATAGATGGCGGCGATAGGACCCAGACCCATGGAGACGGTCGGGAACTGCCAGAAGTCCGGCATCAGTTTCGGGTGCGGATAGGAAGGGATACCCTTGCCGTCCACTTCCTGACGGAAGTTGTCCAGCTGGTCTTCGGTCAGGCGACCTTCGACGAAGGCACGAGCATAGATGCCCGGGGAGATGTGACCCTGGAAATAAACCAGATCACCACCATCCTTCTCGTTGCGAGCGCGGAAGAAGTGGTTGTAGCAGACTTCGTAAATGGTGGCGCTGGAAGCGAAAGAGGACATGTGACCACCCAGGTCCAGATCCTTTTTAGAAGCGCGCAGCACTATCATCACGGCATTCCAGCGGATGATGGCGCGAATACGGCGCTCCATCTCCTGATCGCCCGGGTAAGCCGGTTCGTCAATGGCAGGAATGGTGTTGATGTAATCGCGATTCGCTTTCTCAGCCACTTCCACACCGCTAACGCGTGCCTTCTCAGTAAGCTGTTCAAGGATGAACTGAGCGCGTTGCGGACCCTCTTCACGCAACAAGGATTCCAGAGAGGCAAGCCACTCCAGCGTTTCTATCGGGTCCACATCGTTCTTCAGGATATCAGACATGGCTGGTTCCTATTGTTATTGCACGGGATGTAAGTTGCGCAAAATTCGACAATAAAGCCTTGTGGGATTAGTTTTCCTGCTGACGGATCCGACGCATGGATCGCTGGATCCGGCTATCTTCCCTCTGCATATCCAACAAGGTGTCCTCGATAAAGGCCAGGTGCTCATGACAAGCAGTCCTGGCCCGCTCCGGAGCCCCCGACAGGATAGCCTCGATCAGCGACGCACGATGGCGACGGATCTTGGCGACCACTCCCGGACGGCGATTCAAAATTTCGTTATTTCGCAAAATGTTCTGTTCGAGCATGGGACCCATGGCCCGCAACAGGTGCAGCAGCACCACGTTGTGGGAGGCCTCCGCCACCGCCAGATAGAACTGGGTGACAGCGCTCGACTCGCTCGCAAGCGATCCCTGCTGCCCGGCGGCCTCGATGGCGGCCTGGGCGGCGCGGATGCGCTCGAAATCTGCCTCTGTACCCCGCAGCGCAGCATAGTAGGCACAGATGCCTTCCAGTGCGTGGCGAAACTCCAGCAAGTCATACTGGGCTTCAGGGTGGGTACTGAGCAGCTCGAACAGGGGATCGGCGATGCCCTTGCTCAAACCATTTTGCACAAAGGTGCCACCGCCCTGGCGGCGATACAGCAACCCACGAGCCTCCAGACGCTGGATGGCCTCTCGCAAGGAGGGGCGCGACACCTGAAACTGGATGGCGAGTTCCCGCTCTGGCGGCAACTTCTGGCCAGGCTGCAAGCTGCCTTCCAGGATCATGTGCTCCAACTCGGCGACGATGGCGTCAGCCAATTTGGGTTGAGTAACTTTACGATAGGGCATGAGGCAGCTTTGTTAAATTGGTATTACCAATTTCATGAATGGGGCGAAAATTAGCAGAGGGCATGGAAAATGTCCACCCAAAATCTGATCTGCATCAAGAAAGTGAACTGCCTACTTATGGGTAATCTTCGGGAACCATGATCTCACTCATAGAAAATGGTCTGACCAATATTTCTGCGCCAGATCACAGACAACATTTGGGTAACAGCCAATAAAAATAGCCTGCACTGTTAGCAAGCCATTGATTTAAAAAACACAAACTTAATTTCAACACTAGCAGGATTTGTTTGTTTCCTGGCGATATCGCACCCAGTCAAAACTGCTGCCCGGATCCGTCTTGCGGCCCGGCGCTATGTCGCAGTGCCCCACCACCCGCTCTGCCACTATGGCCGGGAAACGCGCCTGAATGGTTCGAGTGAGACTCGCCAGCACGGCATATTGCGCAGGGCTATAAGGCAGATCATCGGTCCCCTCCAGCTCGATGCCGATGGAGTAATCGTTGCACGCTTCTCGCCCCTCCCAGCAAGAGAGGCCCGCATGCCAGGCTCGGGCAATAAAAGGCACATATTGCACCAGCTCTCCGTCGCGGCGGATCAGGCAATGGGCGGAGACCCGCAGTTGATGGATCTCGGCGAAATAGGGGTGGCCATCAGGATTGAGGGTGCCGCTGAACAGCTCGTCGATATGAGGACCGCCGAACTGCCCTGGTGGCAGGCTGATGCCGTGCACCACCAGCAAGGAGACATCCTCGGGGCTGGCCCGCTCATTGTGATGAGGAGAGGGCACCCGTCTGGCCTGCTCGCACCAACCGTCTGAATCAATGGAAAATACTGTGTTAGGCTGGGTCATCATCTCTCTTGCTCATGGTATGGATGTGCGCATTACCGCCCTTAGGGTCTGGCTATCACTCCCCCCGCGTTCACAGCCCGGGCTGTTGTCCTGCACCGGGGGGCGCTCTTAATGGCGGCCCCTGCTGCGGCCCGCTGGCTCTGGCTACTGACCTGGCTCTCGCTGATGGGACTGCTCACCCTCTATTTCCATACGGGTAGCCAGCCCAGCGTCACTGCCAGCGGCGAACTGCGTCTGCCGATGGATGCCAGCGGCCACTATCGTCTGGAGGGTGCCATCAACGGCCAGGAGGTGCAACTGCTGCTCGACACTGGCGCCACCCGGGTCACCATACCGGCTGAGGTGGCGAGTCGGCTGGGGCTCGTGGTGCAGGGACAGAGTCGGGTCAATACGGCAGCTGGCCCTATTCTGGTCGGCAACGGTCGGATAGAAAGCCTGGCGATGGGCCCGCTGACCTTGTACGATCTGGCCGTTTACATCAATCCAGCCGCCAGCGGCAATGAGATCCTGGTCGGCATGAACGCCCTCGGTCGGCTGGAGCTGACTCAACGAGACAGGCAGTTGCTTCTCAGACCCTTGCAGGAATAAAAGGCATGTTACAACAGGACATCAGCCGCGCCGTGCGCGCCGCGTTACTCGAAGATTTGGGGGGCGCCCTGACCGCCCAAGACCAACCGGACGCCCGCGCCGACATCACGGCTCAGCTCATCCCGACCGATCGCCAGGCCAGTGCCCGGGTCATCACCCGCGAGGCGGGGGTCTTCTGTGGTCAAGCCTGGGTGGATGAAGTCTTTGCCCAGCTCGGTGGCGAGGTACAAGTGGAGTGGTTGGTCCAGGACGGCGACATCTTGCAGCCGGATCAGGAGCTGTTTCGTCTCCACGGCCCGGCCCGGGTGCTGTTGACCGGTGAGCGCAATGCCCTCAATTTTGTGCAGACCCTCTCCGGGGTGGCCACCCTGACCGCCCGCTACGTCGCAGAGCTCACCGGCACCCAATGCCGCCTGCTCGACACCCGCAAGACGCTGCCAGGGCTGCGGGATGCCCAAAAATATGCCGTGACCTGTGGCGGCGGCAAGAACCACCGTATCGGTCTGTATGACGCCTACCTCATCAAAGAGAACCATATTCTCGCCTGCGGCGGCATCATGGAGGCCGTGAGCGAGGCCCGCCGCCTCAATCCGGGCAAGCCGGTGGAGGTGGAGGTGGAGTCGCTCGTCGAGTTGGCACTCGCCCTCGATGCCGGCGCCGATATCGTCATGCTGGATAACTTTGATGTGGCCATGATGGGTGAGGCGGTCACCCTGAACGGCAAGGGGGGCGAGCGCCGGGCCAAGCTGGAGGTATCCGGCAACGTCACCCTGGACACGCTGGCTGAATTTGCCGCCACCGGCGTGGATTACATCTCGGTCGGTGCCCTGACCAAGCATGTGCGGGCCCTCGATCTCTCCATGCGCTTTATCTGACCCGTCAACGCCGTCATTACCATTCACCTGCCCCCGCTAGCCATGGTGCCAGCGGGGGCAGGGATCTCTCCTTAGTCAAGCCCCTCAATCCTTTCGGCTCACTCCCTCGATCTCCCCCTTCTCCCGATACCGGGGCAGCAATCAACCCCTGACGCATCTCGACTTGCAAAAGACGCCATTGACGCCTTTTCTTTAGGCAAGGCCCGCCCATGGTAAAAGGAGAGACCGGAACAGCCGACTGAATGACAGGGAACCAAAGGAAACCACTAACCTTCTGATTTATCTCTACTTATGTCATTAGTTTAATGCTCGTCAACTAAACTGGATTGCGTTGTTGCCAAGTGCAGCAGTTTGGCTAAGCTGCCAAGAGCGGTGAGGTCACCGCCAGTGTTATCAGGACCCATGTGAAATAAGGATATTGAAGATGAGAAAGCAAACAGGCTTTACCCTGATCGAACTGATGATCGTCGTGGCCATCGTCGCCATACTTGCCGCCATCGCCCTGCCGGCGTATCAGACCTATACCAAAAAAGCCAAGTTTTCTGAGGTAGTTGCGGCGACAGGCGGCGTTAAAACTGCCATCGAAGTGTGTTATCAAACAACCGATGATATAGATTCTTGCAATGCCAATGGCTCAGGAGGTGTCCCTTCTGCCGCTGGCCCCAGTGGTTATGTGAAATCGGTGGAAGTAGATGACACTCCGGCAGATGTTTCTATAACCGCAACCGGCGCAGATCCATTCGACAATGTAACCTATATTCTGACTGGTACCGCTAGTGGTGGACAAATCCTGTGGGCACCCAATAGCTCAGCTACTTGTACTGACCAAGGCATTTGCTAACGCATGACCTCTAGCCCCCATAGCGGCCTGGCCCTGAGCCTGGCCGCTTCCTCCCTGCTAAGTGAGTCTGACTCACAGCACTATCTGAGCCAGGCCCGCGCCCAGCGCAAACCCTTTGTCACCTACCTTATCGAGAACGACATCCTCGCCAGCAAGACGCTGGCCGAGTTCTGCGAGCTGGAATATGGGGTACCTCTGCTGGATCTTGCCGCCTTCGACCTGGCCGAGATCCCGCAGAAATACCTCAATCAGAAGTTGATCGACAAGCACCATGTGCTGCCCATCTACACCCAGGGCCATACCCTCTATATCGCTATGTCCGACCCGACCAATGTGGCGGCCCTGGAAGATTTCGGCTTCAGCTTCGGCCTGCATACCGAGGCCCTGCTGGTCGAAGAGGACAAACTGAGCCAGGCCATCGGCAAGCTGCTCGAGAGCGAGCATGACGCCCTCGGCATGGACGATATTGATGAGGCCGAGATCTCGGCACTCGAAGTGGCAGACGACAGCAGTCGCCTTGACGAAAGCGTCAACACCGCCGACGACGATGCCCCCATCGTCAAATACATCAACAAGATCTTGATGGACGCCATTCGCCAGGGGGCATCCGACCTGCACTTCGAACCCTATGAGTTCAAGTACCGCATCCGCTTTCGTATCGATGGCATATTGCACGAAGCCTCCACCCCGCCGGTCAATCTGGCCAACCGCTTCGCCGCCCGCCTCAAGGTCATGGCCAGACTAGACATTGCCGAACGGCGCCTGCCTCAGGATGGTCGCATCAAGCTCAAGCTGTCCCGTAACCGCTCCATGGACATGCGGGTCAATACCCTGCCGACCATGTGGGGCGAGAAGGTCGTCATCCGGTTGCTTGACTCCTCGGCGGCCCGGCTCAACATCGAGCAACTGGGCTTTGACGAGACGCAGAAACAGCAATACCTGACCGCACTGAGTAAACCACAGGGCATGATCCTGGTGACAGGACCCACCGGCTCCGGCAAGACGGTTTCTCTCTATACCGGGCTCAACATACTCAATACCCTTGAGGTCAATATCTCCACCGCCGAAGATCCGGTAGAGATCAACCTGCCCGGGGTCAATCAGGTGCAGGTCAATCCCAAGGCAGGGCTCACCTTCGCCAGCGCCCTGCGCTCCTTCCTTCGCCAGGACCCGGATATCGTCATGGTGGGGGAGATCCGGGATCTAGAAACCGCCGAGATAGCCATCAAGGCGGCCCAGACCGGCCACCTGGTACTCTCTACCCTGCACACCAACTCGGCAGCCGAGACCCTGACCCGGATGATGAACATGGGGGTGCCCGCCTTCAACATCGCCTCGTCGGTAACGCTCATCATGGCTCAACGGCTCGCCCGCAAGCTGTGCGATCACTGCAAGGAACCGGAAGCTATCCCCGACTCCGAACTGACCGCGCTGGGCTTCAGTACTCAGCAAGTGACCGCTGGGGTAAGGCTGTTCAAACCCAAGGGTTGCAAGGAGTGTACCGGGGGTTACAAGGGGCGGGTCGGCATTTATGAAATACTGTTGATGTCAGAAAATATCGCCAAACTCATCATGCAGGGGGCGAACTCGTTGCAGATTGCCGCCATCGCCCAGAAGGAGGGGATGCGAACCCTGCGCATATCTGGCCTGGAAAAAGCCCGTCTCGGCGTCACCAGTCTGAGCGAAATCAATAGGATCACCACCAACTAGCTCGTCAGGCCGCCGACTTATCACGCCGCTCATCAAGCGGCCCTCATTGCAAGGATGCAAGGATGGCTACTCTATCGAAGAAGCGCAACCAGCCCGCCAAGGTCTATACCTTCCGCTGGAAAGGGGTCAATCGCAAAGGCAAGGATATCTCCGGGGAGCTACAGGCCGAACACGTCAATATGGCCAAGGCCGAGCTGCGCAAGCAGGGGGTCAGCGTCTCCCGTATCGGCAAAAAGAGTCACGGCCTCTTCTCCAAGGCGGGTGCCAAGATCAAGGCGATGGATATCGCCGTGGTGAGCCGCCAACTTGCTACCATGTTGAGCGCTGGCGTACCCCTAGTGCAGAGCCTGCAGATCATCGCCCGTAGCCACGAAAAATCGAGCATGCGTGATTTGATGGGGCAGATTGCCAGCGATGTCGAAACCGGTACGCCCATGTCGGAAGCCCTGCGCCAACACCCCCGCCATTTTGACGATCTCTATTGCGATTTGATCGAGGCAGGGGAACATTCGGGGGCACTCGAGACCATCTATGATCGCATCGCTACCTATCGGGAAAAGGCCGAAACGCTCAAATCCAAGATCAAGAAGGCGATGTTCTACCCCAGTATGGTGATCCTGGTGGCCATAGTGGTGACCTCCATCCTGCTGTTGTTTGTCATCCCGCAGTTTGAAGACATCTTCAAGAGCTTCGGCGCCGAGCTGCCCATTTTCACCCAGTTCGTCATTGGCATCTCCCGCTTCATGCAGGATTGGTGGTATATGATTTTCGGCGGGATAGCCCTGGCCATCTTCCTCTATGTACGGGCCTGGCGCCGCTATTCCAAAGTCCGAGATAACACCGACAAATTCATTCTCACCATCCCCGTGGTCGGCATGATATTGCACAAGGCCGCCATGGCCCGCTTCGCTCGCACCCTCTCCACTACCTTCAGCGCCGGTATTCCCCTGGTGGATGCACTTATCTCGGCGGCAGGAGCCTCGGGGAACTATGTCTATCGCACTGCCATTCTGGCCATTCGCAATGAAGTGATGGCTGGTATGCAGATCAACGTCGCCATGCGCACCGTGGATCTCTTCCCGGACATGGTGATCCAGATGGTGATGATAGGAGAGGAGTCTGGCGCTATCGATGAGATGCTCTCCAAGGTCGCGACCATCTTCGAGCAGGAGGTTGACGATCTGGTCGACGGCCTCACCAGTCTGCTAGAGCCCTTTATCATGGTGGTACTGGGCGTGCTGGTTGGCGGCATGGTGGTGGCCATGTATCTGCCCATTTTCAAACTGGGTTCTGTCATCCACTAATGCGATCAAACCATCCCGGCGGGGGGCCAGCGCCCTCAGCCGCCGGGGTCATGCTACACTGCCTGCTTCCTTATCCGAGACTCGATGCAACCCATGACTGAACTGGCGCTCAGCCTGCCCTGGCTCTACCTGACCCTGGTATTTCTCTTTTCCCTGACCATTGGCAGCTTCCTCAATGTCGTCATCCACCGCCTGCCCATCATGCTCGAGCGTGGCTGGCTGGCCGAGTATCGGGACTACTTTCATCCTGAGAGCGAGTCCGCCCCTACCGAGCCCTATAACCTCATGGTGCCACGCTCCCGGTGCCCCCATTGCCACCATGCCATCAGCGCCCTGGAAAACATCCCGCTATTGAGCTGGCTCTGGCTCAAGGGGCGCTGCCGCAGCTGCTCCGCGCCTATCTCGGCGCGCTATCCCCTGGTCGAGCTGCTCACCGCCCTGCTCTCCGTCGTCGTGGCCAGCCGCCTGCCTGCTGACCCTTCCCTGCTGGCCTATCTGCTGCTCACCTGGGTGCTGGTTGCTCTGACCTTCATCGATCTGGACAAGATGCTACTGCCAGATCCCCTCACGCTGCCGCTGCTCTGGGCTGGCCTGCTGGTCAACCTCATCTGGCAGAAGGTGCCCTTGGCGGATGCCGTCATCGGTGCCATGGCCGGTTATCTGGTGCTCTGGAGCCTCTATTGGGC
Source organism: Aeromonas rivuli (assembly GCF_020149575.1). Classification (NCBI taxonomy): domain Bacteria; kingdom Pseudomonadati; phylum Pseudomonadota; class Gammaproteobacteria; order Aeromonadales; family Aeromonadaceae; genus Aeromonas; species Aeromonas rivuli. The sequence goes on along the minus strand of NZ_CP079742.1, from coordinate 552,413 downwards.
CTTCAAGCTGCTCACCGGCAAGGAAGGGATGGGTTATGGTGACTTCAAGTTGCTGGCAGCCCTGGGGGCCTGGCTCGGCTGGCAGGCGCTGCCGCTGATCCTGCTGCTCTCCTCCTTGGTGGGCGCCGTGATCGGCATAGCCCTTATCGCCTCCCGCCGCCAAGCGCACAGCAACCCCATCCCCTTCGGCCCCTATCTCGCCATCGCCGGTTGGGTCGCTCTGCTCTGGGGAGATAGCATCACCACCTGGTATCTGCACATGGTGCTCTGACCCCCGCTTGGGGCACAATAACCAGCAAGACGAATAAAGAACGATCACTTCAGGACACACTCACCCATGTATATAGTCGCAATCACAGGGGGCATAGGCAGTGGCAAGACCACTGTCGCCAATCTGTTTGGCGAGCTGGGCATCGACATCATTGATGCGGATGTTATCGCCCGCGAGGTGGTGGAACCCGGTACCCCTGCACTGGCTGCCATCACCCAGCACTTCGGGGTTGGCGTACTCGATGAAGAGGGTGCACTGGACAGACGCAAGCTCCGTGACCGCGTGTTCAGAGAGCCCGATGCCAAGGGGTGGCTCAACGCCCTGCTCCACCCCCTGATCCGCCAGGAGATGCAGCGCCAGTGCGCCGAGGCTAGCTCCCCTTATTGCTTGCTGGTGGTGCCCCTGCTGGTTGAAAACCGGCTCACCGCCATGGCTAACCGGGTACTGGTGGTCGATGTGGACGAGGAGACACAGATCACCCGCACTTGTCGTCGTGATGGGGTCAGCCGTGAACAGGCCAGGGCCATCGTCACCGCTCAAGCGAGTCGTATGGCTCGCTTGGCCGCCGCCGATGACATCATTGAGAACCGGGACGGCTCTCCCGAGCTATTGCGTGGGCGAATTCTGGCGCTGCACCAAACATATCTGACATTTGCCACTCAACAAGCCCGGCAACTGTGAGTACACTAGGCCGGTTTATGGCTGGCCAGGATTAGGCATGATTTACGATTTCCCTCTCAACGAAAAAAGCCGGACCTATCTTCGTCTGGAATCACTGTTCAACCAGATCCATGACAATCTGGGTAGCGATCACCCCTGGTCTCATATCGCCTTCTTCAAGGGGCTGTTCGATCTGCAGGAACTGCTCGAGCGGGGAGATCTGCGCTCGGATCTCATCAAGGATCTTGAACGCCTGAGTCAGCGCCTCGGCCACTGGGCAGAGCTGCCCGATGTCGATCTCGACCAGATCCGTGCGATGCAACAGGAGAGCAGCCAGCTTTCCCGCAAGCTGTTGGGTGCCGCGCGTCCCGGCGCTCGCCTCAAGGAAGACAAGCTGCTCGGCTCCATCCGCCAGCGTTTCTCCATTCCCGGCGGACTCTGCGCCTTTGATGTGCCTCAGCTGCACCACTGGTTGACCACCCCGGCGTCCCTGCGACACCCGCAGATGGAAGCCTGGCTGAGCGACATCCAGTTGCTGATGGGGGCGATTGGCCTCTTGCTGCGACTGTGGCGCGATGCGTCCCACTTCAGCGATCAGGTCGCCACCAATGGTTTCTATCAGGACACGGCGGAGAATGCGGAGTTGATCCGTATCCGCTTGCCCCATGCCATGGGTTGCTACCCGACCCTGAGTGGCCACAAGAACCGCTTTGCGCTGCGCTTCCTGCCCACCCAGGAACAACCCATTGGCGATGTGCCCTTCCAGCTCGCCTGCTGCTAACCAAGAGATGGGAGCCTGGCTCCCATCCTGCGTCATTCATCTCTTGCCTGTGGAGGAACTCATGGTCACCAAGGTCAACTGCCCCAATTGCCAAACCCCCGTGGAATGGGGGCCGCAGAGCCCGTTTCGCCCCTTCTGCAGCAAGCGCTGCCAGCTGATCGATCTTGGCGAGTGGGCCGATGAAGAGAAGCGGATCCCGGGAGAGCTCAATCCGGATCTGCTGCCAGATCCCGATGCCGGAGAGGAGTGGCGCTGAGCCCTCCCCCTCCATAACAAAAAAGGGCCACAATGGCCCTTTTTTGTTATCAACGTTTCGCTACCGCATTCGTTGTCAGCTTTTAGCGACCAAACCCTGTAGCCGCGCGACTATGGGGCCATTGGCATCCGGGAACTGGTAGTTATCCAGCTCGGCCAGGGGTACCCACAGACACTCCTGGCCCTCCTTGCCAAAGGGTTCACCACTGAACTGCGTCACCTTCCAGATATCCAGCAGCACCTGTTTCTCGGGATAGTCATGATGCAACTCCATGAAGGGGGCGCAATCCTCGACCCGGATGCCGATCTCCTCCCACAGCTCCCTGTCCAGGGCTGCCAGCAGATCTTCCCCCGCCTCAACCTTGCCACCGGGGAACTCCCAACGATCGCCCTGGTGACTGTCTGAGGAGCGTTTGGCGATGAAGATGTCACCCCGCTCGTTCTCGATGACGCCAACCGCCACCCAAATCCGCTTCTTCTGTTCCACTCGCTTCACCTCATGGCTGACCACTCGGGCCCTTAACAAAATGAAGGCGGGCACTGGGCCCGCCTCCTTATGACTGATTGACGACTCAGGTCAACTGGCCGTGGCAATGCTTGTACTTTTTGCCGGAGCCGCAGGGGCAAGGATCGTTGCGGCCCACCTTCTGCTCGTCCCGCACGAAGGTAACCGGTGCCGCGTCGGCCTGGGTCTCTTCGTCGGCCAGCTGGTTATCGGCGGTAGCATGGGTGTAAGTACGGGGAGTCGCTTCCGCCTGCTGGCGCTGCTGCTCTTCCATCACCTCGACATCCCGCTCCTGTACCTGAACCCGGCTCAGTATGCTGACCACGTCGCGCTTGAGGGTCTCCAGCATCTGGGTGAACAAGTCGAAGGATTCACGCTTGTACTCCTGCTTGGGGTTCTTCTGGGCATAACCGCGCAGATGAATACCCTGACGCAGGTGATCCATGGCGGCCAGATGCTCCTTCCACAGACCATCCAGGGTCTGCAGCATCACGGCCTTCTCGAAGTTGCGCAGCACATCGACACCGACCAGCTCCTCCTTGCGGGCATAGAGTTGGTTCGCTTCGTCCAGAATGCGCTCGCGCAGCTTCTCTTCGTAGAGCTTGTCGTCGTCACTCAGCCACTGCTGAATGGGCAGGACCAGGCCAAAATCGGCAGCCAGACGGGCCTCCAGGCCGGGCACGTCCCACATCTCTTCCAGAGACTGGGGCGGAATGTATTCGTCAATCACGGCGCCATAGACGTCATCACGGATGATGTGGATGGTCTCGGAGATGTCGTTGGTCTCCAGTAGCTCGTTGCGTTGCTCGTAGACCACCTTGCGCTGGTCGTTGGCCACGTCATCAAACTCGAGCAAGTTCTTGCGGATGTCGAAGTTGCGACCCTCCACCTTGCGCTGGGCATTCTCGATGGCCTTGGTCACCCATGGGTGCTCGATGGCCTCGCCCTCTTCCATGCCCAGCTTCTTCATCATGCCGGTGACGCGGTCAGAGGCGAAGATACGCATCAGCTGGTCTTCCATGGAGAGATAGAAGCGGGACGAACCCGGATCCCCCTGACGACCGGAACGGCCGCGCAGCTGGTTGTCGATCCGGCGGGATTCATGGCGCTCGGTACCGATGATGTGCAAGCCACCGGCGGCCAGCACTTCATCGTGACGGATCTGCCAGGCGGCCTTGATGTCGCTGATCTGTTCGGTGGTCGGGTTCTCCAGCGCGGCAATCTCGGCCTGCCAGTTGCCACCCAGCACGATGTCAGTACCACGACCGGCCATGTTGGTGGCGATGGTCACGGCGCCGAGTTGACCGGCCTGGGCGACGATCTCCGCCTCCATGGCGTGGAACTTGGCGTTCAGCACCTTGTGCGGGATGTTCTCCTTGGTCAGGATGCCGGACAGCAGCTCGGAGTTCTCGATGGAGACGGTACCGACCAGCACCGGCTGGCCGCGGGAGACGCAACCACGGATATCTTCGACGATGGCGCCGTATTTTTCTTGCGCAGTGAGATAGACCAGATCGCCCATGTCCTTGCGCACCATCGGCTGGTTGGTCGGAATGACCACGGTGTCCAGACCATAGATCTGCTGGAATTCGAAGGCTTCGGTATCTGCGGTGCCCGTCATGCCCGCCAGTTTGTCATAGAGACGGAAGTAGTTCTGGAAGGTGATGGAGGCCAGGGTCTGGTTCTCGTTCTGGATCTTGACCCCTTCCTTCGCTTCGACCGCCTGATGCAGGCCATCGGACCAGCGACGACCCGGCATGGTACGGCCGGTGTGTTCATCGACGATGACGATCTCGTCTTTCTGCACGATGTAATCGACGTTGCGCTCAAACAGGGTGTGAGCCCGCAGACCGGCGTTGACGTGGTGCAGGAGGCTGATGTTGGTGGCGGAGAACAGGGAGTCATCCTCGGCCAGCAACCCTTCCTTCTTGAGCAGCTCTTCCACGAAGATCTGACCATTCTCGGTCAGCAGGGCCTGACGGTTCTTCTCGTCGACCGTGTAGTGACCGTCGCCGGTGTACTCTTCGGAGTCTTCCTTGTCCTGCTTGACCAGCAGCGGGATCAGCTTGTTGATCTGGATATACATGGCGGAGCTATCTTCCGCCGGGCCCGAGATGATGAGTGGCGTACGCGCCTCATCGATCAGCACCGAATCCACCTCATCCACCAGGGCATAGTTGAGAGGGCGCTGCACGCGCTGCTCCGGCGAGAACGCCATGTTGTCGCGCAGGTAGTCGAAACCGAATTCGTTGTTGGTACCGTAGGTGATGTCGGCGGCGTAAGCGTCGCGCTTCTGGGACGCATCCATGCCGGGCACGTTGCAATCCACGGTCAGGCCGAGGAAGGTGAACAGCGGGCGGTTCGCCTCGGCATCACGCCTGGCCAGATAGTCGTTCACCGTCACCACGTGCACGCCGTGGCCACCCAGGGCGTTCAGATACGCCGGCAAGGTAGCGGTAAGCGTCTTACCTTCACCGGTTTTCATCTCGGCGATGCGGTTGGAGTTGAGCACCATGCCGCCGATCAGCTGGACGTCGAAGTGGCGCATGCCAAACACGCGGCGCGAAGCCTCACGCACCGTGGCGAAGGCTTCCGGCAGCAGCTGCTCCAGGGTCTCGCCCTGATCCAGACGCTGACGGTACTCTGCCGTCTTGGCCTGCAGTTCAGCATCAGACAACGCCTCGAACTGAGGCTCCATTGCATTGATCTGTTTTACTATTTTGCGCAGGGCCTTGAGCGTTCTGTCGTTCCGGCTGCCGATAATCTTGGTAAGCAGTGTGCTAATCATGGGTACCAACTGTTTCTGGTTATAAGGTTCCGTCGCTGGAACTGGAGAGAAAAAAACCTAACCCCGTCTGGCAGTAAGGAATTGACTGGGGTTGACCTGACGACCGTCTTTCAACACTTCATAATGCAAATGGACCCCGGTCGCGCGACCGGTGCGTCCCATCAGGGCTATCTGCTGACCCTGATCCACTAGCGTGCCCACCTCCACCAACAACTTGGAGTTGTGGGCATAGCGAGTCACCAGGCCATTACCATGATTGATCTCAATCATGTTGCCAAATTCAGGATGCCGACCCGACCAGCTCACTATGCCGGGCCCGGTTGCCAATATGGGCGTGCCCGGCTTGCCGCGAAAATCGACACCCTTGTGCATCTTGGCCCGACCGTTGAACGGATCGACCCGGCCACCGAAGCCGGAGCTTATCCAGACCCGCTCCTGCTTGACCGGCGAGCCGGAAATAAAGCCTGCGTCAGTGATATGGTGATTGAGCATGAAAGATTCAAGTACTGACAGCTGTTCTTCACGACTGCTGAGCTGTTTGCTGAGGTGAGCCATGGAGCTTTGCAGCTCGTCCAGGTTCACCTCCAGATCGGCATCATAGGAGGGGCCGCCCATGGGAGGCAGCTCTTTGAAGTTGAATTCGTCGGGATCGAGCTCGGCTTGTTCGGTCAGGCGCTCGCCGAGGGCATTGAGCCTGCCCAGCTGGCCCTGCATGGTGCCTACCTGAGCCGCCAGCATGGCGAGTTGCTCACGGGCCTGATCGGTAGTTTGGCTCGCCTGCTGCTGCTCTGCTTGAACCAGCGCCAGCTCGAGGGCGGCCATTTTCTGATGCCAGCTCTGCCATAACAGGACAGACCCTAGCACCAGAATAGAAAGAAAGAGACCGCCGACCCAGGCCAGACGTTGTTTGGGGAAGTGCAGCTTGCGCCGCTGCTTGCCATTGAGGATCAGGGTAATGCTCATAGAAATTCAATCTGCTCGGTCGGGTGAGGCGAGTTGCCACCACGAAAATAAAACCGGGAGAGTATCGGTATCGGGATGTAAACAAGAATGACAGGACGTCGGTGCGGAGAGATGACCGACGTCCTGTTGCACAGCTATCAGGCTAGAACCAGACCGTTATCGTAGTAAGCGATGGGGGCTTTGTCGCCCTCACCCTCGAAGGTCACCAGTTCCCATGCCTCCTGCTGAGCCAGCAAGGCACGCAGCAGTTTGTTGTTCAAGGCATGACCCGTCTTGTAGGCGCGGAATTCGCCGATGATGCTGCGGTTACACATATAAAGGTCACCGATAGCATCCAGCATCTTGTGCTTGACGAACTCATCTTCGTAGCGCAAACCATCTTCGTTCAGCACCCGATAGTCATCCAGCACCACGGCATTCTCCAGGCTTCCGCCCAAGGCCAGGTTCTGGGAGCGCAGGTACTCGATGTCACGCATGAAGCCGAAGGTACGGGCACGGCTGATCTCTTTCACGAAAGAGGCGCCGGAGAAGTCCAGTACACAACGCTGATTGCGGCCTTCGAACACCGGGTGCTGGAAATCGATCTCGAGATCCATTTTGAAGCCGTTGCGATAGGGGTGGAATTCCGCCCACTTGTCGCCGTCCTCAACCCGGATGCTCTGCTTGATCCGCACAAACTGCTTGGGCGCATTCTGTTCGCGGATCCCGACTTCCTGCAGCAGGTAGATGAAGGGGTGCGCACTGCCATCCATGACCGGGATCTCGGGAGCATCAACCTCGACATAGAGGTTGTCGATCCCCATCCCGGCCAAGGCGGCGGAGAGGTGTTCTATGGTGGAAACACGCACACCAGCTTCGTTGACCAACGCAGTACAGAGTACGGTATCCCGCACCTGGTCAGCATTTGCTGGCAATTCCACCACAGGATCCAGATCGGTACGCAAGTAAACGATCCCTGTGTTCACAGGTGCCGGACGGAATGTCATTGTGACTTTCCGACCCGAATGCAGGCCCACACCAGTGGCCTGGACACTCGTTTTCAAGGTTCTTTGTCTAATCATGGGCGTATCCACAGCTAAATTCCGGACCAGATGGTCGTTGACGGGCCATCTTAGCACATTCCTTAAACAACAAACAAACCAGCCCCGTTAGAGGCTTAGTCTGCCTGCTTGCGCAGGAAAGCCGGAATATCCAGATAATCAGGCTCACGACGAGCTTGTGGCTCGGCATTCACCGCCTTGGCCGGGGCCTCTTCCATCACGCGAGACTGCAGGGCTTCGCTGATCAGGGGCTGACGGGCCGGACGCTCTTGTACCATGTTGTTTTTCACGAGCGTGATGTCGCTCTTGCGATCGGCACCGATACCAGTCGCAACCACGGTCACCCGCAGCTCATCTTGCATCTCTGGGTCGATTACGGTACCCACCACCACGGTGGCATTCTCGGAGGCGAAGGCCTTGACCGCGTTACCCACGGTTTCGAACTCTTCGATGGTCATGTCCATGCCGGCGGTGATGTTGACCAGGATGCCACGGGCACCGGCCAGATCCACGTCTTCCAGCAGCGGGCTGGAGATGGCTTTCTCGGCAGCTTCTTCGGCACGGTCATCCCCGGAGGCGGAACCGGTACCCATCATGGCGGTACCCATCTCACGCATCACGGTACGCACATCCGCGAAGTCGACGTTGATCAAGCCCGGACGGGTGATCAGCTCGGCAATGCCCTGTACCGCGCCCAACAGCACATCGTTGGCCGCCTTGAAGGCGTCCAGCAGGGAGATACCGCGGCCCAACACCTTCAGCAACTTGTCGTTGGGGATGGTGATCAGGGAGTCGACGTTCTTCGAGAGCTCTTCGATGCCGTGGGCGGCAAAGCCCATCCGCTTCTTGCCTTCGAAGGAGAACGGCTTGGTCACCACGGCGACGGTCAGTATGCCCATCTCGCGCGCCACTTCGGCCACGACGGGGGCCGCGCCAGTACCAGTACCACCGCCCATGCCCGCGGCAATGAATACCATGTCGGAACCGGTCAGCAGCTCACGCAGTGCTTCACGGTCTTCCAGGGCGGCTTCACGACCCACATCCGGGCTGGCTCCGGCACCCAGTCCCTTGGTGATACCACTGCCGATCTGCAGTGTGGTGTTGGCACTGGAGTTACGCAGTGCCTGGGCGTCGGTGTTGATGGTGATGAATTCAACACCTTCGATGTTTTGACGAACCATGTGCTCGACTGCGTTGCCGCCGCCGCCACCCACGCCTATCACCTTGATGACAGCTTCGTCCGTGTGGCTATCCATAAATTCAAACATGTTGTCTCTCCGCTTTATTTGCCTGACTCAGCAAAATCTTTTAGAACTCGCCACGCAACCAGTTGCTGACCCGTTTGACCAGCCCACCGACACTTGCCTTGGCGGTATAATCGTTGCTACTGCCTGTGGATTGATGGGTACGGCCGTATTGCAGCAACCCGACCGCGGTCGAGTAGACTGGCGCCTGCACGTAATCGCTCAATCCGCGCACATTCATGGGTTCCCCGACCCGGACCTGACACTGGAATACCTGCTCTGCGCACTCCACTATGCCTTCGATCTGGGCCGCACCACCGGTCAGTACCAAACCGGCGGCCAGCTGATGCTTGACCCCCTGCTGTTTCAATTCGCTTTGCACCTTCACCAGCTCGTCATTGATCATGGAGAGCAGCTCGGTGTAGCGCGGCTCTATCACCTCGGCCAGGGTCTGTCGTTGCAGACTGCGGGCCGGGCGTCCACCGACGCTGGGCACTTCAATATTGTCTTCTTTACTGACCAGGCGGCCCAGCGCACAGCCGTAGCGCACCTTGATGGCCTCGGCGTCCAGCGGCGGCGTGCCGAAGGCGTAGGCGATATCGCTGGTGACAGTGCTGCCGGCATAGGGGATCACCTTGGTGTGACGCAGGGCCCCGCCGGTAAACAGCGACATGTCCATGGTGCCGCCACCTATGTCGACCACGCAGACACCTAGCTCTTTCTCGTCTTCGGTCAAGACGGCGTAGCTGGAGGCCAGGGCGGAGAAGATCAGCTGATCGACCCTCAACCCCACCTTTTCCACACACTTCTCGATGTTGCGAGCCATGTCGTTGTGGCAGGTGATCAGGTGCACCTTGGCGGCCATCCGTACCCCGGACAGACCGACCGGGTTTTTGATGCCCTCCTGGTAGTCGATGGCAAACTCCTGGGGCAGCACGTGCAGCACCCTCAGCTCATCGGACAGACGCACCGACTTGGCGGTGTGGATGACGTTGTCCACGTCCTCCTGAGTCACCTCCTCGTCGGAGATAGGCACCATGCCGGTCTCGTTGCGGCAATCAATGTGCTTGCCAGACAGACCCAGATAGACGGAGCTAATCTGGCAGTCGGCCATCATCTCGGCCTCTTCCACGGCTCGGCGCAGGGACTTGACCACGGAATCCAGATCGTTGACCCCGCCCTTGTCCATGCCGCGAGAAGTATGGCTGCCCATACCGATGACATTGAGTTCACCGTCCGGCAGCACTTCGCCCACCAGAACCGCCACCTTGGTAGTGCCGATATCCAGCCCGACAATCAGATTTCTATCTGCGGTTTTGGTCATGCGCTTTCTCTTCGTTCTTCTTCCAGCCAACCGCCATCCCGGTGTCGTATCGAAGGTCCACATAAGCCACTTGCTCACGGGGTTCGATGATCGGGAAGACATCGATAAATCTCTGTAGACGGAGCGCCATATCCGAGCGCCCCACGAACAGTTGAATATTGTTATCCAGCGTCAGTTCCCAGCCATAACGTGGGGTCAGATTGACCGCACTGAGCTTGTAACCACGCTCTGCCAGCTGCGCCTCAAAGTGGTGGCTGTTCTCCAGCACCTTGGCAGCCTGGTCATCAGGGCCGGACAGTTGCATCAAGGGGCTCTTCACCCGATTTGGTGCACTGAACAGCTCACCCTTGGCATTGATGAATCGGTCGCCATTCCAGCGGGCCGCCACCTTCTGCTCCGTGAGGTAGACCTTGATCTTGTCGGGCCACTTCTTGCGTACCGACACCTGGGCGACCCAGGGCAATGCCGTCAGACGTGTCTGCAGGGCATTCACATCCATCTCGAAGAAGTTGCGGGGCGCATCGCCATCCAGCACGGCACTGCGCAACTCCTCCGCCTTGATATATTGGTGTTGCCCCTGTACCAGCAAGGCACTGATGGGCAACCGGTTGGCATCTGTCAGCCAATCCTTTACGTCCAGCGCACTCTGGTAGAGCCCCGCCATCACCAGGAGGAAAAACGTCACTCCGATGATGAAGCCGCCCTTGGTGCGCCCTTGTGCCCTTGCCTCCACCCGTCATATCCCCGTAAAACGTGACCAGACCGCCGGCCGGGCCGGGTGCGCCATTATATAGGCCCCGGCTTGGCGGTCAAAATACTCATTAGGCCCTCAGGCGCCGGATTTCATGCTCTCTACGCTCAATTTCATCTCACCGAGACGTCGGGCCAGCGCCCCCACGTTGCCCGCCCCCTGGGTCAGCACCAAATCCCCCTCACCGATGAGATCCGCCAACACGGCCGGCACATCATCCGGCGTGGCGACAAAAACCGGCTCCAGGCTGCCACGGGAGCGAATGGAACGGCACAGGGCGCGGCCATCGGCGCCCGGGATCGCCTCTTCACCGGCGGCGTAAACCTCCAGCATCACCAAGACGTCCACCTTGGAGAGCACGTCGGCAAAATCTTCATAGAGATCGCGGGTGCGGCTGTAGCGGTGCGGCTGGAATACCATCACCAGACGCTTCTCGGGCCAGCCGGCGCGCGCGGCGTTGATGGTGACCTTCACTTCGCTCGGGTGATGGCCATAGTCATCCACCAGCATGGCCTTGCCACGCCCGGTCTCGAATTCGCCATATTGCTGGAAGCGACGCCCCACTCCCTCAAACTTGGCCAGGGCATTGATGATGGCCTCATCACTGACACCATCTTCGGTCGCGACCGCGATTGCGGCAGCGGCGTTGAGCGCGTTGTGCACACCCGGCAGATTCAGAGTCACTTGCAGCTCACCGGCATCTTTACGGCATACCCGGAAACTGCTGCGATGGGTGGTTTGCACGAAGTCCAGCACCTGCACATCGGCGTCATCGGACAGGCCGTAGGTCAGGGTCGGACGCGCTATCTCAGGCAGCATGCCACGGACCACAGGATCGTCAACACATACCACAGCCAAACCGTAAAAAGGCAGGTTATGGAGGAATTCGATGAAGGTGGCTTTCAACTTGGAGAAGTCACCGCCATAGGTGTCCATGTGGTCCGCTTCGATGTTGGTCACGATGGAAACCATGGGCTGCAGATGCAAGAAGGAGGCATCGCTCTCATCCGCTTCCGCTATCAGATAGCGGCTGCTGCCCAGCCGCGCATTGGTACCGGCGCTGTTGAGCAGGCCACCGATGACGAAGGTGGGATCCCGGTCCGCCTCGGCATAGATACTGGCGACCAGACTGGTAGTCGTGGTCTTGCCGTGGGTGCCGGCGACGGCGATGCCATGGCGAAAACGCATCAGCTCGGCCAGCATCTCGGCGCGGCGCACTACGGGGATGCGTTGCTCGCGCGCAGCAAGCAGCTCGGGGTTGTCGGTATTGATGGCGGTGGAGACCACCACGACGCTGGCGCCATCCACATGCTCGGCACTGTGACCGACGAAGATCTGCGCCCCCAGGCTGGCAAGCCGCGCCGTCACGGCATTGCTGGCCAAGTCAGAGCCTGAGACCTGATAGCCTTCGTTGGCCAGCACCTCGGCAATGCCGCCCATGCCCGCACCACCTATGCCGATAAAGTGGATGCGACGCACGCGGCGCATTTCGGGGATCACAGTACGCAGTTTTGCCAGTTCAACCTTGTTCATAATTCTCTCTTGACTCTGCCGCCAGTCCCGCGCACTTATCTGCAACGCGCTCTGCGGCCTCAATACATTGAGGGGTAAGACTGCATGGCTTGGCCTGTGCAATCCTGATCAGCATGCTTTCTCACTCTGCCCGGTGGCGAGCCGCTTGCACTCATCGGCAACCCGTTCTGCCGCATCGATAATGGCGACGCGCCGCGCCGCCTTGGCCATGTTCAACAAGATCTCCCTGCGCCCGGCCAGCCAGCTGAGGCGGGCCGCCAGGGTGGTTGGGCTCAGTTCCGCCTGGGGCAGGAATTCGGCGGCGCCACCATCGACCAGGGTCAGGGCATTGCGGGTCTGGTGATCGTCCACCGCATGGGGCAGCGGCACGAAGATGGCCGCCACACCGGCGGCAGCCACTTCGGAGACGGTCAGGGCCCCCGCGCGACACACCACGAGATCGGCCCAGGCATAGGCATCGGCCATCTCCTTGATAAAGTCGCTCACCTCCGCATCCTGCCCCAGGGCGGCATAGGCATTGGCCACGGCCTCCCTGTTTCCTTTGCCGGTCTGGTGGCGCACCTCGATGGGCACTCCCGCGGCGGCAACCGCGGCGGGGACCTGTTCATTCAGCACCCGGGCACCCAGACTGCCGCCAATGATGAGCAGGTGCAGAGGGGCGGGCTGAGTGCTGATGCGGCTGGCCGGTTCCGGCAGCGCCACCACTTCCGGGCGGACCGGATTACCGACCACTGCGGTGCGGTTGCTGGGAGCAAACGCGCCGGGGAAGGCCATCAGCACTCGCTTGGCGAGGCGGGCCAGCAGCTTGTTGGTGAGGCCGGCCGCCGCGTTCTGCTCGTGCAGCAGCAAGGGAATACCGGACAACCAGGCCGCTACGCCACCTGGACCCGAGGCGAAGCCCCCCATGCCGAGCACCACATCAGGCTTGATCTCTTTCAGTACCTGACGCGCCTGCAGTATGGATTTGACGATGCGGTAAGGGGCGACCAGCAAGCGCTTGATGCCATTGCCACGCACCCCCTGAATGTCGATGAAGGAGATGGGGTAGCCATGGGCCGGCACCAGCTCGGCTTCCATGCGATCCGCCGTGCCGAGCCAATGTATGGTCCAGCCTTGTGCCTTGAGCCTGTCAGCCACCGCCAAGCCGGGGAACACATGGCCCCCGGTACCACCGGCCATCACCAACAACGTCTTGCTACTCACGCAACCTCCCGCACGCGCGCCTGGGCACTGGCCTGGCGCAATTCGAAATCGATCCGGATCAACATGCTCACCGCGACCGTCATGATGATGAGACTGGAGCCACCATAACTGACCAGTGGCAGGGTCAACCCCTTGGTCGGCATCATGCCGCTGGCGGCACCCACGTTGACGAAGGTCTGGAAACTGAACCAGATGCCGATACCGATGGCGAGATAGCCCTCATAGAGCTTGTCTGCCACCAGGGCCTGATGGCCCAGCTTGAGCGCCTTGTATGCCAGGGCGAAAATCAGGAAGAGGGCGCCGAGCACCCCGAGATAGCCGAGCTCCTCACCCAGGATGGCGAACACAAAGTCGGTGTGGGCCTCCGGCAGGTACTCCATCTTCTGGATGGAGTTGCCGAGCCCTTCCCCAAGCCAGCTGCCGCGGCCAAACGCCATCAGGGACTGGGTCAGCTGATAGCCACTGCCGAAGGGGTCGGCCCAGGGGTCGAGGAAGGAGGTCACCCGCCGCATCCGATAAGGCTCGGCGATGATCAGGGTCACCACGGCGCTCACCCCCACCAGAATGAGGGCGATGAACTGACCCATGCGGGCCCCCGCCAGGAACAGCATCCCCAACGAGGTGACAAACATCACCACCACGGAGCCCAGATCCGGCTGGGCCAGCAGCAGCACGGCCACCAGGAAGAGCACCGCCATCGGCTTCATGAAGCCGATGAGCCGCTCGCGCACCTCGTTCTGGCGGCGTACCAGGTAGCCCGCCAGATAGACAAAGAGCGCCAGCTTGCCAAATTCGGCTGGTTGCAGGTTGAAGGGCCCCAGGGGCAACCAACGCACCGAGCCGTTGACGCTGCGTCCCACCAGCAGCACCAGCACCAGCATCAGGATGGCGAGCAGCAGCATGGGGCCGTTGTATTGCTGCCAGCGGGCCATGGGCACCTGCAAGACAAACCAGGAGATACCGAGCGCCATCACCAGGAAGAGGCCGTGGCGTTTGACAAACATGAAGGGGTCGTTGGCCAGCGCAATCCCTTCCGGGATGGAGGCCGAGGCCACTATGACCAGCCCCACCGTCATCAGGGAGAAGCCCAGCACCACCAGCTGGCGATCGTAGAGCGCACCGGGCCGGGCGGGCAGCAGGATCCGTTGCAGGAAAGCCAGGGTCGCGCGCAGGGCGTTCATAGGGCCATCACCCGTTCAGCGGTAAGGCGATCACCGCGAACGTCGAAGGATGTGAAGAGGTTAAGCCCGTCCAGGCTGGCAAGGGGCGCGTTCATAGCATCAGTACCAGTTCGGTGAAGCGATCGCCCCGTGCTTCGAAGGATTTGAACTGATCCAGACTGGCGCAGGCCGGAGCAAGCAGCACCCAGTCGCCGGGTCTGGCGTCGGCTGCGGCCTTGGCGACGGCGGCCTCGAGGGAGTCAACCCGCTCAGTCTGCTCGCCCAGCGCCAGCAAGGTGTCGGCATCCTGACCAAAGCAGTACATCTTGTCTATCTGGCTGCCGAGCAGCGCTTGCACAGGGCCAAAATCCTGGCCCTTGCCCTGGCCGCCAGCCAACAGCAGCAGGCGCCCCTTGACCGATTCCCGCACCCCAGCCACGGCGGCCAGGGTGGCCCCCACGTTGGTGGCCTTGGAGTCATTGATCCAGCGAACCCCCGCCACCTCGCGCACGAAGCGGGCACGGTGGGGCAGTCCTTCGAAGCGGCGCAGCACGGCAAGCTGTGGCTCGCGGGGAATGCCGACGGCGTCGCACAGGGCCATGGCGGCAAGGGCGTTGGCCTGGTTGTGGGCACCGACGATCTTCATCTCGTCCACCGCGATGAGCGGCTCGCCATGCAGACTCAGCCACAGGCGCTCCTCGCAGAGGGTTCGGCCATAACTCTTGTCGTCCAGGCCAAAACTTTGCCAGAGCTCGCCCACGTCGGGCAGGGTCAGGGCATCGTCCCGATTGACCAGAATATGTTGGGAATGCTGATGGATCTCTTGCTTGGCGGCGCGGTAATCGGCCATGCCCACGTAGCGATCCATGTGATCCTCAGAGAGGTTCAGCACCACTGAGGCGACGGCGCGCAGGCTATGGGTGGTCTCGAGCTGGAAGCTGGATAGCTCCAGCACGCAGAGATCCATTGGCTGCTTGAGCAACGTCAGCGCAGGGGTGCCGATGTTGCCACCGACGCCCACCTTGAGGCCCGCCTCGGCGATCATCTCGCCGACCAGGGTGGTGACCGTACTCTTGCCGTTGGAGCCGGTGATGGCAATGACGGGGGTGTGGGTCTCGCGCACGAACAGCTCGATGTCGCCGACTATGTCCACCCCCCGCTCGGCGGCAGCCCTGAGTTCGGGGGTCGCCAGGGCAATACCGGGACTGGCCACGATCAGGTGGGCCTGGGTGAGCAAGGCTTCATCCAGTCCCTCAATGAGTTCAACCCCGGCCGGGAGCTGATCCTGACCAGGGGGATTGCGACGGGTATCCATCACCAGGGGGGTCACACCACGGCCGAGGAAATAATCGACACAAGAGAGACCGGTTTTCCCCAGACCTATGATGATGACCATGATTAACGCACCTTCAGGGTGGCAAGACCCAGCAGCACCAGCATCAGGGTGATGATCCAGAAGCGCACGATGACGCGCGGCTCGGGCCAGCCCTTCTTCTCGTAGTGGTGATGGATGGGCGCCATGCGGAAGATGCGTACCCCGCGCAGCTTGTAGGAACCGACTTGCAGGATCACCGAGACGGTCTCCATCACGAAGACGCCCCCCATGATCACCAGCAGGAACTCCTGGCGTACCAGCACGGCTATGGTGCCAAGGGCGCCGCCCAGAGCCAGTGAGCCCACATCCCCCATGAAGACCTGAGCGGGATAGGTATTGAACCAGAGGAAGCCCAGGCCCGCCCCTATGATGGCGGTGCACACAATCACCAGCTCGGAGGTATAGGGCACATAAGGAATGTGCAGGTAGCTGGCAAAATTGACGTTGCCGGTCGCCCAGGCAATCAGGGCGAAGCCTCCTGCCACCATCACGGTCGGCATGATGGCCAGGCCATCCAGACCATCGGTCAGATTGACCGCGTTGGAGGTACCGACGATGACGAAGTAGGTCAGCAGGATGAACATCAGCCCGAGCTGCGGCATCACATCCTTGAGGAAAGGCACCACCAGCTGAGTCTGACCATCATGGGTGGCCGTGGTGTAGAGGAAGACGGCGACGATCAGTGCCACCGCGGATTGCCAGAAATATTTCCAGCGGGCGATCAGACCATCGGTATTCTTGCGCACCACCTTGCGATAGTCATCGACGAAGCCGATGGCGCCGTAGGCGGCCAGCACGAACAGCACCAGCCAGACATAGGGGTTGTCGAGGCGACACCAGAGCAGCACGGAGACGAAGATGGCCGCCAGTATCATCAGACCGCCCATGGTCGGGGTACCCGCCTTGCTGAAATGAGACTCAGGGCCGTCCTGGCGGATCACCTGGCCAAATTTCATGATCTGCAGGCGACGGATCAGCCGTGGTCCCAACCAGAGTGCCACTCCGAGCGCCGTGAGGATAGACAGGATGGCGCGCAGCGTCAGATAGGAGAAGACGTTGAAGAAGGTGAAGTGCGGGGTGAGTAATTCCGCCAGCCAGACTAGCATGAGGCTTGCTCCTGATGGTCGGCGACCATGTTGACGATCTCTTCCATGCGCGAACCCCGCGCCCCTTTCACCAGAATCGAGATGGTTTGTTCTGTGTTTATCATCTGTGCCAGCGCGTCATACAGGGACGCCTTGTTATCAAAATGTCGACCACCCGCGGCATCCGCGGTGTGGCGGCTCTGTTCACCGACCGTCAGCACGGCGTCGAGGCCACGCTCTCGGGCGTGGCGTCCCACCCGTGCATGTTGCGCGGCAGACTCCTCACCCAACTCCTTCATGTCACCAAACACCAGCACCTTATAACCGCCCATGGCGGTCAGGGCATCGATGCCTGCCAGCACGGACTCCACGCTGGCGTTGTAAGTGTCATCGATCAGGGTGAGACCACCCCAGCGCCGTACACAGAAGCGCCCCTTGACCGGTGCCATCTGCTCCAGCCCCGCCTTGACCGAGGCAAGCGACGCCCCGAGTGCCAGGCAGCCCGCGGCGGCGGCCAGGGCGTTGGCCACGTTGTGGCGACCCGGGATGGCCAGGGTCAGGTTCACTTCCCCTTGCGGGGTCACCAGCACGCACTCGGCGCAGCCCTGCCCGTTGAGTACGATGTTGCGGGCATGGAACGGCTGGCTCTGATCTTCGATAGAGAAGGCACAACGGATCCCTTTCGCCTGCCACTTGGGCCAGAACTCGTTGTCGGCGTTGACGATGGCAGTTCCCTGCTCACTCAGTCCTTCGAAGATCTCGCTCTTGGCGTGGAACACCCCTTCCAGAGAGCCGAAGCCTTCCAGATGGGCGGCGGCCACATTGTTGATGAGGGCGGCATCGGGCCGGGCCAGGGAGGTGGTCCAGGCAATCTCCCCCGGGTGGTTGGCGCCCAGCTCCATCACCGCAAACTGATGGTGCGGTTCGAGACGCAGCAGGGTGAGCGGCACGCCCACCTCGTTGTTGAAGTTACCCGCGGTGGCCAATACCTCACCTTCGTGACGCAATATGGCGGTCGCCATCTCCTTCACCGTGGTCTTGCCACAGCTGCCGGTGATCGCCAGCACCTTGGGATTGACGCGTTCCCGCACCAGTCGACCGAGCAGACCCAGCCCCTTGAGGCTGTCCGTCACGATCAGCTGAGGAATGGCCAGGGGCAGCTCGCGCTCCACCAGCAAGGCGCTGGCGCCTGCCGCCATGGCTTGCTCACAAAAATCGTGGGCGTCGAAACGCTCACCGCGCAGGGCAACGAAGAGTGCGCCCGGACCCAGAGTACGGGTATCCGTGCTGATCGCTGTGATCGCTGCATCCTCGCCCAGCAAGCGGGCATCGAGAACCAGGGCCAGTTCGGCAAGCCTGAGGGTCATCATCTGAATGACTCCAATATTGTGTCCAAGGCGGCCGCGACGGTCTCCCGGTCGGAAAGCCTGAGGGCCATCATCTGAATGACTCCATTAATGTGTCCAAGGCAGCCGCGACGGTCTCCCGATCGCTGTAGTGCCGCTTGTCGGTACCAATGATCTGATAATCCTCGTGCCCCTTACCGGCCACCAGGATGATGTCTTCTTTGCTCGCCTGCGCTAACGCGTATTCGATGGCCTTGACCCTGTCGTGCTCTATGGTCACGGCGTCAGGATCGGCAAGACCCGCCACCATGTCAGCCATGATGCGGGCCGGCGATTCGGTACGGGGGTTGTCATCGGTCAGGATCACGCTGTCCGCATGTTGCTCTGCCACCGCAGCCATCATGGGGCGCTTGCCGCTGTCCCTGTCTCCGCCACAGCCGACGATGCACCAGAGCCGACCCTCGCAGTGCACCCGCAGGGCCTGCAATGCCTTCTCCAGCGCATCCGGTGTGTGGGCATAATCGACCACGGCGAGCGGCACCTGACCACCGCCAAAGCACTCCATGCGGCCCGTCACCCCCTGCAAGCGGGGAGCGGTCGCGAGCAGTTGCTCAAACTCATGACCGAGTACCAGCATGACCCCCATGGCGGCCAGCACATTGCTGACGTTGAAGCGGCCGAGCAAGGGGGCGGATAATACACCATTCCCCCAGCTGGAGTTAATGGCAGAACTGAATCCCTGCTGATGAAATTGGGGATCCTGCGCCGTCAACTGTCGCCCTGGATGGTTTTCAATCGGACCATGGGTACCGAAGGCCACCGCCTGGGGATGGAGAGCCAGCCATTGGCACCCGAGCGGATCATCATGATTGATGACCGCATGGGGCGCGTCGACCTGCTTGAGCAGCAGCGCCTTGGCTTCGCCGTAGGCCGCCATGGTGCCGTGATAGTCGAGATGATCCCGGCTCAGGTTGGTGAACACGGTGGCGGCGAAGTGCAGCTCGGCCACCCTGTGCTGCACCAGGCCATGGCTGGAAACCTCCATGGCAACCAGACTGGCGCCTTTGTCCCGCAAGGCGGCCAGATTGGCCTGCACCTCTAGAGCGCTGCCCGTGGTGTTGGCGGCTTCAATCAGCTCGCCAAACAGACCATTGCCTATGGTGCCCATGACGGCGGCCTTGCCACCCTGTTCACCGACCAGCAGGCTATGCCAGTTGGCGACCAGCAAGGCGGTGGTGCTCTTGCCATTGGTGCCGGTGATACCAATCAAGTCCAGCGCCGCCGCAGGCTCCCCGAAGAAACGCCCGGCCAGACCCGACAGCCTGGCGGGCAGATCGCCAAGGCCGATGCAGGGCACATCGAGCGCTGGCGGTGCAAATGTCCCATCTTCCTCAAACAGCACGGCGCTCGCCCCCTGGGCCACCGCCTGTTCGATGAACTGTCTGCCGTCGACCTGATGCCCCTTGAGCGCCACGAACAGACAGCCGGGGCCGACCCGTCGGCTATCGAGCTGCATGTCGGTCAGCGGGAGCGCCTGGGCCTCAATGCCAAGGGGGCGCACGAGTGCATCAAGTGTGAGGGACAACGGCGGCCTCCATCTGGGCGAGCGAGGGGGGCGGCGCATTGGGCACCGCATCGGGACGAATGTTGTAGAGCTGGAGTACGCCGCCCATGGCCTCGGCGAAGGGCGGGGTGGCAACGGCGCCGCCGTAATAGGCACTGCCCTTGGGCTCGTTGATCACCACCACCATGACGAAGCGAGGATCGCTGGCTGGCGCGAAACCGGCGAACCAGCCCATGTAGTCCTTGCCATAGCCACCGGCGACCGCCACCTTGGCGGTGCCACTCTTGCCACCGATGCGGTAGCCGGGCACCTTGGCCTTGGGAATGGCATTGTCGACCACGAACTCCAGCGCCTGCATCATGGCCTTGGCGTTGTTGTGGTCGATGACCTGCTCTCCCCTGGGCGCCTTGTCCAGCTTGATGGTGGAGATGGGTACCCGCTTGCCCTGATTGGCCAGGGTGGCGTAGGCGGAGGCCAGCTGCAGCGGTGTCACCCGCAGGCCGTAGCCGAACGACAGGGTGGCGCGCTCGATATCGGACCAGCGCCGACGCTGGGGCAGCATCCCAAGGCTCTCACCGATCAGGCCGCTGCCGGTGTCATTGCCAAGCCCGAACAGGCTGAGGGTGTTGATCATCTCCTGAGCCGGCATGCGCAAGGCGATCCGTGACATGCCGATGTTGGAGGAGTAACGCAGTATGTCGAACAGGTTGTTGGCACTGTGGATGCTGACATCCCTGATCTGCTTGGCGCCGATATAGAGCGGGCCACCCGGGATATGATCTTTCCAGCTCGTCACCCCGGCCTGCAAGGCACTCAACAATATCAACGGCTTGATGGTGGAGCCCGGCTCATAGGTATCTGTCACAACCCGGTTGCGCACCCGGAAACTCTGATACTGACCGCGGTTATTCGGGTTGTAGGAGGGGGTGTTGACCATGGCCAGCACCTCCCCTGTCTTGACGTCCAGCATGACCAGGGAGCCGGAGGTCGCCTTGTTCTCATCGGTGGCGCGCTTGAGGGCGCGGTAGGCCAGCGCCTGTACCCGCTGATCGATGCTCAAGGCCAGGTTGTTGGCATTCTTGCCCTCTTTCACCACCCCGAGCCGCTCTATGACCCGACCCTGACGATCCTTGCGCACCCGCTGTTCCCCAGGGGTTGCCGTCAGCCACTGGTCGTAACTGCGCTCTATGCCTTCGATGCCGTGGCCATCGATGTTGGTCACCCCGACCAGATGAGAGCTGATCTCCCCAGTGGGGTAGAAACGGCGGGATTCCGGGCGCAGGAAGACCCCCCCCAGCTTGAGGCCCTTGATGTATTCGGCCACCGCAGGGGTCACCTGGCGCTGCAAGTAAACGAAGCGTTTCTTGGGGTTGGCGGTACGGCGCTTGAGCACATCGATATCGACCTTCAGCACGGCGGAGAGCGCCAGCCAGGCCCGCTCGTTATGGATGGAGCCGGATTCGTGCACCGTCTTGGGATCGGCCCAGACCGCCTCAACCGGCACGGAGACGGCCAGCTGTTCGCCGTTCCGATCCGTGATCATGCCGCGCACAGCCTGGGTCGAGGTGGTACGCAAAGAGCGCAGGTCCCCCTCCTGACGCAACCTGTCCGGGTTGATCACCTGGATCCAGGCCAGACGCAAGATAAGCCCGATAAACGCGACCCCGATGAAGAACACCAGGGTGCGAAAGCGCCACGGATAGAGTGACGGGGCTTTGGCCTGCGCCTTGGCGGGCGTCTTGCGTTTCATGGTTGGTTGATTACCTTCTCAGTGGTCACCAGGGGGCGAGCCATCTGTAACTTGTCCATGGCCAGCGCTGCCACACGGGAGTGCTCGGCCAGGGTCCCCTGCTCCAGCAGCAGGTGACGCCATTCGATATTGAGCCTGTCTTCCTCGGCCATGAGATCGTTCTGGGTCGACGTCATGACCCGCGTCATGTTGGTCACCAGGATCACCGCAAAGGAGGTCACCAGCACGGCAACGGCCAGCGCGAGCTGCAGCTTGTGACGCCACAGGTCCTGGATTATCTCCTTGCCGAGGTGAACGCGGGGCTCGCTCATGAGTTAATCCGCCAACCGCTGGGCGACCCGCAGCACCGAGCTGCGTGAACGGCTGTTTTCGCTGACTTCATGGTCAGAAGGCTTGAGTGCCTTGCCCACCGACTTCAACTTGCGACCACCGGCCAGTTGGGACTCGGTCAGGGGGATGCCGCGGGGAACGTCCGGGCCCTTCTCATGTTTGCGGATGAAGTGTTTCACGAGGCGATCTTCCAGGGAGTGGAAGCTGATGACCGACAGACGGCCTTCCGGGGCCAGGGCCTGCAAGGCACCATCGAGGGCCGTCTCTATCTCGTCAAGCTCGCTGTTGATATAGATGCGGATCGCCTGGAAGCTGCGGGTGGCGGCGTGTTTACCCTTCTCTTTGCTCGGATTGACCCTGGCAATCATCTCCGCCAGTGGCCGGGTACGCACATAGGGCTCAGTGGCACGGTCATGGACGATGGCGCGGGCTATCTTCTTGGCGAAGCGCTCCTCACCAAAGGTCTTGAGCACCCAGGCAATATCATCCACATCGGCCCTGGCCAGCCACTCGGCGGCGCTCTGGCCGCTGGTCGGATCCATGCGCATGTCGAGGGGGCCATCTTTCATGAAGCTGAAACCGCGCTCTGCATCATCGAGCTGAGGCGAGGAGACCCCCAGATCCAGCAGGAAGCCGTTTACCTTGCCGAGCAGGCCGCGATCATTGAGGTAGTCGGTGATGCCGGAGAAGGGGCCATGGACTATCTCGAAACGGGAGTCCTGGATCTTGGCGGCCTCGGCGATGGCCTGGGGATCGCGGTCAATCGCGATCAAGCGGCCATGGGGGCCCAGTTTTTCCAAGATGAGACGGGAGTGACCGCCACGGCCAAAGGTGCCGTCGACGTAGATGCCGTCCGGCTGGATGGCCAGACCTTCGACGGCTTCGTGCAACAGCACTGTGATGTGTTCAGCGGCTTGGCTCATTTATAGCGAGAAATCCTGTAAACGATCCGAGCCAGCCCAGTCATCCTCGGGCAGGCTCGCGATATCGGTATCGATCTGATGTTGCCAGCGGGACTCGTCCCACAGCTCAAACTTGTTGAGCTGACCCACCAGCATGATTTTTTTGTCCAGCCCGGCATGAGTGCGCAGGGGCTGGGAGAGCAAAAGACGGCCATTGCCGTCCAGTTCACATTCGGTCGCGTGGCCGAGCAGCAGACGCTGCAGGCGGCGCTGTGCCGGATCCATGCTCGAGAGTGTCTTCAGCTTGCGCTCAATCTCCTCCCATTCATGCAAGGGGTAGAGCAGCAGGCAGGGGTGGGCGATGTCTATGGTACAGACCAGCTGGCCGTCGCATTCGTCGCGCAGCCAATCACGGTATTTGGTCGGAATCGCCAGTCGCCCTTTGACATCCAGGCTGATGGCGTGAGCACCACGCAACAAATTAGCCATCCCCAATGAGTAACACATGGTGGGCCTTTGCCCAGAAAAACCACTTTGATCCACTTTTCTCCACTGTGAAGTTTAAGGACGAGTAAAGTGCTTTTCAAGCAAGGATCCTTACGGCGGGGAACATATTGACGCAGCGGCTGACAAGGGCAGATTAAGTGAGTTGATTTTCCACAAGTTATTTGCTGGAAAAAGACAGCGATTAATTAGAGTCCCATTGAGGCAATGCCTCCATTCAGGGCGAAATAATAAAGCGATAAAGGATTAAGGTACACAAGGCAATGCTCACACCGACCACGGGATAGATGATGTAACCATCCCCAGCCCGCCGTGCTCGCAGGCAAACAAGCTGACAAAGCAGCAGGTTGTAGAGAATGAGGAGGGCGCTCAACAGCATATTTGTCGCCAAACCCAGTCCATCCATATAAAGGATGTAGAGTCCCATCAGCACGAAGTTAATCAGGATGAGATAGAGCAGAAATTTCTGCAGTGTTCTACCTGCTGTCGAGGGGTTTTTTGCTTGTGGTATCATGCTCATCACATCCTTGAATCCACATGAACAGTCGACAAAAAAGGTCTAAAACTGTTGAGAGCAACCATGTTTTTATTCCCATTCGGCCACCCAGAGATGGCGGCGCCATGAGAGTCATAACAAAATGGCTGTACTCGCTGACAATTTTGACATCATCCTGTTGTTATTCTTATCAAAACTATCATTGGCAGTCGGGTTTTCCCAGCCCCCTGACAGGGGTGGGCAATGAGCTGGTACAGGAACAGACTCAGTTCCTGCTCAAACAGCAGGATTATCTGCAGCGACGCCTGAGTCAGGTGCAACCGATGATCCGCTGGGTCGCCCAGCAGGTCGAAGCCAGACAGCTCCCCCCCCTGCTCAGTTTCGTACCCCTCATCGAGAGCAGTTACCGGCTGGAGGTTGTCTCCCACGCGGGGGCAGCCGGTCCCTGGCAATTGATGCCCCAGACGGCGAGTCGCTTCGGGGTCCCCATTAACAGCAGCTTTGATGGCCGCTACTCCCTGCCGCTCGCCACCGAGGCAGCACTCACCTACCTCGCCTGGCTCTATCAACTGTTCGATCGGGACTGGCCATTGGCCCTGGCAGCCTACAACGCGGGGGAGGGTCGAGTCGCCAAGGCCATACTGGCCGCCAACAGCCGTAATCTGTGGGATCTGGCGCTGCCGGAGGAGACGCGTTTCTATGTCGCACGCCTGCTGGCCCTCTCTCGTCTGTTGCAGAACCCAGATCGCTACAGTTTCATGCTACCCCCCTGGCGCCAAGGGGCCGATCTGCAACTCGAATCAGAACCTCAGGGCTGTTCCCTGCTGGCCTGGGCGCTTGAGAAAGGTGTTTCCATGAATGATGCCAGTCGCTGGAATCCCGCCTGGCGCCTGCCCCAGGCTCAGGGGGTAAACCGTTGTCCCATTGCCTACAGCACATCCGACGGGCACCCACCCAGTGGATATCAAGCGACCAGGGGGCCCTTTATCGCCAGTACCATTTCATTGGAGAGTCTGCATGATCCCTTGCTGCTCCAGGCAAGCAAGGGACTGGACCTGGGTCAAGGCGGGCTCAGGTTGGAGAAGGTGCCTGATCCGCTGGGTCTGGATCGACGCCCGGTTCCGCTACTGCCATGAAGCAGTGTCGCCAGTGGCTAAGCACAGGAGCCAGATCCACTTGTCCCGGATCCGTCCAGCTGGCTCCATAGAAACTCAAATACTGGCCGATGCCGCGCCTATGCATGATCTGGCACTCGAGCCGGATGTGGGGGGCAAGCGAGAGGCTGATGGTGTCAGGCAGCTCGAAACGGGACGGGGCCAGGAAGCCCACCCCGCCAGGTCCTATGTCCTTGATCACTGCCCGCCCGATCCGCTTGTCAAACAACAGACCGCTGATCAGCAGGCGAGCGGCGATGCCACAGCTTTGCGCCTCTAAGGGGGTGGTGCCGTCGTGCAGATACCAACGCGGTACCTTGCGCCTGGGATCCTGCTGCTGCAGCGTTAGCTCATGGGCTAGTTCATCCTTCATCTGGGCACACCTTCCTTGGCCTGGGCCGTCGCGGCCTGTATCTGTGAGCTGAACAACTGATCCAGGCTCTGCTCGGCCTCGGTCGTCATGATCAGCAATTCGATGCGCCGGTTACGGCTACCGGTCGGGTTATCGGCATCCTCCAGCATGGTATCGGACATCGCCACTACCTGGGCAATCCGCTGTGGCGGCATGCCGCCTGCCAGCAACACCCGTCTGGCCATCATGGCGCGATCGGAGGAGAGCTCCCAGTTGCTGTAGTTGTCTCCGGCAAAGGGGGTGTTATCCGTGTGGCCCGAGATCATCACCCGGTTCTCCACCCGCTGAAACACCGGGGCCAGCCCCATCAGCAGATGACGGAAGAAGGGGCTGATCCTGGCACTGCCCCGGCTGTACATCTCCCTGTCCTCGTTGTCCCGGATGAGGATCCGCAGCCCCTGCGGCACCAGCTGAAGCTCCAGGTTGTTCTTGGCCTGCAGTTGATCGGCCAGGGAGTCGATGACGCCAGCCAATTGCGCCATCTGTTGCTTGCCCTCGACCCGCCCCACAATCAGGTTGCTGTAGTGATCGACTCCCTTCTCATTGAGGATGCTCTGGCTGGGGTCTCTGTGTCTGGGCATCAACTGGCCGTCCGGCGTGTAAACGGGCACCAGCTCTTCCAGGGGTGAGGGCTGGCCGCCGAGGTCGACCGGGAAGGGGCTATTACGGATATCGAAGGGATTGGCCGCGTTGTCCAGAATACTGTAATCACGCAGATGGCTGGCGACCTGCTCACGCTCCTCCTGATTGGAGACGGCCAGGATCCAGAGCACCATGAACAGGGCCATCATGGCGAGGGTGAAGTCGGCGAAGGCCACCTTCCAGGCCCCTCCGCTCTTGGGCGCCGAGTTGCGTCGGTTCTGCCGCTTGATAATGATCTGTTCGTGGTTACGCATCTACATCGCCTTGTTGGTGACCCACTCTTCCAGCTCCATGAAGCTGGGTTTGACGTCGGGCTCTAATACCTTGCGTCCCGAGTCCACCGCAAGCAGAGGCTGTTTGCCACGCAACTGGGCCAGCAGTATGGATTTGACGCACATCAGCAGGGAGATGCGCCGTTTGACCAGATCTTCCATGGCGCTGCTCAGGGGCTCGAGCAGGCAGTAACACATGAATATCCCGATGAAGGTGCCGACCAGGGCCGCAGCCACGTGTACGCCAATGGCGGTGAGAGGGCCATCGAGCTGCTGCATGGTGATGATGATGCCCATGACCGCCGCCAGTATGCCGAAGCCCGGGCAGGCCTCCCCTGTCTTGTGCAGGGCATGGGCCGGTTTGAGCATCTCCTCCTCGATGGCCATGATCTCCTGCTCGAGCATGGTCTCCAGTTCATGGGGGCTGATCTTGCCCATGCCGAGCAGGCGCAGGTTGTCGATGATGAAGCCCAGCAACTGAGGATCCTCGGCGATCTGCGGGTACATCAGGAAGACCGAGCTCTGCTGCGGATTCTCGATGTGTTCATCGAGGGCCTTGAGGCCCTTGCTGCGGGTCTCTTCCAGCAGTTGATGCATCAAGGTCAGCAACTCGCGGTAGAGCTCCCGCTCAGCCTTGTTTGGCTTGGCCACCAGTTTGATCTGGCGCCACATCTCGTGGAGCACCTCTTTGGAGTTGCCGATGAACATGGAGCCGATGGCCGCGCCGAAGATAATGACCATCTCGGCGGGCTGCCACAGGGCGAGCAGGCGCCCACCGGCCATCATGAAACCGCCCAGCACACACACGAAGATGATGCCCAGGCCTAGCTGTTTTTGCATGAATGCTCCCGCACAACACAAGGAGCCTCGCCACGGGGTGTGGCGAGGCATGATTAGATGGAATCGACCAATTGCTTCTTGAGCTGAAGCACACACTGCTTATGCAGCTGACAAACCCGGGACTCGGTCAGACCGAGTACCAGGGCTATCTCCTTCATGTTCAGCTCATGTTGGTAGTAGAGGGAGAGCAGCAACTGCTCCCGCTTGTCCAGGGTGGCGAGCACCTTGCTGAGGGTCATGGCCAGGTCGGCATCATCGGATTCGGCGGTCGGCGCCCGGCCACCATTCTCCAGCCACTCTTCCAGACTCTGCAAAGCCTCGGCCTGGCTGGCATAGGCAAGCTGGCGGACCTCCTCCACCGAGGTGGCGAGCGCATCGGCCAGCTCTTGCTCGGTCGGCGCGCGCCCTGCGCTGTTGTGCAGCTCGCGCTGGGCCTGGTTGTAAACATGGACCTGCTGGCGCAGTTGGCGTGGTCGCCAGTCGAGACGACGCAGCTCGTCGAGCATGGCGCCACGGACGCGCTTGAAGGCATAACTCTCGAACTGTTGATCCGGCTCACCATCATAGCGACGCCAGGCCTCCAGCAAGCCCATCATGCCCACCTGCTCCATGTCATCCTGATCGAAACTGGCAGATACCTGGCTACGCAGGTGACTGGCCGCCCGTTTGACCAGGGGCAGATAGCGCATCAAGATGGCCTGCTCGCCTAAGATGGGCCTCTTGGCGGCGAAGACATCTGGCTGCTCCCACTCCGAATGACTCATCGCGGACCTATTGCACCAACACCTTGGTGATCAGCACTTCATCCAGATAGGTCTGATAACCATATCCCTGTAGCGTCGTGGTCAACTTGCCAAGCAGCGAGCTCTGCAGGACGCTGATGTTCTGCAGCTCCTGTCGCACGCTCTCCAGGGTCCGATGGCTGAAGTACTGCACCATGGCGTTGCGGATCAGGGGTTTGAGCTCTTCCAGCACGGTCAGCTGGGCCGGATTGTGGGTCACCAGGGCCAGTTCCAGTACCAGATAATGGGTCTGGGCCCCGCCCTCCAGGCTGATGACGAAACGCTCCATGGGTTTGAACAACGGCGTCGCACTGAGTTCAGGCTTGGCCTCGGTCAGACCGAGCCAGACCCCGATCTGCTCCCGCTTCAGATAAGCGCCATAAGCTAGCACCAGCAGTAAGCAGCAAGCCGCCACTATCACCATCAACCACTTGAAAAATCGCCGCATCGTATCTCGTTACCTTGTTGTTCGGTTGCTATCAGACCAGGGTGTTGAGCCAATCTCGGCCCCGGGTGTCGGTCGGTGAGGGTTCATCGGCCCAGTCGCGCCGCCCGGCCAGTACCTCATCCTGAGTCCAGGCCTGACGCCGCTCCTGCTCGCCCCCCTGACCCACATTGACCTCGACCCCACCGGCATGATGGGGTGCCAGGCTCATGCGCAGCCGTTCCATTGACTGGATAAGGGCGTCACGCACCGCCGGATTAGCCACATTCAGCTGCACACTGAGCTTGTCTCCCTCCATCCGCACCGTGAGCTCAAGGCGCCCCAGCTCAGGGGGGTCCAGGCGAATATGAGCCTGCTTTATCTGATGGTTGACCTGCATCTCGACCTTGTCGCGAAGCAGATCGGCCAGTTGCTGACCCCATTGAGACTGGTTGTCTGCCAGCTTGGCCGGTGCCCATTGATACTCGGGACCGCGAGCCAGCTGCTGGGTGGTGAGGGTGGGCACTTGCATCCCTTTCGATTCGACCCCCTCCCCTTTGGGCAGATCCCCCCCCAACGCAGCGATCAGGGCGGGAGGCAAAACGGGTAAGGGACGGGCGGTAACGGCTTCACCGGCGCGGGTTGTCGCGGGAGTCTGATGCTCAGCCTGGCTGGCTTGACCGGCCAGATCGGCGAAGGCACCTTGACGCAGCTTGAGCCTCGCCTGCAGCGTCTCGAATGCGAGCGATGGCACATCCGGCAACAGCGGCCGATCCTCCCGAGTCGAGACAAGTGCCTGGGTTACCTGCGTCGGGCGCGACTCCACGCTGAAAGTCAGTGTCTCCACCCCGGCACTGCGCCGGGAGAAGCCGCTGCTCGTGGATGCTGTGAAACCAGTCATGGGGTCTTGCTGCAGGAAAACAGCGAGGGCGGCGGCCAGCGCCTCCTCATCATGGTGACCCTCTTCCGGCGGGGCCTGCTCATTGCCTTGTTCTTGAGGCAGCGTTGGCAAAGGAAGAGGCGGTACCTCAGCGTGGGGGCTGTCGAGCGGCAGGTAACCCTGTTCGGGCTCCACCGGCTGGCGACTACGAATAGTGCCCTGCTCTGGGGACGCGGCGGCCAGTGTCGCCTGCTCCAGATGGCGGATCACAGCCATGACTGCACCTCGTCATAGGCTTGCATCCCTTCGCGCCCCTGACTGAGTCGTTGCCACTCTTGCTGACGGGTCTCCAGCTCGGCCCGGCACTGGGCAAGCGCCTCGCCATGCCAGGCTTTGATCTGCTGACGGACAGGCTGCAGAGCCTGCCAAAGGGAGGGCGAGTTCGCCAGTGCGCCGCAAAACTGTGCCAGCCGCTGATCGGTCAAGCGCACCGCATCCCACTGACCGGCCTGGGCCTGCTGTTGCAACTGACGACCCAGAGCCAGCAGCTGGCGCTGGCGAGTCTCATACTCGATGCCGGGTATCGATGGCTTTTTGACGGGCATGGCAAGGGCCTTAATGAGTGGTAGCACATAGCCACTAGCAAGGAGTGGGCCATAAAATAAATAATAATTATCAATGAATTAGGATGTCGACATGGGAATGGCGGGAAGTGCTGCTTCCGCCTGCTTCACCCCTTGTGAGCCGCCATGGCTTCCCAGCCCTGTTTTAGCTCCAGTAGAATGCGTCGCACATCGGCGAAACCAGCCAAATCATTGCTGACGCTGATCTCGAACAGGCGCTGGCCACAGTAGTCATAGAGACGGTGCAGGTTGGCCGCAAGCTCCCCCCCCTTCTCCATGTCGAGGGCGCTGTCGAGGCCACCGAGGATCTGCAGACACTTGTTGATGGCCTGCCCCTTGCGCTCATACTGCCTGGCCTGGATATGGCCTTCGGCCCGGGCTATCTCATCGAGCAGGCCATCCATCAACATCAGCACCAGCTGATGGGGATCGGCGCTGGCGGCCTTGGCCTGAGTGGCGGCAAATTGGTAGGCATCGTAGCCATCTTGGTGTTCAAACATGGAAAACTCACTTAGTCAGAATAGAGCGCGGGCATCGACTCACAAAGAACCCATGGTCTGCATCATCTGGTTCATGGTGGTGAATTGATTGAGGTAGCGCTTATACGTGGATTCCATGCGCCGATCCAGTGCCTCCATCCGCTCGTCCAGACGGCGCTGGTTGTTCTCAAGACCCGTCTTGCGTCCTTTGAGCATCCCATCCCGCTTGGTGTAAGGATCCATGGCGTTACTCATCCGCTTGAGCAGACCATCATCCCCCATCAATGCCTTGCCAAGCAGCTCGGGATCCTTCTCCAGCGCCTTGTTGAAGTCAGCCTCGTTGAACGCCAGCTTGCCCGCCTTATCCGTCTTGATCCCCAAGCTATTCAGGGTCAGGCCATTGGGCAGATCCCGTACCTTGGCAGCCAGCAGGCTCTTGAGGCCGCGCACCCCACTGTCCGAGGCAAGGGCTCCCGGCGCCTTGGGATCGCTGGCGGTCATCTTGGCCAACTCGCCCACCAGCTCGTTGTAGCTGTCGACAAACTGCTTGAGGGAGCCGGTCACGGCCTCGGTATCTTGACCAATGGTGACCTGCATCGGGGGATCCCCGGCCGCCTGCACCTTGGTCAGCTCCAAGGTGAGACCATCGACCACATTCTCTATCTTGTTGCTGGCAGAGGTGATGGTGAGCGGGCTATCCCCCCCCATCCGCAACTTGGCATCCTGCGCCTTGGTGATGTCGGTGCGAGCCGCCAGCGCAGTGGCGAAGGCACTGGCCGGATCGCCGCTGTAACTCAGATTGATGACGTTCTCCTCCCCCGTCTCCTTGCCGGTCAGTACCAGGTTGACCTTGCCATCGGTGCGCACCAGGGTCGCCTTGACCCCGGGGTTGTCCGTGGCATTGTTGATGTGGGAGACCAGATCCTTGACGGTCGCCCCCGCCGGCAGGGCGGCCAGGTCCACGTTCAGGGTCTTGCCCTTCACCGCCAGAGAGAGAGTGCCACTCGCCGGCAGGAGATCCGTGTCGCTGCCGAGCTGCACCCCCAGCTGATGAGCCTGAGCCAGCTGCTCGACGAAGAAACTGTATTGACCCGAGCTCGCCTTGCCGTTGCTGGTGACCGTCATGAAGCCCTCCTGGGACATAGTCGCCTTCTGGGCCTGCAAGGTGGAAGCCTTGTTCAAGTCCTTGAGCATGGTCTGGAAGGTGGAGAGCTTGGTGTTGAGCGCGCTCAACGCCGTCTGCTGCCCCTTGACGCTCGCCATCTGGCGATTGAGCAGGGCATCCATGTTCTGACGCTCGGCGGCAACCAGCTGAGAGGCCATGGAGGAGGGATCTATCTGCATCTTGTTACACCCTTGAGACTAGGTTCATCCGGCATGTCGATTGGAAAACACAGGCACCTGCTTTCCGATGGACAGGCGATAAAAACAGGCCGCCCGGACAGGGCAGCCCGTTAACACTATTAACGCAGCAGGGAAGTGACCATGCCGGTCATCTGGTTGGAGTTGGAGAGCACGGACATGCCAGCTTGCATCAGCATCTGGTTCTTGGTCATGTTGGTGGTCTCCTGGGCGAAGTCGGCATCCATGATGCGGCCGTTCGCCATGTCGGTGTTCTCTTTCATGTTGGAGAGGTTGTTGACCGTGTGCTCCAGACGGTTGATGTTGGCACCGAAGGAGGAACGGACAGCACCAATTTGATCAAGCAGGTTGGTTGTGTCGGTAATCGCGGTACTGGCTTTGCCTTGATCACCTATACCAGCGACAATATCAGCGTCCGCAATACCCTTAGCTCCTGCAGTACCGGTCAGATCCTTCATGGCGGCTTCCACATCCACCGTCAGCTTTTCAGTGCTGGATGCACCGATTTGGAAGGTAACACCACCAGCAACCTCAAACGCACCGCCCTTCAGCAACTTCTGACCACCAAAGGTGGTGTTATCAACAATGTTGGTCAGCTCTTTGCTCAGTTCCTTAAACTCAGCGTCCAGGGCTTTGTAATCATCGGTAGTGGTGGTGCCGTTGGCGCCTTGAGTGGCCAGATCCTTCATGCGCTGGACGATATTGGTCATCTCGTCCATGGCCCCTTCGGCGGTCTGCATCATGGAGACGGCATCCTGGGCGTTGCGCATGCCGACCTTCTGGCCGTTGGACTGGGCTTGCAGACGGGTGGCCATCTGCAGACCGGCGGCGTCATCGGCGGCGGAGTTGATGCGAAGACCGGTGCCCAGACGCTGCATGGCGGTGCCCAGCATCTTGTTGGTGGTATTGAGCTGGCTCTGAGTGGTCAGAGAGGCGAAGTTGGTGTGAATGGACAAACCCATGATCTATTCCTCGAGGAAGGCTGCGACCGCAGCGGATAACCGTACGAAGAAGAGAAGCGACAGGTGCGCTGCAAGACTTGAATGAATTACTGAAAAAATGCGGGAAAGCGGAACCGGGCGGGAGGGGAAGCGGAAAAAGGCACTCATCCAGGGGATGAGTGCCACAGGTATCAACGCAGCAGGGAGGTGACCATGCCGGTCATCTGGTTGGAGTTGGAGAGCACGGACATGCCAGCTTGCATCAGCATCTGGTTCTTGGTCATGTTGGTGGTCTCCTGGGCGAAGTCGGCATCCATGATGCGGCCGTTCGCCATGTCGGTGTTCTCTTTCATGTTGGAGAGGTTGTTGACCGTGTGCTCCAGACGGTTGATGTTGGCACCGAACTGGGAACGGGCACTGCCGATGGTCCCAAGTAGGTCATCCATCTTCTTAATCTGTGCCTGCATGCCAGTCTGAGTGACTTTGGTGACATCATCAAAATCTGTCAGATCAGTATCAATGGCAGTCTCCACCGCGGTGTTGATGGCCTTAACGTTGGTGGATGCATCCACATCCAGTGATTCTGCTGAAGTGCCACCAATTTGGAACTTGACGGCGCCCTTCTCGAACTGGCCGGTAGTATCTGTCAGCAAGGAAGCACCGCCAAAGGTCGTGTTATCAGTGATGTTCTTGAGCTCTGCTGCCAGTTCCTTCATTTCGGAGCCCATTGCCGCGCGGTCTGTGGCAGTCGCAGTGCCGTTGGCACCCTGGGTGGCCAGGTCCTTCATGCGCTGGACGATATTGGTCATCTCGTCCATGGCGCCTTCGGCGGTCTGCATCATGGAGACGGCATCCTGGGCGTTGCGCATGCCAACCTTCTGGCCATTGGACTGGGCTTGCAGGCGGGTAGCCATCTGCAGACCGGCGGCGTCGTCGGCGGCGGAGTTGATGCGCAGACCGGTGCCCAGACGCTGCATGGCGGTGCCCAGCATCTTGTTGGTGGTATTGAGCTGGCTCTGAGTGGTCAGCGAGGCGAAGTTGGTGTGAATGGACAGACCCATGGTCGTTTCCTTGAGTGAGATGCTGCCGGGCAGCTGATTGGTTGACTCCCTTCAAGAGCGACCGCCCGGCGGTGAAAATGAAATGACGGCCGCACTTTTTTAAAATTTTCACCCGCCCCCAGCCTGGGTGCATCGCTTGCCACTTCGGGCACCCTTCTTGCAGTGCGTCGGCCACAGCGATCAATACGGGCAGCCGCCCGTGCGATCATGAGGTTCAAGCCACGCAAGGAGATCAGAATGGCCCATACCCTGCTTACCCCCAGGTACTATCAGCAATTCCAGTGCATCGGCGATCGATGCGAAGACAACTGCTGTCATGGTTGGACCATTTCCATCGACAAGCAGACCTATCGCCACTACGTCAGCCACCCTGATCAACTCATCCAGAGCACCGCCAAACAGCATATCCAGAAGGTGAAAAAATCCGATGCTCATTGGGGCACCATCCGCATGGACAAGACGGGAGCCTGCCCCTTCCTCGACGGAACAGGATTGTGCAATGTCCACAAGCAGGCGGGCCCCGAAGCCCTCAGCCACACCTGCAAGAGCTACCCCAGGCAGCAAACCCAGTTGGGTGATCAGCACAGGCGCAGTCTGATGCTCTCCTGCCCCGAGGTCAGCCGCCGGGTGTTGCTCGACCCTCAGGCCATGGCGATGGAGGCGACCCCCTTCATCGGCAAGGGCAAGCCCAAGGCCATCGCTCCTGCCCAGGCCTCCTTGCACATGTTGAGCATCGACGTGCTGCTGGCCGATACCATGACGGTGGAAGAGCGGCTCTGGTTGATTGGCATGCTGGCACACAGAGATGAGAGCAAGGTATCCAACCAGGCCTTCCTCGAGCAGATGGTGCCCATGATAGAGCAGGGCCAACTCGCCACGGCCTTCGCCCAGCTCCCCTTCATTGGCAAGATCCAGTGGTGGGCGCTGCGCACCCTCACCCATCTGCTGATGCTCAACAACCAGCACCAGCAGCGCCGTGGGCGCGTGACCATGAGCCGCTGTCTGGAGACCATCAATCGGGTGCTGGAGGGCGAGTATGATGAACACAAGCTCGCCAGCCTGCATCAGTGCTGGCATGAACGGGTTGCCCCCTTCCTGGCCGAACGACCCCATATTCAGCAGAACCATCTGCTCTATTACGTCTATCACAACCAGTTCCCGGCCCAGGGACAGAGTCCGCAGCTGGCCTATCGCCTGCTGATCGCGGACTACTTCCTGCTGCGCAGCTACCTGTGCCTGCTGGCCATGGGGGATGCGCCCCTGACCGAGGGGGATGTCACGGACCTCTTCTACAGCTATCACACGGTTCGCCAGCACAACGCGACCTTCCTGAGCACCCTGGAGAAGGGGTTGGAAGATTCCGGGCTCGCCAGCGACCTGACCCTCTACGCCTTGCTCAAGACGGGATAATCCGGGAGCGGGGATGCCAGAAACGACAACACCCCGGGTCACGGGGTGTTGTCTGTGTCACCAAATGCACGACGCGATCAGGCCAGCAGGGCCACCACATTCTGGCGGGAGACATTGGCCTGGGCCAACAGGCCCGCCATGGTACCGGCAAAACCGCCATCCTTAAGCTGGCTGCTCAACTTGCTTTGCAGCTGTTCCAGCTCATCGAGCTTGAGACTCTGGCTGCGGGATTTCACCTTGTCCAGCTGCTGGACCATCTTCTGGCGGAACTGTTTGAGTTCGCGAACCGACTGCTCTATCTCGCCGAGCAGCTTGTGCAATCTGCGCTGCTCCTGCTTGATC
Organism: Aeromonas rivuli; assembly: GCF_020149575.1. NCBI lineage: Bacteria > Pseudomonadati > Pseudomonadota > Gammaproteobacteria > Aeromonadales > Aeromonadaceae > Aeromonas > Aeromonas rivuli. The sequence continues at coordinate 516,959 of NZ_CP079742.1, read as the reverse complement.
TCACCGCGCCCCAGCCCCTCACCCAGCAGGCTCAATTGACCAGGGTGCTGCTTGAACTTGACCGGCACCGGGTTACCGGCCGGGATCCGGATCCCTTCACCACTGATGAGGACAGGTTCATCCAGTTTGCGTCTCTGCGCCTCCGGTAGACTCAGCTCCAGCTTGCCCTGCTCACTCATCCTGGCCTGGATCTGCTCCTTGTGCAGGGCCTGATCCAGCCGCTTGATCACCTCTTGTCCCTGGGCTCCCGCCGGAATCAACACTTCCACCGCGCTGTTGCTGACGGGAAAGGCCAGTACCAGTCGCTCGGCCGTCGGTTTGGCCGTCAGCAGCTCCAGATGATCGACCCCATAATGAACCCGGCTGCCCGCACCATTCAGCAACCTCGGCTTGAGGGCATCCGTCAAGGGGGCATCCTGACTGGTCAGTTTCTCTTCGAGGGCGCGCAGACGCTGGACTATCTCCCCCCCGGCACTCGTGGTCTGCGAGAGCTGCCGCTCCAGGCGCTTGAGCTCGCCCCACACCTGACCGAGGGCCTGCTCGCCACCCTGAGCATGGGCGATACGTTGCTGGGCCGTGCCAATCAGCGCCCAACGTTCCAGCCTCGCCACATTGGGGTGACGATCCATGGCGACCGGCTGGCGACTCTTGTTCTTCCCCTGGACAGATGCCTGACCGCGCAACTTGAGCTGGGCGGGGGCTTCGGCCACACCGCCCGGTCTGGTCTGCTGGATCTGCATCTTGGGTCCTTATCCGGGTCAGGGAATGTAGTTGAACAGGCTCAGGCCATTGACCTTGGCAAACGCCTGCTGCTGGACCTGAAGAGCCATCAGCACATGGGCTTGCTTGGTCACCGCCTCGGCATAATCGAGGGACTCTATCTGATTGCTCACTTCCTTGCTATAGATGGTCTTCTCGGCATGGCTCTCGTCGATCTGGTCGAGCAGATTGATGCGGGCGCCTATGCCGCTCACCATCTGGCTGATCTCATCTTGCAACAGCTGACTGCGATCCAGCATGGCACCCGCCTCGGCATTGGTATCACCGGTCGAGCTCTCCAGCAGCGTCACCAGATCGTCCAGCTGTTTGAAGAAGTCCCCGCCCTGAATGAAGAGGCTATCGGCGGTGTGATTGAGGCCGACCGTCACCCCCTTGGCCACCACCACCTCCCGCACCAGGGCATCCCCCTGATAGAGGTAGTTGCCACCCGCATCCTTGACGATGGCGGTCTTGTCGACCTGACTGCCCGCAAACAGGCTGGAGCCACTCTCGTTGCGGCCATTGGCCAGATCGAGCAGACCCTCCTTGAGCACCGCCAGCTCGCTGGCAACCGCAGCCCTGTCATCGGGGGACATGCTGCCGGTGGCCGCCATCTGGGTCAAGTCTCGCAATCGCATCAGCATGTTGGTCATGGTGTCGAGCTGCTGCTCCCCTTGGGATAGCTGGCTCTTGGCATTGAAAATGTTCTTCTGGTACTGGGCCATGGCCGTCTGCTCTTTGTGCAGCCCCTGCAGGCGCACGCTGCCGATGGCGTCATCCGATGGCTGCAGGATCCGCTTGTTGCTCGCGATCTGACGATCGAGCCGCGCATAGTCACCGAAGCCCTGTTGCAGGTTGCCGAGCATGCTGAGCTGGATCTGGTTGGTACTGACACGCATGGAGAGTTCCTCAGAACATGTTCAGGAAAAAGGTGAAGAGCGGGTGCTGGTCGGCGCTGACAATCATGGACTTAACCTCAGAACATGTTCAGGAGAGAGGTGAAGAGTTGATCCGAGGTGCTGATCACCTTGGCATTGGCCTGATACGCCTTGGTGTAGGCCATCACCTTGACCCCTTCCTCATCGGTATTGACGCCGCTGACACTGCTCAGCTTGAGGGAGAGTTGCTGCTCCAGGTTGGCGTTGGCATCCAGTTGGGCCTTGGCCTGGCCGCTCTGCACCGCCATCTGGCCAAGCAAACTACCGTAGGCGTCATACTGGCCATCCTTGATGGTGATCAGCGCCTGCAGATTACGGTTGTCGCCCGGGCCCCCTCCGACCTGGGCAAAGGCGAGATCGTCCCCTTTAAAACCCGACGCCAGCTTGAGCGTGCCGGCAGGATCCAGCGGGTCATAGACGAACAGCGGCTTGCCGGTGCCGCCATTGAGGTCTATGCCGTTCATCTGTTTGGCATTGAATTCATCGGCCAGCTTGCTGGCTATCTGGCCCAGCTCATCCCGGGTCGGACGCAGTACCTCGGCACGGTAAGCGAGCATGCCGGCCAGGGTGCCGCCACTGAGCTTGGGTACCTCGAACGTCTGGGGGCCAAAGCTCAGGGAGAGCTGGTCACCCTTGATGGTGAGGCTGCTGCTGCTCGCGCCCAGCACCAGGGGTTGTCCCTGAGGCAGGCTGAGTGCCACGGATCCATCGCTCTGGCGGTTGACCCTGACCTCCATCAGGGTGGAAAGCTCGCGGATCACCTGATCCCGACTATCTTCCAGCACCGAGGTATTCACCCCTTTCGAGGATTGATCGCCGATCTGCTTGTTGAGTTCGGCCACCTGCCCCAGGTAACTGTTGACCTGACTGACGCTGCCGTTGAGCTGATCGTCGATCTGCTTCTCCTGAGTCAGCAGGCTCTCGCTTAGTTGATTGAAACGGTTGGCAAGCGCACCGGCCGAGCTGACAATCTGGCTGCGCTGGGCCGGGGTTTCCGGACTGTCCAGGGCCGCACTGAGTGAGGCAAAGAAACTGTCGAGTCCCTTGGCAATATTCATCGATTCGCTGCCAAGCAGTTGCTCGGTGGTATTGATGTATTGATGAAAGGAGTAGGCAGATCCCAGGGAGGAGCCGGCACGCCAGTGCTGGGCCACCAGATAGTCGTCGGTGATGCGGCGCACTCCGACGACTTCAACCCCCATGCCGTTATCCAGCCGACCAAAACCAGACAGGCTGCCCATCATGGCCTCCTGGCGCGAATAGCCGGTGGTATTGGCGTTGGCAATGTTCTGGGCGCTGACATTCAACGCTATCTGGGCGGCGTTGAGACCACTGAAGCCGATATTGAGCAGTGACATCTGTCAGCGTTCCTTCTGTTGGCAGGTTGGCGATAGGGATCGAAGCGGGTATGCCTTGGCATCACCCCGGTTTCTTCATCCGGGTCAGGGGTTGCTGGAAAGCCACCAGACCCTGTTCCTGTGAAGCGACCATGGGCTCGGGATTCTTTAATGCGGGATCCAGTTGCCTGACCATCTGCTCCTTGAGCCCCAAACCACCGCGCTGCACCAGGCTCATGGCGAGCTGGCTGTCATACATGTCGCGATAGAGCCCCTCGCCCTTGATCAGCTTGTCATCCTCGTCTTGCAAGGCATCGGTCGCGGCTCGCATGTGCTTGAGCACCGTCTGCAAAAAGCCAACCTCGAACTGGCCGGCGGCCGCCTCCAGGGCGGCCCGCTGATCCGGGTTGCTCTTTATCTGCTGCAACTCATTGAGATCCTGATAAAAACCAGGTTCTGATGTGATTCTAGTCATGATAGGTCCTCAGATGACCACCAGCTCGCCTTCGAGGGCTCCCGCCTCATCGAGGGCTTGCAGTATGGCCATGACATCATCCGGGGTGGCTCCCAGGGAGTTGACCGCCTTGACGATCACCTCGAGGGAGGTGCCTTCCGGCCAGACAAACATATTGTTGCGCTCCCGATCAACCTGGACCTGGGAGTTCGGTGTGGTGGTGGTCTGCCCATTGGAGAAGGCGTTGGGCTGACTCACCGTCTGGCTCTCGCCTATGGTGACAGTGAGACTACCATGGCTGACCGCCGCCTTGCGCACCTTGACCCCCTGCCCCATCACCACGGTGCCGGTCCGGCTGTTGAACACCACCCTGGGCCGCGCCTTGCCAAGGTCAATCTGGATGTCCTCGAGCAAGGCCATGAAGGAGATACGCTGGCTCTCATCCTTGGGGGCCGCCAACTGGATGCGGCCCGCGCTCACCGCCCTGGCCACCGGCCCCAACTGGGCATTGATGGCGCGCTCCACGTTGCGAGCGGTGCGGAAGTTGGGTTGATGCAGGTTGAGGGTCACTTCAGGCTTGTCGGCGAAGCTGTTGACCGCCTCCCGCTCTATGATGGCGCCATTGGAGATGATACCTGCGGTCGGGACATTGATGGTGACCGAGGAGCCGGACTGGCCTTCGGCCTTCACCCCGGCGACCACCAGATTGCCCTGGGCGACCGCATAGACTTCACCGTCAATACCCCGCAGTGGCGTCAACAGCAAGGAGCCGCCACGCAGGCTCTTGGCATCGCCGATGGAGGTGACTGTCACGTCCACCAGCTGGCCCTTGCCCGCCAGGGCAGGCAGGGTCGCCTGTACCGACACCGCGGCCACGTTCTTGAGCTTGGGATCGATATCGTCAGGCAGCTGCACACCGAACTGCTTGAGCATGTTGGCCATCGACTGACCGGTGAATTTGACCTGGCTGCGATCCCCGGTGCCGGACAGACCGACCACCAGGCCATAGCCCACCAACTGGTTGGGGCGCAGTCCCTGCACGTCCGCAATGTCGAGCAGAGCACGTTTGCTGGCCGGTGCCGCCGTCGCAAGCAGGGGCAGAACCAGGCAGAGCAGGGCAGGAAGCCACTTTTTCATAAGAGTCCTCAAAATGGCGCAAAGGCTGAGCTGAAGAAGCGGCTCAACCACCCCATCTGGTTGCTGTCTGCCAAGGCACCTCGCCCGGCATAGGTGATGCGGGCGTCGGCGATGCGCTGGGAAGAGATGCGATTGCGCTGATCGATGTCTTCGACCCGCACCATGCCGCCGAGCCGCACATACTCGTCCCCCTGGTTGAGACGGATCCACTTCTCGCCGCGGATCCCTATCACCCCATTGGGCATCACCTCTGCCACTGTGACCGTGATGGCACCGGACAGGGTGTTTTGCTGGCTGGACGTCGCGCCGCCGTCAAAATCCCGGTCAGCGCTCAGGGTTGCCCCCCAGTCGGTGCGCACCTCACCGCCGATGGACGGGGCCGGTACATTGAGACTGCTGCTCTTGCTGGTACTGGTATTGGCCTTCTTGCTGGATTGGGTTCGCTCCTCCAGCATGACGGTCAAGATGTCGCCGACCCGATAGGCGCGCCTGTCCTGAAACAGGGTGAACATATAGTTGTCGCGATAGAGGCTGCCATCCTCGCCACTGGCCGCCACGGGCAGATTGGGACGCGAGGGGGCCCACTGCTCTTCACCCGGCTCGGGGGCGCGCAGCTCATAGGTGGCGCAGCCACCGAGCAGCAACACCAGCCAGAGGCTCTGCCTGAACACGCTCATCATCACAGGGCCTGGGTCACGAACTTCAGCATCTGATCCGCCGCCGAGACCACCTTGGCATTCATCTCATAGGCGCGCTGGGTGGTGATCATGTCGACCATCTCTTCCACCACATTGACGTTGGAACTCTCCAGGGTGTACTGCTTGATGGCCCCCATGGCATCCTCGCCAGGCACCCCTTCGATCGCCTCACCGGAGGCTCCGGTGGCCCGATACAGGTTGCCGCCCAGCGCCTCCAGACCGGCCGGATTGGCGAAGTTGGTCAGGGTGATCCGGCCGAGCTCCACGTTCTCCTGCTGACCCGGCAGAGTGGCACTGACGGTGCCATCTGTGCCGATGGAGACCTTGGTGGCATTGTCCGGGATCTGGATCTGCGGCAGCATGGGCAGGCCATCGGCATTGACCAGCAACCCCTCGGCGCTGCGATGCCACTGGCCATTGCGGCTATAGGCGGTTTCACCATCCGGGCGCTCGACCCCGAAGAAACCCGCCCCGACCACCGCCATGTCCAGCTCCTGGTTGGTATTCTGGAACTGACCCGAGGTGAATACCTTCTGGGTCCCGACCACCCGAACCCCGTTCCCCATCTGGATGCCGATCGGCGCCAGATTCTGTTGATCCTGCTGGGCACCCGGTTGGCGCTGGACCTGATAGAAGAGGTCTTCGAAAGCAACCCTATCTCGCTTGAAGCCGACCGTGTTGACGTTGGCCAGGTTGTTGGAAATGCTGGCCATCTTGGCATCTTGTGCCGACAGGCCGGTCTTGCTGACCCATAATGCTGCGTGCATCGACTCTCTCCACTGCGTTCATGAGGACCCGGCCAGGGGCCGGATCCGAAATATTGCCCCTGAGGGTTAACCCTGGCCCGAGATGAGGCGGGCGCCCTGGCGGGCCTGATCGTCTGCCGTCTTCATCAACTTGACCTGCAATTCGAAGTTGCGGGTCAGTGCCATGCTGCCGATCAGCTCGTCGACCGCGTTGACGTTGCCCCCTTCCAGGAAGCCGGAGGCCATCACCACCTCTTCACTCGGCTCGGCATCGCCGCCCTGGCGCAGGCGAAACAAGCCATCCAGTCCCTTGACCAGCTCGCTGGCCGCCGGATTGACCAGCTTGAGCCGTCCCACATCGAGGCGGGCGCCCCCACCGGGAGGCGTGATGCTCAGGGAGCCATCATTGCCGAAACTGAGATCCCGATAGGCCGGCACCACCAGTTCACCGCCATCCCCCAGCACGGGGCGGCCATTGAGGCTGAGCAGGCCATCGGCATCGACTTCCAGATTGCCGGCCCGGGTATAGGCCTCTGCACCATCTGCCGTTTGCACCGTCAGAAAACCCTCACCACGCACCGCCACGTCCAGCTTGCGATCCGTCTGCATCAGGGCACCGGCTCGAAAGTCGGTGCCGGCTACCTCTTCCCGCGCCATGACGCGGCTCTGGTAACCATCCCCGCTCAGGGCGTAAGCGGAGACCCGCTCGAAATCGGCTCGAAAACCCGCCGTGTTGAGGTTCGCCAGGTTGTTGGCCCGGATCTGCTGGGCGACCAGGGAGTGCTGGGCGCCGGACATGGCGGTGTAGATTAGCTTTTCCACGGATCAGCCTCAGAAGGAGTTGAAGAGCACCTGGGTCATCTTGTCCGCCGAGCTGATGCTCTTGGCGTTCGCCTGGTAGTTGCGCTGAGAGGTCATCAGGTTCACCAGCTCACCGGTCAAGTCCACGTTGGAGCCCTCGTAGGCGCCCGAGGTCAGCGAACCCAGGGTGCCGCTGCCCGGGGCACCGACCACTGGCTGACCGGAGGAGAAGGATTGCTGCCAGGTGGTGTTGTTGCTCTGCAGCAGACCATTGGGGTTGGCGAAATTGGCCATGACCACCTGCCCCTGCAACAGGCTCTGACCATTGGTGAAGGTGGCGTAGACGCCGCCATCCCCATCGATGCGGACCCCGGTCAGATCGCCGGAGGTGTAACCGTTGGACTGGTTGCGGCTGACGTTGAAGTCGGAGGCATACTGGCTGAACTTGCTCAGACCGATGTCCAGGGTCATGGGCTCCGCACCCTGCGGTGTCAGGGCCAGGGTCGCCTTGTCGGCACCGCTGCCCACCGCATCAAAAGAACCATCCGTATTGAACTTGAGGTTGGTGGTGGTCCCGTTGGCGACGCCATCGACCGTGTAGTGCACCTGCCAGTCGTTGCTGCCAACCTTGACGAAATACTGGGTGACATTGTGTTCGCTGCCCAGGGAGTCAAACACCTTGCTGGACTGGGAGAAGTTGTAGCTCTCCGCCTTGCTGGCATCGAACGGATTGAGCGTGGTGTCTATGTTGCTGGCATCCGCCTTCAGATTGCCCACAAACTCCAGGGAGTCGGAGGCCTTGGCGGGCAGACTGCCGGTACCCACCTGCAGATCGCCCACAACCCCCGTCTGCAACTGACCGGCGCCGTTGACGGTATAGCCTTGCAGGCGATCCCCGGTCGAGGTGGTGAGGTAGTTGTTGGCATCGCGCTGGAACATGCCGGCACGGGTGTAGGAGGTCTGGCCGTTGCCATCCTTGAGCTGGAAGAAACCATTGCCGGAGATCGCCAGATCCAGACCACGGCCGGTGCGCATCAGATCGCCGTTGCGATCGAAGTTCTGGGAGACGTTGTTCATCTCGACCCCACCCGCCTGGCCGCCACCATAGATGGCTGCAAACTCGGCACGGCTCGATTTGAAACCGGCGGTGCTGACGTTGGCCACGTTGTTGCTGATGACGCTCAATTCCTGGTTAACGGCGCGCAGGCCGCTCAGTCCGATACTAAAAGACACTGTGTCGCTCCTATGGGCTTATGCCGATTTGCCAAACTGGATGGCGCTGAACAGGGGGACTTCCCCAACGCCCGCCACCTCTAACATGATGTCGCCGGTGCCGGGCAGGGTGACCCTGTCCACCGTACTGGAGACATAGTGCTTGCTCTGCACCTTGCTCCCGGCCAGGGAGGCTTTCACCTCAAAGCTGTACTCGCCGGCGGGTAATACCGGCAGGTCGTAATCGATGCCACCAGCCTTGCTCTCCCCCCAGTTGCGGGTCGCAACCAGGGTGCCATGTTGATCAAATACCTTGAGCTCGACCTGGTCGGCCGCGCCACCCAGCTCAATCTGGCCCCGTATCGCCTTCTCTGCCCCCTGCTTGAGGGAAGCAGTCGGCACCATGACATCCCGACCGATCAGATCCGTGCTCTGCAGCACCTGCTGGGTATCCATCATGGCGATGGACTTTTGCTGCAATACCTTCAACTGCTCGACCCCCTCCACCATGCTGAACTGGGCCAGCTGGGTAACGTATTGGGAGCCGTCGAGGGGATTGGTGGGATCCTGATTCTGGAGCTGGGCCACCATCATCTGCAAAAACTCGTTGCGCAGCTGCATGCCACCGCTCGCCGTGCCGTTGCCAGCGATGTTGTCATCCAGGCTCTGACTGGTGCTGCGGGCCGTGTCCAGGCTACTGACCTGAGGAAGGCTCATGATCAGACCTGCCCGAGGCGCAGGAGACCCTGCTGCATGCTGGAGATACGATTGATGACCTCCACCGAGGTCTCAAAGCCGCGCGAGGCACTCATCATGTCGGCCATCTCCTCCACCGCATTGACGTTGGAGTGGTACACGAAGCCATCCTCATCGGCCAGGGGATTGGTCGGCTCCAGCCGCCGCTCAATCTGGCGATCGGATTGCACTATGCCGGCAATCTGTACCTGGGCGGCCCCCATGCCATCGGCATCCTGAACCCGCTGATACAGGGTGGAGAACACCGGCTTGATGGCACGAAAAGCCTCCTCTTCCCGTCCCGCCACGCTATCGACGTTGGCAAGGTTGGAGGCGACGGTATCGAGACGGACCGTCTGTGCCCGCATGGCACTGCCGGCGATCTCATAGATTCGATTGAACGACATGATTAACGGCCCTCGATCGCCTTGGCGATCCCGCTGAGTTTCATATTGAGGAAGGTCAGGCTGGTCTGAAAATCGGTGGCATTGTTGGCAAACTTGCTCTGCTCCACACTGAGCTCGGCGGTGTTGCCATCCATGGAGACCTGGTAAGGCATGCGGTAGAGGGGATGCTGCATATCATCCTGCAGACGCCCCCCCGCAATGGCACCGCTCTCTTCCTTGGCCGCCACTTGCTGTGCGACCCGACCCAGAATGCTCTTATAATCCACGTCCCTGGCCAGATAGCCCGGGGTATCCACATTTGCCAGATTACCTGCGAGGATACGCGCCCTATCCGTTCGCACATTCAGGGCATAGGGATGTACCCCCAGCGCACTGTCAAATGAGATACTCATGCTTCATCCTCTCGTCAGCGAAATAGTCAGACCCGTGCAGGCCATATCAAGACTCATGCCAACCATGAAAAATCACCCCGTTCGCCCTATGGCGTGGCCTCATACCCTGCCTGGCACGCATCAGGGGGAAGCTGGCTTTCCCGGCAGGAAGTGGAGCGGCCTCTTGTTGATGCTGCTGCTCGCCCTGTCTCCCGGGGTGCAAGCCCAGACGGAGACACTGGATATCACCGCCCTGGAGCAGACCCTGCGCCAACAGGCGCAACGTCAGCTCGACGATTATCTGACCCTGCAACGCTGGCAGGCCAACCGCGTCGATTATCAAGTCTGGCTCGCGCCAGCGGCGGCGCACCTGCCCCCTTGTCGACAAGCCCTCGGGTTGCAGGCTGGCGGTCTCTATCGCCAGCCCTGGGGTCGGCGCCCCTACCTCATCAGCTGCGGCGATCCCCAATGGCAACTCAGGGGCAGGGTCGATGTCAGCGTCTTCATGTCGGTCTGGGCCACGGCCCAGGAGATAGCCAAGGGGCACCCCATCCAGGTCGCCGATCTGGTTGCCAAGGAGCTGGAAGTCAGCCGCATTCAGCGCGGTTTCACCCCGGCGAGCCTCTCCTTGCTCGAGCAAAAAAGCGGTCGCAGGCTGCGCACGGGCCAGCTGATCGGTGAACTCGACCTGCAGAAACAGTGGGCGGTGCGCCAGGGGGAAGGGGTACTGATCCGGGCGGGTCAGGGCAGTTTTGCCGCCACGACACGGGGGGAGGCGCTGGAAAATGGCGCCATTGGCGAGGGTATCAGGGTACGCAACAACAGCTCGGGCAGAGAGATCCAGACCTGGGTGCTGGGCAAGGGCGAGGTGGAGACACGATTTTGAGTGTTTTGAGCGAACAGTCCATTCAAGTTATGCTGAACCCCGGTCGCTTTACTCCAGTAGACCATCAGGAAGTGAACATATGAAGATCACCCGTGCCGACCTCATCCCGACTCAACCCCTGACTCAACGCAGGCAGGATGCGGCCCCAACGCCAAACCCACCTCGCCAGAGCGGTGAGAGCCAGATCAGTGCCACTGCCCAGACCATGGCACAAGCCAGTATCGCCCTGGCCGACACCCCCGATGTCGACATGGCCAAGGTCGAGCAGATCCGTCAGGCTATAGGGGAAGGGCGTCTGAGCCTCGACATGGATGCCTTGAGCCAGGCCATATTGGAACTGCACCGTCGATGAGCCAATCCGTCAGCCCGCTGGATGCCAAACAGAGAGTCAAGCAACTGCTGCTCGGCATCCAGCGGGATCTCGGCCGCTATGGCGAGTTGCAGCAGATGCTGCAGCGCCAGCATCTGCTGCTGGCGACCCACGAAGTGGATGCCTTGACCCAGCATAATCTGCAGCAAACTGAACTGATGAAGCAGATAGAGCAACAGGCTCAGCAACGCTGCCAGCATCTGCTCGCCCTGGGCATGGCGCCCAATGAGCAGGGCATGGCCAAGCTGATCGCTCGCCTGCCCGCTCAGTTGCAACACACCATGACGGGCCAGTGGCAACAACTCGAGTCCAGCCTGCGCCAGTGCCAACAGCAGAACGATCGCAACGGTCGCCTGCTGGCGGGACAGATTGAAACCCTGCATACCCTGCTCGGTCAGCGCCAGGAGTATGGCCAGGAAGCCTGAACCTCAGGCTCTTCCCCCCCTGCGTCAACTACCCCGGGTACGATGGCGCAGGCCGCTTATCTCATCGAGCAGACGCTGCTCCTGTGACTCCCTGAGTCTCCTGTCCGCCAGTGCCCGCCGATCCAGCACCCCTTCCAACCCCTTCACGCGCCCGAACTGCTGGCGCAATTGCAACTCATGGCGATCCAGATCGAGGCGCGCCATCGCCGATTGCTGAACCTGATGGGCGTGCAAGCGGCGCAGCTGGGCATCCATCTGCTGACGATTTTGCAGCAACAGAGGGTGGAAACCCTGCCCCTGACCCAGGCTGGCGATCACCTCCTGCAATCTGAATGCCCGCAACTCCTCACGCTGAGCCAGCTCACGCAGCCGCTGACGCTCCTTGCCCATCTCGTCCAGCGCCTGCTGTTGTAAACCCAGATATGCATTGAGCACTGTCTCTCCTTAGGCCGGGCGGCCAAGCGCCTGGCGCAACCCGGCAGGGGCCTCGGCCAGGGGGGTCACCTCATGGATCCCTTGCTGCAGCAGCGCCGCGATGGCGGGGTAACGCTGCACGGCCTCATCCATCTGGGCATCCGCCCCCGCCTGATAACCGCCAAGAGGCAGCAATTCGCGCACCTGCTGATAACGCCCCCACAGCTGGCGCAGGGTGACCGCCAGGGATTGCCACTCGGCCGGTACCACCTGAGGCATGACCCGGCTGACCGAGGCACCGATGTCGATGGCCGGATAGTGGCCCTCTTCGGCCAGGCGCCGGGTCAGCACTATGTGGCCATCCAGAATGGCGCGGGCCGCATCCACCACAGGATCTTGCTGATCGTCCCCTTCCGCCAGCACCGTATAGAAGGCGCTCAGGCTGCCATTGGGATCGACACCGTTACCGGCCCGCTCCACCAGCTGGGTCAACATGCTGAACACCGAAGGCGGATAACCCCGGGTGGCGGGTGGCTCACCGATGGCCAGGGCTATCTCGCGCTGGGCCTGGGCATAACGGGTCAGGGAGTCCATCAGCAGCAACACGTCCTGGCCCTGCTCGCGAAAGTATTCGGCGAGGCGATGACAAAGCTGAGCCGCGCGCAGCCGCATCAGCGGGGATTGATCGGCCGGTGCTGCAATGACCACGGCCCGCGCCAGCCCCTCGCGGCCCAGGCTGTGTTCGATAAACTCGCGCACCTCGCGCCCTCGCTCGCCGATCAGACCGACGATGACGATCTGGGCCGTGGTGTTGCGGGTCATCATGCCAAGCAGCATGCTCTTGCCGACCCCGGAGCCTGCGAATAACCCGAGCCGCTGACCCTTGCCGACCGTGAGCAAGCCATTGATGGCACGCACCCCGACGTCGAGGGGCTCGCGCACCGGGGTACGCTGCAGGGGATTGGGGGGGGAACTGAACAAGCTGACACGCTCCCCGGCGTCTGGCAGCGGGAGGCCATCCAGAGGCTGCAACAAACCATCGAGCACGCGGCCAAGCAGGTGATCGCCGACCCGGATCGTCTCCTCACCCGAGATGGGCAACACCCTCGCCCCCGAGTAGAGGCCACTCATGGCCTGCAACGGCATCAGGTAAGAGACGTCGCGATTGAAGCCGACCACCTCCGCCAGCAGATAGCCCTCGCCTGCGGTATCCACCCGGCAGCGCTGGCCCATGACCAGCTGGCAGCCAACCACTTCCAGGGTGAGCCCCGTGACCCGCACCAGCCGGCCATAACGGCGAAAACCGGGGGCGGGCTCAAAGTCATCCAGTGCCGAACTGAGCGCCTGCTGCAAACGCTTATCCATTCAGGCTGGCATCCAGGGCGCTGTTGATCTTGTCAAGGCAGGCGTCGAGCCGCTCCGCGGTATTGACCTCAATCACAGCCGCCTGAGTCTCGAGCCTGGCATCCCCCATGGCCAGGGCCGCATCCTGCTGCAACGGCCAGCCAGCGCAGCGGGTCACGCCGAGTTCGGCCAGACGGCGCCTGTCTCCCTCATTGAGGTAGATGACCAACTCTTCAGGCTGGCTCGGCAGGCTGGCCAGCGCCTGCTCGACTTGCGTCAGCACTTGCTGGGGGTTGAGGGTGAACTCGGCCTGGATGACCCGCCGCGCCACCTGCTCAACCAACTGAGCCAACACCTGCTTTTGCTGCAACATGCGGGCCTGGCAGAGGCTATCCCACTGTTGCTGCAATTTCTCAAAAGGCACCATGGCCTGGTCGAAGGAGCCGCGTCCTTCGGCCAATCCCTGGGCAAGGCCCCGGGCTTGGCCCTGCGCCACCCCCCGACTCTCACCCTCAATCAGGCCGCTGGTGAGTCCCTGCTGGTAACCTTCCTGATAACCCAGATCCTGGCCCTGCTCCAGCCCCTGCTGGTAACCGAACTCGAACTGCTCCTGCTCGCTCGGCTCCCCCTCTCCGACCTGGCCGAGTTGCGGGAAACGGTAGCGACGGGTCGCCCCCGGGGCCAACTTGCGCATCTTGTTAGGCATGCTCGTCTCTCATCAGTTGACCGTGGGCTCTTCGAACAGCTGGAACTCGACCTCGCCCTGCTCGACCAGTTCGCGCACCAGTTGCATGATGTCGTCCCGTGCCTGTTCCACCTTGCGCAAAGAGACGCTGCCCTGATCCTGGATCTGGGCCTCGAGGGACTGGGCCATCCGCTTGGGCATGGCACCGAGCACCACCTTGCGAAAGCTGGTCTCGGTGTTCTTCAGAGCCAGGGCCAGCAGATCGGCGGGCAACTCCTGCACCAGGCGCTGCAAGGTGTCGTCGCTCTGACGGCGCAGGGCCATGAAGTCGAACATGTTCTTCTCTATTTCGAGGGCCATGTCGCCATCGCGCTCACGCAGCAGGGAGAGCATCTGCTCCTTGTTGCCCTGATAACGATTGAGGATATCGGCAACCTGGCGCACCCCGTTGACCTTGGCGCCGGACTGATCCGCCACATAGGCCAGACAGCGATCCAGGGTGAGTCGCAGCTCATCGAGCACATGCTCGCTCACCGAGCTGAGTCCGGCGACCCGAACCAGCAGGTCATCGTGGAGCGAACCTGGCAAGGCATCGAGCACTGCCGAGGCGGTCTGGGGCGGCAGGAAGGCCAGCAAGACGGCCTGCATCTGCGGGTGTTCGTTGCGAAAGAAGCGGGCAAGCACCTCGGCAGGCACCCACTGCAGACGCTGGATATCCTGGCTCATGGCGTCGCCATACAGGCTATCGAGCAGGCTGCGGGAGAGCCGTTGGCCCAGGGCAAGATCCAGGGTCTGCTCCAGATAATCCCGGGAGGCGCTGGCGATGCCGCTCTGCTCCCGGTACTGGATGAAGAACTGCTGCAGGGTCCACTTCGCCTCGATGGAGCTGACCCCGGACAGGCCCGCCATCTTGGAGATGAGCCGTTGCACCTCGTCGCGCGACAGCTTCTGCATCACCTTGGCGGCCGCCTCTGTGCCCATGCTGAGCAACAAGATGGCCGCCTTCTCCAGGTTGTCTATGTCGATGTCCACTGCACTCTGGTTCATGTTAGCGTTGCTCATTACTGCTCACCCATGCCTTGACCACTTCGGCCACCCGGGCCGTGTCTTTGTCCACCAGCAGTTGCAGGTGTTTCAACTGCACCTCGAGTTCAGAGCCCGGCTCGGGCAGCGCATCGAGGTCCAGGGCGCTGAAGTGAGGCCCCTGCTCATCATCGGTACGGATGAGACCTTTACTGTGAGGCGCCGCCAGCGTCTCATCGGTCCGGCGCTGTAGCGGCAGGCCGAGTTCGGGTTCCCGCTCCTCCTGCTCTTCTTCGTCCGGCACGACCACTGGCTGCTGGGTACGCACCAGATGCTTGACCAGGGGACGTATCCCGAAGAACACCAGAGTCAGACCCAGCAGGCCGCCGACCAGGTAACGCAGGGAGTCCTGCCAGTACGGGGTCTCCCACCAGCTGGATTCGGGAGGGGCGACCTGCACCTCGTCGGTGAAATTGAATACCTGCAGGCTGATCTGATCGCCCCGACCGGTATCAAAGCCGACGGCCCGCTCCACCATCTGGCGGATCTGGCCAAGCTGAGCCTCATTCCAGCCCTCTTTCGGCGCAGTCTGCTCGTTGAGCAGCACCGAGACGTTCATCCGCTCGAGTCGCCCCTGCTGATAGCGGGTATGCACCACGGTGCGGCTATTTTCGTATTGGCGACTGCTCTCCTGGCGCTCGGTCCGGCTGTCGTTCTTGGGGGTCGGTTCCGCGGGTGCCGCGGCGGCACCATCGGCCGGTTCGGCCTGGGGTGCCGTCTCGGGTGGCCGATTGGACAGGGCTCCCGGGATCCCCATGGCCAGGGCATCGACCGTCTTGTCGGACTTGTTGGTCTCCTGGGTGATCACACCTTGCGGATCGAACTGCTGCTGAGTCTCTTCGACCGCATTGAAATTGACGTCTGCGGCTATCTGCACCCGGAAGTTGCCCGTGCCCAGCATGGGGTAGAGCATGTCAGTGGCACGCTGGCGTATGTATTGCTCCAGCTTGCGCACGTATTCCATCTGCTGCACGCTCTGTTTGCCAAAGCCCATCTTGTCTCCCAGCTCGCTGCTCAGCAGCTGGCCAGCCTGATCGATGATGGTCACGGCGCCCGGTTTCATGCCGGAGATGCTACCGGCCACCAGATTGGCGATGGCCTCAACCTGACCCGCTTCCATCGATTGACCCGGTTGCAGATCCACCATGACAGAGGCACTGGGCTTCTCTTCATCACGACCGACAAACAGGGTGCGCTTGGGAATAGCCAGATGGACACGGGCACTGCGCACCGCGTTGAGGGAGATAATGGTACGCGCCAGCTCCCCTTCCAGGGCGTGACGATAACGCGCCCCTTCCATGAATTCGCTGGTGCCAAGACCCGTGACCGCATCCAGCCCTTCCAGGCCAGAGGGCATGGCGGCACGGACCCCACGCGCAGCTAGCGCCATACGAATGTGAGCCAGTTGACCCTCTGGCACCAGTACCTGCCCGGAGCTTTTCTCAAGCTGGAAGGGGATCTGCTCTTTCTCCAGCATCTCCATGATATTGGCGGTGTCGTACAACTCCTGCTTGCCGTACAGGGGCACGTAGTTCTTGCTGGAGGTCCAGAGGATGACCACTATGGTCCCCGCCACGGTGGCGGCCAACAGGGCTATGGTCAGGATGGATTTATTGTCGCGAGAGAGGCTGCGCCAGTTCTTCAGCCACGCCTGTATGCGCTGCTGCATGCTGACGGCCTCCCGTGGCGAGCCGCTTACCAATTCAGTCATCAGTAACCTCAGAGCGGCATGCGCATGATGTCATCGAAACCCGTCATCAGCTTGTTGCGCACCTGCATCAGGGCGGAAAAGCTAAGACCGGCTTTCTGACTGGCCACCATGGCCCCGACCAGATCATCGCTCTGGCCCGCATCGACCGCCGTCATCAGACGGGAAGAGATGTTTTGTTGTTCGTTGACCCGATTGACCACGTCTCGCATGGCATTGCCGAAGGAGACTTCCTGACCGCCCTGGAGCTCGATGTGAGGCTCCTGGCTCGCCACCCGCTTCAGCTCCTGCATCTGCTGCAACAGAGTGGTCTGTGACGACATCATTTCAATCTTCACTGGGTTATCCCTCAATTTTGAATCTGGAGTTCAATGTCTATGCCCTGCTCACGCATCGCCGCCAGCTTGTAGCGCAATGCCCGGGTCGTCATGCCCAGGGCCTCGGCCGTGCGGGTTCGATGGCCGCTACAGCGGCGCAGGGTCTCTAATACGAACTGAAACTCGGCATGGCGGCGGGTCTCCATCAGCCCTTCAGGGGCCAATAAAGGCTCGACCAAACCGGGTTCTGCGGCCCCCGGCTCACGGGGCAGCATCAAATCGATCGCTTGAATATGCAATCCTCGCGCCATGATGAGCGAACGCTGAATGACATTGTCGAGCTCGCGCACATTGCCAGGCCAGGGATAAGCAAGCATCTGCTTGCGTGCCAGCTCGCTCAACCAATGACCCTGTCTGGGTGCATAGCGGGCGATGAAATATTCAGCCAGCGGCAGAATATCTCCCGGCCGTTCACGCAACGCAGGCCAGCTCATGGGCAGCACATCGAGGCGGTAGAAGAGATCCTCGCGAAACAGCCCTGCGGCCACCAGGGTCCGCAGATCCTTGTTGCTGGCCGCGATGATGCGTACATCCAGGTTGATCAGTTGATGGCTCCCCAGTCGCTCGACCTGGCGCTCCTGCAACACCCGCAGCAGCTTGGCTTGCAGTGCCAGGGGCAGTTCGGAGATTTCGTCCAGCAACAGGGTCCCCCCCTGCGCCTGCTCGAACTTGCCAGGCTGGGCCGACACCGCCCCGGTGAAGGCCCCCTTGGCATGGCCAAACAGGATGGACTCGATCATCGACTCGGGGATGGCGGCGCAGTTGATGGCGACAAAGGGGCCATCACAGCGGTTGGACATCTCATGGATGTACCGTGCCAGACGCTCCTTGCCGGTCCCGGATTCACCACCGATGAGAATAGTGGCCGAGGTCTTGGCGGCCCGGCGGGCCAGCTGCAATACCTGACGACTGGCACTCGACTCAGCAATCAGATCCGGGATCGGCTGGCGCAGGCGCAAGGCTCCCCGGATCGCATCCAGCATCTGCTGTCGCCCGAAGGGTTTGATGATGTAATCGATGGCGCCGGCCCCCATGGCCTCGGCCGCCAGATGCCCCTGATGCTCATTGACCAGGATGACACTGTCGGTGTCGGTCAATTTGCCCAGAAAGCCCTTGAGGTTGTCGATGGGCGTGCTCACGTCCAGCAACAGCAGATCGACCCTGTCATTGGCAAGGCTGGCGCATGCCTGCCTTGCCGAGTCGACGATAGATACCCGATATCCCGAACTCTCCAGCATGATCAGTATCTCTTCCCCGGCAGAAGAGTCTGGCTGCAGCAATAACAGATGAGGGAGCCCCCCAAGGCCTGGCGGCGTCGGGGTACATTTCAGAGAAACATCCGAAAGCATATGAACCTGAACCTGTGATTGTATTGTCGTCAATCAACAGAACTGAAATGTCAAAACCGAGGAAAGAGGTGGCCGCCGCCATGCATCTGCGTGCATGTCGGTTTGCTATAGGCGTCATTCGTGACGGTACCTATCCCTGGTAACCCCGCTATCATTGGCATTCCCGCCATTAGACCGGAGGCTTTGCGTCCTGACTTTTCAGTTCAGTTTGCCTTTTTCATGCGATATGCCCTTATGCAAAAGGACAGCCAGACAGCGGTTGTCGCAGCCTGGCAGCACGTATCAAATTATTATATTTATCAGTATGTTTTGGCGGCAAGCGTCAAAACACGGCGCATCATAACAAGTTGAGAAGACAGTTCAAGCACAGATGCGGAATAAGATTTTCCTATCTGACTGAGATCAAGGGCAATTCTCTTCACCCCAGGGTACCGACCACTTCCACCCTCAGCTCCTCCGGGATCTCGTTGTAAGAGAGTACCTTGAGCCCCTTGGCGAAGGAGGTGGCATAACGGGATAGCAAAGGTCTCAGTTGGGGCATCACCACCAATACTGGGGCATGGCCCTGCTGCTGGAGCTGCTCCTTGACAAGGGGCATGTTTTGTTGCAGCTGAGCCAGCAATTGGGGGTCAACCGGGAAACTGTCCAGCGCCACCTTGCCCTGTTGCTGAGCCTGATTCATGGCCGCCAGCAGTGTCTGCTCCAGCCGCTCATCCAGCGTAAAGGTGGCCAGCAGCTCACGCTGTCCTATCACCTGACGCACTATCTGGCGCTTGAGGGCGCAGCGCACGTCCGCCGCCAGCAGCACGGGATCCTTGGTCAGCTCGCTCGCGTCGAGCAAGGTGGTCGCTATGGTACGGATGTCGGTCAGGCTCACCTGCTCCTTGAGCAGTTGCCGGAACACCCGAAGCTGCTGCATCTGGGTCAAGGCGAGGTTGAGCTCCTCCGCCAGACGAGGAGACAGGGTCGCCAAGTACTGACCCAGCTTGCCGACTTCATCGTGGCCGAACAGGGTGTCGAGCTGTTCACGCAGCAGCTTGCTGGCATGGGTCGCTATCACGGTCGCCGAGTCCACCACCGAGTAACCCAGATTGAGTGCCTTGGCCTTGTGGTCCGGAGCTATCCAGACCGCGTTCATGCCGTAGGCGGGATCCTGGGTCAGCTCGCCGTCCAGGGCACCGTAGGTCTCGCCACTGCTGATGGCCATCAGCCGCTGGCAATCCACCTGCCCGCTCGCCATGGGCACGGAGGAGAGCCGGACTCGGTATTGATCGGGTTGCAGCTGCAGGTTGTCGCGCACCCTGATCTCGGGCAGCAAGAAACCATACTGCTCGGAGAGGGTCTTTCTGATGCCCCGCACCCGCACCAGCAGCTCGGCGCCCTTGTCCGCCTCGGCCAGGGGAACCAGCTTGTAACCAAGCTCGATGGCGATGGGATCGACATAGGGCAGATCCTGCCACTCCAACCCCTGATGTTCAGGCAACACCAACTGCTGACTCAGTTGCTCGGCGGCATCGAGCGCCGGATCCTGCTGCTGTCGCAGGCTCACCCGCCAGCCGGTCCAGGCCAGGACGGCGGCAAAACTGACGAAGGCCAGCATGGGCATGCCGGGCACAAGACCCAGGATCAGCATGATGGCGGCAGCCGTGTAGATGACCCTGGGCGACGCCAATAGCTGCTGGCCCACCTGATCGGACATCTCCCCCTCATCACTGACCCGGGTCACTATGATGGCGGCTGCGGTAGACATCAGCAGGGAGGGGATCTGGGCAACCAGACCGTCCCCTATGGTGAGCAGGGCATAGCGCTGGAAGGCCTCAGCCACCGGCAGGGCATGCTGAAAGATACCGATGGCGAGACCGCCAACCAGGTTGATGATGAGCACCAGCAGCCCGGCGATGGCATCCCCACGCACGAACTTGGAGGCACCATCCATGGCCCCGTAGAAGTCGGCCTCGCGGGAGATCTCTTCCCGGCGGGCCCGGGCCTGGTGTTGATCCATGATGCCGGCATTCAAGTCGGCATCTATGGCCATCTGTTTGCCCGGCATGGCGTCCAGGGTGAAGCGGGCCGACACCTCTGATATCCGTTCGCCACCCTTGGTGATGACCACGAAGTTGATGATCATCAAGATGATGAACACCACCAGGCCAACCACATAGTTGCCGCCGATGACCACCTCGCCGAACGCCTGGATGACCTTGCCCGCCGCATCATTGCCCTCATGGCCATTGAGCAGCACCACCCGGGTCGAGGCGACGTTGAGGGAGAGCCTCATCAGGGTCGCCACCAGCAGCACGGTCGGGAACACGGAGAAGTCGAGGGGACGGCGGGCCGAGACCGAGACCAGCAACACCATGATCGCCAACACTATGTTGAAGGTGAACAGGCCATCGAGCAGCCAACCCGGCAGCGGCAGTATCATCATGGCCAGTATGGCCAGCAGCATCAGGGGGATGGCCGTATAGGACTTGGTCAGGGTACGCCAGTTCACAACTTACCTCTCGGGTTGACGCAATTCAGGGGGCACATGCAGGGGGGCTAGCGGGCCGGGCTGCTTGCCCCGCCCAGCCTGATAGGCCTGCAACTGCAATACATGGTTCAGGACATAAGCCACCGCGGTATAGAGACCGGCCGGGACCTCCTGATCGATTCGGGTCGAGTAGTAGATGGCTCGAGTCAGCTCAGGCAGGCTCAACACCATCTTGTCGTGCTGCTTGCCCACCTGCTTGATCCGCTCGGCCATGCTGTCGACCCCCTTGGCGATCACATAAGGGGCATTGGCGCGGGCGGGATCGTATTTGATGGCCACCGCATAGTGGCTCGGGTTCACCACTATCACATCGGCCTGGGGCACCCGCTTCTCGATGCGGGCCCTGGCCAGCATGGCTTGTACTTGACGGATCTTCGCCTTGATCTCCGGGCGACCCTCGCTGTTCTTGTGCTCATCCTTGACCTCCTGCTTGGTCATGCGCAGTTGTTTCTGCATCGACCAGCGTTGGTAAGGCACATCGAGCAGGGCGATCAGCATCTGAACGGCGCCAAGCAGGATAAAGGCCTGGGAGAGGATCCCCAGCGCCTGCTCCATCGCCATCTGGGGCGGCATTCGATTCATTTGCAACAGGGTCGGCCACTGATGCTGCAATAACAGGGCCAAGGTTGAACCAATCAGCACTATCTTGAGAATGGACTTGAGCAGCTCCATCAGGCTATGGGTGGAAAACATGCGCTTGAGTCCCTTGAGCGGATTGAGCTTCTCACCGCTGGGCATCAACTTTTTCCAGGTGAACACCATGCCCCCCGGCACCATGCTGACCAGGATCAGCATCAGTGCCAGGAAACCGAACAGGGGCAGCAAGGCCATGAGCATGCTGAACAGGGCCTCCCCGGTCCAGCTCATCATCATCTGGGGATCCCGCGCCCCCTGCCAGTCGAAACGGATGGGACGTTTCATCAATTCGGCGAAGAAACTGCCAAGGCCGGGCACCATCCACTGCATGGCGAGTCCACCGAGCAGCAGCAAACCCGCCGAGCTCATCTCCCGGGAGCGGGCAATCTGCCCCTCATCCCGAGCCTTGCGCTGTTTCTGGGTGGAGGCCTGCTCGGTTTTATCCTGGGCGCTGGTCTGACTCATTGCACACTCAATCCCTGTAACTGCTCCAGCACATGGCTGACCAGATCGAGATAACGAGCAGGCACCCCGCTGATGGAGAGCGCCATGGTCAGCAACCCCAGCAACAGCGTCATGGGGAACCCCAGGGAGAAGATGTTGAGGGAGGGGGCCGTGCGGTTCATGACCCCGAAGGTGAGATTCACCATCAGCATCGCCACCACGGCAGGCAGGGTCAGGATGAGGGCGGCCCCGATACTCCAGCCAAACAGGCCGATGACCCCCTTGATATCGAGCAGGTAGAGCGAAGAGCCCGGCGGCCAGCTGCGCAGACTCTGCACCAGCACCTCCAGCACCACCAGATGACCATTGAGGCCGAGAAACAACAGCGTGGCAAAGATGAGCATGATCTGGCTGATGATAGGCGCCGATTCACCATTGCTGGGGTCATTCATGACCGCCATACCCAGACCCATTTGCATCGACAGTATCTGGCCCGCCATGGTCATCACCATGAACAGCATCTGGACGCAGAGCCCGAATAACAGGCCGAACATCAACTGTTCCAGCGTGACCAGGATAGCCTGTGCCGAGAAGGGGTCTATCAGCGGCATGGCCTTGAGCATGGGGGCCAGCAGCAGGCTGAGCAGGAAGGCGAGCAACAGCCGGATCTGGGGCGGCACCCGGCCATCCCCGAAGAAGGGCATCACCCAGAAGGCAGCGCCGATACGAATGAAGGGCCACCACCACTGTCCCAGCCAGGCC
Source organism: Aeromonas rivuli (assembly GCF_020149575.1). NCBI lineage: Bacteria > Pseudomonadati > Pseudomonadota > Gammaproteobacteria > Aeromonadales > Aeromonadaceae > Aeromonas > Aeromonas rivuli. Next base: position 494,348 of record NZ_CP079742.1, on the reverse strand, counting down.
GTCAGCTCGGCCGCACTGACCGAGATCAGCGAGTTCATCCGATAAGCCCGGGGATCTTGGCAAACAGCTCATTGAAGAGGGTGGTGATCTGGGCCAAAAGCCAGTGACCAGTGAAGATCAGCGTCAACAGCGTCACGATGAAACGGGGCAGGAAGCTGAGGGTCTGTTCCTGGATCTGGGTCGCCGCCTGAAACACACTCACGATGAGTCCGACGATCAAGCCGGGCACCACCAGCACAGAGACCATGATCACCACCAGATTCACTGCGCCACCCACCAGACTGACGCTCTGCTCGGGGGTCATGGTCAGCCCCCTCCGAAGCTGGCGGCCAGGGTGCCGACCGTCATTGACCACCCATCAACCAGTACGAATACCATCAACTTGAACGGCAACGAGATGATGAGCGGCGACAGCATCATCATCCCCATGGCCATCAAGACGCTGGCGACCACCAGATCGATCACCAGGAAGGGGATAAACAGCATGAAGCCTATCTGAAACGCGGTATTGAGCTCGCTCAGCACGAAAGCGGGCAACAAGACACCGAAGGGTATGTCCGCCTTGGTGAGGCTGGTCGACTCCCCCGAGATCCGCAGCATCTGCTCCAGATCCGGCTCCCGGGTCTGCGCCAACATGAAGCGCCGCAAGGGTTGCTCGGCACGGCTTATCCCCTCGGACAGGGTGATTTCGTCGTTGTCATAGGGCAGGAAGGCGTTTTCGTACATCTCGGTCCAGACCGGACGCATGATGACCAGCGTCAGGATCAAACTGATGCCGATCAGCACTCGGTTTGGTGGGCTCTGTTGCAGACCCAGCGCCTGGCGCAATATGGCCAGCACTATGATGATGCGGGTAAAGCTGGTCATCATCAGTAACAGGGTCGGCAACAACCCCAGCAGGGTCATGAAGAAGAGGATCTGCAACTTGATGTTGTAGTCCTCGCCCCCTTCGGCGCCAGGCGCGACCGAGAAGAGGGTCATGTCCGCACCCCAGCTGGGCAGGGCGACGAGCAAGAGCAGCGGCAGCAGGACGCGCATCAGTCGTCCATGCCACCCAGCAGCTTGGTGTCAACCACCTCGACCAGACGCAGGCCATACTTGCCATTGACCACCACCACCTCACCACGGGCCAACAGTTTGCCATTGACCCGGACATCCAGCGGCTCACCCGCCAACTTGTCCAGCTCGATGACAGCCCCCTCTTCGAGCTGCATCAGATCCCCAAGCGGCACCTCTGCACTGGCCACTTCCAGGGTCACCTTGACCGGGATCTGGCGGAAGAAGGAGAGATCCCTCGGCTTGCCGCTACCGGTCGGCGCCAGGTAATCGGCCGCACTCGGCATGCTGAGTTCGTCATCAAACAACTGATCCAGGCTGTCCAGATCCAGGGGATCATTGATGTTATGTTCGTTCATCTTGTTCTTACTCCTCTATCACTGCCGTTACCTGATACACCAGGCTGCCTTTTTGCTCGGCAATGCGTCCATTGAAACAGGGGCGGCTGCCGATCAGGGCAGGCACCAGGTCAGGCATATCCAAAGCCAGCACATCACCAACCTGCAAGGTCTCCAGATCAGCCAGGGTCATGGCCATCTGTCCCATCACCACCCGCAATTGCACCGGCAGGTGAGTCATCGCTTGTTCCAGCTCACCGCGAACAGGGCGTTGATCGGTCAGTTGCGCCTCGGTTTCGGCCTGCAGCCACCACAACCGCCACTGATGGTTATGTTCTCCCAGACTCAGAGTCGCCTGGCTGGACCAGAGCGCAGGCCCCACTGGCAGCACATCGGCAGGCACGGGGGTGAGCTGCCAGCCCAGATCGCCGAGTCCCATGCAGGAGGAGAGAATATCGACCTGGTATTGGCAGAGTCGGTGCAACAGGCGCTGCTCGGTATCACTGAGGGATTTGGCCTGACTCGGCTCCTCACCCGCTTGCAGCTGTCCTCCGAAGAAGATCACGGCGAGACGATAGATGACGGACGCTGAGATGGAGAAAAACACTCGGTAGCGCTCGTCACGCTGGGCCCTGGCTTCGAGCCAGAACTGCTGATCTTCAGGAGGGAAATGGCCGGCACTGACGAAATCCTGAAACACGAGATCGCACTCGGCGCTGTTGAACAGCTGGGCCATGCACCCGGCAGCCTGCAAGGAGAAGCTGGCCAAGTGGGCATTCATCTGCTTGAGATGACCCTGTTTGGCTCGCTCGACACCGAGCAGATCGTAGCGAGGAAGCCCCCGTCCCTGTTCGGCCGGCAGCAGCCGGGATGGTGTTAGCGTTAGGCTGCTAGCTGACATTGCGAATTCACCTTAACCATGTTCATGCCACCCTTAACCCACATCAGGGTGACGGGGCAGGTGGAGAAAAGGGGACCAGTCGACTTGAAGCGACCAAAATGGGCGGGAACTGTATTACAAAATGAAAAAAGGTGCTATCGACCCAGGCAGGCCCATAAAGAAAAATCCCGGACCAGAAGGTACCGGGATTCTTGTGGGTAACAGAGTACCCTGAAATTAGGTCGGAGTCGGCCTGTAAGCCGGGTTCTGTTCCGGGTTGCCCCGGTGACAATCATTCCTCTAGGCCAGCAATCGCTCACTGGCTCAAGCAACCTACCCGCCCCCAACGCGGGCCGCGCCAATAGGGGCCTATTTGGTCTTGCTTCGGGTGGAGTTTACCGTGCCACGAACTGTTGCCAGACGCGCGGTGCGCTCTTACCGCACCCTTTCACCCTTACCTGATCCCTTGCGGGCCATCGGCGGTTTGCTCTCTGTTGCACTGGTCGTAGGCTCACGCCTCCCAGGCGTTACCTGGCACCCTGCCCTATGAAGCCCGGACTTTCCTCCCCTCCGCCCGTCTGCCCCGAAAGGCACAACGACGAAGCAGCGATTGTCCAGCCGACTCCGGGCGCGGATTATAGCCCTGTCTACTGGCCGGGGTAAACCGGCAATTGTCGATAGTGGCATTTATTCACGGCTTGATGCCTCCTGTCAGAGTGACATGACCATTGGTCAGCCACCCTCAACCTTGCTGAAAGGCTCCCGTTGCCACACCCGGGCGTGGTCGTGAAAGATCAGCTGCGTCAAACCGACCAGGCTACTTATTCTTTCTGGTGGTGATCCAGTCCGTACTTGTAGAGGGCGTTCTTCTTCACCCCATGGATCTCGGCGGTCAGCGCGGCCGCCTTCTTGAGGGGCAGTTCGGCCACCAGCAGACCCAGGGTGCGGATCGCATCAAAGGGCAACTCTTCTTCCACCTTGCTGGCGCCGGCCACCACCAGCACGATTTCACCGCGGCAACGGTTTTCGTCTTCCCCTAGCCAGACCAGCATTTCGGAGGCGGGCAGACCGTGGATGGATTCAAAGGTCTTGGTCAACTCGCGGCACACCACCACCTGGCGCTCCCCCAGGATGCGAGCAATCGCTTCTACCGTGTCCTGCACCCGGCGCGGTGACTCGTAGAACACCAGAGAGCGGGTATCTTCGATGACGGCCTGCAGCCGGTCGTCACGTCCCTTGGCTTTCGCAGGCAAGAATCCCTCGAAGGCGAAACGGTCGGTGGGCAGGCCAGCAGCACTGAGCGCCGTGATGGCCGCGCACGGGCCCGGCAGCGGCACCACCTTGACCCCGGCTTCGCGACAGCGGGTGACCAGGTGATAACCGGGGTCGCTAATCAGCGGCGTGCCCGCATCCGATACCAGGGCTACACTCTTGCCTTCCTTGATTTTCGCGATCAATACCTCGGCCTTCTGCTGCTCGTTGTGATCGTGCAAAGGGAAGCTGCTCACCGAGATCTGGTAGTGTTTGAGCAGTATGCCGGTGTGGCGGGTATCCTCGGCCGCCACCAGATCGACCCGGCGCAGAATATCGAGGGCACGCTGGGTGATATCGGCCAAATTACCGATGGGAGTGGGGACTATATAGAGGGTTGGGGTGTCACTCATGGGATCTCCGAGCATCCCGACAATTGTGTCGCCATATTGGCCCGTTTACACTATGGGTAACTTCAACACTGGTCGGGGAATGAACTTGAACCGGGTTACAAAGCAGCTAAGTGTATCACGACTCTTCGGCATCCTACTCGCAGCTATCCTGCTTGCGGGTTGCGCGTCGGAACCCAATCAACCCTCTGGACAGGCAGGAGGCCTCTCTGGCTTCGCCACACTGACCCAGAATCCGGAGGCCTATCTGGCCAAGGTGGATCCGGCCAAGCCGGATGAAGCCTTCATCTGGCAAACCTTGGCTGCGCGCAGCTATCTGGCTCAAGGCCAGCTCAACCCGGCGCAGGCCTTGCTGCAACAGCTGCAAAAACAGGCCAAGACACCACAACAGCAAGCCCAGGCCCAGTTGCTTGAAGCCCATGTGCTCCTGGCCCAGGGCAATGCCAACCAGGCGTTGATCTTGCTGGAAGGCAAGCCGGCGGTGGAGCTCGATGCCGATACCCAGCGTGACTGGTATCGCCAGCGCACCGTGTTGCAGCTCGACATCAATAACAAGTTTGGTGCCGCCAAATCCCTGATCTTGCTGGAGCCCTATCTGGCCAAAGAGGAGGTTGCCACCAATCACAAGCAGATCTGGTCCCTGCTGAAAAGCATGACCCCCACCACCCTGCAAGCGCTGGAAGAAGCACCGGCACCCGATGTGACCACCGGCTGGCTGCGACTGGCTGCCCTGGTCAACGAGTTTGGTGCTCAGCCGAGCCAGCTGGCTCGTCAGTTAGATGGCTGGAAGCGTGACTTCCCAAACCATCCTGCCCAACAGGACATGCCGGCCGGTCTTGGCGACTTGGCCAGTACCACTGGCCTGGCTCCTCAGCAGATCGCCGTGTTCTTGCCACTGTCCGGCAATCTGGAGCCCCAGGGATCGGCAATCCGCAACGGTATGCTGATGTCCTACAAGGAGAATAACGGCCAATACAGCCTGAACTTCTACGACACCCAGACCAAATCCGTTGGCGAGCTTTACCAGCAAGCCATCCAGGATGGTGCCGACATGATCATCGGTCCCTTGCTCAAGGACAGGGTCGAGGAGCTGCTCAAGCTCAACCCGACCGTGCCCGTGCTCGCCCTGAACGAGCTGGACAAGCCGGTCGTCAATGACAGCACCTTCTACTTCTCCCTCTCGGCCGCCGCCGATGCAAGTCAGGCTGCCAACTACTTGTTTGGCCAGGGCTATCGCAAGCCCCTGCTGATCGCCACCCAGGGCCGCATTGGCTATGGCAGCATCAAGGCGTTCGAGCAGACCTGGAGCGGTCTGAGTCAGGACAAGCCCGTGGTCGCGACCTTTACCTCCCGCAAAGAGGTGCCGGGCATGGTGAAAAATGCCTTGAGCGGTCGCTCCACCGCCCGGGCGGGCGAGGTCATGCAGCTCTCCGATGAGACGCCGCGCAGCATCGATGTCGTCTATCTGATCGCCAACAACCTCGAGACCCGCATGGTCAAACCCTATGTGGATATCTCGGTCAATCCCATGGGTAGCCTGCCGATCTTCACCGGCCCCCGCGGTTATGACAGCGGGGCCACCGAGGCAGCCTCGGAGCTCAATGGTCTGCGCATAGGCGATATGCCGTTGATGCTGGGTGAGTTCAACGAGCTGCGCGGCAAGGCCCAGCTGCTCTGGCCACAGACTCAGGGTGACCTGCTGCGCCTGTTTGCCCTGGGCTATGACGCCGTCAGCCTCAGTCCTAACCTGATGCAGATGCGCGCCGTCGGCGCCATGAAACAGCCGGGTTTGAGCGGTCAACTCAGCATTAGTCAGGATGGCGTCGTACAGCGGGAGCAGAGCTGGGCCACCTATCAGGATGGCAAGCTGCTCGATGCAACGGGTAACCCCATCGGCATGGAGCAAGCCACGCTCCCTGACACCCCGGAGTCCAGCGATGAAGAGCCGGCTCAAGCCCCTGATACAGCACTGCCTGAACCTGTTTCAGACGACAGCGACACCACAGCGCCCGGGGCAGCACTTTGAGTTAGTCGCCGCCGACTGGTTGCAGGCCAAGGGCCTGCAACTGATTGAACGCAACTATCACTGTCGCGGTGGCGAGCTGGATCTCATCATGCGCCAGGGTGATACCCTGGTGTTTGTCGAGGTTCGATATCGGGCCAATAACGACCATGGCGGTGCCGCCGCCTCGGTCACCCCGGCCAAACAGCGCAAGCTCATGCTAGCCGCCCGCCACTATTTGACGCACCATGGCATCAACGAGGCCAGCCAGGCCTGTCGATTCGATGTGCTGGCGTTCGAGGGCAACCAGCCTGACTGGATCCAGAACGCTTTTTAAGAGGATCCCATGACAGATCGCATCAAAGAAAACTACACAGAAAGCATTCAAACCAAGATCGCCGCCTCGGAGGCGCTACCGGATGCCATCCATACTGCGGCGCAGATGATCACCATCTGCCTGCTCAATGGCCACAAGGTACTCGCCTGCGGTAACGGTCCCTCCGCCGCCCTGGCGCAGCTGTTTATCAGCGAGCTGGTCAACTGCTACGAGACACAGCGCCCCTCCCTGCCTGGCATGGCACTGACCGCGGACATGGCGACCATCAGTGCCATCGCCACCGATCACGGCTTCGAAGAGGTGTATGCCAAGCAGATCCGCGCCCTGGGTCAACCCGGTGACATCCTGGTGGTCATTACCACCTCCGGCCACAGCCGCAGTCTGATCAAGGCGGCCGAAGCCGCCCTCTCCCGTGACATGACCATAGTGGTGCTGAGCGGCGGTGACGGCGGCGAGATGGCCGGTCTGCTCGGTCCAAACGATGTCGAGATCCGGGTTCCCTCTGCCCGTCGACCACGCATTTTGGAAGTCAACCTGTTGACCCTGCATTGCCTCTGTGATCTCATCGATCAGACGCTTTTCCCGCAACAAGAGGACTGACATCTTGAAAAAAACCACGCTGACCCTGACCCTGGTGGCCGGAACTCTCCTGCTGCAAGGCTGTGCGGCCGTGCTGGTCGGTGGTGCCGCCGGTACCGCATCCAGCGCCGGCGATCGCCGCACCCTGAGCACCCAGTGGGACGATCAGGCCATCGAGTTGAAAGCGTCCAACGTGCTGGCAGACAACAAGCAGCTCTCTGCGGCCAGCAAGATCAGTGTCTACAGCAATAATGGCCGCGTGCTGCTGGTCGGTCAGACACCAACCGATGCTTACAAGCAGACCGCAGGCCAGTCGGTTGGCCGCATTGAGGGCGTTCGTCACGTCTACAACGAACTGCGCCTTGGCAAACCGGTGAGCATAGGTACCCGCAGCAACGACTCCTGGATCACCTCCAAGGTGCGCACCGACATGCTGGCCGCCAAGGACTTCGACAGTGCCAAGGTCAAGGTGGTGACAGAGAACGGCGAGGTCTTCCTGATCGGTCTGGTAACCCGTAAAGAGGCGGAACAGTCGGTCGAGATTGCCCGCCACGTCAGCGGTGTGACCCGGGTCATCAAGGCGTTCGAATACGCTCAGGACTGATGCGGGCCCCGCATCCGAAATAAAAAAACGCAGCCGATTGGCTGCGTTTTTATTGATTCAACAAGGTTACTTGATGACAGTGAGACTCGGCCTGCCCGTGGGGCGCGGCGGTTCAGGCTCAGGTTGCGCCTGATCTTCCGCCTGCTCCAGCCAGAGGTCATAAGCTGGCTCGGGCGGGAACAGAGTACCAACACCGTTCTCTCTGGCATGGATGGCCACTATGGCCGCCATGGGAATATAAACCTGCTGGGACACGCCACCAAAGCGGGCGCTGAAGCTGATAGCATCATTATCCATGTGGAACTGCATCACCGCTCGCGGCGCTATGTTCAGCACTATCTGCCCATCTTGGGCAAATTGCAGCGGCACCTGCACATGGGGAATGTTGACGTTCACCACCAGGTGAGGCGTCAAGTCATTGTCCAGCAGCCAGTCAAAGAACGCCCGCAACAGGTACGGGCGGCTCGGGGTCATTGTCGGTTCCATACTCATATACCGGAGCGGATCTCGCGCTCAGCTTCAGTGAGCGATGCCTGGAAGGACTCACGCTCGAACAGACGAACCATATAGGCCTTCAGCTCTTTCGCGCCACGACCACCCAGATCGATCCCCAGGCTCGGCAGACGCCACAGCAACGGAGCCATGTAGCAGTCAACCAGACCGAACTCTTCGCTCATGAAATAGGGCATTTCACCGAAGATGGGGGCGATGGCCAGCAGATTGTCACGCAGCTCGTTGCGTGCCGCCTCGACATCGGTGCCTGCCATGATCTTGTCGGCCAGACTGTACCAGTCCAGCTCGATGCGATGCATCATCAGACGGCTGTTACCACGGGCAACCGGGTAGACAGGCATCAGTGGCGGATGGGGGAAGCGCTCGTCCAGATACTCCATGATGATGCGTGAGGTATAGAGTGCAAGCTCACGATCCACCAGAGTCGGCACCGAGTTGTACGGGTTCAGCTCAGCCAGTTCATCCGGCAGGTTACTCGGGTCAACCTGGCAGATATCTACGCTAACACCCTTCTCCGCCAGGACAATGCGCACCTGATGGCTGAACATATCGTTGGCACCGGAAAACAGCGTCATTACCGAACGCTTATTGGCAGCTACAGCCATTGAACCCTCCCGTCATTAAAAAGCAGAAACGGCAATGAAGTAACTTGGACCTCATTGCCGTGCATTATATTACTCGGATCTGGTCGCTTAGTGAACGTCGCGCCAGAATTCCTTCTTCAACAGCACAGTGAAGATGAAGAAGATCGCGATAAAGCCCAGCACCCAGAAGCCCATGCGTTCGCGCTCCAGTTTGACCGGCTCAGCCGAGTAGACCAAGAAGTTTACCAGATCCAGTACCGTCTGATCATATTCTTCGTTGGTCATTTCACCATTGCCGTCGGATTTGATGCCAATGGTCTCCTGCACCTCTTGCCCATCGACCAGGCGGGTCTCCTGTTCCAGACGTGGAGTACCCTGCAGCGGCTCCAGCACATGGGGCATGCCCACAGAGGGGAACACCAGGTTATTCACCCCGAATGGGCGCGTCGGATCCACGTAGAAGGAGCGCAGGTAGGTGTAGATCCAGTCTGCACCACGCACCCGGGCGACCAGCGTCAAGTCCGGTGGCGGTGCACCAAACCAGCGGGCAGCATCCTTCTCGGCGATGGAGCTCTTCATCAGATCCCCCACCTTGGCACCGTTGAAGATGAGATTGTCCCGCATCAGATCCTCGGGTATATCCAAATCCTCAGCCACCCGGTTGTAACGCTGATACTGGGTGGAATGGCAACCTGCACAGTAGTTCATGAAGGTGGTCGCGCCACGCTGCAAAGACGCCTTGTCGCTCAGATCATAATCAGCCTTGTCCAGGGCCACACCATGAGTGGCCGCCATCGCCAGTCCGGGGAGCAGAGCCAGCACAGCAAAGATTATTCGTTTCATTTGAATGTGATCCTCTCCGGCAGCGGCTTGGTATTTTCGTTCTTGCTATAGAAATAGAGCAGGACAAAGAACCCGAAATAACCAAGCGAACAGATCTGGGCAAGCAGGGTCAGTGTCGGGGTGGAGGGCAATACGCCAAGCACACCGAGAATGACGAAGCAGACCACAAACTGGGCGATGTTCAGCTTATGCAGGATGCTGCGGTAGCGTACCGAACGCACCTTGCAGCGATCCAGCCATGGCAACAGGAAGAGCACGACGATGGAGAGGCCCATCATGATGACACCGAGCAACTTGTCCGGCACCGCACGCAAGATGGCGTAGAAAGGAGTGAAGTACCAGACCGGGGCGATATGCTCCGGGGTCTTCAGACCATTCGCCACTTCAAAGTTCGGCTTCTCGAGGAAATAACCCCACATGTCCGGCTTGAAGAAGATGATGGCGCAGAAGAAAAACAGGAACCCGGCCACACCTATCATGTCCTTGACGGTGAAGTAGGGATGGAAGGCAACGGCATCCAGCGGCCAGCCATTCTCGTCCTTGTGTGCCTTGATCTCGATCCCGTCCGGGTTGTTGGAGCCCACCTCATGCAGTGCCAAAATATGCATGGCAACCAGCAACACTATGACTAACGGCAATGCGATGACATGCAGTGCAAAGAAGCGGGTGAGTGTTGCCCCCGAGATAACGTAGTCACCCCGGATCCACAGGGTCAGATCGTCACCGATCACCGGGATGGCACCAAACAACGAGATGATGACCTGAGCGCCCCAGAAGGACATCTGCCCCCAGGGCAACAAGTACCCCATGAAGGCTTCCGCCATCAATACCAGGAAGATCAGCATGCCGAAGATCCACAGCAGCTCACGGGGTTTCTGGTAGGAACCATAGATGAGGCCACGGAACATGTGCAGATAGACCACCACGAAGAAGGCGGAGGCGCCGGTACTGTGCATGTAGCGCAGCAGCCAGCCGTAATCCACATCCCGCATGATGTATTCGACAGAGGCGAAAGCACCCTCGGCCGACGGGTTGTAGTTCATGGTCAGCCAGATGCCTGTGACTATCTGGTTAACCAGCACCAGCATGGCAAGGGACCCGAAAAAGTACCAAAAATTGAGGTTCTTCGGTGCCGGGTACTTGGCCATGTGGTCGTTGTACATGGCTGTGAGCGGAAAACGATAATCGATCCAGCCCATCAATTTGGCAAACATGGTCAGGCCTCCTTGCCATCGGCACCGACCAGGATGGTGGTGTCGTTGAGATACTGGTACGGCGGGATCACCAGGTTCAATGGGGCAGGAACCCCCTGAAACACGCGACCGGCCATGTCAAACTTGGAGCCATGACAGGGGCAGAAAAAGCCAGAACTGACCCCTTCGACCTGTTCACCGAAGCTGTCCGGCAGATAAGACGGGGAGCAACCCAAATGAGTACAGATACCAACAGCCACGAAGATTTCCGGCTTGATGGATCTGTATCCATTATGGGCATAGTCAGGTTGTTGAGGCTCATCTGACTTTGGATCGCGCAACAGGTTATCGTGCGTCGGCAGGCCATCCAGGATCTGCTTGGAACGATTGACCACCCAGACCGGTTTGCCGCGCCATTCAACGCGAATGAGTTGACCCGGCTCCAACTTGCTAATGTCGACTTCAACCGGAGCGCCAGCAGCCTTGGCCTTGGCACTCGGGTTCCATGATTTTATAAACGGCACTGCGGTAAAAGCAGCCCCTACCCCACCAACGGCGATCGTTGACCAGGTAAGAAATCTGCGGCGGCCGGTATCAACTGGCGCATTGCTCATCCAAAAACTCTCCCATGTGGACTCGGCGCATTCTTATAATGTCCCTGTTCCCCTGTGACAACAGTGGCGGAAGCAGGAGTTACAATTGTCACAGAAAAATCGAGGAAATTTTAAAGAAAAGATAACAAATTGACAAGAAAGAGAAGCGAAGGGCAAAAACAATAAAGACACAATTTTTTGTCTTTTGTGACGTGAGGTTAGCAATGGCTATCGAAACGTTACCAATAAAAAAAGCCTGGCGGCTGCCAGGCTTTTTTAACACTCGAAAGAGTGAGTACCAAAAGCGAATTAACGCTTGGAGTACTGCGGACGCTTACGAGCTTTGTGCAGACCGACTTTCTTACGCTCAACCTTACGGGCATCACGAGTAACAAAGCCTGCTTTACGCAGTTCACCGCGCAGGGTCTCATCGTACTGCATCAGAGCACGAGTGATACCGTGACGGATCGCACCAGCTTGACCGGAGATGCCACCACCGTTAACGGTGATGTACAGATCCAGTTTCTCGGTCATTTCAACCAGTTCCAGCGGCTGACGAACTACCATACGGGCAGTCGGACGACCGAAGTACTGCTCCAGGGAGCGCTGGTTGATTACGATTTTACCGCTACCCGCTTTGATAAAGACGCGAGCAGTGGAGCTTTTGCGACGGCCGGTACCGTAGTATTGATTTTCTGCCATGTTGCCAGTTCCCGATTAGATATCCAGTACTTGAGGTTGCTGAGCAGCATGAGCATGCTCGGCGCCTGCGTAAACTTTCAGTTTACGGAACATGGCACGGCCCAGAGGACCTTTCGGCAGCATGCCTTTGATAGCAGCTTCGATTACCATTTCCGGTTTACGCTTGATCAGCTTGTCGAAGCTGATTGACTTGATACCACCCGGGAAACCGGAGTGAGAATGGTAGATTTTATCGGTAAATTTCTTACCGGTAACATGCACCTTCTCAGCGTTTACAACGATGATGTAATCACCGGTGTCAACGTGCGGAGTATACTCAGCTTTGTGCTTACCACGCAGACGAGAAGCAATCTCAGTTGCGATACGACCCAGAGTTTTACCTTCTGCGTCCACAATGTACCAGTCACGTTTTACGGTTTCTGGCTTGGCAACGAAAGTTTTCATTAAGTTAAACCCAATTACCTGTTACAGACCCAATTGCTTATGGGGGCTCGCCCACAAGCAACAAACGATGGCCTACCTGTACCCCTTCGAATACAAGTAAAGCTTTAAAGTATTGCTGTCTTATCGACAGCTGTAACGTGGGCCGGGCGATTATAAGTGAAGTTGCCTTAAATATCACCTGCTAATTTCACTGCCATGACGCTAGCAAATGTCGCCCGACCCTACCTGCCGCAGATGCCCATCCGACTGGCAGGCGCGGGTATTGTGACTAAGGAAGGTGCACTCTGGCAAGGTATTCGTGCGATTGCATCTCCTGCAGTCGTGAAAGGCAGCGTTTGAACTCGAAGCTGAGCAAGCCTCCGCTGTAGAGTTCCGCCATGGGGACGGCTGCCGACATGATGAGCTTGACGTGACGCTCATAGAACTCGTCAACCATGGCAATGAAACGCCGGGCTGCATCGTCCGACCCCGCCCCCATTGGTTGTACCTCGGCCAGCAGCACGGTATGAAACAGCCGTGACAGCTCGATGTAATCCCCCTGAGAGCGGGCGCTCCGACAGAGTTGATCGAAGCTGATGTAGAGCAGTCCCTCCTCGGCCCCCAGTGTCTGCAACTGACGATGATTCACCTCGATGGCCAATGGCACTGGTTGCTTCTGCCCGGTCAGTTGCTGGAAATAGCGCTCCAGGTTCGATCTTGCGTCCCCGTCGAGGGGATGGTGATAAATCTCGGCCTGCTCCAATGTCCGCAGCCGGTAATCGACTCCCCCATCGACATTGAGGATCTCGCAATGCTGTTCGATCAGCGCGATGGCCGGCAGAAAGCGCGCCCGTTGCAGTCCATTGCGGTAGAGATCCTTGGGGGGAATATTGGAGGTCGCCACCAGCACGACGCCGTGGCCAAACAGCGCCTGGAACAGGGTGCCCAGCAGCATGGCATCGGTGATGTCCGAGACAAAAAACTCATCGAAACAGATAATGTCTGTCTCGCTGGCCAGCTTGCTGGCAATGAGTTCCAGAGGATCGGCCTGACCGGTCAAGCCTCTGAGTTCATCATGAACCCTGTGCATGAAACGGTGAAAATGCACCCGTAACTTACGATCCCCGGGCAGAGCGTCAAAAAAAATATCCATCAACCAGGTCTTGCCCCGGCCGACCCCACCCCACATATATAATCCCCGGACAGGCGTGACGGCTTGCGGTTTTTGCAACCAGCCCAGCCAGCCACGGGATCTGGTCGGAGTCGGGGGAGCGCACAAATCCTGATAGAGTCGCTCCAGATGTGCCACTGCCATCGCCTGGGCCGGATCGGCCTGAAAATCAGAGCGTTGCAGATCTTGCTGATATTTTTGCTGCGGGGTCATCCTGTCAAACGTCTCCAAGTCCCTGAATAGAGGACAAAAGGGTATCACGGCCCCGGGGTGCACGGTATAGTGCCACCAGGGTTGACGGCCATTCTGGGCCATCATCCACATGTTGAATTAGCTGTAACAAGGAGCATCTATGAGTCTGTTAAATGGGATCCTGCTGGCCGTTGCCGCCCTGATTATCGGCGTCCTGATTGGTCGTTTCTCGGTACGTAGCCGTGATGCCGGTCGCCTCGAGCGCGAACTCAGCACGGCCCGCAAGGACATGGAGAGTTACCAGGGCCAGATCAACACTCACTTTGCCGACAGCGCCGCCCTGATGGAGCAGCTAGCCGAGCAGTACCAGACCCTCTACCGCCACATGGCCGAACAGAGCAAATTCCTGGCCAAGGCCGAGGAACCCCTGTTCCGCGAGCAAGAAGTCGAACCGACACAAGCCAAGGATGAAGAGAGCCAGGGTCTGCCTCCGCGGGACTATGCCGGTAGCGCCTCAGGCCTGCTCAAGCAATCCAGCTGACACTTTCCTGGAACTAATTCCTTGATCCGTAGTCAGATTCTTGGCAAAAGCACTGTCAATTAACTGGGAGCTGTTATTCATATGCGTAAACCTCTTTCTCTGCTCAGCGTGCTAGCCCTCAGCGTCGGTATCGCCATGTCTGCGGCCCCTGCCCAGGCGGCACTGCCCTCCCTGATGGGAAATCAGGAGATCCCGAGTCTGGCCCCCGTGCTGGAACAGGTGACTCCTGCTGTGGTCAACATCTCTGTCTCCGGCAAGAAAGTCACCAGACAGCGTCTGCCCGAGCAATTCCGTTTCTTCTTCGGCCCCAACATGCCTGATGAACAGGTCAGCGAACAGCCTTTCCAGGCGCTCGGCTCCGGGGTCATCATTGATGCCAAGAAAGGCTATGTGATCACCAATGCTCACGTGATCCACGAAGCGGACGAGATCAAGGTCAGCCTCAAGGATGGCCGCGAATTCACGGCCAAGAAGATTGGCGAAGACAAGCAGTCCGATATCGCCCTGCTGCAGATCAAGGCGGATGACCTGACGGCCATCAAGCTGGCTGACTCCGACGAACTGAGAGTCGGGGATTATGCCCTGGCCATCGGCAACCCCTTCGGCCTGGGTCAGACCGTCACCTCAGGCATCGTCTCCGCCCTGGGGCGCAGCGGCCTGAACATCGAGAACTTCGAAAACTTTATTCAGACTGACGCGGCCATCAACTCGGGCAACTCGGGTGGCGCCTTGCTCAACCTGCGTGGCGAGCTGATCGGCATCAACACCGCCATCCTGGGTCCGAATGGGGGCAACATCGGCATTGGCTTCGCCATTCCATCCAACATGGTGCGCGACCTGTCCGATCAGATCATCAAGTTCGGTGAAGTGCGCCGTGGCCAGCTGGGCATCACAGGTGCCGAGCTGACCTCGGATCTGGCCAAGACCTTCGGCTCAACCAAGCAGAATGGTGCCTTCGTCAACCAGGTCATGCCGGGCTCCTCCGCCGACAAGGCTGGCATCAAGGCCGGGGACATCATCTCCAGCATAGATGGCAAGCCCATACGTTCGTTTGGGGAACTGCGTGCCAAAATCGCGACCATGGGTGCCGGCAAACAAGTCACCCTGGGCATAGTGCGTGATGGCAAGGAGCAGAGCGTCAAGGTCACCCTGAAACAGGCCGATGACAGCGAGGTGCGTGCCAGTGCCCTGCATCCGGCTCTGGAAGGCGCCAAGCTCAGCACCACCACAGACCCCGTGGCGGGTGTTGCCGTCTCCGAGATAGATCCGCGCTCTCCGGCAGCCGCTTCCGGCCTGCAGAAGGGCGACATCATCATCGGGGTCAACCGGCTGAGAGTGAATGCCCTTGCCGACCTGACCAAGGCGTTGAAGAACAAGCCGGATGTGCTGGCCCTCAACATCCAGCGCGGCGACTCCTCGCTCTACCTGGTGATCCGCTGATCCCTTCATGAGCATGCATTAACCCCCATCACCCGCGACCCAGGTCGCGGGTGATTTTTATGCACCGTTAGTGTTATTCTCTGCTGGCAGCGAGCCGCAATGAGAATGAAATGAAAATCCCACCTCTGATCAGTTACTTGGGCAAGTCAGTCGCCTTTGGCCTCACGGTCGCGGCCCTATTGCTGTTGTTCTTCCCCAGCCTCAGAGGCGGTGCCCTGCTGCCCGACCTCATCAGTAACAATCGGGAGATGAGCTTCTCCTATGCCGCCCACCGCGCAGGTCCTGCCGTGGTCAACATCTACACCCGCAGTTTCGCTGGCAATCGTGGCGAGAAGGCCGAGCTCAGGCCTCAGGGGCTGGGTTCCGGGGTCATCATGAACCCCCGTGGCCATGTGCTGACCAACTACCATGTCATCGCCGATGCGGACCAGATCATTGTCGCGCTGCAAGATGGCCGGGTGTTCAGCGCCGAGCTGGTCGGTACCGACAAGCTCACCGATCTCGCCGTGCTCTATATCGAATCAGACAACCTGCCGGTGATCCCCCAGGATCCCGATCTGCGCCCGGACGTCGGGGACGTGGTGCTCGCCATCGGCAACCCCTATAACGTCGGCCAGACCATCACCCAGGGCATCATCAGTGCCACCGGTCGCCTCGGCCTCTCCAGCATGGGGCCCGACAGCAATGGCCGCCAGGATCTGCTGCAGACCGATGCCGCCATCAACGAGGGCAACTCGGGGGGGGCCCTGGTCAACGCCAATGGCAATCTGGTCGGTATCAACACCGCCGCCTATCACCTGAGTGGCAACCAGGAGAGCTATGGCATCAGCTTCGCCATCCCCTATCGCCTTGCCAAGCGCATCATGGACGAATTGATCAGCAATGGCCGGGTCATCCGCGGCTACCTCGGCATCTCCAGCGTCGAAATCAATCCCATCGTCGCGCGCATGATGAACCTTGGCGATCTCCGCGGCCTGGTGGTCGAAAGCCTGGACCCTGCCGGTCCTGCTGCCAAAGGGGGTATTCAGCGCGGTGACGTGCTGCTCAAGATCAACGGCGAGGCCATCAGCGGCGTCCGTGCCGCCATGGATAAAATTGTCGAGAGCCGACCCGGCGCCCAGATGAAGATCTCGGTGATCCGCGACGGCAAGCCCCTCGAACTGACGGTCACCATAGAAGAAGACCTGCGCTACCAGAACCAGCAAGGCAGCACCAGCGCAGCCAGCGCCAGCTGACACTTGCCCTGCGGCGGACGGGACTCATACCGTCCGCTCCTTCACCTCCATGCCCTCGCCGTCCTCCTTCCCTGATGTGAACAGGGTCACACTTCCTGCACCCGGCTTCGCCACGGCTTGCGCCACCGGGGTGTGAGGCGGCTCACATCCTCGGGCCCCTTGACGCCCATTCCCCGGATCCAGTTCAAGAAAACCCTCCCCTCAACGCCGATGATGGCGAATTTCCATTTGCTTGTGGAAAAAGCCTGCCTCCCTGTCCATTCCGGGGAGGCATAGGGTAAGCCCATGTCTCGTCGTCACCATCTCGTTGTCATCAGGAGAGAAGACTTTGCAAGCAAGTAGCCACAACCTCACCCCGGACAGCCCACAAATAGGGCGCAAGAGTACCGATACCCTGGCCAGAATCTATCCCCTGCTCGCCGAGCGCGGCATAGTCCCCAATGACGTCCAGCAGCAGATGCTCGCCTCCCACGTCAAGGCCATGGTGTGGCGCTCATACAGTGGTGAAGCACTGCCGGAGGTTGATCTCTCCCTGTTTGACGAGATCTCCCCCCTGTCCCTGCGACTGGCCGAACAGGTCGTCGCCTGGCTGGATAATCTGGCCTATGAAGAAGCCCATCTGTTGTCTGTCCACTTCGAAGTGGCCAAAGAAAACGAACTCAGCTCAGCTGCTCGACCAGCAACCACAGGAGATAACTAAATGTCAGCCATCAAACTCGTGATTGGAGATCGTCTCGGCAAGGGCCAGAAAGTCGGCGCCGGTGCCAGTGCGGCCGGGGCAGAGGTCACTGTCATCCCCGGTATGGCCGCGGACATGAAGCTCGGTGATGTGATGAACAAGGAGCAGGCGGATCTGGGCATCTCCTTCTGCGGCAGCGGCGGCGCTGGCGCCATCACGGCCCAGACCAAATACGGCTACAAGTGCCGCTATGGCATGCGCTCCGTCGAAGAGGGGGTCACCGCCATCAATGATGGCTGTGTGGTGCTGGGCTTTGGTTTCATGGACAAGGAAGAGCTGGGTCAGAAGCTGATTGAAGCCTTCGCCAAGAAACACGGTCGCGCCTGATGCAGCACCAGTTCACCAGCCAGGTGGTCGTCAGCGGCAAGGGGGCCACCCGGCAACAAGCCTTTGCCGCGGCCCTCAGCAAGGTGCAACAGAATCTGCTCAAGGAGACAGAGCAGGTGCTGCTGCGGGTTGAACCCCTCGCGGTCAAGGTGCTCAAGGCGGAAGAGTCGATTCGGGTCGAGAAGTTCCTGTTCTTCTTCCTGCCACGGACGCGACACGAATTTCGGGTCGAACTCGAGATCCAAGTCAGCATCAACGCGATCGATACCCGGCAGCTGGACTTCACCCGGGTGTAACGCAATTCACAAAGGATAAATTGCATGTTTCTCATCATTTTTATCAAGTCGCTGATCATCGGTGGCCTGGTAGGCGTCGGGGTCGGGGCCGGAGCGGCCCGCATGTTCCACGCGCCGACCGTACAGGGCATGGGGGCGTTTCGTACCCTGGGAGAACTCAACTCCTGTGAAGGGGATCCTGCCTCCCACTTCTCCTTCGGCCTCGGCTTCTTCTTCAACGCCTGGGCCTCGACCGTGGCGGCCGGCGCCTTCACCCAGGACGTGGATCACCGCATCATCCCGCACTGGGCCACTGCCGTGCTGATGATCAAGAACCGGGATCTCGCCACCACCTTGCACGATCCCAAGAAGATGGCCATCGCCGGCGGCATCATTGGTGCCATCGTGGTCACCTTCCTCAACAGCACCGCCGCCGCCGTCCCCGAAGCCCTGCAGGTGACCGCCGTCAAGGTGCTGGTGCCCGCCGCCAACCTGCTGGTCAACACCATCATGCCGGTGATCTTCTGGCTGGCAGCCATAGAGGCGGGCAAGAAGTCCGGCTTCTGGGCCACCATCTTTGGGGGCCTGGCCCAGCTCATCATGGGTAACGCCGTACCGGGTCTGGTACTCGGCATCCTGATCGGTAAAGGGGTCGAAGAGAGCGGCTGGAACCACGTCACCAGGGTGATGATGACCGCCATCGTGCTGCTGTTCGTGCTGAGCGGATTCTTCCGCGGCTTCGACATGAAACTGATTGAGTCTTTCCACATGGGTATCCCCCTGTGGCTGGATAATGTCCATAACCTGCTTAGCAGCAAATAAGGGCTATCCCATGGATGAGAAACTGAGAAACAACTTCTGGTATGCCGACTGGTCCTTCCCCATCTTTGTGGGGCTGCTCTCGGCCGGTGTCTTTGCCGGTACCCACATGTACTACCTCTACGGGGTGGGTGCCTTCAACGAAGTGGCCTTCGTCTCCATGCTGCGCGCCGGCATTGATACCGGCGTCTACGGTGCTGTCGCCGCCTTTGGGGCCAGCTTCCTGTTCGCCCGCATCATCGAAGGCTCCCTGGTGGGGATACTCGATATAGGTGGCGCCATCCAGACCGGGGTTGGCTTGGGGATCCCGGCGCTGCTGATGGGCGCGGGCATCATGTACCCGGTGGAGAACTTCGGGGCGGCTCTCGCAACCGGCATGGCCGTGGGGGTCATCATCGGCGGCCTCATCATACTGGCCCGTAAATTCACAGTGAACCAGAGTGACTCCACCTACGGGGCGGATGTGATGATGGGGGCCGGCAACAGCTCAGGCCGCTTCCTGGGCCCCTTGATCATCCTCTCCGCCATCGGGGCTTCCATCCCCATCGGCCTGGGATCCCTGTTTGGTGCCCTGCTCTTCTACCTCTGGGGCAAACCCATCACGGGGGGGGCCATACTCGGCGCCATGTTGCTGGGCGCCTTCTTCCCGATCGCCATCTCCTGACCCTTCTGTTCGCCACCCGCGGGTGGCGAACAGAACCTGCGAGGCATCTTATGTACGACATCATCTTCAGACGAGCACGCCTGGCCTGCGGCGACCTGACCGATGTGGCCATCGCGGCTGGCAAGATTGCCGCCCTCGGTCAGCTTGACAAGGCCCACGCCAGCCGCGAGCTGGATCTCGGTGGCAACCTCTATCTCAGCGCTGGCTGGATAGACTCCCACACCCACTGTTACCCCAGGTCCCCCATCTATCAGGATGAGCCGGACAAGGTAGGCGTCGAGTCCGGCGTCACCACCGTCATCGATGCCGGCAGCACCGGCGCCGACGACGTGGATGACTTCCAGGCCCTGACAGCCCATTGTCAGACCCGGGTTCATGCCCTGCTCAACATCTCCCGTATCGGTCTGCTGCGCCAGAATGAGCTGGCCAACCGCGCCGACATCGACCCGGCCCTGGCCCAGGCGGCCATCCGCCGTCACCCGGACTTCATCGTCGGCATCAAGGCTCGGATGAGTGGCAGCGTGGTGGGCGAAAATGGTCTGGAACCCCTGCGTATCGCCAAGCAGATCCAGCGCGACAACGGCAACTTGCCGCTCATGGTGCATGTGGGCAACACCCCGCCGGATCTGGATGAGCTGGTCGCCCTGCTCGGCGACGGGGATCTGCTGACCCACTGCTATAACGGCAAGCCCAATCGCATCCTCACCCCGGCCGGGGAACTCAGGCATTCCGTGCGCAGCGCCATGACCCGCGGCCTGCTGATGGACGTCGGCCACGGCGGTGCCAGCTTCAGTTTCGAGGTGGCGGAGCAAGCCATCCAGGCTGGCGTGCTGCCGGACACCATCAGCTCGGATATCTACTGCAAGAACCGCATCAAGGGCCCCGTCTACAGCCTGGCGCACGTCATGTCCAAATTCTTGGCCATCGGCCTGCCCCTGGAGCGGGTCATCTCCTGCGTCACCGACCGCGCCGCCGATGCCCTGCGCCTGCGCGGCAAGGGGCGCTTGACCCTGGGGGCCGATGCCGACCTGACCCTGTTCGAGCTGGCCCACCAGCCGCGCCTGTTCGCCGATACCGAGGCGCAGCACCGCAGCGGCGACTACCAGCTAATGCCTGTTGCCGCCCTGGTCGCGGGCAAACTGACTCTGACTCAACATGGGGAATCTCATCATGTCTTCCGTCTATGAAAAATATGATCTCAAACCGGTGATCAACGCCTCCGGCCGCATGACTATTCTCGGGGTCTCGACCCCGGAACAAGAAGTGGTCGAGGCGGTCAACTTCGGCCTGGATCACTACTTCGAGGTGAAGGATCTGGTCAACAAGAGCGGCGCCTATATCGCCCGCCTGCTGGATGTGGAAGACGCCGTGGTGGTCTCCTGCGCCTCCGCAGGCATCGCCCAGTCGGTGGCCGCCATGATAGTGCGCGGCGATCCCTACCGCCTGGAGCAGCTGCACGCCCACCCGCATCAGGTGCCAAGCGAAATCCTGTTGGCCAAGGGCCATAACGTGAACTTCGGCGCCCCGGTGGGCACCATGGTCAACCTGGGGGGCGGCAAGGTAGTGGAGGCAGGCTATGCCAACGAATGCTCCCCCGCCCAACTGGCCGCCGCCATCAACCCCAATACCGCCGCCATCCTCTATATCAAGTCTCACCACTGCGTGCAGAAGAGCATGCTGTCGGTCGCAGAGGCAGTCGAGGTGGCCCAGGCTCACCAGTTGCCGCTCATCGTCGATGCGGCGGCCGAGGAGGATCTGCAGCTCTACTATCGACTCGGCGCCGATCTCGTCATCTACAGTGGCGCCAAGGCCATCGAGGGCCCGACCAGCGGCCTGGTGCTCGGCAAGCGTCAGTATGTGGAGTGGGTCAAGCAGCAGAGCAACGGCATAGGTCGCGCCATGAAGGTGGGCAAGGAGGGGATCCTCGGCCTGACCCACGCCATCGAACGCTATCTCGTCAAAGAAAAAGAGAGCGGCGCCGCCATGGTCGCCAAGATGACCCCCTTCATCGAGCGGCTCAATCAGCTACCGGGCGTCAGCGCCAGAACAGTGTGGGACAGTGCCGGACGCGACATCGCCCGCACCGACATCGCCTTCGACCACGCCAGACTCCCGATGAGTACGACCCAGCTGGTGCAGCGCCTGCAACAGGGCAACCCGGCCATCTACTGTCGCGGCTACAAGGCCAATGAAGGCCATATCGAGATAGATGTGCGCAGCGTCAGCCCTGCCCAGCTCGATCAGATCCATACCGCCATCGCCCAGTTAACCCAGGAGACCCGCTGATGTCCCTTATTCCCAACTACTACCGTGACCGTGTCTGCCTCAACGTGCTGGCCGGCTCCAGGCAAAACGCCGTCGACATCTATGAAGCCGCCGAGGGCCATGTGCTGGTCGGCGTGCTCTCCAAGAACTACCCGGATGTGCCCTCCGCCGTCGCCGACATGGGTGAGTACGCGAAGCTTATCGACAACGCCCTCTCCATCGGCCTGGGCGCAGGGGATCCCCGCCAGTCCGCCATGGTGGCCGAGCTGGCCCGCCAGCTGCAGCCCCAACATGTCAACCAGGTGTTCACCGGGGTCGGCGCTAGCCGGGCCCTGCTCGGTCAGAGCGAGAGCCTGGTCAATGGTCTCATCTCCCCGACCGGCACCCCCGGCATGGTCAAGATCTCCACCGGCGCCCTCAGCGCGCAGCAGGCCGATGGCATAGTGCCCATCGATACCGCCATCGCCCTGCTCAAAGACATGGGCGGCAGCTCGGTCAAGTTCTTCCCCATGAATGGTCTCGCCTGCCGGGATGAGTATGTGGCGGTGGCCGAGGCGTGCGCCCGCCATGACTTCTGGCTGGAGCCCACCGGCGGCATCGACCTCGACAACTTCGAGGAGATAGTGCGCATTGCCCTGGAGGCCGGCGTCACCAAGGTGATACCGCACATCTACAGCTCCATCATCGACCAGGCCAGTGGCGAGACCCGTCCCGAGGATGTACGCACCCTGCTCGCCACCGTCAAGGGCCTGCTGGCTTGATATCGCCATAGCCCCTGGTTAACACCCAACCCGACCCAGCTGGTCGGGTTGGGTTATTGAATGATTTGTCGATATGATCTCATCCCTCATCCCCTCATGGCCAGATCGGAGCGACCCAGACCCCTATGAAGTTTCCCACTCCCCGCCTGAACCAGTTGCTGGATGCCCTGCGCGATCAAGCCTTGCCCCAGGAGGAGCTCGCGCGCCAGCTGCAGGTCTCGACCCGCACGGTGCGCACCGATGTCTCTACCCTCAATGAGCTGATCGCCAACCACGGTGCCCACCTCATTCATCAGCGTGGTGCCGGTTATCGGCTCAAGATCTACAACCAGACGCTCTTCGATGCGCTGCTTGCCAGCCGCCAGCAGGAGGCGAGCCTGCCACGCACCAGCCGGGAGCGGGTGTTGCATCTGCAGATCATGCTGCTCAGCGCCGAGCAGGGGATCAGGCTGGAAGACCTGGCCGATACCTGGTATCTGAGCCGGGCGGCACTGCAGGGGGACATGGCCGAGGTGCGCGAGCGGTTGGCTCATTTCGGGCTGACCATAGAGAGCAAGGCTCGCCTCGGCATGCGCATCCAGGGCGAGGAGACGGCGATCCGCGCCTGCCTGACCCAGTTGCTCTATCAGGAGCTGCTCCATAACACCCAGTTGCAGAGCCTGCTGCCCACCCTCTGCCCCAGCAAGACCCTGGAGGTGCTCGGCAATCGGATCCACGAGCAACTCAGCCGCCACCAGTTGCGGCTGACCGATGAGGGGCTGCAGCAGCTGACCATTTACTGCGCCGTCGCCTTGCTGCGTCTCGCCGCAGGGCATGAGCTGGCCCAGTTTGATACCGAAGACTTGACCGACAGCATGTTGACGGCGGCCGAAGCCATCTTCGCGCAACTGCCCAGCCTGACCCGGCCGGGTGCAAGCGAGCTGGCCTGTCTGGCCATCCAGATCCAGGCGCGGGTCATTGCCGACAATCCCCTGCTCAATCCGGTCATGGCCGCGGAGAGTGAGCGGCTCGTCAGCCATCTGCTCGATTATATCCATCAGCATTTCCCCTATGACCTGCGCCACGATGCCCAGCTGCGCGGGGATCTGCTCACCCACATCAGCACCATGCTGCTGCGGGTCAAATACCAGATAGGCAGTCACAACCCGCTGGCCGAGCACATCAAGCAGCACTACCCCCTCGCCTACGACATCACCCTTGCCGCCATCTCCGAGTGGATCAGGCAGACCCCTTACCGGCTCACCAACCACGAGATTGGTTACCTGGTGATCCACATAGGGGTCGGGCTGGAGCGTCACTACGACATCGGCTACGAGCGTCGCCCCCATGCCCTGCTGCTCTGCGATGCGGGCAATGCCACCTTCCGGGTACTGGAGGCCAGCATCAGACGTGAATACCCGCAACTGAGGTTCACCAGCCTGGATTCGGTGCGCGACTACGAGGCCCTGGACAGGCTGGATCAGGATTTCGTGATAAGCACGGTACGGGTGAGCGAGAAAGGTATCCCAGTGGTACAGGTCAACCCTTTTCCGACCCAGTATCAGCTGGAGCAGCTCGGCAAGCTGGTGCTGATCGATCGCACCCGCCCCTACCTGCTCGACAAATACTTCAGCGAGCACCACTTCCTTATTCTCAATGAAGCCATCAGCCAGAGTCAGCTACTGATGCGAGTCTGCGAGCAGTTGGAAGCGGAAGAGATGGTCGAGGCCGGTTTTCGCGCTTCTCTGTTCGAGCGCGAGCACATCGTCTCCACCATGCTGGGGGAAGGGATAGCCCTGCCCCACTCCCTCGGCCTGCTGGCCAAGCGCACCTGTGTCTATACGGTATTGGCGCCACAAGGCATAGAGTGGGGCAACGGCGAGAGTGCCAGCCTCATCTTCGTGCTGGCCATCAGCAAGGGGGACTATGAGGAGGCCATGGGCCTCTACGATCTCTTCATCAGCCTGATGAACGAGAAGGCCAGCAAGAGTCTGCTGGCCTGTGAAAACTTTGCCAGTTTCAAGGCGCTGGCACGCACCGGGCCCCACTAACCAGGGGAGTGGTCGGCCCTACTCCTCGTTGAAACCCGAGGTGAACAGCGCCACCACTGCGGCCAGGGCCGCCTCTTCCTGGGGCCCTTCGGCCTGCACTTCCACCTGCTTGCCCTGGGCCGAATCCAGCATCAGCATGCCGATGACGCTATCGGCATCGGCCTCGACCCCCTCTTCGTTACGCAGCAGCACATGGGCATCGAACCCCTGTACCAGCTCGAACAGCATCATGGCCGGGCGCGCATGCATGCCCAGCTTGTTCTTCACTTCTACCGAGGCGGAAACTGTCATCTGACCTCCCGTTGGGCCATCAATGTTGCGGATCGCGTTTGTCCAGGGTGCGATGGCGGATCTGCACGTTCTTGCCGAGCCCCTCAAAGGTGCGAGCCAGCTGTTCGGCGATAAACACCGACCTGTGCTGGCCACCGGTACAGCCAATGCCGACCGTGAGGTAGCTGCGGTTGTTGCGCTCCAGGGCTGGCAACCAGGTCGCCAGCATGTTCTCTATCTGCAGGGTGAACTGCATCACGTCCGGCTGACTGGCCAGGTAGCGAGCCACGGGCTCGTCCTTGCCGGTAAAGGGCTTGAGTTCGGGGATCCAGTGCGGATTGGGCAGGAAGCGGGCATCGAACACGAAGTCGGCATCCTTGGGAATGCCATATTTGAAGCCGAACGACTCGAACACCAGCACCAGCTCGTTCTCTTTCTTGCCGAGCACCCGGGTCTTGATGAGCTCGCTCAGGTCATGGATGCTGAGGCTTGTGGTGTCGATGCGCAGGTCGGCGCTGGCCGAGATAGGCGCCAGCAGATGGGTCTCTTCACGGATCGCCTCGTCCAATGAGAGGCGCTTGCGAGACAGCGGGTGCAGGCGGCGGCTCTCGCCATAGCGCTTGAGCAGAGTACTGTTCTCGGCATCGAAGAAGAAGCTGCTGTACTGCACCCGGCCATCGTTGCGCACCTGAGCAAGCAGCGTCTCTAGCCGCTCCGGATCGCTGGGCAGATTGCGCACGTCTATGCTGACCGCCAGCTTGTCGTACTGACTCTGTACCGACACGATCAGCTGGGGCAATAAATTGACCGGCAAGTTGTCGACACAGTAATAACCGAGATCTTCCAGCACCCGCAGGGCGACTGTCTTGCCCGACCCGGATCGGCCACTGACTACGATGAGCTGCATCTTGCGCCCTCCCACAACAAGGATTGATTAGAGCTGAGTGATGCCCATCAGGCGGAGATCATGATCTGGTAGAGATCATCATCGCTGCTGGCCTGGCGCAACTGGCGGCACACCGCCTTGTCACCGAGCTTGGATGCCATCAGGGAGAGGGTCTTGAGGTGCTGCTTGCACTCGCTCTCCGGCACCAGCAACGCAAACAGCAGATCGACGGGCTGATTGTCGATGGAGTCAAAGGGGATGGGTTCTGCGAAGGTCATCAGGACGGCCGTTGGCGGGAACTCGTCGCCGATACGACCGTGGGGAATGGCGATCCCGGCACCTATGCCGGTGCTACCCATTTTTTCACGGGCAAGCAGACATTCAAACAGGGCCTGGCGTGAGGTTCCCAGCCGCTCGGCGGCCAGTTCGCTGATGATTTCCAGGGCGCGTTTCTTGCTGGTACAAGGGACCGCACTCTTGGTGCAGTCCCGACTCAGTATGTGTTCAAGTTGCATAGTTATTTTTGATTTAGCTTGTCTTTGTGCTTGATGATCTGTCGATCAAGTTTGTCGAGCAGGCTATCTATCGCAGCATACATATCTGCATGTTGTGAGTTGGCGAACACTTCGCCCCCGCTGACGTGTAGCTTGGCTTCGGCAATCTGGTTCAGTTTTTCTACGCTCAACACCACGTGAACATTGTTGATCTGGTCAAAGTGACGCTCGAGTCTGGCAAACTTGTTATTCACATAATCACGTAGTGCTTCGGTGATCTCTACGTGGTGTCCGGTCAAGTTAATTTGCATAACGTCTTCCTTTTGTTTTGCCTAAACCAGGCGTTTGCGCTGATTGGACGGTGGTATCAACAAGGATTCACGGTATTTGGCGATCGTGCGTCGTGCCACCATAATACCCTGTTCGGCCAACAAATCCGCGATCTTGCTATCACTTAACGGTTTCGCCGGGTTCTCCGCCGTCACCAGCTTCTTGATCAGGGCGCGAATTGCAGTCGATGAACATTCACCTCCTCCTTCGGTATTGACGTGGCTGGAGAAAAAATACTTCAGTTCGAAGATGCCGCGCGGGGTATGCATGTACTTCTGGGTAGTCACCCGGGAAATAGTCGATTCATGCATCTCCACCGCCTCGGCGATGTCGTTGAGCACCATGGGTTTCATGGCCTCTTCGCCATATTCAAAGAACCCCTGCTGCTGCTCCACGATGCAAGTGGCAACTTTCAGCAGCGTCTCATTGCGGCTCTCCAGGCTCTTGATGAACCATTTTGCATCTTGCAGATGGGAGCGAATGAACTGGGTATCCTGGCTGGTACGCGCCTGGCGGGCCATGGCCGCATAGGTCTCGTTGACCCGAATGCGCGGTGCCGAATCCGGATTGAGCTCCACCACCCAGCGATTCTGACGCTTGATGACGGACACATCCGGGATCACATACTGGGAGTCACTCTGCACCACCCTGTTGCCGGGCCTCGGCTCGAGCTGCTGGATAAGGTCGATGACCTCCTTGAGATCCCCCTCCTTGAGGCGGGTCTTGCGCGCCAGGGTGCGATAATCACGATTGCCCAGCAAATCCATGTGCTCGCCAATCACCTCCCGCGCCTCGGCCAGCCAGGGCAGATCGGGGCTGAACTGACCTAACTGGATCAGCAGGCACTCTTGCACCGAACGGGCGGCGATGCCCACGGGATCGAAATGCTGCACCCGCTTGAGCACGGCTTCCACCTCGTCGAGCTCTACCTCAACCTCTTCGCTGCTCACCGCCTGCCGGATATCCTCCAGAGGACTGGTCAGGTAACCGGACTCATCAATGCCATCGATGATGGCCAGGGCGATGGCGGCATCGACATCGCTGAAGGGGGTGAGTCGCATCTGCCACAGCAGGTAGTCCTGCAGGTTCTCGGTGGTTTCCCCCTGATAGACGCTCTCTTCCCCCTCAAAGACGGGCCCTGCACTCTGGCCAGTACCGGCGGAGTAGACATCATCCCAGCTGCTGTCGACCGGCAACTCGTCAGGCATCTGTTCCTGCGCCATGGCCTCGCTGCTGTCGAGCTGACTCTCGTCTTGCTTGACCTCGGCATGGGTCTCCTGCAGCTCGGCCTCTTCTTGCTCGAGCAGGGGGTTGTTATCGAGGGCTTGCTGGATCTCCTGCTGAAGTTCCAATGAGGAGAGCTGGAGCAGACGAATCGCTTGTTGTAACTGTGGCGTCATGGTCAATTGCTGACCGAGGCGCAACTGGAGTGTCGGCTTCATCTACGTCGGGATATCCTTATATTCAGCGAGGCGGTCATCAGGCAGCAAAGGGTGATTTCCCCTTACTATAGACTGAATTGATCGCCCAAATAGACACGCTTGACCTGTTCATCGGCCAGGATCTCGGCGGGAGTGCCTTCCGCTATCATCTGGCCATGGCTGACGATATAGGCCTTCTCGCACACGTCCAGCGTCTCCCGCACGTTGTGGTCGGTGATAAGCACACCCAGGCCCCGCTCCTTGAGGTGCTGGATGATCTTCTTGATGTCGATGACGGAGATGGGATCTACCCCGGCAAAGGGCTCATCCAGCAGGATGAAGCGCGGTTCGGCGGCCAGGGCACGGGCTATCTCGACTCGGCGTCGCTCGCCACCGGACAGGCTCTGGCCCAGGTTGTCGCGAATGTGGGTGATGCTGAACTCTTCCAGCAGCTGTTCAACCTTGTCTTCACGCTCCTCCCGACTCAGCCCCTTGCGGGTCTGCATGACCCCCATGAGGTTGTCATAGACGGAGAGGCGACGAAAAATGGACGCTTCTTGCGGCAAGTAACCGATGCCATTGCGGGCACGGATATGCATGGGCTGCAGGCTGATGTCCTGCTCATCGATGGTGATAAGGCCCGCATCGCGCTGCACCAGGCCAACAATCATGTAAAAAGAGGTGGTCTTGCCCGCACCGTTCGGGCCGAGCAGACCCACGATCTGGCCAGTGCCCACTTCCAGGCTGACATCACTGACCACCATGCGCTTCTTGTAGCTCTTCTGCAGCCCTGCTGCTTTCAACACGGCCATGGTTTATTTGTCCTGCTTCTTGTCGGCGGGCTTGTCGAAGTTCTCAACCTGATCAGGCAGGAAGACCGTCTTGACGCGATTGGTCTCCCCCTTGCTCTCGGCGATCATCTTCTGCTTGACGATGTCATAGCGAATGAGGTCGCCGTTGACCTGGCTGTCCTCCTGCTTGAGTTCACCGTTGCCGGTAATGGTCACCAGGCGGTTCTTCAGCTCATAGCGGATGCTGTCACCGTGCGCATTGACCGGCTTGCCGTTATCGAGGATCTGGAAGAAAGTGGCGGGCTTGCCATAGGCGGTCATCACCTCGGCACCCTTCTCGCCGGAGCGGATCACCACGACCTTGTCGGCCTTAATCTTGATGGTGCCCTGGGTGATGATCACATCGTCACTGAAGGTGACGCGATTATCCTGCATCTCGGCGATCTGCTTGACGGCGTCCACATACACCTTCTCGGCGAAGTCGGACTCTTTGGCGTTGACGCCACCGCACAGCAGCAGTGCCAGGACGGCCAGATTAACGTTTTTCATTGAAATAGATGGCATGACCTTGATCCAGTAATTCGAAATATTTGCGATCCAGATGACCCTTCAGGCCCACGCCCTCGGTCTGGAACTCTTTGGCGACTATGTTGACCTGCCGATTGCTTCTCACATCCTGGGTCACCAAGTCCAGCTCCAGATAGGGTGTGTCCAGGGTGGAGATGAAGGAGGTGGGCAAGAGGCCATCGAGATGGACCTTGTCGCGCAGTATCACGTTGTCGTCCGTGTTGAGCACTCCCGTCTCGGCGGTCACCTTCCACTCTTCCTGACCCTTGTCATCAAACAGATAGACGATGGGCTTGTCGAAGGTAGCCTGCTCGAGCAGCTGAAAATACTCGGCATAGACAGACTCCAGCCGCTCGCTGCGCTTGCCTGTCTCGTCGAAGCGGGTGGTCACCAGATCCTTGGCGATGAAGTCCGGCTGATAATGTTCTGTCTTGGTCGCGGCTGGCGGCGCCAGGGTCACGTCTCCCAATTGCCAGATGGCCAAGGCAGCCAGGAAGAGCACTGCAAACAGCAAGGTCTGGCGATTGATCATGCCGACACCTCGGCCAGCTCATCGGCATGGCCCTGAGCCTGCAAGATGAGATCGCACAACTCGCGTACCGCCCCCATGCCGCCACCCAAACGGGTGACCAGATCGGCCCGGGCCGCAACCAGTGGATGAGCATCGGCAACTGCGACCCCCAGCCCACAGGCCTGCATCACCGGCAGATCTATGGTGTCATCCCCCATATAAGCGGCCTGAGTGGCCTCCAGGCCCAGTTTGGCCAATAGCGCCTCAAAGTGAGGCAGCTTGGTGTCCGCCCCCTGTACCAGATGCTTGACCCCCAGACTCGCCATCCGGTTGCTGACGATGCGCGAGTTGCGGCCGGTGATGATGGCAATCTCAATCCCCGCCTTCATCAAGGCCTTCATGCCTGCCCCGTCCCGGGTGCAGAAGGTCTTGAGCTCTTCGCCATCGTTGCCCATATAGATGAGGCCATTGGAGAGCACGCCGTCCACGTCGCACACCAGCAGGCGTATACGGGCAGCCTTCTCATACTGGGCTGCCGTCACTGGGCCATAGGGCGTTGCAATCTGTTGCATCAAATCACTCCCGCCTTGAGCAGATCGTGCATGTTGAAGGCACCGAGCGGTCGTTTGTCCGCATCAACTACCAGCAAGCCATTGATTTTTTTCGTTTCCATCAGCTTTACCGCCTCGGCGGCCATCATCTCCGGTCTTACGGTAACACAGTTGGCCGTCATCACCTGCGCGATAGGCGTGCTGTGAATATCGACCCGCAGATCCAGAATGCGGCGCAGGTCACCATCGGTAAACAGGCCGGCCAACAGGCCGTCGCCATCGACCACGGCCGTCATGCCGAGCCCCTTGCTGCTGACTTCCAGCAGAGCCTGACTGATGGTGGCATCTATCCCCACCCGGGGCAACAGATCTCCGGCATGCATCAGATCGCCAACCCGCAGCAGCAGGCGCTTGCCCAAGGATCCCCCCGGATGGGAGAGCGCGAAGTCATCGGCGGTGAAGCCACGGGCTTCCAGCAGAGCCACCGCCAGAGCATCTCCCATGACTAAGGTGGCCGTGGTGCTGGAGGTAGGGGCCAGTCCCAGGGGGCAGGCCTCTTGCTCGACCCTGACACAGAGATGCACATTCGCCTCTTTGGCCATGGTCGAGGCTGGATTGCCGGTCATGCAGATGAGCGGTATGCCTCGGCGCTTGAGTACCGGCAGCAGGGCCAGGATCTCGTCGCTCTCCCCGGAGTTGGAGATGGCGATGATGAGATCCCCTGCCGAGATCATGCCAAGGTCCCCATGACTGGCTTCGCCAGGATGCAGGAAAAAGGCCGGGGTACCCGTACTGGCCAGGGTAGCGGCAATCTTGTTGCCGATGTGGCCGGACTTGCCCATGCCAGTGATGACTATCTTGCCCCCGCAGCCCAGCATCAGCTGGCAGGCACGAACAAAGGTCTCGTCCAGATACTGATGCAAGCCCTCGATGGCTTGTTTCTCTATGTCCAGCACCGCTTTGGCACTGCGACGAAAATCGAACATTTCAGACAGGTTTTCAGGCTTGATAGACATATGGGGAGAGCTCCGGGCCGAAATTAGCTGCGGGATTATAAAAAAGTCTGTCCAGATAAGCGAATCTGATGGTTTCTGGCGAGCATGATGGGGGGCGAAAGGCCGGAAACTGTCGCCGACAGAGGGGACTGGCCTGCTCAATAGTTGTGCCTTGTTGTTGCTTAGACCTAGACTAGCCCATAAAATTCGCTCTTCATTTGCACCCGATGGACAATTGTTTGAACAACGATCTGATCACCATCTCCGATCTCAGCTTCAGTCACGGCGATCGCCTGCTCTACGACAACATCAGCCTCACCATCCCCCGTGGCAAGGTGACCGCCGTGATGGGGCCAAGCGGGATCGGCAAGACCACGCTGCTGCGGCTGATCGGCGGTCAACTCAAACCCGATGCCGGCACCATACTGTTTGACGGTGAGGACGTGCCCAGCCTGTCGCGCGGCCGACTCTATACCCTGCGCAAGCGGATGAGCATGCTGTTCCAGAGTGGTGCCCTCTTCACCGGCATGACGGTGTTCGACAATGTGGCCTTCCCCCTGCGTGAGCACTCCGGCTTGCCCGAGGCGCTGATCCACACCATCGTCATGATGAAGCTGGAAGCCGTCGGTCTGCGCGGCGCGGCATCCCTGATGCCCTCCCAGCTCTCGGGGGGCATGGCCAGACGCGCTGCCCTGGCAAGGGCCATCGCCCTGGATCCGGACCTCATCATGTTCGATGAGCCCTTCGTCGGCCAGGATCCCATCACCATGGGGGTGCTGGTAAAACTTATTCGCGAGCTCAACGATGCCCTTGGCATTACCTCCGTCATCGTCACCCATGATGTCACCGAGGTGATGGGCATCGCCGATTACGCCTATATCATCGCCAATCGCAAGGTCGTGGCCCAGGGCACGCCCCAGCAGTTGCGGGAGGATCGCAATCCCGAGGTCGAACAGTTTCTGCAAGGGCTGCCCGATGGTCCGGTTCCATTTCATTTCCCGGCTGGCGAACTGCTACAGGATCTATGATGTTGATAAGTCAAATAACCCAGTTGGGGCGATCCGGGATCCAGTCTCTGACCGCCATGGGACGGGCGACCATAATGCTGTTTCACGCCCTGGCCGGTCGCCCGCAACCGCGCAAGCACTTCCCGCTGCTCATCCAGCAGCTCTATGTGGTGGGGGTGCAGTCGGTCGCCATCATCCTGGTCTCCGGCCTCTTCATCGGCATGGTGCTCTCGCTGCAGGGTTACAACGTACTGAAAGACTTCGGTGCGGAAGGCAGCCTGGGGCCGCTGGTCTCCCTCTCCCTGCTCCGTGAGCTGGGTCCTGTGGTCACGGCGCTGCTGTTCGCAGGCCGGGCCGGTTCAGCACTCACCGCCGAGATAGGTTTGATGAAGGCGACCGAGCAGCTCTCCAGCCTCGAGATGATGGCGGTCGATCCCCTGCGCCGCGTGGTGGCCCCCCGTTTCTGGGCTGGCGTCATCAGCATGCCGCTGCTGGCCTTCATGTTCAGCCTGATTGGCATCATGGGTGGCAAATTGGTCGGGGTAGACTGGCTCGGCGTCGATGAAGGCGGCTTCTGGTCCGCCATGCAGGCCGCGGTAGACTGGCAGGACGACATCATGCAGGGCGCCATCAAGAGCGTGATCTTCGCCCTGGTTGTCACCTGGATTGCGCTCTTTAACGGTTATGATGCCAAGCCCACCTCGGCTGGGATAAGCCAGGCCACGACCCGCACCGTGGTCAACTCCTCCCTGGCCGTGCTCGGCCTGGATTTTATACTCACCGCAATCATGTTTGGATAAGGTAAAGATGAAGTTCAGCAAAGTAGAATTCCTGGTTGGCGCCTTCATGCTGGCCGGCATCGCGGCCATTCTGGCGTTGGCACTGCAAGTCGCCGGTTTGAGCTTTAAACCTGAGGGAGAAACCTATACCCTGCGCGCCCATTTCGATAATATCGGCGGCCTGAAAGTGCGCTCGCCGATCAAGGTGGGCGGCGTGGTAGTCGGTCGAGTCAGTGACATCAGCCTGGACAGCAAAACTCAGGTGCCCGTTGTCACCCTGGAGATGCAAAAGAGTGCCGGTGAGTTCTCCGAAACCAGCAGCCTCTCCATCCTGACCTCTGGCCTGCTCGGCGAGCAATATATCGGCCTGGCACCCGGTTTCTCCGACGAGGAGATGGGGACAGGCATGCTCAAGAATGGCGACATCATAGAAGACACCAAGTCCGCCATAGTGCTCGAGGATCTGATTGGCAAGTTCTTGTATAGCCAATCTTCCGACAGCAAAGATGACACCAAGAAGGAGTAACCATGTTGAAGAAAATGACCCTGCTGATCGGGCTGATGACCAGCATATTGTTCTCCTTGGTGGCCCAGGCCGAGAGCTATCCGAGCGACCCCTATGCTCTGGTCGATACCGCAGCCAAGCAGACTTTCGCCCGCTTGAAGGCCGATCAGGCACAAATCAAGCAGGATCCGGATCACCTGAGAGTCATCATCCGCGAAGAGCTGCTGCCCTATATCGACACCCGCTTTGCTGCCTACAAGGTGCTCGGCAACCAGATCAAAGAGACCACCCCGGCCCAGCGTGATGCCTTCGTGCAGGTGTTCACCGAATACATGGTGAGCTCCTATGCCGATGCCCTTGCCCATTTTGACAAGCAGGTGGTCAAGGTCGAACCGGGCAAGCCCGCGACAGGTAACATCACAGCGGTCAGCGTCAGCGTCAAGGAGAGCGGCAAGCCCGATCTCTTCCTCGAATTCAAGCTGCGCAAGAACAACAAGACCGGTGAGTGGAAGGCGTTTGACATGGTGGCCGAAGGCATCAGCCTGCTCTCCGCCAAGCAGAGCGAGCTCGGTGGCCTGATCCGCCAGAACGGCATAGACGCCGTGATTGCCCAGCTGCAGGCCCACAACGCCAAGCCGCTGGTACTCAAGTCATGACATTCGGTGCCGACCTGCAATCCGAGCAGGTCATCACTCTGTGGCAGAGCCGCGATCAGTGGTGGCAGCAAGACAGTCTGGACCTCAGCCAGGTCGAGCGACTCGACTCCGCCGGGCTGGCGCTGCTGGTCAAGTGGGCCAAGGCCGCACTGGCCCGGGGCGCCCAACCACAGCTGATCAATGCCACCGCCGACATCTATACTCTGGCGACCCTGTACGGGGTCGTCGCTCTTTTCCAACCCATTGCCCAACAAACCGAGGACGCATAATGCAAGTCTCTGAAATTGAAGCACTACTCCTAGAGGCATTGCCCCTGTCCGAAGTGCACGTCAAAGGGGATGGCAGTCACTACCAGGTGATCGCCGTCGGCGACATGTTCGACGGCATGAGCCGGGTCAAGAAGCAGCAGGCCATCTACGCCCCGCTGATGGACAAGATCGCCACCAACGCCATTCATGCCCTCTCCATCAAGGCCTTTACGCCTACCGAGTGGGCCCGTGAACGCAAATTTATCCTGCCCTCCTGATTTGGTATTTAAGTAACATGGACAAATTCAAGATCGATGGTCGTTGTACTCTCAACGGCGAAGTGACCATCTCCGGCGCCAAAAACGCCGCCCTGCCGATCCTGTTCGCCACCTTGTTGTGTGACGAAGAGATCCAGCTCTCCAATGTGCCCCGCCTCAAAGATGTCGGCACCACCCTCAAGCTGCTGGAGATGCTGGGTGCCAGCACCAGGGTCAACGGTAACGTGACCGTACTGACCGGTGCCGTCAACAACCACGTCGCCCCCTATGAGCTGGTCAAGACCATGCGCGCCTCCATACTGGCCCTCGGCCCCCTGGCCGCCCGCTTCGGTGCCGCAGACGTCTCCCTGCCTGGCGGTTGCGCCATTGGAGCCCGTCCGGTCAACCTGCATGTGCATGGCCTGGAGCTGATGGGTGCCAAGATCACCATCGAAGATGGTTACATCAAGGCCCGTGTCGATGGTCGCCTCAAGGGTGCCCACATACTGATGGACATGATCTCCGTCACCGGCACCGAGAACCTGATGATGGCCGCTGCCCTGGCCGATGGTCGCACCGTGATCGAGAACGCCGCCCGTGAGCCGGAAGTGGTCGATCTCGCCAACTTCCTCAACACCCTCGGCGCCAAGGTGCAGGGTGCAGGCACAGATACCCTGACTATCGACGGGGTCGAGAAGCTGCACGGTGGCGCCTACAGCGTCCAGCCGGATCGCATCGAAACCGGTACCTTCCTGGTCGGTGCCGCCGTCACCGGTGGCAAGGTTGTCTGCCGCAAGACGGACCCTTCCCTGCTGGAAGCTGTGCTGGTCAAGCTGGAAGAGGCGGGCGCACTCATCGAGAAGGGCCCAGACTGGATCAGCCTGGATATGACGGGCCGTACCCTCAAGCCAGTCACCATCAAGACCGCTCCCTACCCGGCCTTCCCGACCGACATGCAGGCCCAGTTCACCGTGTTGAACGCGGTCGCCAAGGGCACCGGCATGGTCACCGAGACCATCTTCGAGAACCGCTTCATGCACGTGCCGGAACTGGTGCGGATGGGCGCGGATATCGAACTGCAGGGCAACGTCGCCATCTGCCGTGACACCGAGCAGCTCAAGGGTGCCCAGGTCATGGCCACCGATCTGCGCGCCTCCGCCAGCCTGGTTCTGGCTGGCTTCGTCGCCGAAGGCACCACCATAGTCGAGCGTATCTATCACATCGACCGTGGCTATGAAGACATAGAGCACAAGCTGCAGGCCCTGGGTGGTCGCATCGAGCGTATCGCCGGCTAAACCGCATGCTGGCCAACAAAAACGGCCCCCTCGCCTGGCGAGGGGGCCGTTTTATTTTGCCGTGCAGGGCAAAGACTCAGTGGCCGGCCAGCTTCATGTTCTCGATCAGCACAGAGCCGGTCTTGAGGCTGGAGCGTTCATCCTCGTCGGTACCGACTGCCACTATCTGGCGGTACATGTCATTGAGGTTGCCCGCGATGGTGATCTCCTCGACCGGGTAGGCTATCTCGCCATTCTCGACCCAGAACCCAGCCGCGCCACGGGAGTAGTCGCCATTGACGATATTGACCCCCTGCCCCATCAGCTCGGTCACCAGCAGACCCGTGCCCATCTCCTTGAGCAAGCCCTGGAAATCCTGACCCGTGTGTGACACCTGCCAGTTGTGAATGCCACCGGCGTGGCCCGTGGTGGTCAGCCCCAGCTTGCGCGCCGAGTAGGAGGTGAGCAGCCAGCTCATCAGGCTGCCATCGCGGATGATGTCGCGATCCTGGGTACGCACCCCCTCACCATCGAAGGGCGAACTGGCCAAGCCCCCCAGCAGATGGGGGAACTCCTGGATCCTGAGCCAGGCAGGCAGGATCTGTTCGCCCAGACGACCTTGCAGGAAGCTCGACTTGCGGTAGAGATTGCCGCCGCTGATGGCCATCACCAGATGGCCCCACAGACCGGCTGCGGTATCGGGGTGGAAGAGCACAGGAGCATGGCGGGTCGTGATCTTGCGGGCACCAAGACGGGCTAGAGTACGCTCTACGGCCTCGTCGGCGATGCGTTGCGGGCTCCAGAGCCCGGCAAGGTCACGGCTGGAGGAGTAACCATAATCGCGCTGCATGTCGCCATCCTGCTCCCCGATCAGCATGCAACTCAGGGAGTTACGCGAGGCCGCATAGCCCTTCACAAAACCGTGACTGTTGCCATAGACCTTGATACCGAGGTGGCTGGAGAAACCGGCACCATCGGAGTGCTTGATCCGGCTGTCTCGATTCAGGGAGAGCCGCTCGCACTCGATAGCCAATGCGATGCCACGCTGGGGATCCAGCTCTATGGGGTGACAGAGCTGCAAGTCCGGGGCATCCCAGGCGAGCAGCTCGGGATCGGCCAGGCCGGCACAATCATCGGCCGAAGTGTGGCGGGCAATCTCGATGGCCGCCTCGACGGCGGCACGAATCGCGGACTGGCTCAGATCCGTGGTCGATGAGGATCCCTTGCAACCGTTGCGGTAGACGGCGATGCCCAGCGCCCCATCCTTGTTGAATTCGATGCTTTCCAGCTCGCAGCCGCGGGTATTGACCGACAAACCGGTCTGCTTGCTGATAGAGACCTCCGCCAAGGAGGCGCCCAGCCCTTTGGCAATCTCAAGCGCCTCGGCCACCACGGCCTCCAGTTGCGCCTGATCCTGGCGGATTTCGTCTTGCTGCGTCATAACTCAAGTCTGCGTGAAGAAAGGAAGGGGGCTAAGCATATCAGACCCCTGCGCCCAGCGGGAGAAACTGGTAACATATCGACCAAACGCGAATGACAGGATATGAAGAATAATGAGCCACTTTAACGATGAGCAAGAGTTGGATGACTGGGGCCCCAGCAAGAGCCAGTTGAAGCGTGAGGCCGAGATACTGCAGCAGATGGGTGATGATCTCGTCGATCTCAGCCACAGCGAG
Source organism: Aeromonas rivuli (assembly GCF_020149575.1). NCBI lineage: Bacteria > Pseudomonadati > Pseudomonadota > Gammaproteobacteria > Aeromonadales > Aeromonadaceae > Aeromonas > Aeromonas rivuli. The sequence continues at coordinate 456,363 of NZ_CP079742.1, read as the reverse complement.
CTGGAACGTATCACACTGGACGAAGAGCTGGCGGAAGCTATCGAACTGGGTCGTAAACTCAAGCCCAAGAAGGATGAGTCCTACCGCCGTCACCTGCAGTTCATCGGTAAACTGATGCGCAGTCGCGACATAGCGCCCATCACCGAAGCACTGTCGATCTTCAAGAATCGCCACTCCACCATCAATGCTCGCCTGCACCGCCTGGAGCAGTGGCGCGAGCGCTTGATCGTCGAAGGGGACGAGGCTCTCAATGAACTGATGTCCCAGTTCCATGAACTGGACCGCCAGAAGCTGCGCCAGTTGATCCGCAACGCCAAGAAAGAGCGCGAGCATAACAAGCCGCCCGCGGCGTTTCGCGAGATCTACCAATATCTGCGTGGCGAGATAGAAGACCAGTTGTAAGGGAAGTGATGGGCGGATATCGCCATAAAAACGGGGCCATCAGGCCCCGTTTTCGTATCTGGCATTCCCTTGTTCTCAACCCGCAACCGGTGCCAGACACTGGGTCTGGGTCCCAGGCACCAGATAAGGAGTGAGCAAGGGAGCCATGCCCTTGAGCACCTGCACTGGCAGCGCCGACGTGAAGCGGAACTTGTCTGACTGACTGCCAGGTACATAGGCGGTCAGGGTTCCGAAGTGATCATCGCCGATGAAAAACACGAAGGTAGCCGTGCGGTTACGAGCCAGGGAGCTGGTGACGTTACCGTAGCGTCCCACGGTTTCAAGCCTGTTGTCCCCTGTCCCCGTCTTGCCACCCATGGTCAGCACTGTGCCGTCGGCCAGGGTAAAGGCGCCAGAGATGCGCCGCGCCGTGCCGCCTTCCACCACTTTGGAGAGCGCACCCCGCAGGGCTGTCGCCACCTCGGAGGGTAGCACCCGCTCACCCTGGGTATGGAGTGGCTCAAATTCGGTCTCGAACGGCGTGCCCTTGGCAAACGACAGGTGGTCGATGCGCAAGGTCGGTGCCCGGATACCATCGTTCTGAATGATACCCATCAGCTCGGCCAGGGCCGCCGGCCGGTCGCCCGAGCTGCCCAGGGCGGTGGCCAGAGAGGGCACCAGGTGATCGAACGGATAGCCCACCTTGGCCCAGCGCTGATGAATGTCGAGGAAGGCCTCCACCTCCAGCATGGTACGAACCCGGGTATCGCGGGCACTGCGATGGCGGGTCTTGAACAACCAGCTATAGACCTCCTGACGTTCGTCCCGACTCGCCAGCACCGCATCGGCGAACGTCGCCTTCTCATAGGCCTTGAGATAGGAGACCAGCCAGAGTTCGAGAGGGTGTACCCGCGCGATATAGCCCTGATCCGGTAGTGAATACTTACCTGGACCATAGGAGTCATAGAGCTGGCTGATACGCTTTTCACTCAACTGATTACGCAGCACCTTGGGCAGACGCGCATCCAGGAAGGCGGTGAAGGTCGGTAAATCCGCATCGGGGTAGAGATAGCGATGCACAGCCGCCAAACGACTCGCACTCGGTTTGAGCCCATCGAGGAAGGTATCGATCTGTTCGGTCGGGGTCTTGCCATTGTATTTACGCCAGAAGCGCAGCAAATAGGTCTGCCCCTCCTTATCGGCAAACCGGGTCAGATACTCGGTGCGGCGCGGATCCTTGTCATCCTTGAGCAGCTGATTGCGGTTACCTTCCTTGTAGAGGGTATAGCGCACCAGATCACGCATCAGACGCACGAATGGCAGGTTGAGGGACTCGCGCAGCGCGTCACGGATCGACGGATTGCGATTGTTATCGTACTTGTTGAAGTTGTTGAAGGTGTGCATGCCGCCGCCCGTGAAGAAGCCTTCATAGGGGCTGGCCGAATATTTGCGATCCAGTGCCACCTCCAGCATGGTGGACAGGCTCTTGTCCTTGGCCGAGGCCAGATAGGAGACTGCCCAGCGGCTGATGTTGTCCTGGGGGGAGAGATCCAGCTTGCGCAGGTTCTCAGCCGGCATATCCACATAGTTGTCATGCAGTTCGGCGACGATCTGCAGATAAGTCGTCAGCACCCGCAACTTGGCGGTAGATCCCAGCTCCAGCTTGCTGCCCTCGTTGATGTCGAAGGGTTGATCCGTGTTGTCGGTCTGTACCCGAACCTTGAAGCCATCCTGGGATTTCTCAAACAGGGTAAAGCTATAACGCACATCCCCCGTCTTCTCCGGCGAGAGTAACCGCTCACCAAATAAACCGACCTTCTCGGCAAAGACGGGATCGGCCAACTGATGCAGGTAGCCAGTGATCTCTTTTTGCAACGGCATATTGAGGCTGGTCTCGGCGGTCAAATCCATGCGATCCAGATCGTACAACTGCACCCCTAGCTGGCGGCTCAAACGAGTGCGAGCAACCTGCAACCCCTTGTTGTTATTGACCTTGGTAATAGCGGGTGACTGCAAGAAATCCCGGTATTTGATCTTGGCCTTAAGGCCAGCCGCCATCAGATCCGGGGTAATCATGCCCTCTTGCACAAAGAGACGCAGATAGCTGTCGGTGAGCGCGGACAGGGCATCACGCCCCTGAGCGAGGTAGTAGGAGGGACGACGGTGGGCGATCATCAAGGAGACCACCTGGCGCAGTGCCAACCCTTTATCGTCCAGGGAGGCATCCTGATTGCGCGCAGGATCGAGCAGGCGATTCACCTCGGCCACATCGGCACCAAACCATACCCAGAGACCATCACCCAGTCCATGCACCTCGCCATGACCAGGAGCCGCCGACAAGGGGACAGAGTTAAGGTAGGCCCAGGCGACCAGTTTGCGCGCTTCCAGGGTTTCAGGCCCCAATCGATAAGCCCTTACGCTGGCTGAAATCATCTGACGGATCTTCTCAGTCGGCGAGACGGTCAAACCATCGGGTGAGTGCCGGTATTTCTCCACCTGGGTCGCCAGGGTACTGCCACCCGCCGACTGCCCTTCCATGTCCAGCGCCTTGCCAAGCTGGGAGACGGCCGCCTTGGTAAAGCGTGGCCAGTCGACAGCGGGATTCGCCAAAGGCTGCTCATTACTCAGCAGATCGCGGTTCTCGATGAACAGCAAAGACTGCACGACCAGAGGCGGGATCGCGGCAAAATCGGGGTAGTAATAAGTGGGATAGTGGAACGCGTAGAAAGAGTCGGCCCGGCAGTCATGCAGGGTCAGACCAGCCTGTACCTTCTCGGTGTATGGTACGAAGAAACCACGTTTGGCATAGTCGTAGAGCGCATCGGAGAAGCGTACCTGCGCGCTCACCTCATAGCCTCGCTGAAGCAAGCGCTCCTGCATCATGGGCAACAAGACATAGCCCAACCGTTTATCAAAGGGGCCGTCATCCGGGAAGATAATCTGTTTGCTCGGCCCTGGCTCGACCTGATATGTCAGCTTGGCCGCATAACGGGAAATCTCTTGTGATTGAAGCTTGGAGGTCTTCATCTCGTAAGCGATCAGCAGGCCTGCCGCTATCAGGCAGAGCAAGATAAACAGACAGAATAGCCAACGCCACCAGGAGCGACGCTTGCGCTTTTTGGGACCGCCCTCTGGCGGGACGGGAAACTCTTGAGGTGCCACTGTATCCAGATCCGTCCGTTGTAATGCGCCCATATTTGCCCACCATGGTTACGCAATTTATTGTGTTTCACTCAAGCTTAGTCTTTTCAAGTCAATGGCTTGAAAACTATTCACCGCTTCGTGCCGATGGTAACAGGCCGACCTCCAAAATGGGAGTCGATTGTCTCGTTCTAACCCGCTGTACTCATGCAAAAACACCGGCGATGTGCCGGTGTTCAATATCTCTATCCTGGATGGATTACTTCTGGGAGCTCATCGCTTTCAGCTTGGAGCTCAGCTCCTTACGCTCCTTGGAGAGCTCAGCATTCTTGATGATATGGTCATCGACTCGCTCTTCATAGTCGGTGCGCATGTTGGCGATGATGGCCTGAACTTCATCTATGCTCATGCCCGGCTTGATGTAGTCACTTAGGTTATCGAGCAACAGTACTCGCTTCTGGTTATCACGGATTTTTTTCTCGTTATCGGTGATCTCGCGTTTGAGCTTGTTCTGACGACGAGACATACGCACGTATTCCAATACATCGCTAAAAGTAGATTTATTTACTTGTTCCATATCGATACCACTGACTCAAGGTTGATAAAAGCGGGGGGCAGGTTACGCCTGATACGAAAAACCATCTGCAGAAAAGCAGGCGAACATCACTTCTCTTCACTCTACCGAGTTATATGACAGATACAAGCCTATTGCGTGCTAACGCTAGATGTCCGGCCAGTAAACATATGATTTGAAAAGAGGAAGTAAGCAGAAGGTAACATGGAGGATCTATTCCTTCCGGAATTTCAAGCATGAAAAAAGCCCGCTCGTGAGAGCGGGCTTTCAGGGTCTTGCTACCAGTCAAATGCCTCTGCATTTGTGGCCAATCACATCGCTGTGACCGTAATTAGGAGCCTGGCAGTGTCCTACTCTCGCATGGCGAATGCCACACTACCATCGGCGCTACCGCGTTTCACTTCTGAGTTCGGCATGGGATCAGGTGGGTCCACGGCGCTATGGCCGCCAGGCAAAAAACTTCATCCGGAAAGCTGATGTGAATAACGACTTAGCCTGTTTGCTTCGTCACTATCACTGAATTTGTAAGTAGTCTCGCACTTGCTACAAGTCTCAGAACACTTCTTGGGTGTTGTATGGTTAAGCCTCACGGGTAATTAGTATGGGTTAGCTCAACACGTCGCCGCGCTTACACACCCCACCTATCAACGTTGTGGTCTCCAACGGCCCTTTAGGACCCTCAAGGGGTCAGGGATGACTCATCTCAGGGCTCGCTTCCCGCTTAGATGCTTTCAGCGGTTATCGATTCCGAACTTAGCTACCGGGCAGTGCCACTGGCGTGACAACCCGAACACCAGAGGTTCGTTCACTCCGGTCCTCTCGTACTAGGAGCAACTCCCTTCAATCATCCAACGCCCACGGCAGATAGGGACCGAACTGTCTCACGACGTTCTGAACCCAGCTCGCGTACCACTTTAAATGGCGAACAGCCATACCCTTGGGACCGACTTCAGCCCCAGGATGTGATGAGCCGACATCGAGGTGCCAAACACCGCCGTCGATATGAACTCTTGGGCGGTATCAGCCTGTTATCCCCGGAGTACCTTTTATCCGTTGAGCGATGGCCCTTCCATTCAGAACCACCGGATCACTATGACCTACTTTCGTACCTGCTCGACCTGTCCGTCTCGCAGTTAAGCTGGCTTATGCCATTGCACTAACCTCCTGATGTCCGACCAGGATTAGCCAACCTTCGTGCTCCTCCGTTACTCTTTGGGAGGAGACCGCCCCAGTCAAACTACCCACCAGGCACTGTCCGCGAGCCCGATTCAGGGCCCTGCGTTAGAACATCAAACATACAAGGGTGGTATTTCAAGGACGGCTCCACGACAACTAGCGTCATCGCTTCAAAGCCTCCCACCTATCCTACACATGTAGGTTCAATGTTCAGTGCCAAGCTGTAGTAAAGGTTCACGGGGTCTTTCCGTCTAGCCGCGGGTACACCGCATCTTCACGGCGAATTCGATTTCACTGAGTCTCGGGTGGAGACAGCATGGCCATGGTTACACCATTCGTGCAGGTCGGAACTTACCCGACAAGGAATTTCGCTACCTTAGGACCGTTATAGTTACGGCCGCCGTTTACCGGGGCTTCGATCAAGAGCTTCGCTTGCGCTAACCCCATCAATTAACCTTCCGGCACCGGGCAGGTGTCACACCCTATACGTCCACTTTCGTGTTTGCAGAGTGCTGTGTTTTTGATAAACAGTCCCAGCCATCTGGTCACTGCGACTCCCAACTGCTCCATCCGCAAGGGACTTCACTGTCAAGAGCGAACCTTCTCCCGAAGTTACGGTTCTATTTTGCCTAGTTCCTTCACCCGAGTTCTCTCAAGCGCCTTGGTATTCTCTACCCGACCACCTGTGTCGGTTTGGGGTACGATGACTTGTAATCTGAAGCTTAGAGGCTTTTCCTGGAAGCATGGCATCAATGGCTTCACCACCGTAGTGGCTTCGTCTCGTGTCTCAGCGTTGCATCTCCGGATTTGCCTAGAGATACCGCCTACGCACTTTCACCAGGACAACCGTCGCCTGGCCCACCTAGCCTTCTCCGTCCCCCCATCGCAATTACAAGTCGTGCAGGAATATTAACCTGCTTCCCATCGATTACGCCTTTCGGCCTCACCTTAGGGGTCGACTCACCCTGCCCCGATTAACGTTGGACAGGAACCCTTGGTCTTCCGGCGAGGAGGCTTTTCACCCCCTTTATCGTTACTTACGTCAGCATTCGCACTTCTGATATCTCCAGCATACCTCTCGATACACCTTC
>NZ_CP079742.1:255000-445000 GCF_020149575.1 Aeromonas rivuli | reverse complement strand
TATATGCGCCCATATTGAGCCGCCCCCGACTTGACGGCAGACCCGGCTAAGCGGGTTGGCCGCTGGATGGTCCAGGAGGATTCAGCTCCGGGCCGGATAGTGGATCAGGTTATGGAACCTGGCTGGCTGCTCGCCCAGGTTGCGATAGCCATGGGGGCGGTCGGCGGCAAAGCGCATCGCTTCCCCATTGCCGAGTCGGTGCCACTCCCCCTCGACCAACAGATCCATCTCTCCGGCGATGACGATGACATGTTCGGTCACCCCCACCTCATGAGCGTCGGATTCGCGCCGATAGCCGGGCAACAGGGTCAGTTCAAACAACTCAAAGCCGACACTCGCCTCGAATGGAAAGAGCGGAGCGACCAACATTCCCTCCCCGGCGGGCTGCTGACGGATCTCGTCAGCGACCCGTCGCAGGGTTGCACGGCTGGGCTCTGGCGCCGGCTCGATGAAGCTGGAGAAAGAGACCCGAAAGCCGGTCGCAATCTTCCAGAGGGTTGCCACTGTCGGGCTGGATTCGCCACGCTCTATCTGACCGAGCATGGCCTTGCTCACCCCGGTTTCCCGCGCCGCGACATCCAGGCTCCAGCCCAGTTCACTCCTCAGGCCTTTTAATCGCTGTGCCAGATGCTGGCTCATGGTCTGCATGACAACCCCTTGTGCGTTATAGCGCTCAATCTTATACTCAGCCCTTATTGTACGTAATAACGCACAAACTGACACAAGGATGTCCCCATGCCATTCGCACTCCCCCATCTGGTCGCCGGCTTCATTGCCGTGCTGGTCGGTTACACCAGCTCAGTGGTGCTCATCATCCAGGCGGCCAGTGCCGCCGGTGCCGATCCCGCCCAGACCGCCTCCTGGCTCTGGACGCTGGGGATAGGCATGGGCCTTAGTTGCATCGGGCTCTCCCTTTATTACCGCACGCCGATACTGACGGCCTGGTCGACCCCGGGGGCGGCCCTGCTCATCACCAGTCTGGGTCAGTTCAGCCTGGCAGACGCCATCGGCGCCTTTCTGCTCTCTTCGCTCTTGATCACCCTGTGTGGCATCACTGGCTGGTTCGAGCGGCTGATGCGGCAGATCCCGGCCAGTCTGGCCGCCGCCATGCTGGCCGGGGTGCTGCTGCGCTTCGGCTTGGATCTGTTCAAGATCACCCCGACAGACCCGCTGCTTATCGGGGCCCTGTTGCTGAGCTTTATCGTCGCCCGCCATCTCTGGCCACGCTATACCATGGTGGTGGTGCTGGCGGTGGGGGTTTCCTTGTGCGGCCTGCGTGGTCAGTTGCAGCTGGCCGAGGTCAGCTGGCAGCTGGCAAGCCCGGTCTGGGTCAGCCCGCATTTTTCCCTCGATGCCTTGTTTGGCATTGCTCTGCCGCTGTTCATTGTCACCATGACCTCTCAGAACATGCCGGGTATCGCCACCCTCAGAGCCCACGGTTATCACATTTCCTCTTCTGCCCTGGTGGGTTGGACGGGATTCATCGGCGTCATACTGGCCCCCTTCGGAGGCTTTGCCTTCAATCTGGCCGCCATCACCGCCGCCATCTGCATGGGCAAGGAGGTGGATCAGGATCCGACCAGACGCTGGGCGGCATCCGTCTGGGCAGGTGGCTTCTATCTGATCAGCGGCTGCTTTGGCGCCACTGTCGTCGCCCTGTTCAACGGTTTTCCGCCAGCCCTGGTGACGGCAATCGCGGGCCTGGCGCTGCTCGGCACCATAGGCAACAGTCTCTACTCGGCGCTGCAACACGAGAGGGAGCGGGAAGCCGCCCTGCTCACCTTCATGGTCACGGCCTCGGGCATCAGCCTGATCGGTGTGGGATCCGCCTGCTGGGGCCTGCTCATCGGCTGGGGCCTGTATCGGTTAAGGCGCAGCTGATCCTCATTTGTGGATCCCTCACATAGCAAAAGGCCAGTGCAGTGCACTGGCCTTTTTGTCGCTGGCAGAGCCACAGGCTTATACCTTGGGACGTACCCCCAGGGTGTGGCAGATGGCATAGGTCAGCTCGGAGCGGTTCAGGGTATAGAAGTGGAAATCCTTCACCCCTTCCTGGCTCAGCACCCGTACCTGATCGATGGCGATGCTGGCACCCACCAGGTTGCGGGTCATCTGATCGTTATCCAGCCCTTCGAAACGCTGGTGCATCCAGCGTGGTACCTTGACGTTGGTGAAACCGGCAAACTTGGCCAGGGTCTGGAAATTGGAGACCGGCAGTATGCCCGGCACTATCTCGGCATCGATGCCGATGGCGGCGCAGCGATCCCTGAAACGCAGGTAGGTTTCCACATCGAAGAAGAACTGGGTGATGGCCCGATTGGCACCGGCATCTATCTTGCGCTTCAGACTCAGCAAGTCTGATTGCGCGCTCCGGGCTTCCGGGTGCCCTTCCGGATAGGCGGCCACCGAGATATCGAAGTCGGCCTCGGCCTTGAGCAGCGCGACCAAGTCCGTTGCATACATCTCCGGCTTGTCGACGCCCTGGGGCAGGTCACCGCGCAGGGCAACGATGTGACGGATACCGCTGTTCCAGTAGTCGCGGGCTATGGTGCGCAGTTCGTCACGGCTGGCATCGATACAGGTCAGGTGTGGCGCGGCGATGAGGCCGGTGCGATCCTTGATGTCCTTGATCACCTTGTGGGTGCGATCCCGGGTACCCGAGTTGGCACCATAGGTCACGGAGACAAACTTGGGTTCCAGTACCTTGAGGCGCTCTATGGATTGCCAGAGGGTATTCTCCATCCCTTCGCTGTTGGGCGGGAAAAATTCGAAACTGACCCCTATGTCACCACTTAAATCGGCCAGACTCTGGTTGAGTGCTTCAACCTGACGTGCACTGTGAAATCCCATCGCTCTACTCCCTGCCCTGCTCGCTGCTCTTCCTGACGCCAAATGAATGTCTGGACGTCTAAACGTCTTGCTATCTTTAAGACAAACCGCTCGAATGTCAATCAGGAAATGGCTCACCACCAAAATAGGGCCCATATGTGGCCACATTATCTCGTTATTGCGAGTTGGCTCCCATGCCAAAACGCTTTGGCTCAGGGTATGATGGCGGCGGATCGTCCTGGACGCTCTGAATCTGCGTGTGATTGTTTGGCCGGAGCCCCGCTCCGGCCCCTTTTTCAATATCCAGCCTCCCCTGCCGATAACCCAGTATCCCACTAGCAGGAGCTCATCATGGATACCCATCCCGGCTTTGCCACCGACCTGCTGTTCGACCGCTATCAGGGCGAGGTCAGCGCACACCCCCACTTTTGGGCGGTGCGCACCCCCACTGCCCCCGATTACTACTTCGGCAACTACCTGTTGCTGAGCGCGGCCCCGAGCGATCGGGACAAGGGCTGGCTGGAGCAGAGCTTCGACAAGCTGATTGCGACGGATCCCAGGGTACGCCATCGCACCTTCCAATGGCCTCTGGCCGAAGGGCAGAACAGCCGGGTTGCCGGCTTCGTTGCGACCGGTTACCAGTATATGGAGTGCGTGGTGCTGACCCTGGAGCGGGCGCAGTTGCTCACTCCCCCCGACAGCCCAGGAGCCCATATCCGCCCTTTCACGGCGACAGACTGGGCCGATTGGCTCGCCCTGGAGTTGGAGGAACGCGAGCCAGACTACCCGGCCGAGAGTTATCTCGCCTACCTGGAGAGCCGCCAACGGCTCTATCAGACCATGACGGACGATGGGCTGGGCAACTGGTGGGGTCTCTGGCAGGGCGATCAGCTGGCGGCGAGTTGCGGCCTCTTCTTCACCGCAACCCTGGGCCGCTTCCAGCTGGTGCGTACTCGCCAGGCCTGGCGCAACCGTGGCCTCTGCAAGCTGTTGCTCGCCCGGGTCGCCGAACAGGGCCTGATCCGGGTGCCACAATTGGTGATAGTGGCGGACGAGCAGTATCACGCCCAGCGGGTTTATCGTGACCTGGGCTTCATCCCCACTGCCCGCATCGCCAGCCTCTGCCGCTGGCCCCGGGAAGAGGAAGCCCCCTGAGGAGCTGGCTCGGCGAGCATCGAAATAGAGAAGGGAGGCCTGCGCCTCCCTTCTCTATTTCTGCAACCAGGTTCATCGGGCCCTGCAGCCAGTCACTGAGCCCCCTCCAGCTGCTGAGCCAGGGCCGCCTCCGTCTGCGGGCTGGCCGCAGGCAAAGGGGCGGCCTCAGCCACAGTGGCCGCACTGCCCTCGGCCTGAACCGGCGCTGATGTCTGGGCGGGTGCTGTGGTCAGCGTCTCGTCGATAACCGGGGCTGTCGCCAGGGGATCGCTGGAGGCCGCTGGAGCCTCGCATTGGCAAGCGGCGCCCTTGGCCTTGTTGCCCTGATGGGGGGCATACCAGGCCTTGAGCTCCTCTTCAAGCAAGGTCGCCGCCCCTTGCGGCGTCTGCTTGCCCAGCAGCACGGCCTGACTCTGGCTTGCCAACTCATCCCCCAGTTTGGGTTCGCCGCGAGACAGGATCTGCGTCGCAACCCGGATGGTGGAGTCACACTGATCCCGCCACTCCATCATCTCCCGCGCCGCCGGATTGCTCACCTCGAAGAAGTGGTTGGAGAGGGAGAAGAAGCCGGGCAAGGCATTGGTATACAGCTCGGCAAACTGGGCGCTGGTCAGCCACTGCAGGAAGGCCATGGCAGCCTCCTTGTTTTTGCTGGCGGGGTTGAGCCCCATGCCGATGTCGGTGTGATCGGTGAAGAAGCAACCGTCACCACGCTTGGCGACCGGGGGACGCATCACCCCGAAGTCCAGCTTGCCGGTGAAGGGAGCTATCTCCCAGGAGCCCGCCACATAGAAGGCCGCCTTGCCACTGGTGAACAGCTCATTGGTCGCGGCGTAGTCCCGCGCTGCGGCGCCCTCGCCCAGATAGGGGCGCCAGCGCGCCAGCTCCTCGAACACCTGCCGGTACTGAGGATCGTCGAGTCGCTCCTGGCCATTGACCAGCGCCAGGCGACCATCTTCCCCCTTCCAGTAGTTGGGACCTATGTTCTGGAAGCCGAGCTCGGAGGCGACCCAGCTCTCGCTGCCGCTCATGGCCAGCGGCACATAGCGACCGTCTGCCTTCACCTTCTCCAATACCTGGAAGAAATCCTCCCGGGTCTCGGGCAGGCTCAGGCCCAGCTCCTTGAAGATCGTCTTGTTATAGAAGAAGCCGTGAATGACGGAGGCCATGGGCACACAGAAGGTCTGAGCCCCGGAGTCCGTCTGCCAGGGCGACTGGGCGAAGCTCGGGAAGTTCTCCATCCCGGCCATCTCGGTCAATTCGGCGAGATAACCCGCCTTGAACAGTGCCAGGGAGTCATCAAAGGGGCGACAGGTGATGAGGTCCCCCGCCTTGCCCGCCTTCAGGCTCTGCCACAGGGTCGGCATGTACTCGACGTTCTGCACCCCGTTGAATGTCACCTGGATGCCCGGGTGAGCGGCCTCGAAGGCCGGGATGATCTTCTGCTCCCACAACGCCTTGTCATCTATCCGCCAGCTCTCGATCACCAGCTCACTGGCCATCAGCTGACCACACAACAGGAGACTCAGGGCTCCGATCCACTTGTTAGCCATAAGTCCTCTCATACCTTGAAATGGGCGATCAATTGCTGCTGCTTGGCAACCAGATTGGCGAGCACCTCGCTGCTGCTGGCCGATTGGCGGGCTTCCCGCTCCGTCTCGTAGGCCACCTCGGCAATACCGGAGATGTGGCGAGCCACCCCCTGGCTGACCGAGATCTGCTCCTGGGCCGCGTGGGCCACCTGATCCGCCATCGACTTGATGGCGCTCATCCGCTCGGCGATGGATTGCAGGGCCGCATCCATCTGGCGGGTCTGGTCGACACAGCTGCCGGTCTGCTCCTGGCTGCGGCCCATCACCTCGACGACCTGGCTGCTGGCGCTCTGCAAGTTTTCGATCATGGCCTGGATCTCTTCCGTACTGGTCTGGGTCCGGTTGGCCAGCGCCCGCACCTCGTCGGCCACCACGGCGAAGCCGCGACCGGCTTCGCCGGCCCGGGCCGCCTCGATGGCGGCGTTGAGCGCCAGCAGATTGGTCTGCTCGGCGATGCCGCGAATGACGTCCAGAATGCTGCCGATGTTGTGACTGAACTCCCCCAGCTTGTGGGTGATGCCCACGGCCTCGGCCATGGCACCGGCCAGCTCTTCGGTAAGGCGGCGAGTCACGGCGACCTGCTGCCGACCGGCGCGAGCCTCTTCGTCGGCAAGATCGACTTCGTGTTTGGTGCCATCGGTGGAGCGAGCCACCTCGGTGGCGCTCACCTCCAGCTCGGTGATGGCGGCGGCCACCTGATCGGTCTGGCTCTTCTGATCCTGCACCCGGGCCATGGCTCGCTCGCTGATCTCGGCGGCGCGACTCGCCTCCTCCACCAGATGGCGGGAACCGGCATTGATCTGAGCCAGCAGTTCACCCGTCTTGCCCGCCAGGGTATCGATGGAGCGAGACAGGCTGCCGAACTCGCAGCGACTGCGATAATCGATGCGGCGGGTCATGTCCCCTGCGGCCATCAGGCCAAGCTCATGACCAATGCGCTGCAAGGGGCGCTGTATGCTGCGGGCCGTGGTGTAACCGATCAGCAGCGCGGCGGCGGCAGAGACTGCCGCCACCAGCAGGATCCAGATGCTGGCACTGCTGACGGCGTCATCGGCCAGGGAGCGGCTGGAGCTGGCGATGGTGCCGGCACTCTTGCCCATCTCATCGAGCTGGCTCAGGCTGCTGACCAACGCGGCATCGAGCTGCTGGTTGAGTTGATTCAGGGAGCTGGCCAACTGCTGGCTCTGACGCATGGTGGCGAGCAGACCCTGTTTGCCGAGGGCCAGCTCCTGCATCCTGTCCAGGTTGGAGACGAAGCGCTGCTTGACGTCGGCGGGCACATCGACCCGCTCCAGCCGCTTGCGGGCCATCTCGATGTCCTTGCCGAGCACCCGCTCCAGTTCATTGAGATCCGTGCCTGCATCGGCGCGGCGTATGTTCTTCAGATCCCGGGCGATGCCGGAGGTGATGAGCTCAGCCTTGTTGCGCATGGATCGCTTGGTGGACGCCTGCTGCAACAGCAGATCCGCAGCCCACTGGTAGGTATCTTCCAGACGGATGAAGGCCATCTCCAGCTGGTGACGCTGGGCCAGGGTATCGACCCATTGGCGATGTTGACTCAGCACCTGACCCGCCAGGGCGAAGAACTGTCCCGTGGCCTGCTCCACCCCGGCGAAGCGCGACCGGGCCTCGTCCAGCTCGGTGAAGCGCCCCATCTGCTGACTCAGGGTCTTGAAACCGGCCTGCTGCTGCTCGAAGCGACTGGCCAACTCAGGCAGGCTACCGGCCTGTTCGCTGGCCCTGTACTCCAGTACCCAGCGGTTGCTGTCTTGCAACGCTCCCTTGAGGCCCGCCACAGTGATGACCAGAGGGGTGGCCTTATCCGAGACCTGAGAGAGGCCGTCACTGATCCCCCGTATCTTGAGGGCGCTGACGACCCCCAGCAGGACCAACAACAGCAGCATCAACACGAATCCGGCAATGATCCGCTGCACAATAGACAAACCCATGAGACATCCTCACTCGTTGGGGAAAGGGACAGTGCTGAGGGTATCGGCCGGGAAGTGAATAGTTGGAGCCTTGATAGGGGTATTTATGCCCTTGAGACAGCAAGGGTATCAATGGAAACCATAAAAGAGCCCGGCAGCGCCGGGCTAAAGGGACGTGCAGTGCAACTCGCGAGTATTAGAAGCGGTAGCCGACGCCGACCATGAAGGCCACGGGGTCGATGGAGGTCTTGATCCCCTCACCGCCGTTGACGTGCACCTCGGTGTCTATGTCCATGATCCAGGCCGAGCCGTTGACGAACCAGCGGTCATTGATCGCCATGTCGATACCAATCTGACCGGCCACCCCCCAGGAGTCATCCAGCTTGACGTCGGCACCATCCAGGGCACCCTTGCCCTTCTCGCTGAAGAAGGTGGTGTAGTTGATGCCGATGCCCACATAGGGGCGCACCTTGCTCTGGGCATCCCCGAAGTAGTATTGGGCCATCAGGGTCGGCGGCAGCTGTTTGACCTTGGCGACCTCTCCCAGCCCCGGCGTGCTGACCGAGTGGGAGAAGGGGGTGGCGGCCAGGAGCTCGACACCCCAGTTGTCGGTGATCAGATAGGAGAGGGTCAGCCCGAGCTGCATGTCGTCATCAATCTGGAACTCGCCCGAACCCAGTACATCGTCGCTGCTCTCCTGAGGAGAGACGAAGGCCAGGCCACCGCGCACCAGGATATCCCCGGCCTGATGGGCCATGACGGGAGAGGCAAAGGCGGCTGCGATCATCAGAGGAAGAAACTTGTTCATCACCATATTTCCTTTTTTAGTTTTCGTTCTGTGTTGTAAGCAGGGCGACTATAAAAGGATGTGACTGGCCGGTTATTGATTTGGCGCAAAAGTTACCAATAAATAGATAGATGTACGAAATAGCTTATTCACGCGAAAAGCGCCGCATGTGAATAACATAACCAACTGATTTAAAATGATTAACTATAATAACGCTCTTTATTTGCAACGATTAATGCATAAACGGAATATAAGTTTTGTGATACGAGTTGGCTATTTTTTGATTGCAGCTTGTTATCGGCTAGCGTATTTTCCGCATCCATTGTTGTCGAGTTGTCACCCTGTTTTTATGAAAAAGCCCTATCAGCCTCATCCCGTCACCAGCATACTGGCCGCTATCTTCGGCCTCGGCTCCCTGCTGTTTATCTTCGTCGGCTTCTGTCTCGGGCTCGCCTGGCTGATGGTGCGGACGCACTGAGGCTGGATAGGAGAGAGGGGCCCGATGGGCCCCTCTCTGTTACGGTCACGTTGCCCGTTGTTCATATGCTGGCAGCGGCGGCTATTCGCTCTGCGCTGCCTGGCGCGGTTTGCGCCCCTTGCGCACTGCCGGTTGGCTGGCTTGCCTGGCCCCATGCTTGTCCAGCAAGGGGGCCAGGAAGCGCGCCGTGTGCGACTCTTTGTTCTTGGCAACCTGCTCCGGGGTACCGGTCACCAGGATACGGCCACCACCGGCCCCCCCTTCCGGCCCCAGATCCACCACCCAGTCCGCGGTCTTGATGACATCCAGATTGTGCTCGATGATCACCATGGTATTGCCCCTGTCCCGCAGCTGATGCAGCACCTTGAGCAGTTGCTGAATGTCGTGGAAATGCAGGCCCGTGGTCGGTTCATCCAGGATATAGAGAGTCTTGCCGGTGTCGCGCTTGGAGAGCTCCCGCGCCAGCTTGACCCGCTGCGCCTCCCCCCCCGACAAGGTGGTCGCCGACTGGCCGAGGCGGATGTAGGAGAGACCCACGTCCATCAGGGTCTGCAGCTTGCGCGCCACCGCGGGCACCGGGTCGAAGAAGCCACGGGCATCTTCCACCGTCATCTCCAGGATCTCGTTGATGTTCTTGCCCTTGTACTTCACCTCCAGGGTCTCGCGGTTGTAGCGCTTGCCCTTGCAGACATCGCAGGGCACATAGACGTCTGGCAGGAAGTGCATCTCCACCTTGATAACCCCATCCCCCTGACAGGCCTCGCAGCGACCCCCCTTCACGTTGAAGGAGAAGCGACCCGGCTGGTAGCCGCGTGAACGCGCCTCCTGAGTGCCGGAGAGCAGCTCACGGATCGGGGTAAACAGCCCGGTGTAAGTCGCCGGGTTGGAGCGCGGGGTGCGGCCGATGGGGCTCTGATCGATATCCACCACCTTGTCGAGCTGATCCAGCCCCTCGATGCTGCGATAAGGGGCCGGGGTCGATTCGGTCGCCTTGTTCAGCTCCCGGTGGGCAATGCGGAACAGGGTGTCGTTGATCAGGGTCGACTTGCCGGAACCGGATACCCCGGTGACGCAGGTCATGACCCCGAGCGGAAGATCCAGGTTGACGCTGCGCAGGTTGTTGCCGCTTGCCCCCTTGAGCTTGAGCCAGCGATCGGTGAGCGGGGTGCGCTGCGCAGGGACGGCGATCTCCTTGCGGCCGGAGAGGTAGTCACCGGTCAGGGAGTCCGGGTTATTGATGATCTCCTCCGGGGTGCCTTGCGCGACGATGGCACCGCCATGTACCCCGGCCCCCGGCCCGATGTCGAGCACATGGTCGGCGAGGCGAATGGCGTCTTCATCGTGCTCCACCACTATCACGGTATTGCCGAGATCGCGCAGGTGGGTCAGGGTCTTGAGCAGCCGTTCGTTGTCCCGCTGATGCAGACCGATGGAGGGTTCATCCAGTACATACATGACCCCCACCAGACCGGCCCCTATCTGGCTCGCCAAGCGGATGCGCTGGGCTTCGCCACCGGACAGGGTCTCGGCGCTGCGGGACAGGCTCAGATAGTTGAGCCCCACATTGACCAGGAAGCCGAGCCGCTCGACGATCTCTTTCAAGATCTTGTCGGCTATCTGGGCACGCTGGCCGGTGAGCGCCAGCCCCTCGAAGAAGGCCAGGGCATCGCCGATGGATTGCTCGGCAATGGCGGAAAGGTTGCGATTATCGACGAACACATGGCGCGCCTCCTCCCGCAGTCGGCTGCCGCCGCAGCTGGTGCAGGACTTGTTGGCAATGTATTTGGAGAGCTCTTCGCGCACCGAGTTGGATTCGGTCTCCCGGTAGCGGCGCTCCATGTTGTGCAAGATCCCCTCGAAGGGGTGTTTGCGCACCACCACATCACCGCGATCGTTCATGTAGCGGAACTCGATCTCGGTTTTGCCCGAGCCCCGCAGCAGCACCTCCTGCACCTTGGCGGGCAGATCCCCCCAAGGGAGCTCCAGATCGAACTTGTAGTGCTCGGCAAGGGATTTCAGCATCTGGAAGTAATAGAAGCTGCGCTTGTCCCAACCACGGATGGCGCCCCCGGCCAGGCTCTGGCTCGGGTCGTGGATCAGCTTGGCGGGATCGAAGTACTGTTGTACCCCCAGGCCATCGCAGGTCGGGCAGGCACCGGCCGGGTTGTTGAAGGAGAAGATGCGCGGCTCCAGCTCCGACATGGAGTAGCCGCACTCGGGGCAGGCGAAGTTGGCGGAGAAGGTCATGACCGGCACCTGCTCCTCGCCATCCATGGGCGCCACCAGCACGATACCGCCGGAGAGGGTCAGCGCCGTCTCGAAGGATTCGGCCAAGCGCAGCGCCAGGTCATCGCGCACCTTGAAGCGATCGACCACCACCTCGATGGTGTGCTTCTTGTGCAGCTCCAACGGGGGAGGATCCGAGAGATCGCACACCTCGCCATCGATGCGGGCGCGGATATAACCCTGGGCCGCCAGGTTCTCCAGCAGCTTGCTGTGCTCACCTTTGCGATCGCGCACCACCGGGGCCAGCAGCATCAGCTTGCTGCCTTCGGGCTGGGCCAACACCTGATCCACCATCTGGCTGATGGTCTGGGCGGCGAGCGGGATGGCGTGGGTCGGGCAGCGTGGCTCGCCGACCCGGGCAAACAGCAGGCGCAGATAGTCATAAATTTCGGTGATGGTGCCGACGGTCGAACGCGGGTTGTGCGACGTAGACTTCTGCTCGATGGAGATGGCCGGGGAGAGCCCCTCGATATGATCCACATCCGGCTTCTCCATCAGGGAGAGGAACTGGCGGGCGTAGGCGGAGAGAGACTCCACATAGCGGCGCTGGCCTTCGGCATAGAGGGTATCGAACGCCAGGGACGACTTGCCGGAGCCGGAGAGGCCGGTGACCACGATCAGCTTGTCGCGGGGCAGAGTCAGGTTGATGTTCTTTAGGTTGTGGGTGCGGGCACCCCGGATCACGATTTTTTCCATCTTGTTGCGCGCTCGATACGGTAACCAGAGCGGGCCAGTATGGCATAGAGACTACTGGATGAATAGACAGTCCAGACGGGAAATCATGGGGAGGAGGGACAATGGAATGTCTGGTCGAGCTCGCTCAGCAACAAGGTTTCCTGCCACAGTTGCAACCGTATTCTGACCTGGTAGGGGCAAGCCAGCCCAAGACTCAATCGCCCCAGGGCATGGGGTTGGTTGGCAACCAGTTCGGCCCCCCCGCTCTGGCGCTGATGACTGCGCCCTCCCGCCCCCTGACTCCAGAGATCAAGGGTGAAGGTCAGGGTTCCCGGCTCGGCGCTGCGCAGGGTCGGTGCCACCGTGAGGCCGGTCGGCCCCGGCTCGGCATTGAGGCTTATCTTGGGGATCATCTTGGCCTCCTTGGCCGGGTCAGACTCGCCCGCCCAGACCGTTGGAGACAAGCTAAGCCACAGGAGCAGCATCGCTAGCCGCCGGTGCAGGGGAGTGGTCTGGTGACATGAGCCAACCGACCCGTCCCGAGTCCGCCCCAATAAAAAAGGGGCCCGCAGGCCCCCGAATATGCAAATCATCAGTTGCCGCCCTGATAGACATAGGCGTGGTTGTTGCTGCCATAGACATCGACCTGAGCCGTGTTGTAGCTGGCAGTCTGGACCACATCGACCAGGTTGCCACCGCCGTTCATGCCGGCGTTGACATAGACGTCGGCCACATGGTTGTTGCCGGTCTGGCTGACGGTCAGATCGTTGTCGCTGCCCAGGTAGGACTCGACGGAGGCGTTGTTCAAGTCGCCGGTCTGGGTGACCGTCACGGTCGAGCCGGAGTGGGACGCATCGGCATAGGCCCAGTTGTCGTTACCGGTCTGGGTCACGGTCAGCTCGTTGTCCGAGCCCCAGGTCCAGGCGCCTTTGCCTTCCACATCACGGGCGGCGGCAACCTGGTTGCGATCCCCTTGCTGGTCGATGGCGATCTGGTTGTTGCTGCCCGCTTCCTGCACCGCGTTGGCGTAGTTGTCGTCACCGCTCTGATCGATGGTCACCACGCCAGCGGTGCTGCTCGCCAGCTGCTTGACCACGGCCTGGTTGCCGTCCCCCATCTGCTCGACGCTGGCCTGGTTGCCCGCGCCCCGCTGCTCGGTGTCGGCGCGGTTGCCATCACCCACCTGGATGATGGTGCCCTGCTCGCCGACCCCACCCTGGTAGGCAATCGCCTGGTTGTCATCACCCAGCTGATCGATGGTCAGCACATCGTCACGGCCAGTCTGGTTGGTGTCGATCTCGTTACGGTTGCCAACCTGAGTCAGGGTGGCACTCTCGTTGGTACCGGCCTGGTTGGCGGTCAGGACGTTGCCCTCACCGGCTCCGGAACCGGACTGGGCCGTTTTCACATAGCCATCGACACCGCTCTGGGTCACATAAGCCTTGTTATCGAGATCGCGCTGCTCGACCTGGGCCTCGTTGCCACTTCCCGATTGAGTCACCTTTGCCAGGGTACCCTCCGGATAGACGTAACCGTAGCTATTGGTTGCCTGGGTGACGGTGGCCTTGTTCAGCTGACCGGACTGGGCCACCTGGGCTTCGGCACCATCGGCAATCTGCTGGGAGACGCTGGCCTCATGGCTGTTGCCAAGCTGGCTGACATTGGCGATGGCTTTATCGGACCAGTAGTTGTTGATACTGGCATCGTTGTTGTTGCCAATCTGGCTCACGGTGGAGCTGGCACCATCACCGTTATCCTGCATCACATCGGCACTGTTGTGGTTGCCGACCTGGGCGACGGAGGCGTGGGAGCCTTCGTTGAACACCTGCTGGGTCACGGTCGCGACGTTGAAGTTGCCCGTGCTCGCCACCTGGGCAACGGATCCTGCGGTGCTGGACTCCTGAGTCACCAGGGCATCGTTGCCTGCCCCGGTCTGAGCCACGCTGGCCTCAGACTGGCTGGTGTTCTTCTGGATGGTTTTCGCCTCGTTATCGGCACCAATCTGGCTGATGCTCGCCTGATTGTGGTTGCTGTCATCGAGCTGCTCGACCGTGGCCAAGTTGTTGTTGCCGGTTTGGGCGACAGTGGCCTGGTTGTTGGCGGAAGCCGCCCAGACGCTGGAAGTAGCCAGTAATACGGCAGAGGCGATGATGGTACGTTTGAACATGATTTCCCTCTCGTGCTTTGGTGTGAGCCTGGGCTCAGTTGGTTTGAACTACTCTCACTTGCTGGTTGGCGCCCGCCTGAATGACGGTGGCCGACAGACCGGAGCCGTTTTGCTCTATGCTGGCCAGGTTGCCATCACCGAGCTGAACGGCCCGTGCCCTGTTGTCATATCCGCTCTGGCTGATCCAGGCCTGGTTGTCCATGCCCTGTTGCCACAGCCACATCTGGTTGCCGATGCCGGCCTGATAGAGCTCGGCGCTGTTACCAACCCCGAGCTGAACGGCATCGACCCAGTTATTGTCACCGACCTGCTCCAGGCTCAGCTGTTGCTGCTGGCCCTGTTGCATCAGGCGGACCTGGTTGTCGTTGCCTGACTGGCTGAGCTGCAATTCGTTATCCGATCCGAGCTGCCAGAGATGGGCCTGGTTGCCCTCCCCCCGCTGGATCAGTTCAAGCTCGTTGCCCTGACCCAGTTCGCTCAGGGAGGCCAGGTCCTGCGCCAATGCGGGCAGGCCTAGCAGACTCATGATCAGCAGGACAGGATTCAGGTATTTCATCTGTGATTACCTTTTTGAAGTGCGGGTCCAGTATCCCCAGCCCCCCTGGCCAGGGCCATCAGCCACACAGCTGATTCGAGGCTGATTCGGATCCCGGGTTTGTCTGGGAGAAAAGGCTGAGGTCACGCTGAGCCATCCAGGAGAACAGGGATAGCGCCGAAGGGAGGGATGGGAAATAAACATAAAAAAAACAGGCCCATGACGGGCCTGTGCTGACGTTTTCGAGGAGTGAGCGCGCTCGCCAGAGGGGGCAGTGCCGGATGCGCTCCTGTCGCTAGAGAATGGGGGCGCTGTCTTGCAGATAGCCCTGCAGTATGGGGTTTTCCATGTCCCGCGCATCGGCAAGCTGCCAGAGGTTGTCTCGTACCCCGTTGGCAATGAGCCGGATCACCGCCGATTCGATGGCAGACATGACACACATCTGTACCGGTTCGTTGGTACTGAAACCCGCCTCCGCCTCCAGCAGCCGTTTGTACTCGACGAAGCGGAACACCCCGGCCTGCACCTGCTGGGAGAGGATGGTCTTGGAGGTGGTGACACTGTTGAGAATGCGACCGGAGCGGATATCGACGGCCCTCAGGTTGACGGTCACCTGATCGACCCGGTATTCGCCACTCGCCCCTATGCCGAAATACTTGGCCCCGGCACCGCCGGTGCGCACATTGCTGTCATAGGCGACGATGCCCCCCTCGATCAGGATATTGGCCGCCACCAGCGAGGGTAATTGATGCTGATTATTGCCGGGTACATTGGGTTTGTTTTGCGTGGCCCGCACTATCTTGCGCTCGGTCAGCAGGTTCTGCAGCCCTTCCCGCTCCAGGGGCACGAACCATTGGGAGTCCCAGAGCGCCGTGCTCAGCATCGCGACCCCGCCCTGGGTCACGGCCGTGGAGAAGTTGGAGGCCGGGGCTGGCAGATACTGACCGGTCTGATCGCGAAAATCGTAGACGGCAGCCACTATCTTGCCCTTGGGCTTGGGTAGGCTGATCAGCTCTTTATAAGAGATGGATCTCGGCATCAGGGTCGCCTTCTCGTCTGCCTCGGGAGAACCTATATGCGTGGCACAGCCCCCCAGGACAGAGAGGGTGGCAAGCAAAGGCAGGGCGGCGAACAGGGGTATCCGTTTCATAGCATCCTCAGTCGGCGATCAGGCCATTCACTTCGATCAGGGTGGTTTCGTTCGTCGCTCTATCTGTGATGGAGATGGCCAGGGTGCCATCCTCATCCACCACGTTGATCGCGAACTCGTCGGTGACCAGGCTACCGCTTTGGCTGCCATCCTTGCCGACGTCGGCCAACAGCTGGCTCACCAGCCGCGACTGCAGGCTGGAGGTGAGTCTGTCCAGTGCCGAGGTGCCACTGCTGCCACCGGCTGAGGGATCCTTGTAATCGTTCTGGGCATTGGCCGTGCCCAGCAGGTGACTGCTGTTGAGCGGGTTGCCGCCAAAGCTGGGGTTAACGGGCCGATAGATAAGCTCGGAGGCAGAGGCGGTCATGCTGACCGTCAGCGCCAGGAGCAGGAGGCGTGAGCACATATGCCATGTCCTTATAGTTCATCGTGTTCCAGATCGAAGGTATCCATGAACAGGATGGCGACCTTCTGCTGTCGTAAAACCTCGCTCACCTGAGCCCAGGCCTGCTGCGCGGCAGCCTCCCCCTGACTCCGTACCGGAGAGAGTGCCGTCCTGAACAACACCTTGCGATTGTGGGTGATCCAGATAAGGCTCCCCCAGCGCGCCGTCGGCCGTTCATGTATGGTGATATTCTCTCGGGCATGGGGATCTTCATCCTCCCGCAGCCGGCTGAAGTGGTGATAAAAGCCCTGGCCAAAGCGGGTGAAGGTGCGATCTATGACCAGGCCGCCTATCTCTATCCGGTCGTTCTCCTGCTCGGGTTGCAGGGACTCCAGCGGCGCGTTGGCATCCCCCTCGCTGGCCGCCAGGGCCCCAGAGATCAACCAGAGACAGAGCAGCCAGCTGCGCATCAGTGGGAGCTCGTCATATCGAGGTACTCTTTGGCCCAGCTCACCGCCTGCAACCGATTCTTGACGTTCAGCTTCTTGAAGACGTTATAAAGGTGGGACTTGATGGTGTGCTCGCTGACAAACAGGGTGTCGGCTATTTCGGTATTGGAAGCCCCCGTCATCAAGTAACGAATGATCTCGCGCTCGCGGACCGTCAGCAGATTCTGGCTGCGCTGAGCCGGCTCCATGCCCTGCCGGTAATAGCTGACCAACTCACACATCAGATGACGCGGGATCCAGAACTCCCCCTGCATCACCTTCTTGATACCGGCCACCAGACGATCCAGGGGATCCTGACGGAAGAAGAGACCGCTGGTGTTGGGCCACATCAGCAACAAGTCGCGATCCGTGCTGGTCGGCGCATTGAGCAACACTGTGCTGGCCGATTCGAAGGCGGCAATATCCCGGTTCCAGCCAAACTGCTGGCTCGACTTGAGATAGTCCAGATCGATCAGGAACAGGTTGCAATCTTCGATGGCCAGCAGTTGATCGGGATGGCTGATCAACCGTATCGGCTCACCGAGTTGGGCCATCAGATAGGTAGTGAAGGTCGTCGCCTGAACATTGCCTTCGGTCACGAGTACCAACGGAGTCTCTGTCATCATGGGGCTCTTCCTTGAACGGTGTGCCTGTCGGCTTGCATCGTTTTTATGTGCCAATAATGGTCGCAAGAGAGTAACAAGCCCCGATTTTTACACAGCATTAAAAAAGCATTAGGCGCCATTCAAACCCAAGTGAAACTGTTTTTTTACTAGACAATACAGAGGACTAGGACAGCCCCCCTATTTGGGGGGGGCAAATGAGACATAGATACTCCGGCTGTCATCTCTCTCCTTATCCCTCTGCTATGGGCAATATCTCAAGAACGTGAAGCAGCCCCCACAGCGCCGCTTGCCCGGATCCCGGCACCTGCGTTAGCGTATTGCCGAATACAGAACCCGCGCGTCAAACCCGTTTCGGGTTGCTAAAGATGTGCTATCAACGGCATCAACTGTTACTATGGCGGGCTAATCCGAACGTCGATGGCAGGGCCCATGCCCCATCGACGACAGGCCAGGGCCCCCGCAGGCAAGATGGCGCCGGGCCTGGGCGGCAGCAATATTTTGAGTAGAACCAGACCAGGTAGCTGGTCGGCATATAAAGGTGGAAGAGAGATTATGGCCAGTCGAGGCATCAACAAAGTCATTCTGATCGGTAACCTGGGGCAAGACCCGGAAGTGCGCTACATGCCGAGCGGCGGTGCCGTGACCAACATCACCCTGGCCACCTCCGAAACCTGGCGCGACAAGCAGACTGGTGAGCAGAAAGAGCGCACCGAATGGCATCGTGTGGTGTTCATGGGCAAACTGGCCGAAGTCGCTGGCGAATACCTGAAGAAGGGTTCCCAGGTCTATGTCGAAGGCAAACTGCAGACCCGCAAATGGCAAGATCAGGGTGGCCAGGAGCGCTATACCACTGAAGTATTGGTGGACAGCTTCAGCGGCGTCATGCAGATGCTGGGTGGTCGTCCCCAAGGCGGCGCCGGTCAGGGAATGGGTGGTCAACAGTCCCAGGGCAACTGGGGTCAGCCCCAACAAGCCGCTCCCCAGCAGAATATGCAGCGTCCCTCTGCCCCCCAACAGAATGCAGCGCCGCAACAGAACATGCAGCAGGGTGGTTACAGCCGTCCGCAGCAACAGCCTCAGTCCGCGCCGCCGGTTTACAACGAACCGCCGATGGACTTTGACGACGACATTCCGTTCTAGGATATACCTCTAGTTATTATGTAAATAATATCCCAGTAAGCCTTGTGTTTACTGGGATTTTTTGTTGTTTACAGTTTTTGAAATTAGAGTCTAAGATTGGGCTATCGTATACATTGAAAAATGTGTAAACAAAATGTCCACTGGCTACCGTGTTAAGACTCTCATGCTCACCTCAGGTGAACGCCTTCCTGTCCTTTTGGATAGAGAAGGTTGAATCGCTCCGGCTTCTCTAGACACTTTTGAGCCGTTCGAAATATTGCTTTTCACACTCTACTGGCGATAGCCCGTTGTTGAAACTGTGCCGGCGTTTGGGGTTGTAAAACATTTCAATGTAATCGAACACATCCTGCCGGGCTTCCTCACGATCCACATAGGTTTTGCGACGGATACGCTCGCGTTTGAGGAGCTGGAAGAAACTCTCCGCTACCGCGTTATCATGGCAATTGCCGCGCCTGCTCATGCTGGCCTTGAGCCGGTTTTCCCGCAAAAAATCCTGCCAGTCATAGCTGCTAAACTGGCTCCCTTGGTCGGAATGAACCAGCACTTCTTGTTCGGGTCGCCGTCGCCACACCGCCATCAGTAACGCACTGATGGCCAGCTCTCGGTCGATCCGCTGCCCCATCGACCAACCAATGACGTGTCGTGAGAACAAATCCAATACCACAGCCAGATAGAGCCAGCCTTCATGGGTGCGAATGTAGGTGATGTCCGTTACCCAGACCTTATTGGGCTCGGTCACATCGAACTGACGTTCCAAATGATTCGGTGCAACCACCGTTGGCCGGCCACCATAATGGCCTGGACGGCGGTGATAGCCGGTTTGTGAACGTAACCCTTCATGTCGCATTAATCGCGCCACCCGGTGCTTGCCACAGGTCTCGCCCATTTCTCGCAGGTCATCCCGGATCTTGCGATAACCATAGACGCCCCCGCTTTCTAGCCAACATTGCTTGATCTGGCCCAGGAGGCGTTGATCCTCCTGGGCTCGGGTAGATAAGGGCTGCCGCTGCCAAGCGTAATAACCGCTCGGATGGACATTCATCATCCGGCACAGCCTGCGGACGGGATGCGTGGACTCGTGCTCCCGGATGAAGGCGTACCTTACCCTGACAGCTTGGCAAAGTACGCGGCGGCCTTTTTTAAGATATCTCGCTCATCGGTGACGCGGCGCAATTCGGCCTTGAGACGGCGGATCTCGGCTTGCTGGCTGGACTCATGCTGCTGCACGTCGGGTTGGCTATAGCGTTTGATCCAGGCGTAAAGACTGTGGCTGGAAACACCGAGTCGCTCGGCGACCTCTGCCACTGGGTAATGGCGCTCAGTCACCTGCTTGACGGCGGCCAGTTTAAATTCTTCCGTGTAACGTTGCTGCTTGCTCATAACACCTCCTGAATGACCTCAGTTTGAGGCTCTTGAGGTGTCTAGGAAAGTAGGGGCGATTCAACAACGCCAGTCGAAGCTTTAACTTACGGATACAACATGAAAGTGCTGTCTTCATGCCACTGATCGGGAGCGATATCCGAAACATCCAGCCCGTATGTACGTAACAGCCAGCGTGTCTGTCCACCATACTCCTGCCCAACCTCGCTGCGACCATGCAGCGCTATGCGGTTATTTACCAGAGCGATATCACCTGGTTGTAGCGAAACACCAATCACGCACTCCGCACACGCATTTTTCAGGGCGTCCATAGCCTCTTGGGCAGATTTTTGGCCGATCTCAGCAACCTGTGTACTGCTATGGCTAAATCGGATCCACCAGTTTCCACTCATTGGGAAGAGCAGCTTCGCGTCATCGACTTCGAGCTCATCACCCAGGAGTCTAATCATTCCATCGCGGAAGGTTAGCTGTGAGCCGATGATGTACTGAGGCTTCTGCAGCTCTTCAATATGCTCTTGGCTCAGGCGTGCCATGAGGTGTTTGAGAGGCATGACCGTAGTGGGCACCGGTTTCGGATTACGTAGTGCAGACAAGCAGACGAAGTCAGGAGAGGGGGCAATACGGTTATTCTCTGGGTCGTGATAACCCCTTAGCGGGAAGGAAACGCCATCTGTATGCCCACTCATCTTGCCAGCTGATTTGTCGGTGAATACCCCTTTACCTGGTGGAAACACTACCAAATTCACGAATAGGTCACCCTCATTTTCGGATCCATAAGAAACCGAAACAGAATCGATCGCTGCAAGACAGGCGATCGTAGTGACCCGAGCGAGCACAGTCCCCTCTACATTAGGAACAGGGCGAAAATCTATCGGGGTTTCCGGAAGGCCTGATGGTTCGAAAGCAGCCTCAAGTTTCAAGAAGGGCTTCTCCCACGCGAGAGCTTTAACCTTGGCACGGCTGCAATCACGACCTTCCAACTCATGCTCGATCATCGGCACCAGCTCACGGCCCAGTGCAACAGGACGCGTCAGATATTCAAGCATTTGCTCAATAGTTAGGCTAGCTCGCCAATTGGTGACTGCGGCACGTACTGCTTGTGAAAAAATTGCCTCGATCAATTGTGCCCCTTTCTTCGTGAGTGATATAAAATCGATATACGCCAGCGTGATCCTCACGCGCGCTCCTACTAGTGACCAATCTTGTCTATGAAAATGCTGACGCTTCAGAGTGCTGATTATCTCCAAGGATGCGCTAGTTTCCTAGCCCATCTCAAACCATTCATGCGTCTGCGAGAAATCCCCCAAGGTATTGAGTGTGAGATGGCTCTGGCCAATGGCCAACCAGTGGTGGTCACTGGCAAGGACGAGCCGCATTTGCTGCTCGGCTTGATGTCTGTGCTGGTGGAACGGCTCCCTGAAGTTCGCACTAGCGAACTATCAGGGATCGCACCGGTCTCAAGCATTACGCCTGTCGACAAGCAGGCTTTGGAGGCAACCATGCAAACTACTGCTACTACTAAGAATACGAATAAAGGCACTCAAGTTACACGCTTGCAAATTGGATTAACTACCAAGGTCTCGCTGCACGAGCAGGTCAAGAAAGTAGCAAAAAGGCGTGCAGTCTCGGTGTCGATCGCTGCGCGGGACTTGTTGCAAGAGGGCTTGGCCAGATTTGATAAAGAATCGAGGACAATAAGTCCTTCAGACCTACTGACCGATTACGAGCGCAAGGCCAACGATTATGAAGGGGCGAAATCTGAAAACTGGGTAATCCGGGCTGACCGACGCTTGGTTATGAGAACCCGGTTACGGGCAGGGGAGCACGAGCGCTCGCTTTCGTCATTCGCTAATTACATTCTCGCCGATGCGCTGAGCTATTGCCCTCAAGCTACAGCTGTGCGCGCAGAACCTTCAGATCCGGGTATCACGGATGAAGCTATTGCAGAGGCCATGCTGTTAATTCAGCAGTCCTGTGGGGTCAAGGCTCGTGAACTAGCGCCTAGAATCGGCTTGGGGAAACATCGTGCGCTGACCAACATGGTTCTAGGTGGTACTGTACTGGCACCGGCACGAGTGTATGAGAAGCTTTCCGCCTGCTTGGAAGTACCTCTCGGTGTGGTGTCGGTTGCACTGGAGCGCCAGTTTGCCGCTCAGGCGGTGCCAGCATTTAAAGCGACTAACACTAAACCTGCTGTGCAAGTGCAGCGAAAAGCTTGGAGTGTCGCAGTCAAAGAGCTTCAACTACCTGCCGACGAGCAAGAACGCCTTCTGAAGCTGGAAAGCTAGTAGTGTGAACCCATTTGACCGGGCGCGTCGGCAAGCATTTGAAATCAGAGAAGCTCTGGTTGGATTGGACGCTTCTCTGGGGGGCGTAAGTTCCATTGAAATACTGGCCCAAGTTGAAAACGCACTCGAAGTTGCGATCGAATTACTACCTTTCGGGCACCCTGAGCTGGGCGGCGGCTGTGGAGTACTGAAGCGAGAGATTCAAACCATCTATGTTCGCAACGATGCACCTCCCGGCGAAACGGCATATCTCATCGCCCACGAATTGGGACACTGGTATCTTGACGGTGACCGTCCAGCACAAACTATTGCCCACCTGAACAACATGACAGACTCCTATGGGAGTCAGGCTACGGTCACAGTCGAGGCTTACGGAGCTCGTGAACGCTTGGAGCTTCAAGCTAATGTCTTTGCCCGCGAGCTACTACTACCACGTAGTGTTGCAAGACAGCTGTTCCAACGCGGCATCGGTGCCACAATCATCGCGGACGACTTGCAGATACCGCTGGAAATCGTTCGCCTACAACTGTTTGATGGAATCCTGCTACCTATATTGCCTCCAACCCCACCGCCATCCTTGCCACCCATGACACCGGGGCAGTGCGATGCCGCCACTGCTTCGGAAACTTTCGTCAATGTCGTTGCAGGACCAGGAACGGGTAAAACAACTACACTGATACATCGTATTAAACACTTGGTTGAACGAGGCGTCCCTTCCAATCAAATTCTCGTGTTGACCTTCACCAACAAAGCAGCCAATGAGCTGGTAGAGCGCCTTAAGATTTCTGGTATCGTCGGGGCCTCCGACGTTTGGGCCGGGACGTTTCATGCCTTCGGACTCGAATTTCTTCGTAAATACCATCAGTTCTTTGGCCTCCAATCCGACGTTAGACTTGCAGACTCGCTGATGCAAGTTCGCCTTATGGTGAGCACACTGCCCAAGGTGCAGCTTAAGTACTACCTGCGACTTCAAAATCCTTATGATTGGCTCCCCGGCGTCCTAAAGCATATCAAACGGCTCAAGGAAGAATGCCTCACCGCCGCCGACTACCGAGCGCGGCTTGCTACTCTGCCCCCCTGTGCGCCTGATGTGTCAAAAGAGCGTGAAGACATTGCCACCCTGTTCGAGGCTTATGAAACCGCAATGCGAGCAGAGCAACTGGTTGATTATGTTGACTTGATTGGCTTCCCTTCAGCTCTCGCCAAGCAAAACCGAGCATCAGTTGCCCAATACATCGATCATTACTCGCATGTACTGGTAGACGAGTACCAAGACGTCACCGAAGTAATGGTCGATCTTCTTCGCCAATTGGCGCTGAATGCGCAGTCATTCTGGGTGGTTGGCGATGTGCGCCAAGCCATCCATCATTGGCGAGGCGCCTCGATCAGAAGCCTTATGAATTTCGATTCTACCTTCCGCAGCACCATTCTAGGCGCTACTGTGCGGCGTTACTCCTTGGATGTTAATCGACGAAACACCCCAGAGATTTTGGAGCTATTTTCATGCGCAGGTACCCATCACGCCTTAAGCGACCGGATGGCGCTGGAGCACGTCAATGCATTTCGTCCATCGATCGGGGTTGTGCCGACTCTGTACGAATGTGACTCAAGACCCTCCCAAGCCGTCACGATTGCCCAACGTATTAATGGGTTGGTACAGAGGGGAGTCCCATATAGGGATCAAGTTGTGATCAGCCGTAAATCTGCAAATGTTGAGCAGATTGTGGAAGCTCTTGAAAATTTGAATGTGCCGGTACTGCACATTGGCGATGTCTGCCAGCGTCCCGAGATAAAGCGATTGCTCTGCCTGATGGAGCTACTCTGCATGCGACAACCGCGCTCTTTGGTGGGTTTGGTATCAGAGCCAGCGTTTTGCATGCTCCCTCAGGACATCGAATATCTAATGTTCCTGACACGCAAAGGCGCTGGATTAAGCATGCAGAGAGGACGTTGGTTATGGCTGCCCACTCCCGGTCTCTCGCCAGCTGGCCAGCGAGCCAAGACAAACCTCGCCTTGCTACTGACCGGACTAAAGAGAAACTCCATGCCGTGGGATTTTGTATCCAGAGTTCTGCTCGATCAACGTTATGGGCTACCAAACCACGCAGACCAGACGATTCAAGCAAATGCCCAACGCTTAGCGCTCTGGCTGTTTGTCTACGCAGTGCGCAATGATGACGGAGATATACGCCAAGCACGACTTTCCCAGTTCCTGCTTCGTGAAGAGATACGTCGCAGAATCGGAGAGAAGTTAGGCGATCGAGGTTTGCCCCCAGAGGCGCAAGTCTTGGATGCTGTAAGTGTCATGACTGTGCACTCAAGCAAAGGACTTGAGTATCCAGCAGTCCATGTGGCAGATATAGATGTCACCTCATACGGCCCTAATCAACCCTTTGCGTACGATGTGCGGAGGTTGGAACTCATACCTCCTGAGGTACTGAATAGCACCGCGCCGGAGTTTTCTTTCGAGGAGCAGGTAGAACGTAATAACCTCCTGTATGTCGCTCTCTCTCGTGCACGTGATTACCTCTATTTATATGAGATCAGCGGGTGGCCGCGTCCCGTACCACTGAATCGTGCCTCCACCTCGAGCTTAGTCAAGCGCTCTGGAGTAAAGGTACAGCCAGCACCAGAAAGGCCTATACCTATAGTCAGAAGTACCATAATGCCCACACTGAGCTATGAGGCGTTTCGGGTATACATGAACTGTCCCTTGCAGTTTCACTATCGCTATGAGCTTTCGCTTACTGCTGAGCAAAACATCGACGTATCAACCCGCGCACGCCGGGCCATCGTAGACATGCTACTGGCCGTTGCAAGAGATAGTGTTGTCCCAGCGACAGCATTCCATGCAGCCTGGGTATCCTACGGTTTGCCGAGCAAAGAGGAAGATCCTGGCTTGATGGGCGATGCAATAACCTCTGCCAAGCGTGGGCTTTCTGTCGTTAGTCGTGTCAGCGGCACCGTCGAAGAAGGCATGGTATCCGAAGTTAACGGCATACGAATTACACTCCCCTGGATGCTCACTGATAAGGGACAGTTGCATTGGATCCGGGCACAGGCGGGGATTCAGTACACCCTTAGCCATCTGCGTCCTATGATGCTGGACATCAATGGATCCCAGAGACCAAGTGCGACGATTCACTCCATCATTACCGACCAACATGTTATGAACGGACCTTCTAAAAGGGCCGAAAGTACATCCGTTTACAAAATGGCCCAACGCTTTGCGGCAGGTGACCGAGCTGCGTCCAAAAGTAGGCGCTGTGGCAGCTGTGCCTACCTGAGTATTTGCCCCAGCATTCCCTGATGGTGGTATGGGAAACACATGCAGCTTGCTGCTTCTGACGAGACCCGCCGAAAAAGCAGTTGTAAGGGTATGGACTGACCAAGTATAACTGTATGTTTTTAAAAACAAATAACTTGGAAATTGATGAAGGCGTATGGAGAACATCTAAAGCTCTTAGCCTCCTAAGAGGCCCCCAGGAAAAGGCTGTTGTAGTGAAGGAAGATAGCCGAGATTTCTGCTTCTTAAGATCCTGCGCATGTGGTGGCTTTAGTCTAATTCATGAAGTAAATCATGGCCTGAGTAACGGTGATCTTGTGCTCCTTTGCATAGGCTTCTATGGTGGCCATTTTCTTTCCGGCTTCAATGGCCTTCTTGGTCGTAGAACATTCTTTTGCATTAATTTTCATCACCATATTCTTGGATGGCTTACTATTTCCAGCCCCCTTAACTGCGTAAGTGGCGTTATTAAGCATCGCGCCATCCACGATCTTAGCGGTCTTCTTTCGTTTCTTTTTACTTTCTGCCATTTGTTCTAACCTTCTTTTTTGCGACCCAATCTTATTGGGAAGGAGCGAATAAATTTCCTATTCGATGGAACTGGAAATTTTCATCATTCCTGCCTCATCGATTATAGGGGACATCTTTGTGTTAAATTGTTTATTACACCGTCCCTAAAGGCAATTTTTACAGTCAAAAGGGGCGTTCAGGCTTTTATCCCGTCGATGTAAACCTGCCTATAAATCCACAAGCATGGCAGTGAATTTCTATTTCATTTTTTCTCATTTTTGTTTTAACTGTGTTAGAACTGCAGTCGTTACAAAAAAATATATTATCATCACAAGATTCTGGAATGTTACCAGACTCTCGTGAACTAAACCTTTGAGGATATAGCTCTTGCTCCCAGTATTTTCCTGGGGCCTTTACAAAGCCTGCATCTTTATCTCGCAGGAAAAAATCATAGAACACTTCACTTATAGCAGACCGTGGGGATTTTGAATTTCGATTGGATTTATAGGTTTCCCATTTTTCATTAAGCGCACGCTCTCCGAGAGACAACATCTTATTAGGAATGATATTACTAGCTTGTTTTTTACTTATCGTCCCATTTTTTGCGTAGTAGAGTTGTGCATCTTCAACCGATTTCCTTACAAAATAGTATATTTCTTGCACTGAAAAATTACGGAGAAGTTGATTCACAACCGCCGGCGTTTTGTTCGTTGCAGAAATTGGCATTTTCAATTCATCGGCTTTCAAAGCCATATATTGAAGAACTTCCTCTCTGGCAATCTTAAAAATAATATTATATATTTCACTCTCCCATTGAGCTTGTACTCCGTTACTTAATTCATCATATATTTTATTATAAACATCTTTTAGGGGGGCGCGATCTTCAGAGTGAAAAGCTACATTTGAAATCCATTTGACGTCGCCGAAATTAATCGTATAACAATCATGACCTTCTGGGAATGCTCTCAAATCAGATTGTGGATCTACAATAATCGCTTGAACATCGGCCAGCACCCTAAGGCACTCATCAGACATTTCATCTGTCGGAGTGAATAGCTTTGACTTGGTCAAGTAATTTAGTGGAAGTATGCGATCAGATTCTTCTTCCGTTTGCATTATGAATAACGTCAGCAATGATAATTTACATGAAAAGTTCAGCTCAGAATAAATAGTTGGTTTTATGATGTCAGGATTGCATTTACCCTCTATAACTTTCCTCTTTATCTTATCCGCCGCTTCCTGTTCCTCAAATTTAACTTGCTCGCAATGTTTACACGAACAATTAATTTCTATAAATCTATTTTCATTAGATATTTTGTGCTCGCAATTAAAACACTCTATAGGAGGTCTCTGCCAACTAGACTGATTCTTGCTATCCCGTTTTTTATACATGGGAATATTACAACAAGGGCAATTTTGATCTATGAGAATGCGTGGCGGTAGGATTTTAAGCAGGTTATTAGGTTTTACATCTATTTTATACTCTTTGACTAAGTCTGAATTTTTTTCTCCATCTAAATATTTTTTATACAAAACTTCAATATCTTCTGATGAAAGATGGCTAATTTCTTTTGCCAACCCAGGCATTTTTAACGACATTTCTTTCCCTCTGAAAGCAATAATTGCATTGATTCAATAAATATAAAGTGACAACTTGCCATCCATTATTTGGTGGCTTATTACCACCTCCCTAATACAGTATAGAGATAGGTGTGCATATCTTACTGTATTTTGCAGATGGTCCACCATGTCATAACGAATGAAATTATATACTTATTTCTCATAATTCACATCCTTCCACATCTTAAACAGATGTCAGATTAACAACGGAGGCAATGAATTATGAGGGTGGCCATGAGAGATATCATGGTCTCAAAAACCACCATCACATACATTATTCAACCGAATTTTCACTTTAAATTCGTGAAAGGAATCTCAATTCCATAGTCATAACGCACCCCATTATCATTGATTGACCACTGTCCTTTTCCACCAAGATTTCGCAAGGAGGAAAACAATTCGCAAATCCCGGCACAATGATATGGCGTTATTTTACCATTTTGAAAATCTATTACATCGAAATTATTTATACGGCAAATTTTTATTGCACCGTCAAAGCCCAGAGAGATAAATTGCCTGGCAATATTCGTGAGGAACCCTAGCATATATTGTTTAAACCAAGGTTTAGCAGAAATCTTTCGACTAGTAATGGTTTCTATTTCAAGATCCCATTCCCGGCTAACAATTTTCACTGTTTTATTTTTAAAGTAATAGTAAGAGTAAAAATGTTGACCAAATACCCATGGTTCTATGTGCAGATTGATTATCGATGGATTTCCTTGACGAATAAAACTAGTTAACACATGGCTGGCGCTATCGTCATAATACTCCAACAACGATATAATACGCTCTGCCGATAACGTTTCACTTTCGTTAATTGCTTGATTGAATTGTGATATAATGTATCCGGATATCCTTGATATTTTCCCTTCGACAATTTTTCCTATAAGACTTTCTTTAACATGTCTTTCAGGATTAAAATGACTTTTCAATTCTTGACTATATGGGGATATGATATTCTTGAAGTTATCTCTATCAGCAGTGTTAACTAAGCCATAAAAAGCAAAGTATTTATCTGCTTGAGTTCCAAAGCGGTGAGCTAGACACGCCCAACTTTCACAATTATAGCGCAATGCGACTACATCTTGTGCATAGCTGAGGCTTATATCTAATGTTTTTGAAATGAACTTTGCATGTGCCCTTGATTCGACACAAGTAGGATATCGAGACATTGATTAAGCTCCTCTTTATTACTCTTATGTGCTCACGAACCATAAAAATATGAAGAACTTTAATCAAAAAATCTGATTTTTGTTTGCGCTGCATTCCGCTTTAGCCGTGAGCTGCTAGGTCGCGCTAACCAGTATTAAACGTAACGCATAGGAAATATAGTGTCAATCAGAAAATGGGGGGGTGAGAGGGGGATGGATGGGTGGCTGAGTATGGGAAACACCTAAAGTTCGTAACCTCCGACGAGGCCCGCAGGAACAAGGTTGTTGTAGTGGAGGAAGGTAGCCAAAATTTCCGCTCAGATCGACTGATCTATGGGGAGGCTAGTATGGGAAATGGCTAAAGTTGTAGGGAAAGGTAGTGTGGGAAAAACCTAAAGTTTAAGTGTATGTTTTTTTTAAATGAAATCACTTGAAAATTGATGGAGTCGTATGGGAGCACCTAAAGTTCTGTGCATCATCCCCCTCCATAGCCTTCCCGCAAGATCTCTTTATGGTTATTTTTAAGGCTATCTCTGGAGAGTAGGAGCACAACCATCATGATGACTTTCCCAGCATATCGCCCGAACCGCCCACGCTCAACGGTCCACAGTCTTGCTTTATCCCTAGGCATTCCGAGCGACCCATTGGGCATTCATTTGTGGATTGTTGCAGGTATCACACCCGGCATTCTCATTCGTCTCATTGAGTCAGTCAGGTCTGACATGAAGACGATTTGCCATCTAACCGGGATTAGTCGGAGTACCGTAAACCGCAAGCTCAGGCATGGAACAGCTCTAACTCTTGCGCAAGGAACCAGGCTATACGGAGTCATACAAGCTCTTGATGCGGCAATTTCGCTACACGATGGTGATCTTGCTATGGCTATGACATGGTTACATTGTTCTACCAAAGGGCTGGGGGGTGAGAAGCCCGCAGATGTCTTAGCTACGGCAATGGGAGTCCAAGCGGTGGTCGAGCTCATTGGTCGGATCGAACATGGTATTGTGTCATGAATCCTGACTACACATCGGTTAGATACCGTCTTATGAGGATATGGCACAGAAGTGCTGGAATAGCTAAGGAAGGTGCGAACAAGTCTCTGACGTGAAACGACAAGCCTCAGTTGGGGCCATTCAATCCTCAGCAGTAAACCGATCGCTGGGTGTTCTCATATTCGGGTGAGAACATGAGTGCTCACTCTTTGAGCGCCGCTCTCATTTCTGACAGAATCACCTGATCCAGATAAACGTTATTCATGGCAAGTACCGGTGAAACAAGGAGTAACCATCATGTTAAACCCTGCGCTGGTTCAGATTAGAGAAGCATTGGCCCAAGTGCCCTACATCGCCCACATCAATAATCAGGATGATTATGAGCGAGCTCTTGAGCTGGTGGGCGAGCTGGTCGATAACTATGACACCAATAAGCAATTGATTGAGTTGCTTGCAACCAGTATCGAGCGCTGGGAAGACGGGGCTGACGAGTTTGCCGACTTCAACAAGGCTTTGGCATGCGTGGAGCCGGGCATTGCTGTCTTGAAGACGTTGATGATTCAACACCGATTGGGAGTGGCTGACCTGCCTGAGCTGGGCTCCAAGTCCAATGTTAGCAAACTGCTCAATGCAGCCGAGGGTAAAAAACTGACTCGCCGACATATCGAGGCGCTAAGCAAGCGCTTTGCTGTGTCACCGGCACTGTTCTTTTGATTGCCAGTGGAGTTAATCCAACTCAAGTTAGATCTGTAGTGCTGGAATAGCTAAAAGCTATCGTTCCACAAGCCTACTAACTGAGTTTTGCATTAGTTCTATCCGAAATCCCAATACATTTGCCAGTTTTGCTATTGTGGCGAAACTTGGGTTCCCTTGACCTGACAAAACGTCAAGGATGCTATCTCTGCTCATTTTGGCATCCATTGCAAGTTGGCTAACGCTCCGAGAACGGGCGATATTGCCGAGAGCAACACCAATCATCGAAGGGTCACCATCCTCTAATACAGCTTCCAGATAAGCTTTTATGTCTTGCTCATTTCGCAGATAAACCGCTGCGTCATAACGGTTAAATGTTAAATCTTTGCCTCTCATTACACCCCCTCTACACTTTAGCCAAGACACTTGTAAACAAGCTGTGAAAATGTGCAATTGTCGTCATAGGTCATCCAGCGAGACGCTGACCCTGTCAAGTGAGGCCATGCGTTCCTCAACTATCCGGTTAAGCTCGGCGTCTTCGACCAGCTCGACATAGTAGGCAAAGAGTTCGGGGGGCACACAGTAGAAGGCTGGTTCGTTGCGGTCGAGGATGGCAACGGCAGAACCATTGCCCTTCTTGAGTGTGCCCATCGGGTTGCGTTTCAGTTCGGTGATGCTGGCCGCAGTCGCGGAGAGAATCTGGTTGCTCATAGTCGGGGCCTGATGGTTTGGGTACCAATTACAGCACTGCTAATCGCACCTTCACAGGCGCCTTTTAGTGTACTCGCCCTGCCTCGCTACACTTGGCAGCCAAAAAAATGGATGACAGATGATGTTAGGCAGTCCCTGCGTATGTCAGTATACAACACTGATTGTTAGAGACAGAAATTGTGTAAACAACTCCCCAGTAATTGAACGTTTGTTTACACAAAGGAAGATGAAGATTGCAAAAAAACCAAATAAACTATTGATTATAAAAGCAAATTTATTTTGTATACATGGGGTTGGTATATGCAACCGTTCTAATTAATAGCTCTACAAAGGCCCTGACCATTCAGGGCCTTTTTTTTTTGCAAACCTGTGCAACATTGCGTGCATTCCTGACGCAAAGAAGCCGCATCCCCCCCCCGATTTCTGCCCGACTCTCGTCCCGGGACAGAGGGCGTGCAAGGGGGGCAGGTTATAATGCAGTGAATCGCCATCGAGTAGTGGGACATGATAAAACGCGGGATCCTGATCATTGGGTTAGTAGTGAGTGGATTGCTGAGTGCCGCACCGCTCAAGGTCGGTGTCAGTTTTGCCATTCCACCCTACGTCATAGAAAAAGAGGCGCAGGGCATAGAGCTGGATCTGCTGCACACCGCCTTCATGGACAGTGGCTATCAACTCGATTTCCAATATCTGCCCCTGGAACGCACCTTCCGCATGCTGGCCGACGGCAAGCTGGACGCCATCATCAATGTCAGACCCGGCATGCTGGATGGGGCCTTCCTCTCCCGCCCCGTGATCCGCTTCCACAATCAGGTATTCACCCTCAGTCCACTCAAAGTAGCCGACCTGACGGCACTCACGACCCTCAAGGTAAGCGCCTTCCAACGGGCGACTCAGATACTGGGCCCCGAGTTTGCCACTATGGCCGCGAACAATGCCCGTTATGAAGAAGTCGCCAAGCAGCAGGGCCAGGTGCACCAGCTGCTGCTCGGCCGGGTTGATGCGGTGGTGATGGATGAGCGCGTCTTCTATTACCATCTGGCGCAGTTAAGGCAGGAGAGAGCCGAACCGCACATTTATAACCGGGAACGGATACGGGCCAACGTTCTGTTTGAGCCCACCCTCTATCACTTCGCCTTCAGGAATGCGGCAGTACGGGATCATTTTGATCGGGCTCTGCTGGCGATGCGAGTGGATGGTCGGTACGAGCAGATCTTCGCCAACTATGGCGCCGAACCATGATCCCTGCAGCAGGCACCCGATGAGCGGCAATAGAAAAGCCAGCCCGAAGGCTGGCTTGTGGTACTGGCTCAAGTGAGCTGAGTTACTTCATGACGCTATCACTCTTGAGATCGGCTTTCTGGCGCTTGGCCTCTCGCTTTTCCTTCAGTGACATCTGCGGCTTCTTCTTGCCATCTTTGCCGTTGTGATGTTCTTTGTTACTCATCATCAAACTCCAAAAATGTGACCGACACTCGGGGGGCTAACCCCTGCTGCAATCCGAATCGTAAACTACAGTACTTCCTTGCCTCCCCATTGAGCGGGAAGCAAAATCAGCATACTCCCTAATCAAGGCCGGGATCCATCCCCATTTGCTCCCCCTCCTCATTCCCTTTGCATCGGCTTTTTTGACCTGAAGAGCGAGCAAACCATTCATGCATATCACTATTTAATTTAACGCCTGGCCAGAACCCGCATTTAATGTTCTATCTCTCGTCACAAATATGTCCGGCAGAGAGCCAAGTGAACAGGGAAATAATTCGGCACTAACAGGGGGTAAATGTGATGGCAAGCGGAGAATAAGAAATAATCAGCGAAATGTGATAAGGTATTTCATTCCCAACTTGCCAGGAGAGCCCCGTGAAAAAATTGGAAATGAAAGATCTGACCGATAAAGAAAAAGCCGATATCGCCCAATTGCTGCAAAAGGCACAGGCCAATGCGGATCATCCGCTGACCAATGGCGAGCGCAACAAAATCCGGGAAGAGGGCCGCCTCAAGGTGGTTGCCGATCGCGCCGAAGCCGCCAAAGAGGCCTCTCGCCTTGCTCGCGAGAAAGCCAAGGAACGGGCTCGCAACCAAGTGCTGCCAGAGACCTTCAGCTGGATTGACTCCGTCAGCGACAAGTTCCGCGGCCGCCGCTGACCACTCAGGCTCGTCACCCAGGGACAACACATCCCGAGTGGCGAGTTCGAGACTGACTCGGATCGCCCCTTAACCACAATTTTTTCAGGTTTTTTCACCCGACCCGCCCTCCGGCATTATACCCAGTAGGCAGGGGCGATAATTCAGCGCCAAGGCAGGCCATACAAGGTTCTGCCTCTTTTCTCCTCAAAAAGCACCTGAACCATTCAAGTCTCTTTTTTGGGGAAAGTGATCACCAGATCGGCTGCTGAAAGAAATGATTTACGAGATAAAGATTGCCATCACTGAGATGGCATGTTTTAATGTTTCTCGATGGTTCGGTAGTTCAGACCACATTATGTTAGGTAGTCTCTAGTAAAGCAGTGATTAGATAAGAGTTGTCCTCGGATTCCACTTATCAAATAATTCTCCTTCTTTAGTGCGCCATACGTATTCTGACGAAAAATCATAAATTGCCATATGGCACTTAAACACTGTAAAGGAAATTATTATGTCTAACAAAATGACTGGTACCGTTAAGTTCTTCAACGCTGAAAAAGGTTTTGGCTTCATCTCCCCGGCTGACGGCAGCAAAGACGTGTTCGTACACTTCTCCGCTATCCAGTCCACCAGCTTCAAAACCCTGGACGAAGGTCAGCGCGTTGAGTTCACCATCGAGCAAGGCCAGAAAGGTCCTGCTGCTGCCAACGTAGTTGGTCTGTAATTCAAGCCAAGGGCCAGTAACCAGACCCAAGTCTGCTGACTGACCACTGCAAGAATTAAAAAAACCCGCCTAGGCGGGTTTTTTGTTGTCTGAAA
This sequence comes from Aeromonas rivuli, assembly GCF_020149575.1. Classification (NCBI taxonomy): domain Bacteria; kingdom Pseudomonadati; phylum Pseudomonadota; class Gammaproteobacteria; order Aeromonadales; family Aeromonadaceae; genus Aeromonas; species Aeromonas rivuli. The sequence continues at coordinate 411,205 of NZ_CP079742.1, read as the reverse complement.
GTTGCCTGAAAAACGGTGAAGCCCCCTCCTCCTTGCCCTGACACGTTCCCTCTCTCCTGCCCCCATCAAGATGATAATAGATATCAATTGCGTTTAATTCTCATTTAATTAGAATGCCTGCCGAAACGGTTTCCCCGTTTGAGGCTCAATCCAGCCGTCCCAGTGCGACACCAAGATCCCGGGATGCCATGGCGGATTGAGAAACTTTCCTTCCCAGGAGTTCAGGTTCCCATGACCAGCACACGCATTACCCCCCTTGCCCCTCTGATATTCGCAGCCCTTGCCAGCCAGGCTCATGCCAGCCAGAACGAAGTGATGGTTGTCACGGCTTCAGGTTTCCAGCAGAAGATTGAAGAGACCGCCGCCTCCATCTCGGTCGTGACACGCGAACAGCTGGAGAAGCGCGCCTATCGTGACGTCACCGATGCCTTGAAAGACGTGCCCGGGGTTGTGGTGACAGGGGGGGGCAGCAGCAGCGACATCAGTATCCGGGGCATGGGCTCCAAATACACACTGATGCTGGTCGATGGTAAACGGGTCGACAGTCGTGGCACTCGCCCCAACAGCGATGGTCCTGGCATAGAACAAGGCTGGCTGCCTCCCCTGCAAGCCATAGATCGCATTGAGGTGGTACGCGGCCCCATGTCCTCCCGCTATGGTTCCGATGCCATGGGCGGTGTCATCAACGTCATCACTTGCAAGAGCGCCAGCATGACCGCATGGCAAGGCTCACTCCACGCCGACTCCACCTTTCAGGAAGATCAGGAGTCCGGAGATATCTTCCAGACCGACGCCTATGCGGCGGGCGCCTTGGTCGAGGGATTGCTGGGGGTGAGGATCAATGGTCTGCTCTCCCATCGAGATGAGGATCAGTTCGAGAATGGCTTTGCCGAACAAGAGATGCGCAGTGGTACTGCCGTATTCAGTCTGACGCCAGATGAACACAACAGGTTCGACTTCGAGGCCAGTCGCGGCCTGCAAGACAGGGATCGCACACCAGGTGACTCGATTCCCACCAAAGCCAAGCCGAGCCTGAATCGCTACGAGCGCACCAATTACGCCATCACCCACGACGGCCAATATGAGTTCGGCTCATCCTCCAGCTATCTGCAACACGAGGAGAACACCAATCCGGGTCGGCAGATGAAGATGCTCAACACCATAGCCGACACCCACACCCAGTTCATACTCGGCGATCACTATCTGAGCATCGGTGGCCAGTACCGCTATGAGGATCTGCAGGATCAGGGCAACCAGCTCAAGGTGGCCAATAGCGCCGATCAGCTGACGCGCTGGAGTTGGGCGCTGTTTGTGGAGGATGAGTGGGCCATGACCGAGAGCTTCGCCCTCACCGCCGGTGTGCGCCTGGATCAGGACGAGAATTATGGTGACCACTGGAGTCCACGCCTGTATGGCGTCTGGCATCCTGCCGAATTCTGGACCCTGAAGGGAGGCGTCTCTACCGGCTATCGTTCCCCTGACTTGCGTATGTCTGCCGCCAACTGGGGTCAGGCCACCGGAGGTGGCACCCAGGATGGCATCCTGGTCGGTAATGCGGACCTCAAGCCAGAGACCAGCCTCAGTGAAGAGATAGCGCTGCTGTGGGATGGTCAGCAAGGGTTGAATGCCAGCTTGACCCTGTTCAACACCGATTTTAACAACAAAATCTCCGAGGTTCGGCGCTGTTCCAGCAAGAGTGACCCTAGCTGTACCCTGAATGGCTACACCTATGACTTCATCAGCGATCGCATCAACGTCGACGAGGCGAACATGCGCGGGGTGGAGAGCACGGCCAACTGGGCGATCAATACCGATTGGTCCCTGGCCTCCAGTTATACCTACACCCAATCCGAGCAGAAAAGCGGTCCCATGGCTGGCAAACCCCTCAACCAGATGCCGCGCCACATGTTCAATACCTCGGTGGATTGGCAAACCACGGAGCAAGTCAGCCTCTGGTCGCGGGTCAACTTCCGCAGCAAGACCTCGGACTACCAGAGTCGCGCCAAAATGGCCGACGGCACGCCCTCCTACACCTTCTTCGACACGGGATTGGTCTACAAGGCCAACCAGGACTTGAGCGTCACTGCGGGCATCTACAACCTGCTGGACAAGACGGTGGATTACGGTAGCTACGGCACAGTGCTGGACGGGCGCCGCTACAACCTGGGGCTGACCTATCAGTTCTAATCACCCTCCCGGCAATACAAGAGGCCCGCATAATGCGGGCCTCTTGTCTTGTGGCGAGTGGGGGCGTGCTGGCGAGCGTCATCACCCTAGCGTGGCAAGCTGATCCTGGCTTCCAGTCCCCCTTCGGCCCTGTTATGCAGGGTCAACTCACCGCCGTGCTGGTGCACCAGGGTACGGGCGATGGAGAGCCCCAGCCCCACGCTGCCCGATTCGGTATTGCGGGCCTCGTCCAGGCGCACGAAAGGCTTGAACACTTCGTCGAGCTGGTCATGGGCTATGCCTGGCCCCTGATCGAGCACCCGAATGATCAACTCCTGAGGGCCAGGTTCGAGGCGAACCTCCACCTCCCCCGCGTACTTGAGGGCATTGCCTATCAGGTTCTGCAACACCCGGCGCAGGGTGTTGGCACGGCAGGCGTAGACCAGCTTGCCTTCTGCCTCGAAATGCACCGGCTGACCCATGTCGGCATAGTCGTCGCACAGACTCTCCAGCAGGCTGACCAGGTCCAGCTCCCGAGTCTGCTCCTGGGTGCCTTCGTCCCGGGCAAAGCTCAAGGTCGCCGCCAGCATCTGCTCTATCTGTTGCAGGGTCTGCTGAATGCGCTCCTTGTCCTCACCATCGGCCAGAAACTCGCTGCGCAGCCGCAGGCTGGTGATGGGCGTGCGCAAGTCATGGGAGATGGCAGCCAGCATCTGGGTCCTGTCCTGCACGAAGCGATCGAGCCGGGTGTGCATGCGGTTGAATGCCTGGATGGAGTCGCGGATCTCGGTCGGCCCCTCCTCCTTGAGCAACGCCGTCTCTTCGCCACGCCCCAGCTTGTCGGCATTATGGGCCAGCTGCTTGAGGGGGAGCGTGGCACGGCGAAACAGCCAGATCATCATGCCGATCACCAGACTGGCCACCAGCAGCAGGTTGAAGGTGGTCTGCCGCGACCAGGTACCCGCCTCCTTGTCTACCAGGGAACTGAACTGCAACCACTGGCCCCCCGGCAGCTCGATGGAGCCGTAGAGCCGCATATCCTGGGGAGGCGGCCCCTTGCGATCATCCATCATGCGCACATGATGGCGCCAGGCCCGGCTGCGGGGCGCATCCTTGCTCAGCTCGGCACTGATCTCCACCATCAGATCCGGGGGATAGCCCAGCTTGCTGCGCACCAGCGCCTCGAAGCGGGGACTGCGGTTGTCCGGTTGCAGCGGCTCGGGGGCGAGGCGCAGGAACAGGGTCTCGCTGCGGCTCGCCTTCAATATCTCCCGGTGCAACTCGGGGGGAGAGAGGGTCAACAGCCTGACCACAGAGACGATGCGCTGCATGGCATTGCGGCTATTGATAAACCCCAGCGCCTCCTCTCTATCTGTGCGGTAGATCTGGATGCTGAGCAGCTGGATCAGGATAAGCCCGGCCAGGGCCACCAGCACTATCTGACCGGTGAGCCCCTTGGGCCAGAGCCGCTTGATGAAGGCCATGGCGTCAGACCTGGGTCACATCGGCGGCGAACAGGTAACCGCCGCCCCAGATGGTCTTGATGAGTTCGGGATTCTTGGGATCCCGCTCCAGCTTGCGCCTCAGTCGGCTGACCAGGGTATCGATGGCGCGATCGAAGGCTACCGCCTCCCGGCCCCGGGCCAGATCCAGCAGCTGATCCCGGCTCAATACCCGCTGGGGCCGCTCCAGAAACACCTTGAGCAAGTCGAACTCGGCGGTAGAGAGGCTCAGCCCCACCCCATCCTCATCGAGTAACTCCCGGCGATTGATGTCGAGCAGCCAGCGGTCGAAGCGCAAATCCCGGGACAGCGTCTCCGCGGCGGGTTGCTGATCGGCCTGAGTACGGCGCATCACCGCCTTGATCCGGGCCAACAGTTCGCGAGGATTGAAGGGCTTGGCCAGATAGTCATCGGCCCCCATCTCCAACCCTATGATGCGATCTGTCTCCTCCCCCATGGCGGTGAGCATGATGATGGGCAGCCTGGATTTGACCCTGAGCTCGCGGCACAGGGTCAGACCATCCTCGCCGGGCAGCATCAGATCGAGCACCAGCAGATCGAACTCGCGCTCCTCCAGCAATTTCTTCATCTCGCGCCCATCGCGGGCACAGCTGACCCGCATGCCATGCTGCTCCAGAAAGCGCTTGAGCAAGTCGCGGATCTCGCCGTGGTCATCGACCACCAGGATATGGTTGTTCAACTGATTCATGACGCGACTCTCTCTCAGACAAAGGGGCGTGAGCGTAACTGGCCCGATTATACGAAAATCCCCCGGGGGGTTTGTGTCAAACTGTGGCAAATGGGCGGGGTGGCACAGTCTGCTACAAAAAAGCCCCTTGCTGGCAAAGTTCAGACACGGACTGGGTGTTTACTTGAGGTCAAGGCAACACGCCGACTCTGCATTCATCCCTTGAGGAGCAACACCATGAAGAAACTGACCAAGACACTGCTGACCGCCACCCTGATCCTGGGCCTGCCGCTGGGTGCCTATGCCGCCAGCGAAGCCGTCACCACAGCCCAGCCCGGTGCCATGAGCGAGTGCGCCATGAAGGATGGCAAGCATCACGGTGGCCGCCACGACAAGATGGAACGCATGCAGAAAATGACCCCGGAAGAGATCCAGGCTCATCTGCAAAAGCGTTATGACAAGATAGAGGATCCGGTCAAGCAGGCCGAGTTCATCAAGAAGCTGGGCGAGCGCGCCGAGGGCATGACCAAACATGCCGACGCCATGAAGGCGTTCGCCGACGCACACAAGTAAGACCCATCAAGACACAAAAAAGGGGCCTCTGGCCCCTTTTCTTATCCGCACTCTTCTTGCCCGTCTTCATGCAGCCATACAAAAAGGGGCTCATCAGCCCCTTTCTCTCTGCACTCTCCCGTCGGGCTACGCCTTGGGCTTGTCCGCCACCCGCAGGCTCTTGACCGTCTCGCCTTCGAAGCGGATGACCACGTTTTTATTGTCGAGATTGGCATCCGGCAGCAGTGTCTTGGTGGTCTGGGCCAGGGTCGGTGAACTCTCGTTCAGGGTCGACAGGTCGTAGTTCCACAGCTCCACTTTATCCTCGGTGCCCGTGCTGGTCGGCGCACCAAACTTCTCCTTGATGCTCTCTTTGGTCGAGACACCGGACTTGATGCCAAGCGCCGTCTGCACGGCATCATTGGTATAGCTATCCGCGGCGCCGAGAGCCATCTCCTTGGTACTGTCGGAGACGGCGCCCGTGACGGCATCGAGCAGGCCAGCCTGTGCAAACAGCGGCAGTGAGGTCAGGGCAATCAACAGGATTTTTTTCATGGCAAGGTTCCAATGAATAGCAGGGAGGGGCTATGAGAACAGTTCGCAATCCTGTTCGTCAAGGTACCAGGCCAAGGAAAGAGTCATCAAGAACGCGACCAAGCGCCCGCCCCATGGGAAAAGCGCCCTGATACCGTCATCGCCCTGGGGCGGGATGGGCCAGAAAGTGTCGTGATTCAGGGTGCCGGACAGTGGGCCGCCTGATTGCGGCCCGCCCGCTTGGCGCGATAGAGCCACTCATCGGCGCGGGCTAGCACGGCCCCCGCCTCTTCCCCCGGTTGTATCTCGGTGGTGCCCATGCTGACGGTGATGTGCAGCTCGGGCGCCTTGTCATCCAGCACCATGGCCGCGACGGCGCCACGAATGCGCTCGGCCAATTGCCAGAGCCCATCCCCCTGCAACTGGGGGAGCAGGAGCAAGAACTCTTCGCCACCGCTGCGCACGAAGAGATCCCCCCGGCGCAGCTGGGCCGCAACGCAGGCACAGAACGCTTGCAGCACGCCATCCCCTTGCTGATGGCCATAGCGATCGTTGATCTGCTTGAAGTGATCGATATCCAGCATGATGAGGCCCGCCGTTACGTGGCCCGCAACCAAGCTGGGGAAGTGTTCGAAGAAATAGCGACGATTGTGCAAGCCGGTGAGCTGGTCCGTCTCGCTCAGCACTTGCAGACGCCGCTGCAGGTCATGCTGGCGGGTGATATTACGCGTCATCCAGGAGACGGCGCGCTTGCCCTCGTAGCGCGAGGGCAGTGGCGCTATCTTGCCCTCGAAGCGCTGCATCCCCTGAGGGCCCGCCTCGCTATCGATATCCTTGACCTCGGCGGCGGCCAGCTCGTACTCCACCACCTGCACCTGGTTGCTATCGAGGGTGAGGGCAATCTGCGCCATGATCCACGCCGCCTTGTCCGCTGGCAGCATGTCCTGCAAGCGCTTGCCGACCAAGGGGTTGCCATCCTGATAAGATTGCTGCTCTATGCCGCCCAGGTATTCGATGTAGTAACCATCCTCGCTGAGCACGAACAGGGGATCCGGTAGTTGAGCCATCACTTCATAGAGTTGTTCAACCGTCAGCGCCATATGCGGTGTCCTGTCTCTAGATGGTAAGGGGCGCCAGCCAGGCGCCTTTCTGTTATCTCACGGCCCGGGGAGTCGCACCAGCCTCAGGGCTTGCTGGCGGCCACCAGCAGCAACATCGGGCGTTCGGCCTCTTCGCTCAGGGCCGGGTTGGCGGCGATCTGGGCGGCGCTCGGCCCCCAATCTTCCACATGGACGAGCCGGAAACCATTTTCGATCAGAGGGTTGAGATAACCGCCCAGGGTACGGTGATACTTGATGACCCCCTCCGCCAACCAGTTGCTCAGCCGTGGCCCTTCGGCTTGATAACTGTTGATGGGCCAGGATCGCTGGCCGCCCTCATCGTGCAACCAGCCCTGCTGGCGTGGGCAGGTGAAGATGGGATGCTCCACCGAGAACACCAGGCGGCCGCCGGGTCTCAGCGCCGCGAACAATTGACCAAACAGGGGGCCAACCTCGGCCAGATAGTGCAGCGCCAGCGAGCTGTAGATGAGGTCATATTGCGCGCCGTCCAGCGCCAGGGCCGCCAGATCTTCCCGCCGGTAATGAATGGCCGGGTCCCGGGTCAGCTCCGCCGCCCGGGCCAGCATCCTGCTGGAGAGATCGATGCCCACCACTTCGCTCGCCCCCTGCTCCCGGGCGCTGCGGCAAAACCAGCCATAGCCGCAGCCGAGATCCAGCACTCGCTTGCCTGCCAAGGCTGGCAACATGGCCTGCAGCGAAGACCACTCAGGAGCCCCCGCCAAGCCTTGAATTGAGCGGGGCAACTGGGCATAGCCTTCGAAAAAACCCTGATTATCATAGATATTTTGTGACATTTTTCACTCCTGGCACCTGAGGCCATCCTAGCAAACAAGATTCATATGATCACGAAGACCCGGCTGACAACTTGACGATCCACGGTCAGACAATAACGCCCCAGGGGGCCGCCTGGCCTCGGCGACCGGCATCCAGCGCAGGCAACGGCAATGAAAGGGCCACGGACAGTATCAGCGCCGGCTTGGCGCCCAGTACAGTGCCGGTCTGGAGAGGGTCACGAGAGCTTCTTCTGCCAGAACATGGCCCTGCCCAGCTCGGGATCGAGTGCGTAGCCGGCGAAGCCACTGGCCCGATAGGCGGCCTGGGCCACCCGGTTGCCCTCCAGTACCTCCAGGGTCACCTTGCAGCAACCCAGCTCGCGGGCGAGCCGCTCCGCCTCGGCCAGCAAGCGCTTGCCCAGGCCGCGGCCGCGGTAGTCCGGGTGCACGGCCAGATCGTGAATGTTGAGCAAGGGACGGCAGGCAAAGGTGGAGAAACCCTCGAAGCAGGTCGCCACCCCGGCTGGCTGACCATCGATCCAGGCCAGCAGTACATGGGCCCCCTGACGCTTGGCCAGCGTCGCCGCCAATTGCGCCTTCACATCCGCAGGCAGTGCCGTGCCACCGCCCATCTCATCCCTGGCATAGGCATCGAGCAAGAGCTCCAGCGCCTCCCCATGTTCCGCCCTGTTCAGATCCGCCCTGATCACCTCTTCCATCCCTGACTCCCTGATCCATGATGAGGCCACAACGACTGTGGCTTGCTGCCCTCGATGGTAAACCAGCCATCCATGGCAGACCAAGCCCTGCTATGCCCCCCGGGGAGCCGAGTCCGCGCCAGGGTAACAAAGGGTAACCGGCCATCGGCAGGGGTCACAGTTGTCGCAACCCAGGCTGGAGGAGCGTCAGTTGCGACTGCTATGCTGCGCCCCTGATCCAAAGCGCCAACGAGGTATCATGCGCATCTCCAGCATCGAGTGCGGGCGAGTCCTGGCCATCCTGGCCGTGATGACCATTCACCTCTCCCCCTTCAGCAATCCGTTCGATCCCACCCTCTGGGACGGCACCCCCTACCTCTGGCTCGGGGCCATCATCAACCAGCTCTGCCGCTTCGCGGTGCCGCTCTTCTTCCTCTGCGCTGGCTACTTCCTGCAACCCGCCCTGGCTGCAGGCAAGCCTATGGCGGTGGCGCTGCGCTACTGCCGCCCCCTGCTGGGGCTTTGGCTGGTGTGGAGCCTTGTCTATCTGCTGGTGCCCTTCAACCCGGTCGCGGCCATGACGGAAGGCTATCTGCCCGCCATGGCGGGCCAGTGGCAGATGCAGCTGGGGGATCCCCTCAACGCCTGGTGGGTGGGGGGCATGATCCACCTCTGGTTCCTGCCCGCCCTGATGCTGGCCGTTCTGCTGCTGGCCCTCTGCTGGCGGGTCAGGCTGCCCCGGCTGGCCATGGTGGCGGGCGCCCTGCTCTACGGGCTTGCCCTGATCGGCGGCTCCTATGGCCCGCTGCTAGGGGGCGAGTGGGCCCTGCTGACCCGCAACGGCCCCTTCTTCTCGCTGCTGTTCGTGGCCCTTGGTGCCGAGCTGCGCCTGCGTGGCTGGCAACCCGATGCCAGGCGCTGCGCCCTGCTGATGGTGGCGGGGATGGGCCTCTATGCCCTGGAGGCCACGGGCTTGCTGCGTTTCACCGCCGTGCCCCTCAATCGTCATGACTTCCTGCTGGGCTCCCTGCCCTGGGCCCTCGGCCTGTTCGGCCTGCTGCTGGCCAACCCAAGCTGGGGCAAGGGCAGCTGGCTGGAACGCCAGGCCCCCAAAGTGTTGGGTCTTTACTGCCTGCATATGATGCTGGTGGTCTGGCTGATGGTGTTCGGCCCCCAGGGCAAGCTGCTGTGGTGGGAGCTGGTGAAGGTGCCGGTGCTACTGGTGCTCTCCCTGCTCGCCTACCGACTGCTGGCGGCGAACCGGGTCAGTGGCTGGCTGTTGCGGGCTCGCTGAGGGGGTTAGCGCTGGTGGCTGCGGATCCGCCCTCCCCGGCCAGCAAGTCGGTGTGGGCAAGCATGCACGAGCAGCGGGTGCTCGTCATGGGCGCCAGCGCGGTACCGTTCAACAGTTTGACGTCAGCGAGCACCGGAGCCGTCTCACTCGGGGCATTGAGTGATCCCTTCATCCAGCCTCAGTCGGTAATAAGTACCTCGCTGCCAGATGAAGCCCAGCCGCCGAAACAACCGCTGGCTGGGCAGATTATCCGGCTCGATATCGGCCAGCAGGGTGGCGATGCCCAGTTCCCGGGCAACCGCCATCACGGCCCCCAGCGCCTCGTCCATCAGGCCGAGGCCCCAATGGTGGTGAGCCAGCATGCAGCCGAGCTCGGCCTGGCGAAGGTCAATCCGTTCGGGGTCCGGCGTGAAACTGTGCAAGCCGCAGGTACCGATGAGGCGACCACTCTCCCGCAGGGTCAATCCCCACTCCAGAGATTCCCCCGCGGCCAGCAAACGTTCGACGCTCGCCAGCATCTGCGAGACGGTGGCGAGGGACGGAAAAGGAGGCTCGCCGACGAAGCGCATCACCTCGGGATCCCCATAGATGGCGAAGAGATCGGTGTCGTCCCGCCCATCGAGCGGGCGCAGAAGCAGCCTGGGGGTAAGCAGAATGGGCAATTCGCGAGGCAGGGGTGGCACAGGATCACATCGCCTTGTCTGTTTAAGGGAGCCCCATCATGGGGCTCAGAACCTCAGGGTCAAGCCGATATTGGCCTGCCACTGGGTGATCAGATCCCCCCGTACCCGGAAGGCACAGACCTCGGGATTGCAGAGGAACTGGCTGTCGTCATTGACCAGGGAGCCGTAGCCGCGCACCTCGGCCCGCAGCGCCAGTCGCTGGGTCAGACGGGGTTGCACCCCCAGCGCCAACGACATGGAGGGCGCCACCTCGCTCTCATAGGCATCGAAGCGGGTCACCCCGATGCCGGCACCGATATAGGGCGCCATGACGTTGTCGAAGAGGGTGAGGGCGCCGGCGAAGTGCAGGGTGTCCACCGTCAGCCTGTCCGGCTGATCCGGGGAGATGGGGGTCGACTGATGGCTGTAGAGCAGCTCTATCATGCCGGGGTCATTGACCTCTTTGCTGATGAACAGGCCCCAGTTGCCCGAGCTCTCCCCCTGCAGGGAATCAACGGCGGTCGAAACCGGCATGGGGGCCGGCTCATCCATCTTCTCGAAGTCGATCGATGAGCTGTAACCGAGAAAAGGGGTCACCTGCCAGCCCAGATCGGCGGCCGACTCCTCTCCCCAGCTCTGACCCAGCGGCAGCAACATTCCCACCACCATCACTCCTGCTCTCGTCATGACCATTCCCTGATGTGCATTGCTTGTGCCAAAAGCATATCAGAGCCCGCTTCACCCACTCCTAAACAGAGGCTGTATAACGCAATTTTGGCTTGCCGGGCTGACGCGGCCCCAGCCGCATCCCCCAACATGTGCGCCACGCCACACTGTCTATCTGGCATGGACCTGTGCCACGCAAGCTGGCGGCGCTGCGCCACCCTGTTGCCACGGGATGGCCCTTGGTCGCGATGGCGGTGATGGCCGCCCCCTCGCGAAGTGCAAGCCCGGCAAGGCAATCCCGTCTTGCTTGCCCCCATGTCATGGCCAATGGACTCGACACCTTGCTCAGTAATTAATCCAACAGACTGATCCTTCTATAAAATTCCATTTCTGTCTAAGCCACTCTCGAGAGCGCTGGTACCATACGCAGCCCTGTCGGATCCGGGCTCCCCCGTCCGCAGCGACCCAACTCTGCCGCTGGAGGCCCCATGAATCTACCCCTCATCATCAATGTGTTGCTGTTCGCCGCCCTGCTGACGGCCCTGGCCAGACTCAGCAAGCCAAGCTGGAGCCTGTCCCGCAAGGTCCTGACCGGCCTGTCGATGGGGGTACTGTTCGGTTTCGCCCTGCAACTTTGCTATGGCACCGGTCACCCCGTCATCGCCGCCTCCATCGAGTGGTTCAATCTGGTCGGCAACGGCTACGTGCAACTGTTGCAGATGATTGTCATGCCGCTGGTGTTCGCCTCCATACTGAGCGCCGTGGCCAAGCTGCACAACGCCAGCTCCCTGGGGCGCATCAGTCTGCTCACCATAGGCACCCTGCTGTTCACCACCCTGATTGCCGCCCTGATCGGCGTGCTGGTCACCCAGCTGTTCGGCCTGACCGCCGAGGGCCTGGTGCAGGGCGTCAAAGAGAGTGCCCGACTCGATGTGATTGAGACCAGCTACCTTGCCAAAGTGAGCGAGCTGGGTGTGCCGCAGCTGCTGCGCTCCTTTATTCCCAAGAACCCCTTCGCCGATCTGACCGGGGCCAACCCCACCTCCATCATCAGCGTGGTGATCTTCGCCGCCCTGCTGGGTGTGGCCGCCCTGCAGCTGAAGAAGGAGGATGCCGGCAAGGGGGACAAGGTGCTCGCCGCCATCGATACCCTGCAAGCCTGGGTGATGAAGCTGGTCCGCCTCATCATGACCCTCACCCCCTACGGCGTGATGGCGCTGATGACCAAGGTGGTCGCCAGCTCAAACCCTCAGGAGGTGATGACACTGGGCAGCTTCGTGCTTGCCTCCTACCTGGGGCTGGGACTGATGTTCCTGGTCCATGGCCTGCTGCTCGCCCTGGTTGGCGTCAATCCCCTTAGCTTCCTGCGCAAGGTCGCCCCCGTGCTGAGCTTCGCCTTCAGCAGCCGCTCCAGTGCCGCCACCATTCCCCTCAATGTGGAAGCCCAGACCCGTCGCCTCGGGGTGCCCGAGGCCATCGCCAGCTTCGCCGCCTCCTTTGGCGCCACCATAGGCCAGAACGGCTGCGCCGGTCTCTACCCGGCCATGCTGGCGGTCATGGTGGCCCCGACCGTGGGCATCGATCCCCTGGATCCGGTCTGGATAGCCACCCTGGTCGGCATCGTCACCCTCAGCTCCGCTGGCGTGGCCGGTGTCGGCGGCGGCGCCACCTTCGCCGCCCTGATCGTGCTGCCCGCCATGGGGCTGCCGGTCACGCTAGTGGCACTGTTGATCTCGGTCGAACCCCTCATCGACATGGGCCGCACCGCCCTCAACGTCAATGGCGCCATGACGGCCGGCACCATCACCAGCCAGCTGCTCGGCCAGACCGACAAGGCGCGGCTGCATGATGAGCACAGCGCCGAGCCCGTGCAGGGTTAGCAGTATGATGAAGGTACATGGTTGATAGAACACTATGGTGAAGCGGCATGGTTGAATCCTGTCCGCAGCCGATAGCAAACAGGGAGCCTCGGCTCCCTGTTTGCTATCTGTGACTCGGATACCGCGAGAGATGACCCCGACTAACTGCCGGTGACACCGCTCGGCCCGTCCTCTTTGAGCCAGGTAACAGGCAGTGCCTCATGCGGGCTCTGCAGGGTGAGGCTGATCAGCTGACCATGTTCCGTGGCCAGCTCAAGGGGCCCGCTCAGGCCATCGAAGCCACAGCCATCCTCACTGAACTGGTAGCGGCCGCTGGTTGCCCCCTGCCCCGCCTGCCAGGATCCCGTGCTCTGACAGCGATCACTGGCCAGGGTCAGTCCGCCCCGCTCATTGAGGCTCAGTCGATAATGCTCCCCCCCTGATACGGCGCTGTACTCTCCCACCCAGGGCAGGGGATCCACGCTGGCGCCCTCCGCCAGGGGATAGAGGGTGAATTCCCCCTGGGGTGAGCGGCAATCGACACGCTCCTGCCCCGCCCGGCACTGGTACTCTCCCTGAGCGAAGCTGAGTTCGGCGCTCTCCCGTTCATCCGGGGCATAGCTTTGCTGGTTGTCCCGCTCATCCCAGCGGGTCAGCAACTGCCGGCCCTGACTGTCCTGGCTCAGCTCAAACAGGGTGGCACGCCCCGCCTCATCCTGGGTGCTGCCCTTGTATTGCGTCCAGGAGAGGGCGGGGGCCTGGCTCTCATTTTGCTGACAGCCAGCCAACAGCAGGATAAACGGCATGCAGAACAGTAACTTGTTCATGGGTTCACTCCTGAGCCAGACCGAACAGGCGCTGCCGGGTCAACTGCACCTTGGCGCTGGAGGCCTGAATGATGCCATCGAAGGTACTGATGGTGATGTAACCCTGCTTCACCGCCACCCCTTCCGACTGTTCATCCTGATCCTGATTATCCCCTGGGGCTATGGTCACCGCCTGTTTGCCCTTGAGCCCTTGCTTGACCAGGGGACGCACCACGGCCGCCGGTTGACCCGTGGCCTCGGCCGCCTTCTGCGTCAACACATCCACCACTTGCGGATTCTGATCCAGATCGCTGGCAAAGGCCCAGGTCATGCCGCCGCCGTTCCAGCCGATGTCGGTGAACTTGTAGCCGAGGTTGCTATCTATCTCCTCGGGCAGATTGATATTGAGCCCCATATAAGGTGGCAGCAGCGGCTGGCCCGCCGGACGGGTCGCCTCAAGCTGGCGCACTATGTCGACCACCACGGCGGCTATCTTGTGACCCTGACTGGCGTCCGTGCCCGAGTTCTGATGGGCACTGACCGCGATGGCCGGCACCTCCTGAGTCAGGGCCAGAATGGCCGCCCCGATAGTGCCCGAGTTCTCGTTCATGGCCCCCAGGTTGTTGCCAACGTTGGGGCCGGAGATGAGCAAGTCCGGCTTCTTCTGCCACTGGGCCTGGGCCGCGACCTGAATGCCATAGAGCGCCGCCATGACAGGGGTGCCTTCCGAGTAGTCGGCAAAGGACTTGCTGCTGTCCGTCTCCCCCACGCAGTAGATATTCTCTGCCGCCTTGCTCTCATCGACCGGCACCGGTTTGAAGATATTGACCGCCCCGCCCTTGCCGCTCTGCTCGGTACAGGGGGCCGAGATGATCACCTGATGACCGGCCGCCACAAGATCTTGCTGCAGGGTCTGGATGTTGTTGGTCTGCCAGCCATCATCATTGCTGATCACTATGTTGAGGGCCTGGGCCGACTGGGAGAATAGCAGGGCCTGAGCCAGGCTCACGCAGAGAATAAATGGCTTCTTGTTCATGATGTTATCCTTGAAAGCGAGGTCGCCATCCTGACGTTGCCAGATGACAGAAACATGAAATAAGCCACCAACAACATCCTCCAACGGAACCCTTCTTCCTATTTTAATTATTCAGCGAGTGACACTCTCCTTGGCCCAGCGCGGCTCCGACGCCCTATTCATCGGCGATTCACCCTGCCCCCGTATGCTGTGGCGCGCCCGGGCCCCGACAATGCGGCCCCATACTTTTTCAAGGACACAAACATGGTTGCCATCGAGCTCAAGGATCCTGACGTCCTGCTTTCCCAGACCCTGCGCAGCACAGCCCAGGCCATGGGTGAGGGTCAGATCAGCCTGCGGGAGCTGCTCGGTCTGGTGGGGGAACAGGGCATGCTGCTGTTCTGCCTGCTGCTGACGGTGCCCTTCCTGCTGCCAGTCAGCATTCCCGGTATCAGCAGCGTGTTCGGCCTGCTGATCCTCTTTATCGGTATCGGCATCACACTCAACCGGGTGCCCTGGCTACCCGCCAGACTGATGGCACGCAGCTTTGCCACCCAGCAGCTCAAAACAACCCTGCACAAGGGCGCCGATCTGCTGGCCCGGCTCGACAAGTTCGTGCGCCCCCGCCTGCTGATGCTGACCGCCAGCAGCAGTATCAATAGGGGCAACGGCCTGATGATCATGCTGGCCGCCCTCTTGCTGATGATGCCCTTTGGCGCCATCCCCCTCACCAATACCCTGCCTGCCTGGGCCATCTTGCTGCTCTGTACCGGCATGTTGCAGCGTGACGGTCTGTTCGTCGCCCTTGGCTACACCCTGGTCGCGGCCACCCTGATCTGGTTTGCCGTACTGGCCACCGGTGTCTTGATGGCAGGACAAGGGATCTCCGGCTTGCTCGGCTAGGCACAGCCGCCCCGGCGGCGTCATGAAACCACCCTTCGCGGCCCTGCCCCTGGCACTATGGCCGCGTTTTTATGGCCTGCGATCAGTAGGCATGGGAGGGGCAATACCCGCCGCGACTGCCCCAGGAGGAAGTCATTGGGCCATGGGAAGAGCGGCAACATAGAGAGGAGGACTAGCGGCGAGGCCCGATGAGGCCATCAGAATATGGCGGGCAGCAAGTGCCCCCATGAGGAATTGGGTATGAGTGGAAAAGGCAGTACGGAGAGGGGAAGTAGCGGCGGGGCCCGATGAGGTCATCAGAATAGGGCGGGCAGCAGACACTGCCCCCATGAGGAATTGGGTATGAGTGGAAAGGCAGTACGGAGAGGGGGAGTAGCGGCGAGGCCCGATGAGGTCATCAGAATAAGGCGGGCAGCAGACACTGCCCCGTCGATGACCACATAGGGCCAGATAACTCATGGTTCAGCGGTTGGCGGCGCGGCTCTCGTTCCAGAGCAACTCGCCGCTGTGCAAGTCCATCAGGCTCATGGTGAGTCGATAGCGACTCCCCTCGGAGACCAGATCCCCGTACAGCATGTAACCGGCCCCGGTCTGACGACCCAGCCGCACCAGGGAGGCCGGATTCATCCCCCCCTGCTGATACTCGAGCTGGCTGGTGATGGCGGAAACCTGACCGGGGTCGGCGAAGCTGAAACCGCCGTGGGACTGGATCCGCTGGATCATGGCCACCGCCATGGGCTGGGTGCTGAAGGGCTCACCGGTGCCGTTCTGGGGCGCCATCAGCAGCAGCATAGGACTGCCACCCTGGCTCAGCCCCTGCACCTCGGGGGCTTTCAAGAAGGCATCCGCCATGGCCAGCGCCAGACCGGTCGGCGCCACGGGTTTGGGGGCAGGCTTGACCGCTTCGGGTTCGGGCACCGGCTTGTCCGGCTGACTCACCGGCTGGCTCGGCTCAGTGACCGGCGCCGGAGTGCCGCCATAGGGATTGACCGCACAACCGCCCAACAGCACAGCACTCAGCAGCAACAGGGGACGCATCTTCATCATCTCTTCTCCGTCAAAAATCCGTGTGACGGAGCCCGCGCCCCGCATCAGCTCATGCTAGAGAAAAAGTGGCTTCGGGTCGATGGGCCCATGGGCCGGGGGCGACAAAGGCTGGCGAACCGGGGCGTACAAAAAGATGGCACTGGGCCACAAGGTTCCGTTAGGGTGTTCAAAATCCACAATCCAGAGGAGCGCCCCATGCACGGCCCCAATCCCGCCAACCCGCACCCCATGACCGGCTTCCCCCAGCTGTGCTTTATCAAGAACACCATCAAGGGGCCCAATATCGAGGTGGGTGACTACAGCTACTACGACGACCCGGAAGACTCCGCAGGTTTTGAGCGCAACGTCCTCTACCACTTCCCCTTCATCGGCGACAAGCTGATCATCGGCAAGTTCTGCGCCATCGCCCGCGGGGTCAAGTTCATCATGAACGGCGCCAACCACCAGAGCTCCGGCTTCTCCACCTACCCCTTCTTTATCTTCGGCAACGGCTGGGAGAGCGCCGCCCCCGCACCGGGCAGCCTGCCCTACAAAGGGGATACCGTGATCGGCAACGATGTCTGGATTGGCTATGAGGCGCTGATCATGCCGGGCGTCAAGGTCGGCAACGGCGCCATCATCGCCGCCCGCTCCGTGGTCACCACTGACGTTCCCGACTACGCCGTGGTCGGCGGCAACCCCGCCAAGCTGATCCGCTACCGCTTCGACGACGACACCATAGCCCGCCTCAACAATCTCGCCTGGTGGGACTGGCCGGTGGAGCGGATCAGCCAGAATTTGCAGTTGATTGGTGGCGGGGAGATAGCCGCGCTGGAAGCCGTTGCCCCATAGAAACCATCAAGCAGGAAGTGCCATAGGGTGCAATGAACGAAGTGAATTGCACCTCAATACACCCAAGGTACCGAAAATGGTGCAATGCGCTCCGCTTATTGCACCCTACGTTGATACCGCTTATGTATTGTCGCGTGGTATTTCATATTCTGGCATGGCGGTATCTCCCCATGATAAGGGATACCTGCCCTGCTGAACCCAGCGATGGAAGGTGGAATAGGGCCGTAGGGTGCAATGAACGAAGTGAATTGCACCTCAATACACCCAAGGTACCGAAAATGGTGCAATGCGCTCCGCTTATTGCACCCTACGCTGATACCGCTTATGTATTGTCGCGTGGTATTTCATATTCTGGCGTGGCGGTATCTCCCCATGACAAGGGATACCTGCCCTGCTGAACCCAGCGATGGAAGGTGGAATAGGGCCAATCTTTCGGGGCTGTTACCAATCCATGTTTGACAGGATTGATATGTATGTAATCGAGGTGATGATTGAAATCTTCCTGATCGCGGATCAAATGCTCCCAATAACGCCGCTGCCAAATACCCCGCTCACCACGATTCCAGCGTGATTCAGAACGCCCCTCTGTGTTGGGGATGGCTCTTGAAAACTTGCCCTTTATTTGGCGCCAGCGCAGGGGAAAATTGGTATCCCCTTGCGGCAATTCCAACAAGGCGTGTAAATGCTCGGGCAAGACCACCCAGCCATGGATCCGGAATGGATGGCTCTCTTGCACCTCCCTGACAACCTTCCTCAACAGATCAATCCGTTCGACCAGTAGATGGTTGTTCTGACGTTCAGCCAGCACGACAGTAAAAAACCAGGTTCCCCCCGGTTGCCATGCCCGTTTGTAATTCGCCATGTATTACCCAGCCCACAATCAACCATGTTGTTAAATGTGGTTCAAACGAAGCAAAACATGGGGTGCAATGAACAACGTGAATTGCACCGTTAGCCGTAGCAAGGCCCTTCATTAGCGGTGCAATGCGCTCCGCTTATTGCACCCTACGACTACCCCCTGAGGTTATGGTGGGCATGGTTTTGGTTCCCCCTCCAGTCCGCCGAGGGGAAGGGGCAAGGTCAGGAGCGCCATCAGGGATGATGGCGCAGCCGCAGCCGGCACAGGGATGTGCCGTCTGCGGCGGTCCGTCCGACCTTGCGCCTGACCCGAGGGCAACCGCGCAGCGGTCGGATTGGCGGGGGAGAAGACCTTTGGTGACTTTGGGTCTTTCCAAAGTCACTCGCCCAAGCCCGAAGGGCGGGCGAAACCCCTTCGAGGCCAGCGGCCTCGCGTTCTGCACGGCAAAGCCGTGCCATCAGGCTAACCGCCGCAGCGGAGTTCGGCCCAACTCCCCAAACATCACGGAACGGACGATTACGCCTACCGGCTAATCGACCCTACAATTGCACGGCAGCGCCGTGCCATCAGACTTGCCACAGGCCCGGAGTCTGGCTGGACGCCGGGATGCGGGATGCCACCGGCAAAAAGGGGGGCCTGGCCGCCCCTATCGGCCCAAAAATGCCTCCCAGTCCTTAAACACCGGCTGCAACCCTGCCTGCCTCACGGCGGCGGCCACCTCCCCTAAGGATCTGTCGTCGTGGATGGCAAATTGCTCCAGCTCCTCCTTGTCTCCTTCTGCATAACCGCCGGGCTGGGTGCGGGATTCCGCCGACATCTGGGTAATGCCAAGGCGCAGGGCGCCGTTGCGAAACGCAGGCGACTCCCGGGTGGAGAGCGACAACTCCAGAGTCGGCGAGAAGAGGCGCCAGGCGCAGATCAACTGCACCAGTTGCCTGTCCGACATGGTCACCTCGGGCTCCAGGCCGCCGGTGCAGGGGCGCAGCCGCGGGAAGGAGAGGGAATAGCGGCTCTGCCAGTGGTGACGTTCCATCCAGGCCAGATGCTCGGCGACGAAGTAGCTGTCGGCGCGCCAGTCCGGCGACAGGCCGATCAGCGCGCCCAGGCCAATCTTGTCGATGCCGGCGCGCCCCAGCCGGTCAGGGGTGGCGAGGCGCCACTCGATGTCCTGCTTGTTGCCGCGCAGGTGATGGCGGGCGTAGGCCGGGGCGTGATAGGTCTCCTGATAGACCATGACGGCATCCAGCCCCAAGGTTTTCAGCTCGGCGTACTCGGCCTGCGACAGGGGCTGCACCTCCATCGCCAGGGTGCTGAAGTGGCGGCGGATCCGCGGCAGGTGCTCACGAAAGTAGTCCATGCCCACCTTGGTCTCATGCTCGCCGGTCACCAGCAGCACGCTGTCGAAGCCGCGCGCCTTGAGGGCCAGACACTCGCGCTCAATTTCCTCTGCATTCAGGGTCTTGCGCTTCAAGCGGTTGCTCATGGAGAAGCCGCAATAGCTGCAATCGTTGGCGCACAGGTTCGACAGATAGAGGGGCACATAGAAGCCGACTGTGTTGCCGAAACGCTGGCGAGTGAGACTTTCTGCCAGCTCCGCCATCCGGGGCAGGAAGGGTTCGGCGGCCGGGGAGATCAGCGCCATAAAGTCATCCAGGCCGCGCCGTGGGTTGGCCAGCGCCCGCTCCACGTCCCGGGCCGTCTTGGCGCGGATCTGCATGCCTACGTCGTCCCACTCCAGCTCGCGCCAGCGGTCGAGAAAGGAGGGTTCTGCTTCATGCGCCCTCACCCCCGACGCCCTCACCCCCAGCCCCTCTCCCAGAGGGAGAGGGGGGCACAGTGCGGCAGAATCGGGGGACGCGTCGAAAGAGGGCATTGCCATTGGCTCTCGCCCTAAGCCAGCATCATGATTCATAACGCCCCCAGGAAATCGGTCAGGGGGCTGGAGGCCTGGGCCTGGCTGCCGCGCGCCCCGAGGCCCGCCTCATAGGCGCTGCGACCGGCCTCGCAGGCCAGCGCGAAGGCGCGGCCCATGGCGACCGGATCGCCGCTCACGGCAATCGCCGTGTTGACCAGCACCGCATCGGCGCCCAGCTCGAAGGCCGCTGCCGCGTGGCTGGGGGCACCTATCCCCGCATCCACCACCACGGGCACCCGGGCCTGCTCGATGATGATGGAGAGGAATTCCCGGGTCACCAGCCCCTGATTGGAGCCGATGGGGGCGCCGAGCGGCATGACGGCGGCGCAGCCCACCTCTTCCAGTCGCTTGCAGAGCACGGGATCGGCCCCGCAGTAGGGCAGCACCACGAAGCCCTCTTTCACCAGCTGTTCGGCGGCCTTGAGGGTCTCTATGGGGTCGGGCAGCAGGTACTTGGGATCGGGGTGGATCTCGAGCTTGAGCCAGTTCGTCCCCAGCGCCTCCCGGGCCAGGTGGGCGGCAAACACCGCCTCGGCGGCCGTCTTGGCCCCCGAGGTGTTGGGCAGCAGCTTGACCCCGAGGGCCAGCAGCGGAGTGAGGATGTCGTCGTGGCGCTTGCCGGGCTCCAGTCGCTTGATGGCCATGGTCACCAGCTGGGAGCCGCTCGCCGCGATGGCTGCGGCCATCAGCTCGGGGTGGGCAAACTTGCCGGTGCCGGTAAAGAGGCGGGATGAGAAGGTGTGATTGGCAATGGTCAGCATCTCAGCCTCCGGCGATGGCAGTGAAAAGGTGGATCTCGTCCCCGTCCTTGAGGCGGGTCTCTGGCCAGCGGCTGCGGGGCAGCACGGCGCCATTGAGGGCCACCGCCACCCCCTGGGGGGCAATCTCCTGCACCGCCAGCAGCTCGGTCAGGCGCTGGCCTGTGGGCAGCGTCAGCTCGATATCGTTCAATCGAATATTCATTGGTCATCCTTATGGCTGCCACACACCGGGCAGGCTGGATCGGGGGGCAGGCGCAGGGTCTGCCACTCGTGGGTCAGGGCATCGAAGCGGCGCAGGGTGCCCGCCACCGGGCTGGGGCGCCCGAGCAGCAGTTTGAGCGCCTCCAGCGCCTGCAAGGAGCCCATCACCCCCACCAGGGGGCCGGTGACGCCGCTGCTCTGGCAGCTCTCCCTGATTTCGGTGTCCGCCGGGTAGAGACAGGCGTAGCAGGCATGTTCGGGGGCGCTGCGCACCATCAGTTGCCCTTGCCAGCCGACGGCGGCGGCGGAGATCCAGGGTTTGCCCTGGGCCACGCAGGCGGCGTTGATGGCATGGCGGCTGGCGAGGTTGTCGCAGCAATCCACCACCAGATCCACCTCGGCCACAAACTCCGGCAGGCTCAGTGCATCGAGGTGCTGATTGATGGCGATCAGCTCCACATGGGGGTTGTGGGCCGCCAACCGCTCCCGGGCCAGCTCCGCCTTGGAGCGGCGCAGCCCCTCCCCATCGAACAGGATCTGACGCGGCAGGTTGCTGGAATCCACCACGTCGCCGTCGGCCAGCCACAAGGTGCCGACCCCGGCCCCGGCGAGATAGAGGGCAAGCGGCGAGCCGAGGCCACCCAGACCGACGATCAGCACCGACTTGGCTTTCAGCCTCACCTGCCCGGCTTCCCCTATCTCGGCCAGCATCAGCTGGCGGCCATAGCGCAGATACTCTTCGTCACGAAGAGACGCCTCGTCAGAGCGCATGTGCCACCTCCTGCGCCACTATGGCGGAGCGCGCCGGATCCCCGGCCCCCACGGCGGCCAGCAGACGGGCCGTGGCCCCCTGCCAGTCGTCGCTCCCTGTGATGGCGGAGACCAGGGCGATGCTGCCCACCCCGCTCGCCTGCACCGCCGCTATGCGCTCCTCGCTAATGCCGCCGATGGCGACCGTGGGCCAGTCCTGCATCAGGGCGCGGTAGTGGTGCAGCCGCACCAGCCCCTGGGGGCGGGACGGCATCTGTTTGGTGTTGGTGGGGAAGATATGACCCAGGGCTATGTAGGAGGGCGCCAGCTCTCGGGCCCGCATCAGCTCGAAGTAGCCGTGGGTGGAGATGCCGAGGCGCAGGCCGGCGGCCTGGATGGCGGCGAGATCCGCTGATCCCATGTCCTCCTGCCCCAGATGCACGCCGTAGGCACCGGCGGCGATGGCCTGCTGCCAGTAATCGTTGATAAAGAGCCGGGCCCCGAAGCGGCGACCCAGGGCCACCGCCGCCGCAATGGCGGGCATCACCTCTTCGGCGGGCAGATCCTTGATGCGCAGTTGCAGTGTCTTGACCCCGGCTTCCAGCAGCCGCTCCAGCCACTGCACCGAATCCACCACAGGATAGAGGCCGAGACTATGTTCGGTCTCGGCAAAGGGGCCTTGCGGCAGGCGGGCCGCGCAGACGGGATAGAGATCGAAGCGGCGATCCAGCGTTGATCCCGCCAGCACTGCCCGGGGGAAGTGGGCAAGATCCGCTGGCCAGCCGAGGTGGGCTATGGGGCCGGGGCCGACCCCCACCCCCTGCGCCCCTGCCAGCCCCTGCTGCAAATAAGCGCGGGCCAGGGTGATGGCGTCTTCAATGGGGTAGTCCAACGCATAGACGGCGGCGATGGCGCTGGCATAACAGCAGCCGGTGCCGTGACCGTGGCGGGTGTCGAGCCGCGGCGCCGCGAGCCAGAACTCCCGCTCTGCATCCTGGTAGTAATCGAGGCAGTGATCCCCGCTCCACCCAAGGTGCCCCCCCTTGACCAGCACGGCGCGGGCGCCGAGTTCCCGCAGCCGGGCCGCTCCCGCCCGCACCAGCGCCGGACTGGTCGCCGGAATGGAGGTCAATGCCTCGAGCTCGGGGCCGTTGGGGGTGATGAGGGAGAGGCGGGGCAGCAGCTGTTCGCGCACCGCCACCAGCATGTTGGGCTCCGCCATGGGGGTGCCGCTGCTGGCGATGGCGACCGGGTCATAGATCACGAAGGGGGCGCTTATCGTATCGAGCCGCCGGGCCAGCACCTCCACATGGAGCCGGGTCGGCAGCAGGCCGATCTTGATGGCGGCCGGGGGCAAGTCGACGCCGAGGGCGTCGATCTGGGCGCAGAAGCTCTGCATCAGCACGGGATCCACCATCTTCACCGCCACCGAATTTTGGGCCGTGATGGCGGAGATGACGGAGCAGCCGTGCACGCCGAGGGCGTGCAAGGTGTGCAGATCGGCCTGGATGCCGGCGCCGCCCCCGGAATCCGAACCGGCTATGGTCCAGACGATGGGTTTGGCTGCCGGTTGTGGCGCCATTGGCTTCATGCCTCTTCCTTGAGGTTGGCGGCTTGATGGTAAATTTCGCCCCCCTTCTCCTTGAACGTTTCCGCCATCTTGGCCATGCCGCTCTCCACCTCGGCCTGCACCCGCTGCTGCTGGCCATTCATGTCCACCAGCTTCACCTCTATGGTCTCCAGCTTGGCGGCATCGAGTCTGGCGGCGTAGTCGCGCACGTCCTGGGTGATCTTCATGGAGCAGAACTTGGGGCCGCACATGGAACAGAAGTGCGCCACCTTGCCGGACTCCTGGGGCAGGGTCTCGTCGTGATAGGCACGGGCTGTCTCGGGATCCAGCGCCAGGTTGAACTGATCCTCCCAGCGGAACTCGAAGCGCGCCTTGGACATGGCGTTGTCGCGGATCTGGGCGCCCGGGTGACCCTTGGCGAGATCCGCTGCGTGGGCGGCAATCTTGTAGGTGATGAGGCCCTGTTTGACGTCCTCCTTGTTTGGCAGCCCCAGATGCTCCTTGGGGGTGACGTAGCAGAGCATGGCGCAGCCGTACCAGCCGATCATGGCGGCACCTATGCCGGAGGTGAAGTGATCGTAGCCGGGGGCGATATCGGTGGTGAGCGGGCCCAGGGTATAGAAGGGCGCCTCGTGGCAGTGCTCCAGCTGCTCGGTCATGTTGCGCTCGATCATGTGCATGGGCACGTGACCCGGCCCCTCGATCATCACCTGCACATCGTACTCCCAGGCGATCTTGGTGAGCTCCCCCAGGGTGCGCAGCTCGGCGAACTGCGCCTCGTCGTTGGCATCATAGATTGAGCCCGGACGCAGGCCGTCGCCTAAGGAAAGCGCCACGTCATAGGCGGCGCAGATCTCGCAGATCTCGCGGAAATGCTCATAGAGGAAGCTCTCCTTGTGGTGGGAGAGGCACCATTTGGCCATGATGCTGCCGCCACGGGAGACGATGCCGGTGAGGCGCTTGGCGGTCATGGGCACGTAGCGCAGCAAGACACCGGCGTGGATAGTGAAGTAATCCACCCCCTGCTCGGCTTGTTCGAGCAGGGTGTCGCGGAACAACTCCCAGGTGAGATCCTCGGCGATGCCGTTGGTCTTCTCCAGGGCCTGATAGATGGGCACTGTGCCGATGGGCACCGGGCTGTTGCGCAGTATCCACTCGCGGGTCTCGTGGATGTAGCGGCCGGTGGAGAGATCCATGACGGTGTCGGCGCCCCAGCGGGTGGACCAGACCAGCTTCTCCACCTCCTCCTCGATGCTGGAGGTGACCGCCGAGTTGCCGATGTTGGCGTTGATCTTCACCAGGAAGTTGCGGCCGATGATCATCGGCTCGGCCTCCGGGTGGTTGATGTTGCTTGGGATGATGGCGCGGCCGGCGGCCACCTCGGCGCGCACGAATTCCGGGGTGATGTTTTCCGGCAGGCGGGCGCCGAAGCCCTGGCCGGGATGCTGGGTCAGCAGCAGCTCGGAGCGCACCCGCTCACGACCCATGTTCTCGCGAATGGCGATGAACTCCATCTCCGGGGTGATAATGCCCTGGCGGGCATAGTGCAGCTGGCTGACCCACTTGCCAGCCTTGGCGCGGCGCGCCTTGGGCAAATTATCGAAGCGCAGGTGATCCAGCCCCTCGTCGGCGAGGCGCTCCTGGGTGAAGTGGGAACTCAGCCCCTCCAGGGATTCGGTGTCGCCCCGCTCCAGGATCCACTGTTCACGCAGACGCGGCAGACCGCGGCGCACGTCGATCTCGGCCAGCTCGTCACCATAGGCACCCGAGGTGTCATAGACCGGCACGGATTCATTGGCTTCGAACTTGGGGTGCTCCTCGCTGCCACCGATGAAGGTATCGGCCAGGGCGATCTCCCGCAGCCCCACCTGAATGTCTGGGCGCGAGCCCTGGATGAAGATGCGTCTGGAGTTGGGGTGGGCCATGCCCTTCAAGTTATCGATAAAGCGCTGGGCGCTGGCGCGTTGCTGACGACGGCTGGCGACGGCTGGCTTGATCTGTTCAGATACGGCGTTTTCTGAAACGGACTCTGCTTCTGGTGCGGACTGGATGGGGGTAGACATAGCAAAACTCACATTAACTGGTTGAAGTTATGGGTGTTTGCTTGTCTGGAGTTCGAGGAGAAGTGATGAACCTGTGGGTGAGATGTGCTTCAAGAGGGAGCGAGCCCGGGAGCTGTGCCTCCCGGCTCTGCTGTCTGGATCCCCCCTGTTCGGGCGGGCCGTGTGACGCCGCGATGGACAGGCTGGACGGGACAGACTCCCTCTTGTGCGCCCTGACTCATCGCGGATTGACCCTTCGATGAGCGGGAGAGGCTTGTCCCTCTCCCCGCGCGGCAACCCACTGGTTACCCTTGTTTCCCTTCGCAGGTTCTAGCCTGATCAGGTTCCACGGATCCCGAATTAACGGTCTCAGCTTCGCGTCGTTCGACGGTCGGCACTCCGACAAGATGTGCGCCAGTATATACGGCCTATCTTTTAACTCAACCATGATTTTTTCACTACAATGAACCTTGTTCATTAACATAGGGATGATGTTTATTATGAACCACAAAAAGACACTTATTCTTGGCATGTGCTGCTTCGGTTTATATGGATGCGACAGTAGCAATGACAGCAAGACTCTGGCCGAGCAATTTATTTATGATCCCGCGACACAGGTTATTGAAGATGACCAGCATACATCAGTGTTTATTTCGGCATTAAATATGAATGGACTGGATACTGGCAAGATAAAAAACATCTCCTTCCATATAAAAACAAAAAATGGCAATTTTGCCAAGCCCGTCTCTGCCACATATGATTGGAGCTATCTATCCAACAATGGACTATTCAATGCTACAAATAACAGCGTGCAAGTTCCGATATTTGGCCTCTACAGTGACTATCTGAATGAGCTCACGATAGACATTCAGTATATCGATGACAGCATCTACTCATTTCCGAAGGCGATCCCCGCGGCCACCTATGTAGATAGTGCGGGTATTTACGACAACGTTAGCATCAGCATCAAGCCAACCGCCACACCGAGTTACAGTTATTTTTATCTGAAAGGGCAGCTCAAGACCCCCATTATTATGGATATAGATGGTGAAGTACGCTGGGATGCAGGTATAAAAAGGAATTCCAACCCATCAATTTTCATCAACAATACTTTTTGGACAGGGAATTTTAAGGGGGCGGCTACCGCTATCGATACTCTGTCTCTATATGGGAAAACTGGTTTTTTGAATGTCAGTGGCACAAGGATGGGTAGCGATTCTTATTTTCATCACAATATAGATCCAGGCAAGAATGGGGTGCTAATTGAACTGGACGGCACTACCGACGGGGTATTAAAAATAGAGTCATTCTTAAGTGAAATAGACGAGTCAGGCAATGTGATTAAAGAGTGGGATCTCGGCAAGATATTTTCTGAATATATGGTGCAGGAGGGGGATGACCCCAGCAACTTTGTCAGAAACGGGGTGGATTGGTTCCATATGAACGCAGCCACTTATGATCCAGCCGATGACACCTTGCTGGTCTCCAGCCGTGAAAACTTCGTGGTAAAACTGGATTACAACACAGGGAAAATCATCTGGTTACTGGGAGATGAAACTAAACACTGGTACTCCTACCCTTCTCTACAAAAGTTGGCCTTGTCACTCTCCTCAGGGCAAGTGCCTATAGGGCAGCATGCTGTATCTATCACCAAAGAAGGGAAATTGATGCTGTTCAACAACGGGCTGAAGAGTTTCAATCATCCCTCTGGCACCCCTGCTGGCATCGACCTCGCAACCAGCCAGACAGCCATCTTCGATATTGATAGTCAGAACAAAACTGGCCAGATGATTTGGAGTTTTGACGATGGTATTTATTCGGATATCTGCTCGAGTATCTATCAGGACCAGCTATCTGACCAAGGGGACTTTCTGATCAACTACGCAGCCGCCGATGACAGAACCCGAGTTGTCATCCAGGGAATAAACAAAGAGAAACAGAAACTGTTCGAGTTTACCTACCCAAGCCCAACCCCCTGCGCCACCTCATGGAACGCGATCCAGATTCCTCTCGAGAACATTCACTTCCAATAGGCAACAAGCTAGCGCCACCCGTGGCGCTAGCGCCTTAGTCATCCTCCGGATTGGGGATCAATATCTCGAGCAGCCGCCCTTCGGCATCCCGACTCAACACCAGACAGCGACCCTGTTGCAGATCCCCGGGCCCGCCGTTGCGCCAACGGGTCTGAGGCAATATCTCGACAGTGCCCAACGCCTGCAGGGTCAGGCGGTGACCGGCCACGGCCAGCAGGTTGGCCTCTGCCCGCTGCCAATGACCCTGCTCGTTGGCGTGCCATGAGGATCTGGGGCGGATCTGCAAGGCGATGCCATCCCGGCTCAGGATAGCCAGACGAGCGCCTGGTCTAAGCCGTTCCAAATCCATCTCTCCCATATCCGCACTGCCCAGTTCCAGCTCGGCCCCTTGAAACTGCAGAGTGATCCCATCTTGTCGTTCCAGCTCGACCAGCCAGAGTTCATCGGCGCAGGCGGTCTGATACACGAGAGGGAGTGATAGCAGCAAGCCCATGACTGGGCGGATGATGGGCAGGAGCGTGGAAAAAAGAGAGGGCATGGCCACCTCGATGACGGAGCAGGGTCTGCTAACTATGGTTCCTGGCGCCGGATCCTGCCGTTGAGGATGGATGACTTGGCACGGCCACCCCTCTGGCCTCAGTCATCTTCGCGACACTGGCTCAGACGCTGGCCATCGAAGCGACACTCCAGCTCCAGCCAACGCCCTTCAAACGGCGTCAGACTGCCATCCGAGGTGATGTAGCCCCAGATCCGCCCTTGTGTGACCGGCCCTTCCAACTCCATCTCGTCGGTCTCCTCCAGGGCTTCCACCTCGCGGATCAACCTCTGCTCCCCCTGTACCACCCCCTCCAAGTCAACCCAGGTCCCCCCCAGATCATCCTCGCTCAGCCCATCCTTGAAACGGGCCTGCCCATCGAGCACGAAGGGGATGCCATTGACCATCAACTGGCCCAGTTGCCAGGTAGTACGACCGGTCAG
This sequence comes from Aeromonas rivuli, assembly GCF_020149575.1. Classification (NCBI taxonomy): domain Bacteria; kingdom Pseudomonadati; phylum Pseudomonadota; class Gammaproteobacteria; order Aeromonadales; family Aeromonadaceae; genus Aeromonas; species Aeromonas rivuli. The sequence continues at coordinate 382,979 of NZ_CP079742.1, read as the reverse complement.
CTTGAACTCGGCCGACTGTGCAGTGCCAAGTGGCAACAAGATCAGCAGCAGGAGAGCGCAGAGAGACTTCTTCATCGGGGATCCTCGGGGTTACACTGCCATACAGGATGTCTTATCCGGTGTGAAATGGCCGTGAAATATCGGTCAAGATCAGGAGATCAACCCATGAAAATATTGGTGGTGGAAGACAATCCCCAGGTGGCAGAAACCATCATGGATTATCTGGCGCTGGCGGGGCACAGCATGGACTGTGTCTATCACGGCCAGGCCGCCCTGCAACTGCTGGCCGAGCAACGCTTCGACGTCATCATCATGGATGTGATGATGCCGCGCCTCGATGGGCTGAGCACGGTCGAGCGACTGCGGGCCGATGGCAACGCCACCCCGGTATTGTTCCTCACCGCCCGTGACAGCCTGGATGACAAGCTGGCCGGCTTTCGAGCGGGCGGCGATGACTATCTGGTCAAGCCGTTTGCCATGGAGGAGCTGGAAGTTCGGCTTCAGGCGCTGGCGCTGCGGGGTGCCCGAGTCGATGTGGGACAGCTCAGCTTCGGCGACCTCAAGGTGGATCCCGCCAACGGCCTCGCCACCCGGGCCGGCGTGACGCTGAGACTCGGCAAGATCCCGTTCCAGATCCTCACCCACCTGGTGCGTCGCGCGCCTGCGCTGGTGAGCCGCCAGGAGCTGATCGACAACGTCTGGGGGGATGAGGAGCCCGATTCCGATGCCCTGCGCAGCCACATCTACGCCCTGCGCAACGCCCTCGACAAGCCCTTCCCCAGCCCCATGCTGGAAACCCTGCACGGTCAGGGTTACCGCTTGGTCACCCCATGAATCACGCAGACCCGCGCCCTGTCAGCCCGTGGCCAGGGGTCATGACCCCATTCAGCAAGGTGACAAGATGAGCCTGCCCAGTTTACGCCGCCGCCTGATCCTGAGCCTGAGCGCGGCGGGTCTGTTGCTGCTGACCCTCATCAGCCTGCTGATGGTGGTGGCCGAAGACAAGATGGAAGAGCTGAGCCTGCAGCACTGGCTGGAGGCCGAAGTCACCCGCTACAACGATGACTGGTTGCGACTCGGGCTGGCGGCCCCGGCCCCCAGCCCGCGCCAATTCTCCAGCTACTGGACCGAGCGGGGTCGCCTGCCAGCCTGGCTCAAACCCTATCAGAGCCCGGGCTTCTTCGAACACCAGCTCGGCAAGGAGGACAAACACTTCCTGGTGCGGCCCCACCCATCCGGCCAGGGCTTGCTCTATCTGGTGTTCAATGACGATGCCGATGACTATCTGGATCCTTACGAAGACAAGTTGCATCTGACCACCCGGCTGATCGGGCTGGCCCTGCTGCTGGGTTGTATCGGCTTTGGCATCTGGCTGGTGCGCCTGATCACCGGGCCCCTTGAGCGATTGCAGCAGAGGGTCGCCCACCTCACCCCGGGCAGCGAGGATTTCATCCCCGACGCCCCCTGGCAGGAACTGAGGGACATAGAGCAGGCACTGCTGGCTGGCAAGCAGGAGGTGGCCGCCGTGTTCGCCCGGGAGCAGGAGTTCAGCCGCTTCGCCAGCCACGAGCTGCGCACCCCCAACATGGTGATCCAGGGCTCGGCCGCCCTGCTCGGCAAGGTAACAGACTTGCCCGCCCCCGCCGCCCGGGCCACCAGCCGCATTCGCGCCGCCAGCGAGGAGATGGCGCTACTGACCGACACTTTCCTGCTGCTGGGTCGCAAGGAGGCGGTGGAGCGCTCAGCTCAGCGCGTCGCGCCACTGATCCAGCGGGAGCTGGCCCGCCTCGCCCCCCTGCTGCAACGCGAGCCCCTGGATATCCGCCTCGACCTCGATGCCCAAAGCGAAGTGCAGGCCCCCCTCTCCCTGCTCGCCATTGCCCTTGGCAACCTGCTCAAGAATGCCCTGAGCTATGCCGAGGGCCACATCGAGATAGTGCTCAAGGGGGATCATCTCACCATCAGCAACCCCACGGCAGCGGCGCCGGATCAGATCCTGGGCTACGGCTGCGGCCTCACCATCATAACGCGCATCTGCGATAAGCTCGGCTGGCAGATAACAACCCGCCTGGAACAGGGGCTGTTTTGCGCCAGCCTGCGGATGAGCGACACCCGGCCGGTTAGCCCGCGCGCGATGCCACCGCCTTCACCATGAGAAGAGGCGCCCCAGGGCGCCTCTTCTGCACATGACGTCAAGGGCGGGTACTCAGGAGAGCGCCAGGCCGACGGAGAGCAACAGACTGTAGAGAAACGCGCTGATGGCGGTCTTCTTGAGGGCGCCGGTCAACACCTCACCGTCATAGCTCTGGCGCAGGGTGCGCGCGGCATCGGTGAGCGGCTTGAGGGCGGGCAGGAAGATCCAGGGCCAGAGGCTGGCAGGCTGAATCAGCAGAAAAGCCATGGTGGCGAGCAATGCCGCCCCCAGCAGGCTCCAGTGGTAGGCGATGGCGCGGTTGCGACCGAGCCGCACCGCCAGGGTGATCTTGCCGCTGGCGGCGTCCGTCTCGATGTCGCGCACGTTGTTGATGTTGAGCACGGCGGTGGCCAGCAGGCCGCAGGCGGTGGCGGGCAGCAGCAGATCCCACTGCAGGCTCTGGGTGAACAGATAGTAGGAGCCGAGCACACCGAGCAGACCGAAGAAGAGGAACACCGAAATATCGCCGAAGCCGCGATAGCCATAAGGGGTCTTGCCGACCGTGTAGGTGATGGCCGCGATGATGGCGGCCCCCCCCAGACCGACGAAGGCGAGGATCTGCAGCCACTGCTCACCGAAGACAGTGATCAACAGGGCGAGGCCGCTCACCACGGCGGCCAAAGCGGTCAGCCCCATGGCCAGACACATCTGCTGCCTGGTGATAAGTCCGGAGACCACGGCGCGCTGGGGGCCGATCCGCTCGCCATTGTCCGCCCCTGAGACAGCATCGCCATAGTCATTGGCCAGATTGGAGAGGATCTGCAGCAAAATGGCGGTCAGCAGGGAGAGCACCATGATGCCGAGATCGAAGGTGCCACGACTGGCGGCCAGGCCCGACCCCAGCAAGATGGAAGAGCAGGCCAGGGGCAGGGTTCGCAAACGCGCCGCCAACAACCACACAGAGAAGGTATTTGTCATATTTTGATGGCCAAACAATCAGATATTGATCGTGTTAAGGGTTATCGAAACGGATTTGGGTATACTTGCCAGCCTGGGAGCCGGGCTCCCTCGGGCAATGTACATGGATGAATGGGCAGATAATATATAGGAATAATCGCCCTTTTGGCATCAACCAGCGGCCGACACCCGCCCATTAGACCGCTACCCCAAGGCTCGGATACGAAATCCATGTTGGCTCAGACCCATATCAAGGAACAACTGGACGCCCTGCGTCACGACAAGGCCTGCGGCCTGGCAAGAGTGCGCGTGGCTATTGAGGTGGACTCTTTCCTCGGCTGGCTCAACGCCCAGACCCTGTACCCACGCATCTACTGGCATGCCAGGGGGAGTGATAAACCCCACTATGTGGCCCTGGGTTGCATCCACGAACTGACCGGGCCCGAGCAGATCCAGCAGACCTTTGCCCATGACAATCAGGATGAGAGCCCGCGCTATTACGGCGGCCTCGCCTTCGATCCCAGGCAGCATGACTGGCAGGGCTTTGGCTCCTGTCGCTTCGTGCTGCCACGCATCGAGCTGATACGCCGGGGCGAATGCACCCACCTCTGCCTCAATCTCTGGTTCGATGAACACAACCGGGAAGCCGAGCTGGACAGCGCCATCGCAGCCCTCGCCAGCCTGCAACCCGAAGCGCCTCTGCCGCCCCTGCTGCCCCAGCAGTGGCAACGCCACGACAGCCCGGATTTCCCCCAGTGGCAAACGCTGGTGGCGGCGGTCACCGCCCCCGACTTCCAGGCGCAAACCCCGAAGGTGGTGCTCTCCCGGGAGAGCCGGCTCGAGGGGGCCAGGGTCAATCCCTGGAGCCTGCTGGCAAGCTGGACGCTGCAGGCCGAGGAGTGCTTCCAGTTCGGTTTCCAGTTCGAGCCAGAGCAGGCCTTTATCGCCTGCTCCCCCGAGCGTCTCTATCGCCGGGAGCAGCGCCACCTCTATACCGAAGCGCTGGCGGGCACCATACGCCGCTGCGGTGACGAGGCGGCGGATGCCCTGCTCGCCGCCGAGCTGATGGGCGATGGCAAGAACCGGCTCGAGAATCGGCTGGTGCAGGCCGACATACTGCAACGCCTCGCGCCCCTGACCCATGACGCCACCCTGACCGAGCCTCGCGTACTGAAGTTGCGGCTGCTGCAACACCTCAAGTGCGACATCGAGGCCGAATTGCATCCCACCGTGAGCGACGGGCAACTGCTGGCGGCCCTGCACCCGACCCCGGCGGTAGGCGGTGCCCCCCGGGAAGCGGCCCTGCGCTTTATCCGCGACCATGAACCCCATGCTCGCGGCTGGTATGCGGGCGCCTGTGGCATGCTGAGCCGGGAAACCTCGGAATTCAGCGTCGCCATTCGCAGCGCCCTGATCAGGCCCCAAACGGTCACCTTGTTCGCCGGGGCAGGCATAGTCGCAGGGTCAGAGCCTGCCGCCGAGTGGGCCGAACTCGACAACAAGATAGCCAACGTCCTGTCCCTGCTGGGATAGCACCAACCCCCATAGCGAGAGCCTCATGTTCGCGAGCCGTCATGCCACCTTCAATCACGTCTGGTCCTCCCTCCTGCTGGAGGAGCTCCATCGCCTCGGGGTACGCGACCTGGCGCTGGCCGCCGGATCACGCTCGGCACCGCTGACCATGGCGGCGGCGGCCCACCCCGGCTTTCGCCGTCACCTGCACTTCGACGAGCGGGGACTGGGCTTCATGGCCCTGGGGCTGGCCAAGGGCAGTGGCCGCCCGGTTGCCATCATCACCACCTCGGGCACGGCGGTGGCCAACCTCTGGCCCGCGGTGGCGGAAGCCCAGCTGACCGGGGTGCCCCTGATCCTGCTGACCGCGGATCGCCCCCCGGAGCTCATCGACAACGGCGCCAATCAGGCCATAGATCAGCAGGGCATCTTCGCTCGCTACCCCGTCTATCAACAGAACCTGCCGAGCCCAAGCCCAACCATCCCCGCCGCCTTCGTGCTGAGCTCGGTGGATCAGGCCCTGGCCAGGCAGGCGCTGACCCCGGGGCCGGTGCACTTCAATTGCATGTACCCAGAGCCCCTCTACCCGGGGGATGAGTATCTCGATGTCAGCGAGTATCTGGCTCCGCTCGGCGACTGGCTGCAGTCGGATCGGCCCTGGAGCCCCTGGCAGACGAGTGACACCCCCTGCCCGGCCCAGCCGGATTGGTCTGAATGGAGTACCAAGCGAGGCATCATCGTCGCCGGTCGCATCGAGGATCCCGCGCAGGCCAGCGCCATCGCCGCCCTGAGCGAGCGGCTCGGCTGGCCGCTATTGGCGGATCTGCAGAGCCAGCTCCACTTCGATGATCGCAATCTCGGTCACCATGATCTGGCCCTGCAAGATGACCACTTTCGTGCCGAGCTGGCCCGGGCCGAGGTGTTGCTGCAATTTGGCGCCCGCCTCATCTCAAAACGGCTCGGTCAGTTTATCAAGAGCCATCCCTGGCAGGATTACTGGCTCATCGACCCCCAACCGGCCAGGCTCGACCCCGACTATCGGCTGCGCCGCCGCCTGCTCTGCTCCCCCGCCGCCTTCATGGCCGCCCACCCCCAACCCTCGGCTCATGCCCCCTGGCACCGACTGCACGACGTGCAGCACGCCAGCAGCCAGAAGATAGCCGCCGCCTGCGATCGCTTCTCCGAACTCGGTGTGTGTCACCGCCTGGGGTCGCTCATCGAGGGGCAGCTGTTTGTCGGCAACAGCATGCCAGCCCGGCTGATGGACATGCTCGGCGAAACGGGCAAGGGCCCCTGCCGGGTGATGACCAATCGCGGCGCCTCCGGCATCGATGGCCTGATCGCCACCGCCTACGGTTTCGCCCAGACCAGCCCCGAGCCCACCACCCTGCTCATCGGCGATCTCAGCGCCCTGCACGATCTCAACAGTCTGGCCCTGCTCACCAAGGCGCAGGCCCCCCTGGTGGTCATCATTCTCAACAACGATGGCGGCAGCATATTTCGCATGCTGCCCGTGCCCAGGGGCGAGCTGCTGGAGCATTACTACTGCCTGCCCCACGGACTGGGCTTTGCCCAGGCCGCCGCCATGTTTGGCCTGGGCTATCATGCCCCGACCACATTGGCGGAATTTGAACATGCCTATGTTGCCGCCTTGGAAAACCGCCCTCGGGAAAACGGCGCAATCCTGATTGAAATCAAGGTACCGAGCCGCGAAGTGGCCGAGGATCTCCATGCTCTGGGGGTGCAGATCCGTGGCCACTGAGCCGCTGTCCGCCGACAGGGTGCCCCTGGTACTGCTCCATGGGCTGCTCGGCGATGGCCGCGACTGGCAGCCGGTGATGGATGCCCTGCCAGCATGCCCGATGATTGCGCTGGACTTGCCTGGCCATGGTGACAATCGGGGGCTCGGAGTGAATGGCTTCGAGCAGGCTGATCAATGGCTGTGCGCTGCGCTGCGGGCGAGAGGCATCTCCCGTTACCGGCTGGTGGGTTACTCCCTCGGCGGTCGGCTCGCCCTCTATCACGCCAGCCAGCAGCCTGCCGGTCTGTGCGCGCTGCTGCTGGAGAACAGCCACCCGGGCCTGCCGCAGGCAGAGCGGGCCGCCCGCATCGCCCACGACGAGGGCTGGGCCAGACGCTTCGACACTGAACCTCTGGCCCAGGTGCTGGCAGACTGGTATCGCCAGGAGGTGTTTGCGGATCTTGATGAAGGACAAAGAGAGCGGCAGCGAGCCAGACGACTCGGCAATGACGGTCGCGCCGTCGCCGCCATGCTCAGAGCCACCTCCCTCGGTCAGCAGCCAGATTTGGCACCCTGGTTGGCAGCCACCCCGTTGCCGGTCGCATATCTCTCCGGCCAACGGGATCGGAAATTTCACAATCTGGCTTGCCAGCTGGGGAGCCAGAACCCCAGAATCAGACACTTGACGCTGGATGGCGGCCATAATCTGCACGCCAGCCAACCCGCGCAATTTGCCCGGATCCTCAGGGAGTGGGCAGGACAACAACGAGAAGAGAGCACAGATGATTGAAGCAATGACGGAAGCGGAACTGTACGCCCCCATTGAGTGGCAGGATTGTTCTGCCGGTTACGAGGACATCCTCTATCACAAGTCTCAGGATGGCATCGCCAAGATCACCATCAATCGTCCCCAGGTGCGCAACGCCTTCCGCCCCCGCACCGTCAAGGAGATGCTGCAGGCCCTGGCCGATGCCCGTTACGACGATCATATCGGTACCATCATCCTGACCGGCTTCGGTGAGAAGGCATTCTGCGCCGGTGGCGACCAGAAGATCCGCGGCGACTACGGTGGCTATCAGGATGACGAAGGCACCCATCACCTCAACGTGCTCGACTTCCAGCGCGACATCCGCACCTGCCCCAAACCCGTGGTCGCCATGGTGGCCGGTTATGCGGTCGGCGGTGGCCACGTGCTGCACATGATGTGTGATTTGACCGTCGCGGCGGACAACGCCCAGTTCGGCCAGACCGGCCCCAAGGTTGGCTCCTTCGACGGCGGCTGGGGTGCCTCCTACATGGCCCGCATCGTCGGTCAGAAGAAGGCGCGCGAGATCTGGTTCCTGTGCCGCATGTACGACGCTAGCCAAGCCCTCGACATGGGGCTGGTCAATACCGTGGTACCCCTGGCCGAGCTGGAGCGCGAGACGGTGCGCTGGTGCCGGGAGATGCTGCAAAACAGCCCCATGGCCCTGCGCTGCCTGAAGGCGGCCCTCAATGCCGACTGCGACGGTCAGGCTGGTCTGCAGGAGCTGGCGGGCAATGCCACCATGCTGTTCTACATGACCGAAGAGGGTCAGGAGGGTCGCAACGCCTTCAACGAGAAACGCCGCCCCGACTTCTCCAAATACAAGCGCAACCCCTGATGAAATATGCCCTGTACCGCTACCAGCTCCCCTTTACCCAGCCCCTGAGCTTCCATGGCCGGGTCGAGTCGGTGCGCCAGGGTCTGTTGCTGCGCACCCCCCTGGGTTGGGGCGAGATAGCCCCCCTGCCCGGCTTCTCCCAGGAATCCCTGGCCGAGGCCGAAACGGAGGCCAGAGCCTGCCTGGAACAGCTGGCCCGGGGGGAGACACCGGCCCCGCGCCTGCCCTCGGTGCAGTTCGGTTTTGACTGCGCGCGCCGCCACTGGCCCGCTCAGGACAAGCCGCTGCCCGAGCCTTATCCGCTGATCCAGGGCGCCCCCCAGGATCTGCTCAAGCACTGGAAGGAGTGGCTGCACCAGACGCCAGCCAAAGCCAAGCTGAAGGTGGCCCGCTATCCCATGCGCGACGAGCTGGCGCTGATCCGCCTGCTGCTCGACCGGCGCCCCACTCTCAATCTCGTGCTGGATGCCAACCAGGGTTGGACCCGAGAGGAGGCCTGGGCCTTCTGCGGCCACCTGGATCCACACCGCATCGAATACCTGGAAGATCCCTGCGCCAGCTTCGAGGATATCGCCTTCGTCGCCAGCCGTACCGGCATGCCCGTCGCCCTCGACGAGTTGCTGGTACAGGGCAAACCCTGGCAACCCATCCCCCAACTCAAGGCGCTGGTGCTCAAGCCCATGCTGCTCGGGGCGCTGGCCAACAGCGAGGCACTGGTGGCCCGTGCCCGCGAACTGCGGCTGAAAGTGATCGTCTCATCCTGCTTCGAGTCGGGAGTGGGGCTGGGTCAACTCGCCCGCCTCGCCGCCGAGTGGGCGCCGGATCAGGCCCCGGGTCTGGACACCCGCCGCTGGCTCGCCAGCGATCTGCTGGGGGCAGATGGCGAGCCCGATCCCGCCTGCCTGGAGACTCTGTACCTGCGTGATTGAACAACCCCCCTCGACTCACTGCCCGGTACGCCACTGGGCTGGGCTAGCCCCGACCCGCATCGCCATTCATGCCGCCACCCCGCTCAGCTATCGGCAACTCGATGAGCGACTCAACAGTCTCTGCCAACAGCTGGCACAAGCGGGAATCCACAGAGGGGATCACTTGGCCGCCGTGGTGCGCGGCGCCCTGGACGATGTGCTGCTGGCATGGGCCTGTGTGCGCAGCGGCATTCTGTTTTGTCCCCTCAATCCGGCCTTTCCCCTTGCCAGACAAGGGGAGCTGGCCCATCAGCTGGCCGCGACCGCCTTCTGGTCGGCAGATGAGACACCGGCTGGCCCATGGCAATCGCTCAGGCTGGATTTCAACCATGCACTTCCCGCCACCGGCCAGACCCTCTCATGGGATCCCGATGGGCTGAACAACATGGTGCTCACCTCGGGGTCCAGCGGCACCCCCAAGGCGGTGGTGCATCGCCTCGCCAATCACCTCGCCTCGGCCCGGGGCTCGGCCAGCCTGATCCCCCTCGATGGCGACTGTGGCTGGCTGCTCTCTCTGCCGCTGTTTCACGTCGGCGGCTACGCCATCCTGTTTCGGGTCTTTCTGGCGGGGGCCAGCCTGGTGCTTGACGATCGCAGCCAGCCCCTCAAGGATCGCCTCGAACGCCTGCCCATCACCCACCTCTCCCTGGTGCCGACCCAGCTCTGGCGCCTGCTGGCGCAAGGCTTCGACCCCGCCCGCACCCGTTTGCGCGAACTGCTGCTCGGCGGCGCCGCCATCCCGCAGCCGCTGGTGAACCGTCTCACTGCCATGGGCTTTACCCCCAAGTCGAGCTATGGCCTCTCCGAGATGGGCAGTCAGGTCTGCACCGGCCAGCCTGCCGCAGCGGGCGTGGTCGGCTTGCCCCTGCCCGGGCGGGAAGTCTGCATCCAGCAAGACGAGATCTGCGTGCGCGGCGACACCCTGTTTGCCGGTTATTTCCAGGCCGGGGAGCTGGAACGCCCCCTGGACGAGGAGGGCTGGTTCCACACCCGGGACAAGGGCCACTTCAACGCGGACGGGGAACTGGTGGTGGAGGGGCGGCTCGACAACCTGTTTATCTCCGGGGGCGAAAACATCCAGCCCGAGACCATAGAGCAGCGACTGGTGGATCACGGCGCCGTGGCCCAGGCGCTGGTGGTGCCCATCCCGGATGAGGAATGGGGCCAGCGCCCCGCCGCCTTCATCGACTGGCACGGCGAGCCCGTGCCCCACGCCGAGCTGGCCGCCTGGATCAGGCAGGCGTTACCCGGCTTTATGGTGCCGGACCGCTGGCTGCCCTGGCCGGATCTCGGCAGCAGCCTGAAACCCTCCCGCACCCTGCTCGCCCGGAGCCTGCACACCGGGGACTGAGACCTGCCCCCCAAATGGCGCTGAGTCCTTGCTATCACGCCAGCCCCTTATGGGGCTCATTTTGTTATTAACCAGATTAAATACATGATTTATAAGACCAAGATGGTCAGTTGATACCCTTTTGGGGCCCTGTACATTGCCCGCGCTAACCACGCAGACAATAAAAAAGGGATAACCATGAACTATCTGGGTACAAGGCTGCTGCTCCTGGCGGCTCCCGGCCTGCTCGCCACCTCGGCACTGGCCAACTACTCCCCCGACTGGCAAGAGTACCGGTTGAACGGTGAATCCAGCCGCCAGCTGAGCGATCGGGTCACCGAAGTGACCTACGAGCTCAGCGCTCACGATGACAATGCCCCCTATCAGCAACTGAGGGTCTACCGCCGCTTCGACTGGAACGATAGCGACCTCAGTGCTCTGGCGGAGCAAGCCTGCGGCAAGCCCCAGCTCAAGGTCGAGCAGGGCTGGCAGATCCGCTACCTCAACTGCGAGGAGGTGGTGCCTTTGGGCAAGGCCATCCCGGCCAGCAGCTATGACTTTGGCTACGGCCTGAAACAGGGCCGCTGGGAGCCGCTGACGGGCACCCCGACCGCCCCGCGTCAGGACAGTCTGCCGCTCCCCGAGCGCATCATACTGGCTCACAGCGAGCAGGAGCTGGATCGCTGCGAGCTCAATACCGAGGGGCGCTGCGCCGAGCAGCTTTGGCAGTACCAGCCCCGAGACTGGCAACAGCTCAGCGTGCTGGAGGAGACCCCCAATGAGCGGGACGGCCGCCTCGAGCAGATCTTCTTCCGCCTGCAACCGGTGCCAGGCAGTCAGGCCGCCAGCCAGGTCCGCGAGCTGCACCTCTGGCGCCAGTACAGCTGGCAGCTCGGCGAGAGCAAGACCCAACAGGAGTGCGATGAGCCCCAGACCCGCCAGGAGGGGGACAACACCATCAGCTACCGGGTGTGCCGCCAGACCCTGCCCGCCGGCAGCGAGGTGCAGGTGGTGCTCAAAGACAGCGGCTATCAATTCCCGGTCGGTGGCAGCGAATGGCAGACACTGCCACAGACCGACGAATGGCAAGAGAGCCGGGTGCTCAATCGCCCCATAGTGCTGGCCAGCAAGGAGGAGCAGCTCGACTGCCGTCGCGCAGATGGCCGCCCCTGCGCCGAGCCGGAGCAACCGGGCACGGATCTGCTGGATGCCGATGCCGCCAGGATAGTGCAGGACGCCAGCGGTCAGCCCGCTCCCGTCTGGCAGGAAAACTATGGCCACGATGACCGCAAGCTGCTGGCGGTGTCACGGGGCATGCAGAGTCTGCTGGCGGCCAATCAGCCCGCCCATCCGGCCATGAAGCTGCTGCTGGAATATGTGCGCGCCCACAACTATCACAACCATGGCAAGCACAAGGAAGATGGCCCGGCCGCCGCCGAGGCGCTGGCCGAAGCATTGACCGCGCTCGGCGCCCATCCGCTGCTCTATCCGGAGCAGGCCAGCGATGAGGTGGGCGCCGTCATGGGTGCCTGGAGTATCGCCCTGCACGGCCAGTTCAAGAGCCCGGCGGTGCAGAGCCGTTTCGGCACCCTGCTCGGCCAGTTCAACCAGATGCTGGCTTATAGCACCCGCCACGCCAGCGAGATCAATGGTCAGCATGCCTGGGCCACCGGCCTGTTCGATCTGCTCAACTTCCTCGACTTCGCCAGTGACCATAGCGACGCCTTCGCCGCCGACTTCCGCCAGCAGGATGGCGAGCTGCGCAAACAGCTGCACGCCCTCGGCATGAGCGAGCTCGCCTTGTGGCAAGGACGGGACGGAGCGGATCTGTTCCTGCTCAACAACGTGCTCGATGCCTATACCCGCCTCTACCGGGTCGCCCGTTATACCCGTCCGGACGAGAGCGAAGGCTATCGCACCCTGCTGGATGGCTCAGTCATCGCGCTCATCCGTCATCACGGCCTGATCCCGGGTGGCCAGCAGAGCCAGACGCTGCTGGACGACATGTCGCTGACCCTCTCCACCTACTACCTGACCTACACGGATCGCACCGGCGAGGCCTGCATCAGCGGTGACTTTGCCGGACTCTGCACCCCGATCCGGCTGGAGGATGTGCTGCCGTTCGAGCACACCTGCTCGCCGACCCTGCGCCTGCGGGCCCAGCAGCTGAGCCAGGCCGAGGCCGACGGTATCTGCCGCGAGCTGGGTGCCGAGGAAGAGCAGTTCCATCAGCAGCTGGAAACAGGCTGGCAGCCGGTGGCGGACGATCTCAACGAGGCACTGGAGCTGGTGATCTTCGACTCCTCCGCCGACTGGAAACGCTACGGCAGCGCCCTGTTTGGTGGCGTATCCACCGACAACGGCGGCATCTACATCGAAGGGGATCCGGCTCGCCCCGGCAATCAGGCCCGCTTCTTCGCCTATGAGGCTGAGTGGAAGCGCCCCTCCTTCCAGGTGTGGAACCTGCGCCACGAGTACGTGCACTACCTGGATGGTCGCTTCAACCAGCACGGCAGCTTCGGCCACTACCCCCTCAATCGCACCACCTGGTGGTCGGAAGGGTTGGCGGAGTTCATCGCCCACGGTCAGTGCTTCGCCCGTGGCATGGACAACGTCGCCGGTCGCCCGGCGGCCGAACGACCGAGCCTGGCCGACATACTGCACCTGGATTACGACAAGGGGGGCGAGCTGGTCTACTCCTGGTCCTATACGGTGCATCGCTTCCTCAGGGAGACAGGGCGCGGCGCCAGCTGGCTGGCCATGGCCCGGGCCCTGCGCAACCCGAATCAGCAGCAGGCGATGAGCGACTTCGAGGCAGAGCTGGATGCGCTTATCGCAAGCGACAGCGAGGCCTACCAGCAGTGGCTCGGCCGCGAGTTGCTGCCCTGGTGGGAGTCCAACAAGGAGTCCGACGAGTGCAAGGCGAACGACTCCGCTCATTGAGGATGAGGGATAGCAAACAGGGGCAGCCATCGCTGCCCCTTTGCACAAGTTTCGTACTCTATCAAGGGGTTAGAAACGATGTGCTGCGACAGGTACAGGCTGCTGCCCACTCGAATAAGGCCATTGCCCATGACGGGGGCAACCAAGATGTAATAGAATGACGGCCACGCTGTTTCAACCTCAAGCCAGACTCTGACCGCCCATGACGAAGCTTCGCAAGATACTGCTCATCTGCCTCTGCCTGTTGCTGGGCTCTGCCGCCCTGCTGCTGGTTTACGGGGAGTGGGCCGTGTCCGGGAGCCGTCAATACACCTATGACGATGTCGACAAGGTGCCCTACAACAGAGTGGCCCTGGTGCTTGGCACCTCCAGATACCTGGTCGGCGGCGGCACCAATCAATATTTCCAGACCCGGATCAAGGCGGCGAGCGCGCTCTATAACAACGGCAAGGTGGACTACATCCTGGTCTCAGGCGACAACGCAACCTTGCAGTACAACGAGCCGCGCCAGATGCGCCGCGCCCTGATCAAGGCGGGGATTCCCGCCAAAGCCATCTATAGCGATTACGCCGGTTTTCGCACCCTGGACTCCATGGTGCGCGCCAGGGAGGTGTTCGGTCAGGAGCGCTTCACCGTGGTCTCCCAAGCCTTCCACAATGAACGCGCCATCTTCATCGCCCGCCACTTCGGCATAGAGGCGGTTGGCTTCAATGCCGAAGATCCCAGCGCCTATCAGGGCATCCGCACCCGTGTGCGTGAAGTCTTCGCCCGGCTGATGGGGCTGCTCGATCTCTATATCCTCGACAAGGGCCCCAAGTTTCTCGGTCAGCCTGTCAATATTGGCGAGCCCATCCCCTGTCGCCCGCTCAGCACCCTGGGGCTGAGCCAGCCCTGCCTGCCGTTGCCAACCGAGCCCCTGGCCAGTGGCGAGCAGGTGCTGATCCCGCCTTCGGCAGCGAGTGCGACCCAGGTCGAGTGACCCGGTTCACACCCTTGCAGCCATTGGCCAGCAACAAGCTGATCCCGCCTTCGGCAGTGAGTGCGACCCAGGTCGAGTGACCCGGTTCACACCCTTGCAGCCATTGGCCAGCAACAAGCTGATCCCGCCTTCGGCGGCGAGTGCGACTCTGGCCGATTGATTCGACTCAATGCCATCAGCTAGCAAGAGAAAGACCCGCCTCGGCGGGCCTTGCTATATGGGCTCACAGCAGACTTGGCACTGCCTGCTTAACGTGCCAATGCCTGTCGATAATGCTCTGCCACCTGCGGCCAGTCGATCACCTCATAGAAGGCGGCAATGTAGTCCGGGCGCTTGTTCTGGTACTTGAGGTAGTAGGCATGCTCCCACACATCCAAACCCAGCACCGGGGTCAATCCCAGCATCAGCGGGCTATCCTGGTTGGCGCTGCTCTCGACCTGCAACTTGCCAGCCGGGGTGACCACCAGCCAGGCCCAGCCACTGCCAAAGCGGGTTAGAGCCGCCTGGGTGAACAACTTGGTGAACCCTTCGAAGCCGCCGAGATCCCGCTCGATGGCCACCAGCAACTCCCCCTCTGGCAGGCCGCCCCCCTGAGGGCTCATCACCTGCCAGAACAGGCTGTGGTTGGCGTGGCCGCCACCATGATTGCGCACCGCACCCTGCAGGCTGGCGGGCAGGCTGTCGATGCCACGCAGCAGCTGCTCGAGGGGCCTGTCTGCCCACTCAGGCGCAGTGGCCAGGGCGGCGTTGAGACCGTTCACATAGGTTTGATGGTGGCGGCTGTGATGGATCTCCATGGTGAGCGCATCCAGGTGGGGCTCGAGTGCATCATAGGCATAGGGCAGAGCGGGCAGGACATGATTCATGGCAACTCCTTGCGACTGGGTAATGGGCGATCAATGAAGAGTGTGGGCGCTGCGCCCCTGACAATGGCACTGGTCGAGGCAGGCCTGGATGACAACGTTGGGTCCCCGTTTGCGCAGGAAGGCAAGCAGCTCCATCTGGGTGTGGCGACTGTGATTGAGGGCCGCCACCCTGAGTGCGTTGCGACAAGAGGGTGAATGGGACAGCTGCAGCAGTTGTTGATGAGCCTGACAGAGCAATGTGGTGGCATTCGACTCCTCACCCATGGCCATCATCAGGTCGGCCAGGTTATGACAGGCGACGACCAGGGCGGCAACCACCTCATCCGCATCCTGCCAGCTCAACAACTGCTGCTCGGCCAGGCGTAGCGCCTGCCGGTAACCGGGCAGGGCCGCCAGGTGATTGCCCTCGGCAAAGTGGTGATTCGCCAGCCGGGTATGTTGCCGCCACTGGGCCATGGGATCCTGTCTCGCCATCTCTGCTCCACCCATAGGTTGAATGATATTAATTATCATTTCATACTAATCCGCAGGAAACAAGCAGACCCGGCCAACCCCATATGGGGGAGCCACGACCGAGGCTGACCGTTTAGTGATCCCCCGCACAGCCCGGTTCCCCTGCGGAAGCCATGCTGCTCGGACTGGCATGATGCCGGACGTGGTCCATGACCCTATCAACAAGGATGCTGATATGAAGAGATGGTTGTTACTGCTGCTCTGCGCCCTGCCCCTGCTGGGTCAGGCGAGCGGCTATACCCAGACCCGTTACCCCATAGTGCTGGTCCACGGCCTGTTCGGTTTCGACAAGCTGCTGGGGGTGGATTACTTCTACGGGATCCCCCAGGCCCTCGGTCGGGATGGCGCCAAGGTATATGTCGCCCAGGTCTCTGCCACCGCCAGCTCGGAGCTGCGGGGCGAGCAGTTGCTGACCCAGGTGCAGCAAGTGCTGGCCGTGACCGGTGCCGACAAGGTGAACCTCATCGGCCACTCCCACGGCGGCCCCACCATTCGTTACGTGGCCTCGGTCGCCCCCGAGCTGGTCGCCTCGGCCACCAGCGTCGGCGGTGTCAACTTCGGCTCAGAGATAGCGGACAAGGTGCGGATGCGAGTCCTCCCCGGCTCGGCCGGGGAAGCGCTGGCGGCCTCCGCCGCCTCCGCCCTGTCCGGGGTCATCTCCCTGCTGTCCGGCACCGCCACCCTGCCTCAGGATCCTCTCGCAGCCCTGGATGCCCTCACCAGTACAGGGGCTGCCCGCTTCAACGCCGCCTACCCGGAAGGCCTGCCCAGCCGCTACTGTGGCGAGGGGCCCCTGCGCGCCGATAACGGTGTCTACTACTTCTCCTGGAGCGGGCGCGGCAACCTGACCAATATCCTGGATCCCGTGGATCCGGCCCTGGTGCTCACCGGCACCTTCTTCAGCGAGGCCAATGATGGTCTGGTGGGGGTCTGTAGCAGCCACCTCGGCAAGGTGATTGGCACCGGCTACCGGATGAACCATCTGGACGAAGTGAATCAATCATTTGGCATCCATCATCTGTTCGAGACGGATCCGGTCAGCCTCTACCGTCAACATGCCAACCGCCTCAAGGAGATGGGACTGTGAAGAGCAACACAAGGCTGCTGACACTGGCGATAGCCAGCCTGTTGCTCGGCCTGCTCGGCTATTGGCTGAACCAGGGGCAGGACAAGCCCCCGGCTCCCGACCCATCCAGCCTGCGCCAACAGCTCGTCGAGCACCTCGCCAGCGGTCAACCCATCGCGGATCCCCTGCTGAGGCGCTATCAGGCATTTCTCCAGCAAGAGGCCAGACTGGCCCTGCCCCAGGCCCCGGATCTCGCCAGCCTGAGCCAGCTGTTCGACTCCCGCGAGCAACTGCGCCAACGCAGTTTCACCCCCCAGGAGCAGGCCAGATTGTTTGGTGAGGAGAGGCTGATGGAGCAGTGGACCCTGAGGCGCAAGGGGCTGGCCGAGGCGAGTCCCGCCGAGCAGGCGGCCCTTGGGGAGGCGCTCGACATCTGGCTCGCCGAGCAGCCGGACTGGTTTCAGGAGGCGGAGGCCAATGGCCGGCTGATAAGCGATCTGCAGCACATGGCGCACCTGCCCCCCGAGGCCCGGCGTCTCGCCATGCTGGAACGGGTCGGACCCGAGGCACAGGGCCGATTGCAGCAACTCGACCAGGATAGTCAACACTTCGAACGGCAACTCGATGGCTATCTGGGAGCGTTGGCGACCATGACAGACCCGGATCCCCAGACCCGCCAGCAGTTGCTGGCGTCATGGTTTCCCGAGCAGCAGTGGCGCCGGGTGGCGGCCCTGACCCGGCTGCGCCAAGCGCAGACCCCCTCACAATGACAGAGGGGCCCTGGGGCCCCTCTGTCATTGTGATAAAGAGCGTCGCCGCACGGCGAGCATCATCACTGCGGCTTGTTGGCTCCGGGCAAGGGCTGCCAGGTGAGGCGAGTGACCCGTCCGGCCTGCAGATCGCAGCGCAGGGAGAGCGGCTGCCAGCCTTTATCGAGGCGCAGATTGACGGCCCCCACCACCTGCTCTTCGCTCACCTTGAGCCCGGATTGCTCCGAGGTCACCTTGTCCCCACCGGTCAGAGCCATCAGCTTGTCGTTGCACAGCCAGTGGGCGAGCTCCGCCCCCTTGAGCTTGATGCTGGCATCCCCGTTGGCCAGACGCAGCTCCCCCGGACTCAAGGCAAAGAGCGCGGTCAGCTCGGTGGCGCGCTTGCTAAGCCAGGCTTCACGCTGCTGCATGCTCATCTTGCTGACGAACTCGGCCGGTTCGCCCTTGGCATCCAGCCACTGGGTCAGGGCACCTTGCTCATCGAAGCCAAATTGGGCCTCGGGCTCCTTGACCCCAAACAGCTTGCCGCCTTTGAAATAGTAACGGCTCTCGCCGACCAGCTTGCCCTGCTCGTCACGAATGGGCACGGCGATGATGACCGGGGGGCCATCTATCCAGGCCTGGATCTCGACACCGTCATGACTGAACAGCCGGGTATCCAGAGCACTTTGGGCACCTTGTTCCATCAGGGTGAACTGTTGTGCGAGAGAGGCCGCCAGTGCGGGCAGTGAACCTAACCCCAAGGTCAGGGCGATGAGGATCTTGCGCATAGATATCCTGTGATTGGCCAATGGCCAAGGTTAACGCTCGAGTAACCAGCTCCTGAGCCCGTCCCGCTGCGCTTCGCTCAGCGCCACGGACTGGCGGGTCTGGTAGTCAAAATGGATCAGGGTCGTCTCACCGGTCACCGCCAGCTCGCCCTCCTGCCAGGCCTCCTGCCAGAGGGTGAAGGAACTGCTGCCGATACGGCTCACCCCCGTCTTGATCAGCACCGGCTGACCGTAGAACAGCTCCCGTTTGAACTGCACCGTATAGCCCGCAATGATCAGATGCCAGTCATGGACATCCAACTCGGGGGAGAAGATGCGAAACAGGGGGTCCCGCGCCGATTCGAACCAGATCGCTGGCACTGTGTTATTGATATGCCCCAGGGCATCCGTCTCCTGAAAACGGGGGAAAATCTGCATTTCCAGCATGGGTGACTCCTTGTCAGTGGAAGAGCGGGGGCTGGCCATCATCGGCTGACAGGATGTTACCGATATCCGGCCTCAAAGGACAGGGATGCCCCTGGTCAGACGACGTCACTGCGCCATATCCAGGTATGTGGCAGACAAAAAAATGCCCCGCACAGGGTTGTGTGCGGGGCAATGAGGTCGAGCTTAGCTTATCAGGTCGAAGCGATCCGCATTCATCACCTTGTTCCAGGCCGCGACGAAGTCACCCACAAACTTCTCCTTGCTGTCGTGTTGGGCATAGACCTCGGCATAGGCACGCAGCACCGAATTGGAGCCGAACACCAGGTCGATCCGGGTCGCCGTCCACTTCACCTTGCCACTCTTGCGATCCCGCACCTCATAGAGCTGCTTGCTGGTGGGATGCCAGAGATTGGCCATGTCGGTGAGGTTGACGAAGTAGTCCGTGGTCAACGCCCCTTCACGCTCGGTAAAGACCCCGTGCCGGGTACCGCCATGGTTGGTGCCAAGCACCCGCATGCCCCCGACCAGCACCGTCATCTCATGGGCGGTCAGCCCCATCAGCTGGGTGCGATCCAGCATCAGCTCCTCGGCACTGACGAGGTACTCCTTCTTCAGCCAGTTGCGATAGCCATCGTGCAGCGGCTCAAGGGGCTCGAAGGAATCGACGTCCGTCATCTGCTCGCTGGCATCACCGCGACCCGGGTAGAAGGGCACTGTCACCGGCACTCCGGCCGCCTTGGCCGCCAGCTCGACGCCCACATTGCCCGCCAGCACTATCACATCCGCCACGCTCACCTTGGCGGCCGCGGCGATGGGTTCCAGCACCTTGAGCACCTTGGCCAGTCGGGCGGGCTCGTTGCCTTGCCACTCTTTCTGGGGCGCCAGGCGGATGCGGGCACCGTTGGCGCCACCGCGCATGTCCGAGCCACGGAAGGTACGGGCGCTGTCCCAGGCGGTGGCGACCAGTTCCCCTACGCTGAGGCCACAGTTGCGGATCTGCTCCTTGAGGGCCGAAATGTCGTAGCCACTGCGGCCAGCAGGCACAGGATCCTGCCAGATCAGATCCTCTGCCGGCACATCAGGTCCCAGATAGCGCGCCTTGGGCCCCAGATCCCGGTGGGTCAGCTTGAACCAGGCCCGGGCGAAGGTATCCGAGAAATAGGCAGGATCATCGAGGAAACGCTCGGCTATCTTGCGGTATTCGGGGTCGACCTTCATGGCCATGTCGGCATCGGTCATGATGGGCATACAGCGGATCGAGGGATCCTCCACATCCACCGGCTTGTCCGCTTCCTTGATGTCGATGGGTATCCACTGCCAGGCCCCGGCCGGACTCTTGGTCAGGGTCCACTCGTGGCCGAACAGCATATCGAAGTAACCGTTGTCCCAGCGGGTCGGTTGCGTCGTCCAGGCCCCTTCGATGCCGCTGGTGACCGTATCGCGGCCGACGCCTCTGCTGGTCTTGTTGAGCCAGCCGAGCCCCTGATCCTCAATCTCGGCCCCTTCCGGCTCAGGACCAAGCTGCTTGGCGCTGCCATTGCCGTGGGTCTTGCCGACGGTGTGGCCACCGGCCGTCAGGGCGACCGTCTCTTCATCATTCATCGCCATGCGGGCGAAGGTGACGCGAATGTCTTGCGCCGTTTTCTGTGGGTCCGGGTTGCCATCCACCCCTTCAGGGTTGACGTAAATGAGCCCCATCATCACCGCCGCCAGCGGGTTGTCGAGGTCTCGCACCCCTGAGTAGCGGCTGTTGGGGTTGTCGCTGGGTGCCAGCCACTCTTTCTCTGCTCCCCAATAGATATCTTTCTCCGGATGCCAGATATCCTGGCGGCCGAAACCGAAGCCGAACGTCTTGAGCCCCATGGACTCATAGGCCAGGGTGCCAGCCAGCAGGATGAGATCCGCCCAGCTGATCTTGTTGCCGTATTTCTGCTTGATGGGCCACAGCAGGCGCCTGGCCTTGTCCAGGTTGGCGTTGTCTGGCCAGGAGTTGAGCGGCGCGAAGCGCTGGTTGCCTGTGCCACCACCGCCACGGCCATCGGCGATGCGATAGGTACCGGCGGCATGCCAGGCCATGCGGATCATCAGGCCGCCATAGTGGCCCCAGTCTGCCGGCCACCAATCCTGGCTGTCGGTCATCAGGGCGATCACATCCTGCTTGAGGGCGGCCACGTCCAGGGTTTTGAGCTCTTCGCGGTAGTCGAAATCGGGCCCGAGGGGGTTGGTCTTGGTATCGTGCTGATGAAGGATGTCGAAGTTCAGGCTCTTGGGCCACCACTCCATATTGGCCATCTCGGTCGTCGTGCTGCCTCCGTGCATGACCGGGCATCGTCCTTGGGAATGTTCTGAATTGTTGCTCATCATTTTCCTCACTTGCTCTGCTTTCCATAACCAGAATCAGCATGGCACATGAGGATGATCTCTTCTGTGATCCCCCCACCCCTTCCTGGCTTTTTGAGACGCAACATAATAGTCAGGAGGGGCGGCGGCGAAAATGCGCGCCGCGAGCTAAGCCGTGCCCTCCTCCTCGGCGGCTCCGTTCGCCAGCTCGGGCCGCAGCCAGGCACTGCGAAAATCGAACCAGCCCAGCGCCGTCATTCGCACCCCGTGCACCCCGACCCGGCTCTCCAGCTCCAGCCAGTGGTGAAACAGCGGCACAAACCAGGCTTGCTGCTGCAACCGGGCGAGCAGGAGCCGTGGCCCGGACTCATGACCAGATGCACGCCAGGCGGCCAGCCCCTGCCACAGGGCGCTCTGCTTGCTCCAGACCCTTTGCAACAGGGGGGTCCCCTGCAGCCAGGCATAGGGGGCGAAAGGCCCTTCATGCTCCAGATTGAGGGTGCCGAGCCAGAGATCCACATCCTCATCTTCGCCGCTGACCCAGCGACCGTAATCCAGGGTACGCACCTCCAGCGCGATGCCCCGCTCTGCCAGCAGGCTGGTCATGGCGCTGGCGCACTCATGAAACTCCAGGTGCTGGTTGAAACAGGCCAGCACCAGTCGCCTTGGCAGGGCCGCGGGTTCGGGCTGAGGTGGCGGCAAGGCTTCACGCCAATGGGGTAGCAAGCCTAGCGCGCTGGTCCAGCCCCGTTGCAACTCGGGGGCCACCCTGGCCATCAGGGCGACCGGATTGAGCAGGGTCAGCAGCCAGCGCCGCAGGGAGAGATCGGCCAGGGCCGCTGACCTGTCATCTTGCAACAAGAAGTAGCAACCGGACTCGAGTTCTGACTCACCCTGCATGGTACCCAGCTCGGGGCTGTCGCTGCCGAGGCGCAGGTGGCTCTCCAGCCGCTCCGCCAGTTCGGGCAGCATCCAGATATCTATCTCGTCGAGCAGGGCACGCAGACCGAAGTAATCATCGAAGGCGGTCAGCCGGAGCTGTAAGGGATCATTGGCGCCAACCTTGTAGGGACCTGTGCCGACCGGGCGCAGGGCAAAGCCGGGCTGATCCTTGAGTTCCCGCGGCAAGATGGCGGCCATGGGCTCGGCCAGCAGATGGGGCAGCCAGGGATCCGGGTTGGCGAGGTGTATGTCCAGGGTACGCGGCCAAGGGTGATCAAAGCCGACGATATGCTGGAACAGGGGGCGATCCCCGAGCGCGGCCAGGCTGTCGATCACATCCTGGATATCCAGGGACCGGCCATGGTGAAAGCGCACCGCAGGCCTCAGGTAAAAACGCCAATGACAGGGGCTCAACAGCTCCCAGTGGTGAGCCAAATCCCCCTCGATTTCCCCATTTTCCTCATTTCGCCTAGTCAGGCCGTTGAACAGCTGACGGGCCAGATGCACCTCGGAACGACGCAGGGGGCCGCTCGGCAACAGGCCAGGCAGTGGCCGGTAATAGGGTACCCGCAGGATCTGACGCCCCTCCCGGGTCGCTTGACCCAGCTGCTCATAGAGCAAGGGGGTGACCAGATCGAGCCGCTCCCCCGCCAACGCCATGGCCTGGGCCAGTTGGCCCTGGCTCAGCAGAGCCCGCAATCTGCGCTGCAGGGATCCCTCCTGGCTGTCGAGCAGTTGCAGGGTGGATCGCTTGCCACGCCCGGCCCGGGCCGACCAGCTGAGCCACCCCTCCTGCTCCATGCGTCGCAGCAAGAGCCGGGCGTTACGGGGAGTGCAGCAGAGCAGCTCGGCCACCTCGGCCAGGCTGAGTTCCAGTCGATCCGCCTCAAGCAGGCGGCTCAGACGCTGAAAATGCTGATAGAGACGGGGACTGGTCATAAAAGAGGAAATCCTGGTTGGCTAAGTCGTCAGTTTTTACTTCCGCATTTTAGCTCAATACTGCTGGCGAACGTGAGAACCACAGCACAGGAGCACTCAAATGAACTCAGTACAGCCCCTCAAACCAAGCCGGATCCAGCAAGGGATGCGCCGTTACTTCAAGCGGATCCTGCCCCGCCCACTGTCGCTGGTGGAAGATCCCATGGCCCAGCTCAATCGCCTGATGCAGTGGGACATGCACCAGATCGACGACAAGGAGTACCGTCGCCGCCTGTAGCAGAGATGCGCAATAGCTTTGCCAATAGGGTCTGTTTACAACGAGTGAGGGCCTGCTAGATTGGACGTCTATCCATCCATAATGGCGACGACGTCCAACAAGGAGTGTGTGATGAAAGATGCGACCCTGGCCCTGCACCACGGCTTTTCCCACGATCCCGCCACCAAGGCGGTGGCCGTGCCCATCTACCAGACGGTGGCCTACGAGTTCGACAGCGCCCAGCACGGGGCGGATCTGTTCAACCTGGCGGTGCCCGGCAACATCTACACCCGCATCATGAACCCCACCAACGACGTGCTGGAGCAGCGAATGGCCGCCCTGGAGGGGGGCATCGCCGGGCTGGTGGTCTCGGCGGGGTCTGCCGCCATCACCTACGCCATTCAGGCGCTGACCGCCGCCGGCGACAACATCGTCTCCACCCCCCAGCTCTACGGCGGCACCTACACCCTGTTCGCCCACATGCTGCCGAGTTTCGGGGTCGAGGTGCGTTTTGCCAGGGATGACAGTGCCGAGGCCATCGCCGCTCTCATCGACGACAAGACCAAGGCGGTCTATTGCGAGAGCATCGGCAACCCAGCGGGCAACATCGTCGATCTGGCGGCCTTCGCCAGGGTGGCCCACGCTCGCGGCGTGCCGCTTATCGTCGACAACACGGTCGCCACCCCGGTGCTGTGCAAGCCCATCGAGCACGGCGCCGACATAGTGGTGCACAGCCTGACCAAGTACGTGGGCGGTCACGGCAACTCGCTGGGGGGTGTCATCGTCGACTCGGGCAAGTTCCCCTGGGCGGATCACCCTGAACGTTTCCCCCAGCTCACCCAGCCGGAACCCTCCTACCACGGGGTGGTCTACACCGACGCCTTCGGACCTGCGGCCTTCATAGGCCGGGTGCGCACCGTGCCCCTGCGCAATACCGGTGCGGCCCTGGCCCCCATGAACGCCTTCCTGCTGTTGCAGGGGCTAGAGACCCTGAGCCTGCGCATGGAGCGCCATGTAGAGAATGCCCTGCGGGTCGCCCACCACCTCAGGCATCACCCCAAGGTGGCCTGGGTCAGCTACGCCGGCCTGCCGGATCACCCCCACTATCCGCTGGCGGAGAAGTACATGGGCGGCCGCCCCTCGGCCATCCTCTCCTTCGGTCTGAAGGAAGGGTATGAGGCCGGGGTGCGCTTCTACGATGCGCTCAAGATCTTCAAGCGACTGGTCAATATCGGCGACGCCAAATCCCTGGCCTGCCACCCCGCCTCCACCACCCATCGCCAGCTGAGCGAGGAGGAACAGACAAAGGCGGGGGTCAAGCCGGAGATGATCCGGCTGTCGGTGGGGATCGAGGCCATCGAAGACATATTGGCGGATCTGGATCAGGCGCTGGCGGCCTGAATCAGTACAGAGCGGGCATCTGCCCGCTCTTTTTTGTCTGCCGGTGAACCAGTCACCACGCCGGCGCGTATCATGCCCTTCCGCCACCCCATCGAGGTTCCCATGATAGTCCTGCATCACCTGAACAAGTCCCGCTCCCAACGCATCATCTGGCTGCTCGAAGAGCTGGGGCTGCCTTACCAGATAAAGGCCTACCAGCGCGATGCCGCTACCTTTTTGGCCCCCCCCGAGCTCAAGGCCATTCATCCCCTTGGCAAATCCCCTGTCATCGAGTTTGACGGGCGGATCCTGGCAGAATCCGGCGCCATCACCGAATACCTGATCGCCCGCCATGCTCCCCACACCCTGGCTCCTGATCCCGAGAGCCCGGAGTACGCCGACTACCTGCAGTGGCTCCACTTCGCCGAGAGCTCAGGCATCTTGCCGCTGCTGCTGGACATGTTCGTGCGCAAGGATGGCAGCCCGATGCGCTTCCTGCCGGGCTACGCCCAGGTGGAGTGCGCCAAGGTGCTGGGTTATCTCAATGAGGTGCTGGCGACCCGCCGCTATCTGGTGGGGGATCGTCTCTCCGGCGCCGACATCATGAACTCCTTCCTGGTCGATCTGCTGGCCCAGGGCGGCCAGCTGGCCCAGTTCCCGCACCTTAAGAGCTACTGGGAACGCCTCAATACCCATCCGGCCCGTCAAAAGGCGGCAGCCCTGGAACGCGAGCTGGATCAGAGCGCCTGAGCCCCCGGCACGCCACCACAACATGCAAAACGCCCCGAATGCGGGGCGTTCTCTTTTCAGCTCGGGAGCCGAGGGATCTGAGTGCACAGGGAAGATCCTGGCAACCTCTCCCCCTTGGCTCCAGCGCCCGGGCTTAGAGGGCGTGGGAGAGGATCCGCGCCACCTTGTCCGGATCTATGTCCTGATGCTCACCCAGCGCCGTCAGCTCGAAGCGCTTGAGGTTGGAGCAGATGGCGGGAATGCAGCTCTCGTTGAGGCCGTAATCCGACAAGCGGGTGCCGACGCCCATCTGCTGGAAGAACTGCTCGGTACGGATGATGGCCTCCTCGATGCGCAGCGCCTTGTCCTCCCTGCGAGAATGCCAGACCCGCTCAGCGAACTGGGCCAGTTTCTCCTGCTTCTGGGCAGATTGCTCCCGCAGCAGGGAGGGCAGCACCACCGCCAGGCTCTGGGCGTGATCCAGCCCATACAGGGCGGTGAGCTGGTGACCGATGGCATGGGTGGACCAGTCGTGAGGCACACCGCGGCCGATCAGGCCATTGAGGGCCAGGCTGGCCGCCCACATGATGTTGGCGCGCACCTGATAGTTCTGCGGCTCGGACAGGGCCAGGGGGCCATTGTCGATCAGCACCTGCAGCAAGCCCTCCGCCAGCCTGTCCTGCACATCCCCCCCGACCGGGAAGGTGAGGTACTGCTCCAGGATATGGACGAAGGCATCCACCACGCCGTTGCCCACCTGGCGCACTGGCAGGCTGTAAGTCGTCGTGGGATCGAGCACCGCAAATTGCGGCAGCACCAGCGGATTGTAGAAGGAGAGCTTGGCATCGCCCCGGCTCACCACGGCAGCGGGATTGCTCTCCGAGCCGGTGGCGGGCAGGGTCAGCACGCAGCCAAGGGGCAGAGCGTGCTCGAAGGGTGCATTGCTCTTCAATATGTCCCAGGGATCCTCGCCCTGATAACAGGCAGCGGCGGCGACAAACTTGCTGCCATCCACCACGGATCCGCCACCCACGGCCAGCAGGAAGTCGATCCCCTCGCGTTTCACCAGGGCGACCGCCTCCATCAGCTGATCGTACTGGGGGTTGGCGCCTATGCCGGAGAACTCTTGCCAGTCCAGACCCGTTAGTGCAGCCACCAGCTGGTCATAGACGCCGTTGTGTTTGATGCTGCCACCGCCATAGAGCACCAGCACGCGACTGCCTGCCGGGATAAGATCGGGCAGGCTGGCAATCTGGCCTTCGCCAAAGCAGACCCGGGTCGGATTCGAGTATTGAAAGTTGTACAAGGCAGGATCCTCACAGATGGTCAAACGGGGAGCGTTGTGCCGTCATTGTGCCCCTGCCGCCCCATGAGGTCAAAAAACGAGAGCTGACCATCAAAATGAAGATTGTCACCAATCTCAATGAGGTAGCCAAGCGCGACTCTGTTATGGTCGTTCAGGGCAAGACTCCGGTAAATAAGCATCATGCCGCGTCATCATTCACAGAGGCCCGCTTTGCCACTACTTCCCAGCTATGAGGTGTTAAAAATGAAATTGAAGCATGCATGGATTGCCGCCCTCTTCACCCTCTCGACCGGCCTGGCCCAGGCAACCGAGCTCACTGCCGAGGTATTGAGCGCGCCAGGTAAGGCCAACTTGATGGAGGTCATGACCGCCTCAGCGACCGTCACCGCCATCGACATGGCAAGCCGCAAGGTCAGCCTGAAGAATGCCGCAGGGGATCTGTTCGACATAGTGGCCGGTGACAAGGTCACCAACCTGCAGAGCCTCAAAGTCGGTGACACTATCACGCTGGAGTACCTGCAGATGCTGGATCTGGAGCTGCTCAAAGGCACCGCCGGGGTGAGAAAGCGCATCGTGGAAGTGGCTACGGATAAAGCCGCCGCGGGTCAGACCCCAGAGGCGGGCGTTGGCGCCAAGGTCACCCTCTATGGGGACATCATCGCTCTCGACAAACAGCAGCAAACGGTCACCGTCAAAGGTGTGGATCACACCGTCGTCGTGAAGGTCCAGAACCCGGATCAGTTTGCCCTGATGGCAAAAGGCGATCAGATCAAGGCAATTCAGACCCAGGCGGTGGGGATCAGCATAGCGCCAGCCCAGAAATAACCCCCGGGCGAGCGCTTCCCATCGCCCGTCAACATCAGTCCGCATAACAGAAGAGGCACCCTGGGGTGCCTCTTCTTGTTTGGTCAACGCAATACCTGTGACCCCTCAGCCACGGCTGATGTGCAGGGGGCCGAAGGTCTGGGCCACCGGCATGATCTCGATGCTGTTGATGTTGACGTGGGCGGGCTGCTCGCCGATCCAGAGCACCGTATTGGCGATGTCTTCTGGCAAGATAGCCTGTACCCCCTGGTAAACGGTCGCCGCCTTGGCATCGTCACCATGGAAGCGCACATTGGAGAACTCGGTGCCGCCGCACAGGCCGGGCTCCACATTGGTGACCCGCACCGCCGAGCCAGCCAGATCGGCACGCAGATTCAGGCTGAACTGCTTCACGAACGCCTTGGTGGCGCCATAGACGTTGCCGCCCGGATAGGGGTAGGTGCCCGCGATGGAGCCGATATTGATCACATGGCCGCGGTTGCGCGCCACCATGCCCGGCAGCAGGAGCCGGGTGACCAGAGTCAGGCCACTGATGTTGGTGGCTATCATCTGCTCCCAATCATCAAGATCCGATTGGTGGGCCGGTGCCAGTCCCAGGGCCAGACCGGCATTGTTGACCAGCAGATCCACCTCGCTCCAGCTTGCGGGCAATCCCTCGAGGGCGGCGCGGGTGGCCGCCTTGTCCTGCACGTCAAACACCAGCGGCAGAAAGCTGTCACCCAGCTCATCGGCCAGGGCTGCCAGACGCTCGGCGCGCCGTCCTGTGCCAATCACCTTGTGACCCGCCTGTACCAGCGCGCGGCTGATCGCCTCACCAAAACCGGACGAGGCGCCCGTTACCATTGCAATCATCTGAGCCTCCTTGGCTGCTATTCAAATCGGTTATCGAAGATTCTCATCTCTTGAGATGTGTCAGTCGAGCTCGCGTCCCCCGACCTTGCGCCAGATAAAAACCAGCAGGTGCAGCGCAAACAGCAACGAACCGGCGAGCCCGAACAGCAGGGCCGTCAAGGCATGAACCGAGTGGTCTGCCCCCAGCCACCACCAGGCGGCCCACCCCATCAGGCCGATGACCAGGGTCTGGATGGCGCAGACCGGGCAACGGCCCAGCTTGGCGCGGATCGCAGTCGCGAGACAGGCCTCACAGCTCACGGAGATAATCCGGGATGGCGACAGCGCCCGCCCTTTTGGGTTCACGCAGTCGCAGCACCAGTCGATGGGCATGCTGATCCCGGCCGTAATAATCGGGCAGTCGTTGCTGGGCCTTGAAGCCGAGCCGCTGATAGAGAGGCAGCGCCTCATCGTTGCCATCGGCCACTTCGAGCCGGATGGCCCCCCACCCCTGGGCCTTGCCTTTGGCGATCACCTGCTCAAGCAGACGACGGGCCCAGCCCTGACGCCGCATCCGCCAATGAATGGCCAGGGTCTGGATCACCAGTCGATCCCAGCCTTTGTGTTCCAGCAGGCAGAGATAGCCCATCAGCTGGCCCTTGGCATCGTGCAGCAGCAGGGTGCGCCCCTTGGCATGACCGAGCAGATAGTGCCAGCGATTGCGGCCAAAGGCGACCTCGGGTGGGAAGCAGTAACGCTCCAGTTTTACGATGGCGCCCAGATCATCGGGAAGGGCGGCGCGCAGGGTCAACACAGGGAAGTCCTCGTTTGAGTTATTTATCTTCAGCACCAGAAATGCGACTTGTATCACAAGTTACCAAAGCGTCATATTAGGCACTCTAACCTCTTGTCCCCCCTCGCGCCATGGTCGTGCTGTCGGTGCATCGAAGCCCACCGGGGATACTGCCATACCGGCAGTCCGATCCCTGGAGCCGAAAATATGAGTACCTATGTCATCGTCGAGGAGCCGGGGGACTGGCCCTGTCACGGCGATTATCTGCTGACTGCCCGTTCCTATCTGCAACATGGCCTGCCCACTACCGGGGGACGCGGTCGCATCATCAACCTCTGCCGCAGCCTGGATCACCTGAGCGCTGGCTACTATTGCTCACTGCTGGCCCAGGCCCGTGGCCACCACTGTCTGCCCGGGCTGCAGGCCATCAGTGTGCTGCAACCCCAGCAGCCCCCCGCCAAGCTGTGGCGCAAGCTGCAAGGCTGGCTGGCCCAGCAGAATGAAGACAGGATCCGGGTGCGCGCCATCTTCGGACAATGCGAGCAAGAGGCGCTGGCGGGGCTGGCTCGCTACTACTATGGCCTG
The DNA here is from genome assembly GCF_020149575.1 of Aeromonas rivuli. Lineage (NCBI taxonomy): Bacteria > Pseudomonadati > Pseudomonadota > Gammaproteobacteria > Aeromonadales > Aeromonadaceae > Aeromonas > Aeromonas rivuli. The sequence goes on along the minus strand of NZ_CP079742.1, from coordinate 353,435 downwards.
AGCCAGCTGCCGCTCCAGGAGCTGACCCTGAAACGCGGCCGCCATGGCTGGTCGGTGCGCCAGCAGCAGAGCCTGTCACCCCTCGCCCTTGGCGAGGGGGAGCGCGCCCTGATGTTGAGTCATGTCCAATCCCTGGTCGGCGATCGGGCCGAACCCAGCACACCGCGCTACCAGCTCGCCATCTTGGCCGATCCTGGCGATGGTCGCGCCAGCAGCGATGAACTCGCCCTGGCTCGCTTCATCCGGGCCGCTGCCGTGCAGGGGATCCACGCCGAGATCCTGGCCCCTAATGCCATCGAGCGACTGCCTGAATTCGACAGCCTCTGGCTGAGATCCGAAACCGCCGTCGGCCACTATACCTTCGAGTTTGCCCGTCGTGCCGAGCAGCTCAAGATGCCGGTCATCGACAGCTCCCGCGCCATTCTCGCCTGCAGCAACAAGCTCTATCTCTATGAATTGATGGTGCGCAGCGGCGTGGCCATGCCCCCGACCATGGTGGTCACCCGGCGCGGTCGCCATCAGGTCGAGGAGCTGGTGCAGCGGCTCGGCCTGCCTTTGATGGTGAAGATCCCGGACGGCGCTCAGGGACGGGATCTGGCCATGGCCAGTGACGAGCCGCAGCTCGCCCGTCTGCTGGAGGAGGGGTTGAGCCGCTCCGCCCTGCTGCTGGTGCAGAGCCGGATCCCGGCCGAGTTTGACTGGCGCATCGGCTTTCTCGACGGCTCCCCCCTGTTTGCCTGCCGCCGCTACCGTCCCGAACCCGGCAACCGAATCCGCCGCCGCAAGCACCCCCTCGACATGAGCCGGATCGAGGCGATAGCGATGAACGAGGTGCCGGAGCGGGTATTGCAGATGGCGCGCCGGGCCGTTCATCAGCTCGGCAACGGCCTGTTTGGCGTGGATCTGCGTCAACAGGGGCAGGGCTGTGTGCTGCTCGAGATCATCGACAACCCCTGGATCCGCGGCGACATCGAGGATAAAGAGGCGCCGGATCTCTACGATAGGCTGGCCCTGGCATTTCGCGAGCGCCTTGAAAACCGGGGGCAGCAGGCCCTGACATGAGCCCACCCTGGTGCCTCTGCCCCGCACCGGATATGACAGAGGGGAGCCCTGGCTCCCCTCTGCTATTCAGTCCCGCTGACCCATTACAGGTGTCAGCTGGGGCACTTACTCCGCCGGCTTGTGTTTACGACTCGCCTTGAGCTCCAGATACTCGATGATCTTGCCCGCCACATCTTTGCCGGAGGCCGCTTCCACCCCTTGCAGGCCGGGGGAGGAGTTCACCTCCAGCACCAGCGGGCCGCGGGCGCTGCGCAGAATGTCGACACCGGCCACGTCCAGTCCCATGATCTTGGCGGCCTGCACCGCCGTCGCCCGCTCTTCCGGGGTGATCTTGATGGCCTCGGCCGTGCCGCCGCGATGCAGGTTGGAGCGAAACTCCCCCGGCTGCGCCTGACGACGCATGGCGGCCACCACCTTGCCATTGACCACCAGGCAGCGAATGTCGGCCCCATCGGCCTCGCGGATAAACTCCTGCACCAGAATATTGTTATTGGTCTGGATGAAGGCTTCGATCACGCTCTCGGCGGCCTTTTGGGTCTCGCACAGCACCACCCCTATCCCTTGGGTACCCTCCAGCAGCTTCACTACCAGGGGGGCGCCCCCCACCATCTTGATGAGATCCGGGACATCATGAGTGCTGTGGGCATAACCTGTCACCGGCAGGCCGATGCCGTGGCGCGACAACAGTTGCATGGCACGCAATTTATCCCGGGAGCGGGAGATGGCCACCGAGCTGTTGAGGGCCATGGTGCTCATCATCTCGAACTGGCGCAGCACTGCGGTGCCGTAGAAGGTGATGCTGGCACCAATGCGCGGGATCACCGCATCGTAATTGCCAAGCTCCACCCCTTCATAATGGATGGAGGGATTATGAGAAGCGATATTCATGTAGCAGCGCAGGGTGTCGAGCACCTCGACCTCATGACCACGGGCACGAGCCACCTCGACCAGACGGCGAGTGGAGTAGTTTCTAGGCTCACGGGATAAAATAGCAATCTTCATGAAAGTTCCGCTAGGAGGCAGTGCCTGGGCAGGATAGGGCGGGAGAGTATAAGGTGCCACAGCCCTATGACAACGCCAATCGTTTATCCTGACAACAAGACAATCCACACAAAAAGTGCAAAAACTCGGTCTCTGTCATCCAGATGTAAAACGGCGGCCCCAGAGTGGGGCCGCCGTTGTCATGGGCCTATGGCCAGTCGGGCCGAACCGCGCCTCACCCCAGGTTGGGTCCCAGCCAGCGCTCGGCCTCGGCCAGGCTCATGCCCTTGCGCATGGCATAATCCTCGACCTGATCTTGCTGGATCTGCGCCACCGCGAAGTACTTGGCTTGCGGGTGGGAGAAGTACCAGCCCGATACCGCGGCACCCGGCCACATGGCGTAGGATTCGGTCAGCTGCATGCCGATCGCCTGCTCTACATCCAGCAGCTCCCAGATGCTGCCCTTCTCGGTATGCTCGGGGCAGGCCGGATAGCCAGGGGCTGGCCGTATGCCCTGATAGTTCTCACGAATGAGATCCTCCTTGCTGAGCGCCTCGTCCGCGGCATAACCCCAATGCACTTTGCGCACCTGCTCGTGCAGGTATTCGGCAAAGGCTTCGGCCAGGCGGTCACACACCGCCTGCACCAGAATGGCATTGAAATCATCATGCTGCGCCTTGTAGGCGTTGGCGATGGCCTCTTCCCCTATGCCGCCGGTCACCGCGAAGGCACCGATCCAGTCCGGTTTGCCGCTCTCCTTGGGTGCCACATAGTCCGCCAGGCAGTAGTTGGGGAAGCCCTGCTTCTCGCTCTGCTGACGCAGGTGATGCAGCACCTTGCGCACCTCGCTGCGTGACTCGTCGCTATAGACCTCGATGCTGTCGCCGACCCGGTTGGCCGGGAACAGCCCTATGATGCCGGCGCAGCGCACGCTCTGATCACGCTCGAGCAGATCCAGCATGGCGTTGGCCTCGGCGAACAGCTTGGTCGCCTCCTCGCCTATCACCTCATCTTCCAGGATGCGGGGATACTTGCCCGCCAGCTCCCAGCTCAGGAAAAACGGCGTCCAGTCGATGTAGGGGCGCAGCACCGAGATGGCAATGTTCTCGAATTTTTGTACCCCAGGCTCGCGGGGGGCGGGGGGCTGATAGTTCACCCAGTCCAGCTGCTGGCGGTTGGCGCGGGCGTGGGCCAGGCTGACCGGCTTGGATCTCGGCTGCTTGCGGGCATGCTGCTCCCGGGCGATTTCGTACTCCTTGTCGATGCGGGCGACGAAGGCGGGTTTGAGCTCGGGGTTGAGCAAACTCTGGGCCACCCCGACCGCCCGGGAGGCGTTCGAGACATAGACCACGGGCTCGGAGTAGTTCTGCTCTATCTTCACCGCTGTGTGGGCCTTGGAGGTGGTGGCACCGCCGATCAGCAGCGGCAGCTTGAAGCCCTGACGCTCCATCTCCTTGGCCACGTGCACCATCTCGTCGAGGGACGGGGTGATGAGGCCGGACAATCCGATCATGTCGGCATTCACTTCCCGGGCAGTTTTGAGGATCTTCTCGCAGGAGACCATGACCCCGAGATCGACGATCTCGTAGTTGTTGCACTGCAGCACCACGCCGACGATGTTCTTGCCGATGTCGTGCACGTCCCCCTTGACGGTGGCCATCACTATCTTGCCGTTGCTCGACCCTCCCGACTTTTCCGCCTCTATATAGGGTTGCAGGTAGGCGACCGCCCGCTTCATCACCCGGGCAGACTTGACCACCTGGGGCAGGAACATCTTGCCCGCGCCAAACAGGTCGCCGACCACGTTCATGCCATCCATCAGCGGCCCTTCTATCACGTGCAGCGGCTTCTCGGCCCCGGCCCGCGCCTCTTCGGTATCCTCTTCGATGAAGTCGGTGATCCCCTTGACCAGGGCATGCTCCAGCCGCTTGCCCACCGGCCAGCTGCGCCACTCCTGATCCCGGGGATCCTCGGCCTGGGCGCCGGCGCCGCGATACTTCTCGGCGATGGCCAGCAGATCCTCGGTGGCGTTGTCGTTGAGGTTGAGCACCACGGCGATCACTTTCTCTTTCAACTCCGCCGGGATGTCTTCATAGATGGCGAGCTGACCGGCGTTGACGATGCCCATGTCCATGCCGTTCTGGATGGCGTGGTAGAGGAAGACCGCGTGGATGGCTTCCCGCACCGGCTCGTTGCCCCTAAACGAGAAGGAGACGTTGGAGACGCCGCCGGAGATCATGGCGTGGGGCAGATTATCCTTGATGTCCTTCACCGCCTCGATGAAGTCCACCGCATAGTTGTTGTGCTCGTCGATGCCGGTGGCGATGGCGAAGATGTTGGGATCGAAGATGATGTCTTCCGGCGGGAAGCCGACCTTGTCCACCAGCACCCGGTAGGCGCGCTGGCAGATCTCGAACTTGCGGGCCCGGGTATCGGCCTGACCCTGCTCGTCGAACGCCATGACGATGACGGCGGCGCCGTAGCGACGCAGCAGCTTGGCCTGCTCGATGAACTTCTCCTCCCCCTCCTTCATGGAGATGGAGTTGACCACCGGCTTGCCCTGCACGCACTTGAGCCCCGCCTCCAGCACCTCCCACTTGGAGGAGTCGATCATCACCGGCACCCGGGCGATGTCCGGCTCGCCGGCGATGAGGTTGAGGAAGCGCACCATGGCCGCCTCGGCGTCCAGCATCCCCTCGTCCATGTTGATGTCGATGATCTGGGCGCCGCTCATGACCTGCTGCTTGGCCACATCGAGGGCCTCGTCGTAGAGCCCCTCTTTAATCAGTCGCTTGAACTTGGCCGACCCGGTGACGTTGGTGCGCTCCCCCACGTTCACGAACATGGACTCCGCGGTGATGATCAGCGGCTCGAGGCCGGACAGACGGCAGGCCACCGGCAGTTCGGGCAGGGCGCGCGGCTTGATGCCCGCCACCGCCTCGCTCATGGCGCGAATGTGGGTCGGGGTGGTGCCACAGCAGCCCCCCACCAGATTGAGGAAGCCGCTCTGGGCCCACTCGCGGATATGGGCCGCCATCTCATCGGCATCCAGATCGTACTCGCCGAAGGCATTGGGCAGACCGGCGTTGGGGTGGGCGCTGACATGGCTCTCGCTGATCCGCGACAGCTCAGCCACATATTCCCGCAGCTCGTCCGGGCCGAGCGCGCAGTTGAGGCCAAACGACAGCGGTTTGACATGACGCAGGGAGTGATAGAAGGCTTCCGTGGTCTGACCGGAGAGGGTGCGGCCGGAGGCATCGGTGATGGTGCCGGAGATCATCACCGGCAGGGCATAGCCCAGCTCTTCGAACACCCCTTCCACCGCGAAGGCGGCCGCCTTGGCGTTGAGGGTGTCGAAGATAGTCTCGATCAGAATGATGTCGGCACCCCCCTCGATCAGGGCGTGGGTCGATTCGGTGTAGGCGGCCACCAGCTGGTCATAGGTGACATTGCGCTTGCCCGGATCGTTGACGTCCGGCGAGATGGAGGCGGTGCGGTTGGTGGGGCCCAGCACCCCCGCCACGAAGCGCGGCTTGGTCGGGTCCTTGGCCGTCCACTCATCGGCGACGGCACGGGCCAGACGGGCCGCTTCCAGGTTGATCTCCGCCGAGAGGGCTTCCATCTCGTAGTCGGCCATGGCGATGGGGGTGGCGTTGAAGGTGTTGGTCTCGAGGATGTCGGCCCCGGCGGCGCAATATTGATCGTGGATCTCACGAATGATCCCGGGCTGGCTGAGCACCAACAGGTCATTATTGCCCTTGATGTCGGTATGCCAGTCGGCGAAGCGCTCGCCCCGGTAATCCGCTTCTCCCAGCTTGTAGCCCTGGATCATGGTACCCATAGCACCATCTATGATCAGGATCCTCTGCGCCAGACAGGCCTGTAGACTCTTGTTATTTATCGACACCGCTCTTCCCTCTTACATCCATGCAACTGCGTGGCTTCATCCTAACAGCAAAGGAAAAAAATGGAAATCTAGCCGTCTATCTGTCTAAAACTTTCGTCTCGATACCCAAAAGTAGGTAGTGAGTAAACTATCACCACAGAGTACCCTATGCCCGTCCTATAGGGACTCGTGCTTGCTGTAACTCCAACGAGAAAAATAACTATGAGCGTCTACTACACTCTCTGCTTCTTGGCAGCATTGGCGATTCTTATCGCCTTCGCCAACCAATATGTCCTCAAAATCCAGACCACCATCGCCATCACGGCGGGCTCCATGCTGATCTCCTTGTTGATGGTCATGTTCGGCAAGCTGGGTTGGTTCAATCTGGAACCCCTTGCCGTCTCCACCATGGAGAGCATCAACTTCCAGGACTTCCTGCTCAAGGGGATACTGGGCTTCCTGCTGTTCGCAGGCGGGATAGGGATCAACCTGCCAGCACTGCGGGATCAGAAGTGGGAAATCACCATTCTTGCCCTCTTCTCCACCCTGCTGTCGACCTTCCTCATCGGCTACGGCTTCTGGGGCATCTCGGCGCTGCTGGGCTGGGAAATTCCTTTCATCTACTGCATGTTGTTCGGGGCACTCATCTCCCCCACCGACCCTATCGCCGTGCTGGCCATCGTCAAGAAGCTCAAGGCGCCACCCCAGATCGCCATCCAGATCGAAGGGGAATCCCTGTTCAACGACGGTGTGGGTCTGGTGATCTTCGTCACCGTCTTTGCCGTGGCCTTTGGCGGCAGCGAGCCCACCTTCTCGGGGGTGGCTTCCGTCTTCATGCATGAGGCCCTCGGCGGCATACTGTTCGGTCTGCTGCTTGGCCTGTTGGCCCACGTCATGATCAGCGCCACCGATGATGGTTCCCTGGAACTGTTGCTCACCCTCTGCATCCCGACTGCCGGTTTTGCCCTGGCCAACATCATGGGTGTCTCCGGTGCCCTGGCCATGGTGGTCACCGGTATCATGATCGGCAACTGGACTCGTCACACCGGCTTCTCCGAACAGAGCAAGCACTATCTGGATCACTTCTGGGAGTTGATGGATCAGTTCCTCAATGCCTTGCTGTTCCTGCTGATCGGTCTGGCGATAGTGTTGCTCGATATCGGCTGGGAGTTCTGGCTGTTGCCCATCATCGCCATTCCACTCTGCCTGGCTGCGCGTTTCATCAGCGTCTCCCTGCCCTATGTGGCGTTTCGCAAGTTCCGCAGCTACAACACCTTCTCCATCCGCATCCTGACCTGGGGCGGCCTGCGGGGCGGCCTGGCCATGGCGATGGCGCTGGCATTGCCAACCGACACCATGATGCTCCCCTCAGGGGTGGACTTGCGCGAAGTGATACTGATCATGACCTATGCCGTGGTCATGTTCTCCATCGTGATCCAGGGGATGACCATCACCCCCATGATCGAAAAAGCCAAGCGGGCCCACGGCGATTACTGAGCTGACTGATAAAGGTTGCACTCAGACCGCCCTGCAAGGCCAAAAAAGCCGCTCATTGAGCGGCTTTTTCATGGGGGAGAGACGGCAAGTCACCCTCAGTTGCGGGGCTTCTCGTAGGTGAACACCTTGCCGATATCTTCCAGGCGATAACTGGTGAGCTGGTAGACGTAGTAGTTGAGCCAGTTGGCAAACAGCAGGTGACCATGGCTGCGCCAGCTGGCGCGCGGCGGCTTGGCCGGGTCATTGTCGGGGTAGTAGTTGACCGGCACCATGGGCTCGAGTCCCGCCTCGAGATCCCGTTTGTACTCCCCATCCAGGGTCAGCACGTCATATTCGGGGTGGCCGGTGACGAACACCTGGCGGCAATCCTTGGTCGCGGCGAGATAGACGCCAGCCTCCTCGGACTCGGCAAAGATCTGCAGGTCGGTATGGGCGCGGATGAGATCGCCATCGAAGGCGGCATAACGGGAGTGGGGCGCCACGAAGTCGTCATCAAAGCCGCGCAGCAGCGGCTCGTTCTCATCCAGCCGGTGGTGGCGATAGATGCCGGACAGCTTCTCGCCATGGGTCTGCTTGTCCATGCCATAGAGCGCCTTGAGCGCCGCCTGCACGGCCCAGCACAGGAAGAGGGTGGAGGTAACATGTTCGTGGGACCACTCGATGATCTCGACCACCTTGTCCCAGTAGATGACCTCTTCAAACTCCACCCGCCCCAGGGGGGCCCCGGTGATGATCATGCCGTCGTAGTTGTTGCCACGCACCTGCTCAAAATCGTGATAGAAGTTTTCCAGATGCGCCTGGGGCGTGTTCTTCGACTCCCGATCGTCTATGCGCAGCAGATCGACGTCTACCTGCAAGGGCGAGTTGGAGAGCATCCGCATCAGCTGGATCTCCGTCTCTATCTTCTTGGGCATCAGATTGAGAATAAGCACCCGCAGCGGGCGTATGTTCTGGGTGACGGCCCGGGATTCCGTCATGACGAAGATGTTCTCCTGCCCCAATACTTCGGCGGCGGGCAACTGATCCGGGATCTTGATGGGCATGCTGACTCCCTGTACTGCATCGGTAAGAATGTCTGGACATCTAGAAGCCTATAATAAAGCACCCGAGCTGTCATCAGATACCTTTGTGTTCACCCCTGCCATTGACTAGCATACGGCTCAAGCGCCCCTCATTCCGAGCATCATGGCTGGCATCACCATTTCAGTAGACAGGCTGCAAGTCGGCAACTATGTCTCCCTGCCTCTGGGCTGGCGTGAGCACCCTTTCCTGTTTTCCAGTTTCAAGATAAAGAGTGAGGAAGAGATAGCGCTGATCCGTCGACTCGGCTTGCAACAGGTCACCCTGTTCCCCGACAAGAGCGACAGCCCGCCTCTGCCTCCGGATAGTGTCGCCCCCGTTGAGATCCCAATGTCAGAGCGGAGCAGCCAACAAGAGGCGATGCAGCAGGATAAAGAGGAGCGCATCGCCCGGTTGCAGCAATACCGCCATGACGTACAGCAGTGCGACAAGCAGTTTCAGCACTCTCTGAGCCAGGTACGCAGCCTGATGGGCAAGGTGCAGGCCCGTCCGCTCAATGCCATCACCGAGGCGAAAGATCTCATCGATGCCATCACCAGGCAACTGCTGGCGGCGGACGATCTGGTGCTGCACCTGATGGCCGAGGGTGACGTGGACGACCAGCTCTACTACCACTCCCTCAACGTCAGCGTGCTGAGCATGATGCTGGCCAAGGAGTGCAATCTGGGGGCTGAACAGATAAGCCAGGTCGGCATGGGCGCCCTCTTCCATGACATCGGCAAGCTGAAGATCCCGAGCCAGATAGTGCGTAAACGCGAGCCACTGACCAAGCCGGAGCAAAACCTGCTGGCGCAACATGGCCGCTATGGCCTCAGCCTTGTCAACCTGACCCCATCCTTTCCCGAGGAGGCCAAGGGCATAGTGCTGCACCATCACGAGTACCTGGATGGCAGCGGGCCCCTGGGACTCAAGGCCAGCCAGCTCGATCCTCTGACCCAGCTCGTTTCCCTGATCAATGAATATGACAATCTCTGCCACCGCCATGCCAAGGTGCCTTTCTCTGCCCTCTCCAGCCTCTACAAGCAGCGCAAGGGCCAATTCAACCCCGACTATCTGGCCCTGCTGATCCGCCTGCTCGGCATCTATCCTCCGGGCAGCGTGGTACAGCTATCCAATGGCCAGATTGGCTTGGTCATCGCCATCAAGGGCAGCAGCCTGCTCTATCCGAGCGTACTGCTCTATGACCCGGGCATTCCACGTCAGGAGGCGGCCATCATCGATCTGAGCCAGGTCGGACTCACCATCGCCAAGGTGATCCACCCCAAGCGCCTCCCCCCCGCCGTGTTTGAATACCTGAACCCGCGCACTCGCATCAGCTACTACTTCGACCCCAAACCGAAATAGTGGCCGGGATGGATCCTCTGGATAGTCTTCCCGTGGGGCCGCTACAATCCCATGCTGCCTGGCGCCCTGTCCCGACGACACGGCAAGCTGGCCGCCCCCCACGTTAAACCAGCCTCATCAGGAATCTGTCATGCACATAGAGATAATCAGCACCGGGGACGAGATAGTGACCGGCCTGGTGGTGGACACCAATGCCGCCTGGCTCAGCGCCCTGCTGCTCGAACAGGGGTGGCAGGTGCGGCGCCGCCATACGGTGGGCGATAACATGGCCGACCTGGTGAGCCTGCTGCGCGAATGCGCGGCCCGCGCCGAGCTGGTGCTGGTCTGTGGTGGTTTGGGGCCCACTGCCGACGATCTGACCGCGCAAGCCGCCGCCGAAGCCTTTGACGCGCCGCTGGCGCTCTACCCTGACTGGCTCGAGGTCATCAAGGCGCGCTATGCCAGCCGGGGTCGCCCCATGCCTGCCAGCAACGCCAAACAGGCCTGGTTGCCAGGGGGCAGCGAGATTCTCGATAACCCGGTCGGCACCGCCTGCGGCTTCCTGGTCCGCCATGGCCAGAGCCGACTCTTCTTTACCCCAGGGGTGCCTTTCGAATTCAAGCAGATGGTGCGCGAGCAGATAGTGCCACGGCTACGCGGTGCGGGAAGTGCCCGGGACACCGAGCTGCGCCGTTTCTACAGCTTCGGCATCTCGGAGTCGGCCTTGAGCGACCAGCTCGATGCCGCCCCCTGGCCCGCCGGGATCGAGCTCGGCTACCGCTCCGCCATGCCGCTCATCGAGCTCAAGCTGATCGGTCACGGGGCGAGTGCGGCAGACATGGCGATCGCCGAGACCCGGCTGATCCAGGCGATCCAGCCCTGGCTGGTAGGGCGAGGGGATCAGGCTCCCTGGTTGCAGATACTGGCAAGCCTCGACGAGCACCAACCCCTGCAACTGATTGAAGGGGCCAGTCAGGGGGCCCTGCTGGCCCTGTGCCGGGATCGGGTCGGGGTGAGCGCCAGCTACCGCCAGGATCTGCCCCAGGATCTGGCACGGCTCGAGGGGCCAGCACAGGGACTGGCGCTCACCATAGGCCGCGCCGGCCCCGAGGGGGTGCCCCTGCTGCTCTCTCGTGATGGCCGCCATTGGGGACAGACCCTCAGGGTCAATCATCCGGATCCCGCCAGTGGCCGACGCCTGCTCGCCTTCGCCGCCCTCGACATGCTGCGCCGCCAGCAGGCAGCGCTGCCGGTTATCGCCGATTATCCCACCCTGCCCCGCAGCGCCCGGCGTCTGCCCGAGTGATGCCACAGACCCCGGCAATCCGGGGTCCTCTTCCACCACCTCAATCCAGGCTCTTCTTGAAGCGATGGGCCGCCAGCAGCAGCACTATGGCGGCGAAGCCCCCTAGCCAGAGGGCATCCTGCCAGAGCGATGCCAGCTCGCCCCCCCGTAGCACTATGCCGCGAATGATGCGCATGAAGTGGGTGGCGGGCAGCAATTCGGCGACCCACTGGGCGGGCACCGGCATCCCCTCGTAGGGAAACATGAAACCCGACAACAGGATGGAGGGCAGCAGTACGAACACCGTCATCTGCATCGCCTGCAACTGGGTCTGAGCCAGGGTCGAGATGAGCAGCCCCAGGGTCAGGCTGGCGGCGATGAACAGCAGGGTGGCCAGCAGCACCTGACTCAGGGCCCCGTTGATCGGCACGGCAAAAATGAGGTGACCCAATCCCAATATGATGGCGACCTGGACAAGGCCCACCCCGATGTAGGGCAATATCTTGCCGAGCATCAGCTCCAGCGCCGTCACCGGGGTGGTGATGAGCAGCTCCAGATTGCCCCGCTCCCGCTCGCGCACTATGGCCGCCGACGTGAACATGATCATGGTCATGGTGAGGATGACCCCGAGCAGACCCGGCACTATGTTGATGGCCGAACGGCGCGAGGGGTTGAAGTAGAGCACCGTCTCCAGACTGACCGGAGGTTGAGTCAGGCGGGCGTCCAGCTCGGTGAGCGGCATGCTGCGCAGGCCAAGCAGGGCGCTGGCGATCAGGGTATCCGAGCCATCGACCAGCCACTGCCCCACGGGGCGCCCCTCACCGAGCCGCCTCGGCAAATCCGCCGGCAACACCAGCACGGCGCGCACCTCCCCCCGGGTCAGGGCCGACTCCGCCTGGTCGACGCCCTCATAGTGGCGCGCGATGCTGACCACCTGGGTCGCCTTGACCGCCTCCACCAGCAGACGGGCATCCGCCGTGCGACTCATGTCGAGCAGACCAACCGGGATATGGCGCACATCGGTATTGATGGCATAGCCAAACAGCAGCAGCTGGATCAGGGGGATCATCACCACCATACCAAAGGTGAGCCTGTCCCGGGCGAGTTGACGCAGCTCCTTCTGGGTAATGGCCCACAGCCGCAGCCAGCGGATCATGCCCTCACCCTCGTCGTGATCGCCCACAGCCGCAGCCAGCGGATCATGCCCTCACCTCCTGGCCCGTGCAGCTGACGAACACATCCTCCAGGCTGGGCCTGACCTGCACCAGCTCGGCCCCCATCAGGGCGGGGCAAGCCTGACGCAACCAGGCCACAGGGTCGGCCGGCTCCTTGTCCACCAGCACTCGTAGCCGCTGACCGAGCTGGGCCGCCGAACGCACCATGCCCAGGGCGAGCAACTGCTGTTTGAGGGCGCGTAAATCCGGTGCCTGCACCTCCACCACTCGGGTCGCCATGGCATCCATCAACCCCTGGGGTGAACCCTGCGCCCGTACCTGGCCCGCCTCCATGATGGCCAGATGGTGACAGCGCTCCGCCTCATCCATGTAGTGGGTGGTCACCAGAATACTGGTCCCCGCCTCGCTGAGATCGAATAACTTCTCCCAAAAATCGCGCCGGTTCTGGGGATCCACCGCCGAAGTCGGCTCGTCGAGCAACAGCAGATCCGGCCGGTGAATGACGGCGGCGGCCAGGGCGAGACGCTGCTTCTGGCCACCGCTCAGCCCCCCCGCCCGCCGCCGGGCCAGGGGGGTAAGTTCATAGGTGCTGAGCAGCTCTTGCTGGCGCAGCGTCAGGGCCGGCTTGGCCATGCCGTGGATGCGCCCCATGAACTCCAGGTTCTCCCACACCGTCAACTCGTCATAGAGGGAGAACTTCTGCGTCATATAACCGATCCGTTGGCGCAGCGCCTCGGCTTGCCTCGGGATCTCCAGCCCCAGCACCCTCACCCGCCCCGCAGAAGGGGTGAGCAGGCCGGTCAACATGCGCAGGGTGGTGGACTTGCCACAACCGTTGGGACCGAGGAAGCCATGGATCTGCCCCCTGGGCAGGTAGAGTGCCAACTCCTTGACCGCGACCATGTCACCGAAACGCCTCGTCAACCCCTCGGCCAGGATCGCCGGCTCGCCCATGCAGGGACTCTCCTGGCGAGCCGTTTCACTCATCGTTCGGCTCCACTCGCAGGGGTATGCCGCTTGGCAAGAGGTTGGCGGCGGCCGGCAGATCAATCTTGGCCAGATAGACCAGCCGCGCCCTGTCCAGCTCGTTGAGTCCGTAATAGGGAGTGAAGGCGGGATCCTTGGCAATCCAGCGCAGGCTGCCTGTCATGGGGTCGGCCACCCCGTCGACATAGACCGCCAGTCCCAGCCCCGGGCCGTAGCGGGCCAGGTCAGGCTCGGGCACATAGACCCTGGCATAGGGTCCATCCTCGGCCAGCAGACGCGCCAGTACGGCGCCGGTCGCCACCCGCTCTCCCAGCTGATAGGGCAGGCTGTCGAGCCGACCGCCACGGGGAGCCCGCACGCTCAAATCTGCCAGCCCCTGAGCGGCAAGGGCCACCCGGGCACGGGTCGCGGCCAGGTTGGCCTGGGCCTCTTCGATATCCTCGATACGCCCTCCGTGCACCAGCTTGGCGAGACGCTGCTCCGCCCCCTGCCAGGCGGCCAGGGCGCCATCACGCTCGGCGCGGGCCCGGTCCAGATCCGCCGGGCTCATCAGCTGCTGACGTACCAGCTGGGCAACGCGCGTGAAGTTGCGCTCCCCCTCGCGCAAGTTGGCCTGGGCCTGATCCCGATCGGCACGGGCTGCGGCTATGTCCTCGGGTCTCTCACCATTGGTGAGCCTGGCCAGGGCCGCGCGGGCCGCCGCTTCAGCGGATCTGGCCTCGGCCAGCACACTCTGCTGGCGGCTATCATCGAGCTGCACCAAGAGATCCCCGGCCGCCACCTGACTGCCCTCTGCCAGTGGCAGGGCACGGATGATCTCGCTCGCGGTGGCCGTCAGTTCGACCCTGTCCCGCTCGAGGGTGCCAAGCGCCCCCGGCGCAGTCGTCGGCTGACAACCAACCAGCGTGAATGCCAGCAGACAGAGCCCGCCTCTGTGCCATGAGTCCATCTTGCCTTCCCCCTTGCGACTGTGCCCTGAGCATATCCCCTCCCCCCGGGGATTTCTTCAACCCTCGTCACCCATTTGGACATAGCTCATTGACCAATAAGAAGAATGTTCAGGATACTGGGCCATCACCCACTCCCATCAGGGTATCGACAGGGTGGGAACTCATGGAATTGATAGATAAATCAGTCAGATGGACTGTGCAGGAGCCAGGGTGTTAAGCAAAGAGTGGTTACAGCTGTCCGCAGATATGGAGTTGGCCTGCCTGCGCATCCTGCCCGGGTCAGAAAAACCAGTGCGCGAAGCCGATGTGCTCGCCCTGCTGCACGCCTCCAACTGTCGCCGCTACCAGCCCCTGCACGAAGGGATCAAGCAGGTGGTCACCCTGCTCAATACCCTGCAGAGCAGACCCGATGCCCCCATTCCCCCCAATCCGATCCCCATCGCCAAGCGCCAGGACGCCCGGCTGATGATACTGATCGACAGCGACAAGATGACGGCCCGGGCCCAGATCACTTGCGATTGGGGCGGAAGGCCCCTGACCCTTGAACAGATGCAGCAAGCTCTGGCCGAGAGTGAGGTCAATAACGGCGTGCAGGGTACCCTGATAGAGCTGGCCATCAAGCTCGCCAAGGAGGGGGCGCCTGGCAGCCTGATCCAGCCCGCCATCGCCCACGGCACCCCTCCCATCCCCGGTCTGGATACCCGCTTCGAGCGCCTGGTTGAGACCCCATCCGATCGCATCCTCACCCCCCAGGAAACGGAACACGGCAAGGTAGACCTGCGCGATCTCGGCAGCCTGATCACGGTGCGCACCGGGGAACCCTTGATGCGCCGCCACCCGGCGACCCAGGGCTCCCCCGGCCTGACCGTCACCGGTCAGAACCTGCCTGTCAAACCGGGCAAGGAGATAGCCATGCTGCCTGGGGAGGGAACTGAGATAGCCACCGATGATCCCAATCTGATCGTCGCCAGCCGCCCCGGCCTGCCCTGCCTGGAGAAACAGGGCATGCGGGTCGACGATGTGCTCAGCCTCAAACAGGTGGATGCGCGCAGCGGTCACGTGACCTTCGAGGGCGCCCTGGTCATCAGTGGTGATGTGTTCGCCGGCATGCGCGTCAAGGCCAGCGGCGACGTGGTGATTGGCGGTTTCGTCGAGGGCGCCGATATCGAATCAGGCGGCTCCATCACTGTCCGCCATGGCATCATAGGTCGCAAGACGGAGGAGAGCGAACTGCTCTGCCGACTCACGGCTCAGGGGGAGATCCACGCAGCTTATGCCCAGTACGCCAGGCTCGAAGCGGGCGGCAATATCCATATCCAGACTCAGCTCACCCACTGCCACAGCCGCAGCGGCCAGGATCTGCTGGTCGGCGACAGCGCCATGCGCAAGGGAACCCTGCTCGGCGGCATCAGCATTGCCAATCGCCAGATCCTCGCCCCCAGCATAGGGGCCTCCGCCGCCAACCATACCCGGTTGCAGATCCTCGGCGGGTATTTCACCCACAAGCAGCAGGAGCAGGAGCTCAGACAGCGCAAGCAGGCTTGCCGGGAACAGCTACTCAAGGTGCAGGACTTGCTGCTCAAGCTGCTGCAATTGCCGAGCGATCGCCGCAACCCGCAAACCCTGGAGAACATCAAGACGCTGCGTCTGCAGTTTCTGACCCAGAGCAAGGGGCTGGACGCCAAGCTCGATGAGGCCCAGCAAGCCCTGCAGCAACTCCTCAGCGAGATGGACGTCACCGCGACCCAGCGCCTCTGTGCCGGCGTCGAAGTGGAGCTGGCCAACAGCAGCTATCGGGTCGACATCGACCATGGCCCCATCAGGATCGCCATCAAGCAGGATCAGATAGTGTTGCAGCCCTTCGAGGGGCGCAGATAAGCCACGCAGCAATATACCGCGCGCATCGCCACCCAGCGGGAGCCGATAGTGTGACTCCTCTTCGAGGGGCGCAGCTACGCCACGCCGTGATCCCGTGCGGGATCTTGGGTACACTCGCAGCTTGCACTCCACACAGAGCAGGTAGAAGTCGATGTACAAACTGATCGCATTAGATATGGATGGCACGCTGCTGACCCCGCAAGGGGAGATATCCCCCCGCACCCAGGCTGCCATCCAGGCCGCCCGCGCCCGCGGCGTGACCGTGGTACTGGCCTCGGGTCGCCCCCTGGAGGGCATGACCCGCTATCTGGAGGAGCTGGGCATGACGGGCCCGGATGACTATGTGATCAGCTACAACGGCGCCATGGTGCAACGGGTGGCGTGTGGTAGTGTCATTCGCAGCCAGCTACTGACCGGGGCCGACGCCAGCCTGATCGCCAGCCTTGCCGACCAGCAGGGTGTCAATGTCCATGGCTTCTCGGTATCCCAAGGGTTGATCGCCCCCCGCCTCAGCCACTACACGGAGCATGAATCCCGTCTGACCGGCATGCCCATCAAGCTGGTCGATTTCGCCGCCCTGCCCCCTGACGAGGCCATCCTCAAGGTGATGATGATCGATGAGCCCAGCCTGCTCAGCCGGGCCATAGCGGCGCTGCCTGGCAGCCTCTATGAGGATTATACCGTGGTACAGAGCGCCCCCTACTTCCTGGAGATCATGAACAACCAGAGCCACAAAGGCAGTGGGGTTGCCGCCCTGGCGGAGCACCTTGGCCTCAACGCCAGCCAGGTGATTGCCGTGGGAGATGCCGGTAACGACAGCCACATGGTCGAGTACGCAGGGCTCGGCGTCGCCATGGGCAATGCCACCGAATCACTCAAGGCCCTGGCCCAGCACATCACCAGCCGCAATGATGAGGACGGGGTCGCCCGGGTCATCGAAGAGTTTGTACTGGCCTGAGTCAGCCTCTTTGTCAGCAAAACGGGTGGCAGGCATGAACTGCCACCCGTTTAATATATCCACCGACCAAGCACTCCTATTTCTCATAGCCAACCATCAGTTAGCCCTGAATTTGCCCATCCTCTCTCTTTCTGATCACTGTTCAGTAACAAAATCAGCTCATTTCGTTTGACATATTTAACGGCCTTGGCAGACTGAAATCGGGGTCCAGGCCGTCATCTCTCTCTTCTCGCCCCGCGGCATAGCCCGATATGACGCCCCGGATCTCCTAGACTTGCCTTGAGGCAGGCCCTGATATTAGTCAGGGCGAGCCCAAGGCGCGAGACGTCCCCGCGGGACTGCAAAGGAATGCCAAGGTGATCTATGTCCGCACAAACACAAGCTGCCCCCACACGAAAGCCCCTGGTTCTGATGACGATGGGGATCCAGGCACGCAATGGTCATGACTATCAGGTGATGACCCATAAATACATCAAACCGCTGGTCGAAATAGGTGGCTGCACTCCGCTACTGGTGCCCACCTGCTGCGGCATCGAGGATCTCGACAGCTATCTGGCCCTGGCCGATGGTGTCTATCTGAGTGGCGCCGGATCCAACATAGATCCGGCGCTCTACGGCGAGCCAAACCTGACCCCGGACAAGGCCCAGGACAGGGAGCGGGATCTGTTTGATATTGCACTGGTACGCGCCGCCATCGGCAAGGGGCTGCCCATACTCGGCATCTGTCGCGGCATGCAGGAGATCAACGTCGCCCTCGGCGGTGACATCCATCAGAAGGTCTACTGCGAGCCGGGTTTTGAGGATCATCGCGAAGATCCCCAGACTCCGCCCGAGGTGCAGTATGGGGAGAGCCACATGGTCGAGCTGGTCGAAGACAGCTGGTTCGCCGAACTGATGGGCGCCACGCAAATACCGGTCAACTCACTGCATGGGCAAGCCATCAAGCGCCTGGGCAAAGGATTAGCGCCGCTGGCCTATGCCGAAGATGGCCTGGTCGAGGCGATCCATGCCCCAGCGCTGCCTCAGTTCACCCTGGCAGTGCAGTGGCATCCCGAATGGCATGCCAAGGACAACCCCCACTCGGTCAAGATCTTCACCGCCTTCGGCGAGGCCTGCCGTCAGCATGCGGCCCATGGCTAGCGTGCCGCGATACACATCACGAGAGAGGGGCCATGGGGCCCCTCTCTCGTGATGCACAGAGCCCAAGGCGAGACATGCTCAATCGCCAAATCCCCGCGCCTTGAGTTTGGGCAGGCCACCGCGCACCGGCCGCAAGCCACGGCAGGCATCGATGCCCTTCAGCCCCCGCTGTATGTGATCCGGCGAGTGACCAAATACCATGCCATTGCTGCGATACAGGCTGTCACCATCGAGTTCGAAGCGCTCGCCACCGATGAGCAGCGGCTGCTTGCCCTCCACCTTCTTGCCGCGTTTGAGGGGCAATACCAGATCGGTAAAGATCTCCCCCGTCGCACACCCCTCACGCCAATGGGCTTCATCGGAGAAAGAGGTGATGGCAATCTCTCGCCAGGAGCCATCGCTGAACTCGACCCGGTAGCTGTCAGTCAGCAGATCGCAGCCCCCCAGCCACAGCAGGCTTGCCAATAAACCGTAACGACTCAACACCGCCATCCACTCCTTTGTTCTCCAGGCGCTGCAGCATAAGAGCTGCACCGCAGGTACACACGCTCATTAGCCGCGGCCATCTTCATCATGCGGGTTCACTCATGGCCGAGCAGCAAAGGACCCAGTTCGTCCAAACGGTTGAGCATCAGATCCGGTAGCTGGGACAGGCGGCGCCAGTCCCCCCCTCCCTGATTGAGCCAGGCAGCGCGGTAGCCATGCAGGCGAGCACCCAGCACGTCGCTGCGCTCATGATCCCCCACGTGCAGTATCTCGGCGGGGGCCAGTCCCAACTCGGTCGCCGCCTGCACGAACAGGTCCGGCGCCGGCTTCATCCGCTGACCCTCCCCCGCCTTGTAGACCCCCTGGAAGTAACCGTCCAACCCGGCCCGCACCAGATCCAGATTGCCATTGGTGATCGCCACCAGAGGATAACGGCGTGCCAGGGCTGCCAGCAGCTCATGACTGGCGGCAGGCACAGTGATGGCGGAACGCTCGGTCATAAAGCCTTCGAACAGCTCGGCCGCAACCCCCTCGGCGGCCCCCGCCTCCATCCCCCCCTGGCGCAAGGCCAGTTGCAGGCTGAGCTTGCGCATCAGGCTGACGTCATGACAACGCTCAGGGTCCTGTTGCAGCACCTGACGCTTGCAGGCCAGCCAGCGATCGGCATCCATCATGGCGCCCGCCAGATAGTCGCCGCGCAGGCGTGCCAGCATCCAGGCATCGGCCCGCGCGATATGGGGGCCATTGTCATAGAGGGTGTCATCGAGATCGAACGAGATAGCCTTGACCGGCTGCCAGCGGCGGAAGAAAAGCATTGTCACTCCTGTTGTTCTGCATGCCCACCCGCCGCCATTTTTACCATGACGACCCAGGCTTACTCTTGTTCCTCATCCCCGGCGCCACGACGCTTGGCCCTGGGGTGGGCACCGTCATAGACCTTGGCCAGATGCTGGAAGTCGAGGTGGGTATAGATCTGAGTGGTGGATAGATTGGCGTGGCCAAGCAGCTCCTGCACCGCCCGCAGATCGCCGGAAGACTCCAGCATATGCGTCGCGAAGCTGTGCCTGAGCTTGTGGGGGTGAACGTGGGCGTCGAGGGCCTGCTTGCTGCCCCAGCCATCGAGACGCATCTGCACCGAGCGCGCCGAGATGCGGCGCCGCTGTCTGGAGACGAACAAGGCAGGCTCCTCCCCGGCAAGCAGGGGCCGCATGGCCAGCCACTTGTGCAGCCACTCAAGGGCCATGCGCCCTATGGGCAGCACCCGCTCCCGGGAGCCCTTGCCCACTACCCTCAATTGGCGATCGTCCAGCCGCAGATCGGTCAGGTCCAGCCCCACCAGCTCGGCAAGGCGCAGGCCGGAGGAGTACATCAGCTCCATGATGGCCCGATCCCGCACCGCCAGCGGATCCTGCTCATCGGTGATATTGAGCAGCTGATACATCTCATCCACGTCCAGGTTCTTGGGCAGGGGCCGCCCCTGCTTGGGTGTGCTGATACCCCGCGCCGGATTGGCAATCAAGCGCCCCTGACGCACCTGCCAGTCGCAGAAACTGCGCAAGGCCGAGAGCTTGGTGGCCAGGGAGCGCGGGGCCAGTCCGCCCTTGTGCATCCTGCTCATCAGGCTGCGCACCTGACTCGCCTCCAGCCCAGGCCAATGGCTCAGGCCCAGATCCACCAGCTGGCTGGTCATCGCGATGAGGTGAGACAGGTAGTTGCTGCGGGTATGGCCACTCAGCTGGCGCTCCACCCGCAAGTATTCGATGAAGTCAGCCAGATCCTGCGCAAGCGCAGGAGGCAGGCTGGCAAGTCCGTCAGCGCTGACTGTCACGGATGAGTTCCGGCAGACGCAGTTGCAACAGGCGCCCAAGCTGACCGAGCAGCAAGGGATCGTTGTGAGGGGAGAAATGGCCGGGATCCGAGCTGGCAAAGGCCAGCAGCCCCAGCTCGCCTAGCCGCATCAAGGCCACGGAACCGACCAGGGTGTCGCTGCCAAAGAGTTGCTGCTGTTCGCTCTGGCTGAGGCGCCCAAAGTAGAATCCCTGACCTGGCAGACGCTGGCCCATGATCTGCTCTATCCCCTTGCTCAGTACGAGGAAGCGTTGCCCCTCCCCCGGTTGATACTGCTTGGGGCTGAGCCAGAGCCGCACGCCAGAGAGGCGCAGCTGGTCAACGAAGGCATTTTGCAGGGCGCTCACCAGCTTGCTCAGGGTCTGGCAGCCATAGAGTTCGCCATAGAGATCCGCGTAGATGCGAAAGATCCGTTCGTTCGCGCTGGCCAGGCTCATCAGCTCGGTGATCTCGAGCTCCAATCCCTCGATACGCTCCCGCTGGCGCTCGAGCTGACGCTCCACCAGCGAGACGGTGCCCTTGCGCTCATGGGGAATGCGCACGCGATCCAGCATGCTCGCATGCTGCTGGAAAAATTCGGGGTAACGGCTCAGGTACGCCAGCACCATGGCCTCGTCGGCCTCATGCTCCTGCCGTTTAACTTCACTCATGTTGATCAATCCCGTCTTGATGACCCTGTGCGACACGCGTCCGGGTGGCGCCACAGGGAACATTGGTAGCCAGGCCTCTATTAGAGCGCTATCGGGGCGTCAAATACAGTCGCGTTTGCACATCAATGCATTGAAGCGGCCACCCCCAGCCCCCTCCGCCTGCCGGGCGCCCCACATTAGAGAAAAGGCGGCCTAAGCCGCCAGCATCTCACAGCTCGATTTGCCCATCGAACACATGCTCGGCAGGGCCCGTCATATAGACAGGCTGGCCCGGCCCCTTCCAGGCGATGGTCAGCTTGCCACCGGGCAGGGAGACGGTCACCCGCTCCTTGAGCTTGCCCTGGCTCATGCCGATCACGGCGGCGGCGCAGGCACCGGTGCCGCAGGCCAGGGTCTCCCCTACTCCCCGTTCAAAGACCCGCAGCCGGATCTGAGTGGCATCGACCAGCTCCATGAAGCCGACGTTGACCCGCTCGGGGAAACGTTCGTGGCGCTCCACTATGGGGCCCAGGGTCTCGACCGGCGCGGCATCGACCGAGGGCACCTCTATGACGCAATGAGGGTTGCCCATGGAGACGGCGCCGCACATGACGGTGTGATCCTGTGCCCGCAACAGATATGTCTGCTCCGCCTTCTGGGCGCGAAACGGGATCTTGCCCGGCTCGAACTGGGGAACCCCCATGTTGACCGTGACCTGATTCTCCCCTTCCAGCTGCAAGATGATGCGGCCACGGGCCGTGCTGACCGAGATGCGATCCCGGTTGATCAGCCCCTTGAGCCGCACGAAGCGAGCGAAACAGCGAGCACCGTTGCCGCACTGCTCCACCTCGCTGCCGTCGGCATTGAAGATACGGTAGTGAAAATCGAGCTCGGGATCATAGGGGGGTTCGACCAGCAGCAGCTGATCAAACCCTATTCCGAAGTGGCGATCCGCCAGCTTCTTGATGACGTCACTGCTGAAGAACAGCTTCTGGGTGACACCATCGACCACCATGAAGTCGTTACCCAAGCCATGCATCTTGGAAAATTCAATTAACATCTTTTTTCCCTGCACTGTTCAGGCCGCAACAGCAGGTCGTCCACCACCATGAAGCCGTTATCCGACACCCCATGCATCCTGGATAATTCAATTAACATCTTTTTTCCCTGCGCTGTTCAGGCCACAACAAAAGATCGTCCACCATCATGGGGGCGTTATCCAACGCCCCATGCATCCTGGCGATATCAATCAACATCCTGCGTTCCTGTCCCCGTCATCACCCGCTCACATAGCCCAGAGGAGCCTTGAGAGTCAGAAAAGAGACCCTCTCACGCTCCTCCAAGCCGGTCAAGGCAGCAGATGCTCGCCCTGCCAGAGTGACTCCAGCGGCTCACGTTCCCGGATGAGAAACGCCTGGTCACCGTCGACCAGCACTTCGGCGGCGCGGGGGCGGGTGTTGTAGTTTGAAGACATGGTGAAGCCATAGGCACCGGCCGAACGCACCGCCAGCAGGGAGCCTTCGCCAATCGCCAGGGTGCGCTCCTTGCCGAGGAAGTCACCGGTTTCGCACACCGGGCCCACCACATCGTAGAGGGCTGGCTCATGCTGGGCCTTGCTGTCGACTTCGATGATGTTCATCCAGGCGCCATACAGAGAGGGGCGCAGCAGATCGTTCATGCCGGCGTCTATCAGCGCGAAGTTGCGAGTCTCGCCCGGCTTGAGGTATTCAACCCGGGTCAAGAGCACACCGGCATTGGCGACGATGGCGCGGCCCGGCTCGAACAACAGGGTCAGTTCGCGACCGGCCAGCTTGGCTTTGAGGGCCTCGGCATACTCGGTCGGGTGTGGCGGCTGCTCGGCGCCATAGTTGACCCCCAGGCCACCACCTACATCCAGGTGATGGATGTGGATCCCCTCCAGCGCCAACTCGTCGATCAGCCGCAGCAGCTTGTCCGCCGCCTCCATGAAGGGGTTCAACTCAGTGAGCTGGGAACCGATATGGCAATCCACCCCCTTGATCTCGATGTTGCTCATGGCCGCCGCCTTGCGATAGATGGCGGGGGCCTGCTCGATGGGGATACCGAATTTATTCTGTTTGAGACCGGTCGAGATATAGGGGTGAGTACCGGCATCGATGTCCGGGTTGACCCGCACCGACACCCGCGCCACCTTGCCCATGCTGGCTGCGACCCGGTTGAGGCGCTCCAGCTCCGCTTCGGACTCAAGGTTGAAGCAGAGGATCTCTTTATCGAGCGCCAGGCGCATCTCGGCTTCGCTCTTGGCGACGCCGGAGAAGACCACCTTGGCCGGATCGCCCCCCGCCGCCAGCACCCGCGACAGCTCGCCGCCGGAGACGATGTCGAAGCCGGAGCCGAGGCGCGCCAGCAAGTTCAGCAGCGCTATGTTGGAGTTGGCCTTGACCGCATAGCAGACCAGGTGGGGGATGGCCCCCGCCGCCTGATCGAAGGCATGCCAGTGGCGCTCCAGGGTCGCGCGGGAGTAAACATAGAGCGGGGTGCCATGCTGATCGGCCAGCTGTTGCAGATCAATCTGTTCGGCCTGGAGCTGGCCGGCGGCGTTGTAATTAAAGTGATCCAAGGGGCGGTTCCTTCCAAATTATGACGAGTGCGGCGTAGCCTCTGGGGTCGCCTCGGCCGGGGTCTGGGGAGTGCTCTGCGAGTCTTTCGCCGGTTCGGCTTCAGACGGAGTCGACTGCTGGCTGTCCGGCTGTTCGGCCGGCGGCATATAGAGCGGGCCTTTCAGGCCACAAGCAACCAGGGTGAGCGACAGAAGAGCGGCAGACAGGCACCGGACGAGTTGAATGATCATAATGGTTCGCTGCGAAAAAAATTTTGGCCCTCTATAATCGCACTCACATTGTTAAAAGCAACAGGATAAACCGATGAAGGATCACGAGTATCACGCCCTGGTAGACACCTTTTTCCAGTATGTGGAAGACACCATCGATGCCAATTACCCGGATATCGATTGCGAACGGGCTGGCGGCGTACTGAACCTGGCGTTCGAGAACAAGACCAAGGTCATCCTCAACAAGCAAGAACCCCTGCACCAGATCTGGGTCGCCACCCGCGAGAACGGCTTCCACTTCGAGCTGAAAGGGGACACCTGGATAGACAACCGCTTCGGCCATGAACTCAAGGCCCTGCTCACCCGCGCCTGCACCCTGCAATCTGGCGAGGACGTGACCTTCCCATGATAGATATCCACCCCGACGGGGCCCGTCATGCGGTGATCTGGCTGCATGGCCTGGGAGACTCAGGGGCCGGGCTGGCCCCCCTGGTGGAGGCGCTGGCCCTGCCCAGCGCACTGCCCATCCGCCATCTGCTGCCCGATGCCCCCGAGCGCCCCATTACCATCAACATGGGCCACAAGATGCGCGGCTGGTACGACATCAAGGGCTTCGAGCGGCCGGAAGACAGGGCCGATGAGACCGAGGTGCGCGCGGCCTGCCGCCAGATTACGACCCTGCTGGCGCAGCTCGAGCAAGAGGGCTTCGCCCCCGAGCGCGTCGTTATCGCTGGCTTCTCCCAAGGGGGCGTCATCGCCTCCTTCACCGCCCTGCGCCATCCAGCGCCCTTGGCCGGTCTGCTCTGCATGTCCACCTATCTGGCGGCGCCGGATGCCCTGCTGGCAGAACTCAGTGATGGCGCTCGCAGCCTGCCAATCTGCTACATGCATGGCATCTATGACGACGTGGTTCACCTCTCCATGGGCTGGGACGCCAAACAGCGCCTGGAGGCCGCGGGTCTGGCCCCCCAGTGGCACGAGTACCCCATGCGCCACGAGATCTGCCGCCCTCAGCTAGGGGATATCCGCGTCTGGCTGCTGGCCTGCTTCGCCCCCTGAGACCCAGCTCACGCCCCATCTGAGATGGGGCTGGCAATCCCCGTAACAAGAAGAGGGCCTGCATTGCAGGCCCTCTTCACATCACCAGGGTGGCTTGGCTCAGCCCACGTCACGGGCCTGCACCTGAGGATCGCGCCCCAGCCCCTGGCTGCGGTAAGGAATAACGTCCAGCGTCTCCCCCCTCTCGACTATCTCGTAGTACTGAGGCAGGTTGAAGTTGACGAATTGGCCATCATCGCTGAACCGTTCGTGACTGGAGGTATAGAAGCGGTTTACCCCGGCCACCAGTTCATCTTTGTTACCGGCGAAATGCTGGTAGATTTCGACCCTGTTCGCCTCGTCCAGTATGTAGATGTTGGTGCCCGCATTGCGGGTGTCGAAGAAGAACTGCACCAGGCCCTCGCTGGCATAGGTATCCACTATGCCAGGCAGATGCTGGCTGTGGGTCTTGTCGAGGCGCAGCGGCAGGTGATCCAGCTTGTTGTGGGAGATGTGCCGGTAGAAGTCGATGGCGTTTTCCAGCTTCTTGACCGAGACCCCGCGCCGCTCGAAGAAGATGCCGTACTTCTCCTTGCCAAGGGCGAGGGTCTTGACCAGCTGCTGCTTGTCCCGGGCCAGCCGCAGCTCGATGCACTCGGCCACCAGTTGCTGGAAGCGGGAGCGCACCAGGGAGCGGAAATGCTGGCTATAGCAGAATACGGCGATGGTTTCCGGGGCCGCCGCATCCTGGTGCATCTTGCCGAGAATGGTGGTGAGGGCATCGACCACCGCCTCGTCACCACGAAAATGCAGGGTGCGGATCTCGCTCCAGGAGTTGCGATAGACCAGATCCACCGAGCCCACCAGACACTCCATATTGCGGCCAAACGAGAAGACATCGGCGCTGTTGGCATCAAACTCTATCACCTGGCCGACCCAGTGACTGCTCGGATCCACCTCCAGATTGAGGTAGATGGAGAGCTGATGGATTTCGCAGGGGCGGCTCAGGGCCACGTTGGTGGCGCGCGGGTACTTGACCGGGAAAGTACCGGAGAGATCGCGACAGAACTGGTGCAAGTTGTCGATGTGCAGATCCGAGCCCTGATTGAACAGGTGCACCCGCGACTGGGGGGTGAGCAGATCGTTGAAATAGGCCCAGGCCACCAGCTTGCTGATGTAGCTGTTATGTTCGAGGGGCGCCCGGCCAATGATGTCAGACGGCTCAAGGGAGTGCTTGTAGAGATACCAGCCGGCGCGATTGAGGCGGCCATTGGGCACCTGCACCAGGCTCAGATCAGGCTCGCTCAGATCCGGCGCTATCTTGAGGTTGATGCGCTGCACCTTGCCCGGCAGGCTCTCGAAGGCCGCATAGAGCTTGCGCGACAAGATACCGATATCTTCCGGGTTGATGGATTCACTGATGTTGTTGCGCCGGGCGAACTGGATCAGATTGCGATAACTGTGCATCAGGGCTTCGAGCAGCTCGGCATGGGCCACCTTGACCTGCTCCACTTTCCACTCCTGGCGATGATCCAGATGGTGGAGCCGCTCCGGGCTCCAGCCCCAGTAAGCGACCAGCTGCTCCATCTGCTCCCGCCGCCACAGGGGCGAGCCCTCCTCGTTGGGATGGCTCAGGCCGTCACACACCTTCAGATAGAAGCAGCGGCGCACCAGATCCAGACGCTGCATGTCGCCGATGGACTTGAGGTAGTTGGTCACCTTGTCCAGCATCAGGCAGTAGTTATCCTGGCGAAAACTCATGCCCTCATGCTGCTGGAACCAGTCGCGGCTGACGAAGGAGAGCAGCCGGGTGTTCGGGTACTCGTGGGAGTAAGCCTCCATCAGCACCGACTTGAGCACCGCCTTGTAGGGCGAGTCGATCCCCTTGTAGAGCTGCCAGAGCGCAGAGCCGAAGTACTCCTCGGCCGGAATGCGGTTGAAGCTGCCCAGATCGAGCCAGTCATCCTGACTGAGCTGACCGCTCGCAAACAGGCCTGCCACATAGTCATCATACTGCTCGTCATAGGCGCGGGGCACCAGATACCAGAGCAGGCGCTTGCCCGCGATGTGCATGGCGCTGCGATAGAACTCGTCGAGCAGCAGCAGATGCTGGGCGCTGCCACAGTTCTCGCCCTGCATCTCGGCATCGTTGTGTTGACGGAACTTGTCTTCGGGGATCAGGAAGAAATTGAGATCCACGCCGCGCTGCTCGGCCCACTTGGAGAGCTGCTGGCACTTGAGATCGAGCAGGGCCAGACGATCGGGAGAGAGGCCCGCCACGTGACAGACCCAGATATCGAGATCCGAATGACAGCACTGGCCGATGGAGGAGGTGCTGCCCATGGAGTAGAGACCCTGAATGGCCCTCTCCTGGGTGCTAAGCCCACTCTGGCAGTTGGCGTTTTGGCACAGGTCTTCGATGAAGGACTGCTGGGTCTCGTTGGCGTTGAAACTCCAGATCCCGTGAGGCACATCCCCACCCACATAACCGGGCAGCAGGGGATGATTGAAGTGCAGCATGACGGGCAGCAGTTGGAATACCTGTTGCCCATAGCGACTCATGAGACCTAGCGCTCGCTGCGTCTTGAGACGATTGATCTCGTCATAACGCGATACGAGTGCATCGAGTTGTACCAGCAATGACCTGCCTATTTGGGGGTTGCAATTGACGCACCAAAACGGGGAGGCGTCAAAAAAGTGTGATCATGTTAACAATGCAAACTGCGGTGGTAAACAAGCCCACAGCGAATAGCGGGATTATTTATGACAGCCAGATGAACGGTATCATAGGAAAGCAAATAAGGTATTTATAATCAGATAGTTGCCATTCAAGCACTCCCCAGTAAAAATCATTTCCTCCCCTTCCTTTTTCGGCCAGATCCCGCTTTTGCAGCCAGCGCCATGAAAGCCCCTGTAAAGGGTGGTAAGATCATTTTCCTTTAAATATGAAACAACTGATTGATATGGCAGCCCGTACCCTGAGAATCGCCACACGCAAGAGCCCGCTGGCCCTGTGGCAGGCCAATTTTGTCAAAGACAGGCTCGAAGCCCTGCATCCGCAACTCACCGTCGAGCTGGTGCCCATGAGCACTCAGGGTGACAAGATATTGGATACTCCGCTGGCCAAGGTTGGCGGAAAAGGGTTGTTCGTCAAAGAGTTGGAAACTGCCATGTTGGAAGGGCGGGCAGATATCGCCGTTCACTCCATGAAAGACGTTCCGGTTGAGTTTCCCGAAGGACTCGGTCTGCACACCATCTGCGAGCGGGAAGATCCCCGCGATGCCTTCGTGTCCAACCGCTTCGCCAACATTGCCGAGCTGCCCCTGGGCGCCGTGGTCGGCACCTCCAGTCTGCGCCGCCAGTGCCAGCTGCGCGCCGCGCGCCCGGATCTGGTGGTGCGGGATCTGCGTGGCAACGTCAACACCCGCCTCGCCAAGCTCGATGGCGGTGAGTACGACGCCATCATATTGGCCGCCGCGGGTCTGCTGCGTCTGGAGATGGCGGACAGGATCCGCGCCTTCATCGAGCCGGAGCAGAGCCTGCCCGCCAACGGTCAGGGGGCGGTCGGTATCGAGTGTCGCA
The DNA here is from genome assembly GCF_020149575.1 of Aeromonas rivuli. Classification (NCBI taxonomy): domain Bacteria; kingdom Pseudomonadati; phylum Pseudomonadota; class Gammaproteobacteria; order Aeromonadales; family Aeromonadaceae; genus Aeromonas; species Aeromonas rivuli. The sequence continues at coordinate 324,841 of NZ_CP079742.1, read as the reverse complement.
ACGACGACCTGGAGCTGCATGCCCTGCTGGCGCCGCTGGAGCACGCCGAGACCCGCATCCGGGTGTTGACCGAGCGCGCCATGAACCGTGCCCTGCAGGGTGGCTGTCAGGTACCTATCGGAGCCTATGCCCTGGTGGAAGGGGATCAGATCTGGCTGCGTGGCCTGGTTGGCCAACCCGATGGCAGCCAGGTGCTGCGTGACGAGATCCGCGGCCCCCTCGCCCAGGGTGAAGCCCTGGGTCAGCAACTGGCCGAGCGCCTGCTGGCCGCCGGTGCTGATACCATACTCGCCCAGGTCTATCAGGCATGATGGTTCAGGGTCGTCATGGAGAGCCTCGGCGGGTCCGTGTCCCTCATGCTGGCCCTGTCGTGCGAGTGGTCAGGCTGACTCCTTGCCCCTTCATCACCACTCGGGAGTCACCTCAATGACTCCTCTGGTGGTACGCCCCGCCGAACAGGGTACCGAGCTCAGCACGCTGCTTCGTCAGCATGGCCATGACCCCCAGCCCTGTACCCTGCTCACCCTGGGGCCGGGCAGTGAGCTGGATAAGCTGGCCACCCTGCTGGCCGAGGCGGATGTGGTTATCGCCGTAAGCGTCCATGCCATTCTTTTTGCTGATCATTTTATGTTGCAAACTGGTCAGACCTGGCCAAATATTGACTACTTTGCCGTCGGTGCCGCCAGCGCGGCAGCCTTTGCCGATCTCGGCATCGCCGCCATGAGTCCGACGGATCCCCGCAGTGAGGGGCTGATCGCACTGCCCGAACTGCAGCAGCTCGCTGGCAAGCGGGTACTGATCCTGCGCGGCAACGGTGGCCGGGATCTCATCGCCCGAACGCTGGCCTCGAGAGGGGCTCTGGTGCACTATTGTTGCACCTATGAGCGCCACTACCCCGAATTGGATGGCCCAGCGCTGACCCGTGACTGGCAAGAGGCCGGGATCGACAGCCTGCTTATCACCAGCGGGGAGTTGTTGCAGCGTCTGCAGACGCTGGTACCCGATGATGCACACCCCTGGCTCCATGGTTGCCAGTTGGTGGTCCCCAGTCCCCGCGTGGCCGAGATGGCCGAAGGGTTGGGTTTTCTCCATATCACGATTGCCCAGGGGGCAGCCAATCAGGCCCTGCTGGCCGCCCTGGAACAGAGGAAGACGCGATGACAGAACAGCAAGAAGCCCAGGCCACTTCGCAAGAGGGGGCCGAGCCACGCCAGAGTGCGGCGAGCCAAGCGACCCAGGCCAGCCCTGCGCCAACCAGGCAGAGCAAGGGGCGCGCTGGCGTACTCATGGGGGCCGTCGCCATACTGGTCGCCCTTGGGCTGACCGGCGGCCTCTACTACCACGGCCATCAGGGCGCCCTGGCCCAGCAGGCAGAGCTTGCTCAGCTCAAGCAGCAGCTGGGGGATGTCATGGGTCGGGTCGAGCGGGGTAACAGTCAGGAGCAGCAGAAGCTGGGTGAACTTGGCAAGAGCCAGCAGGCCCTGCAAGAGGAGCTGAAGGGCCTGCAGAACCGGGTGCTGGATCTCAACGACAAGCGTCCCAACGACTGGATGCTGGCCGAATCTGAATACCTGGTACGGATGGCGGGCCGCAAGCTGTGGCTCGAGCATGATCTCATCTCCGCCATCACCCTGCTCGGCAACGCCGACGAACGCATCAAGGCGCTCAACGATCCCAGCCTGATGCCGATCCGCAAGGCCCTGGCCGAAGACATCACCAAGCTCAAGGCCATGCCCAGGGTCGATCGTGAAGGGCTCACCCTCAAACTCGCAGCCCTCGAAGATCAGATAGATCAGCTGCCCCTCTCCAACGTCACCATGCCCACCGCCGAGGAGCAGGCCAATCAGGCGGTCAGCAGCAACCCGGATGAGTGGGAGAGCAATCTGAAGAAGAACTGGGTCAAGTTTACCGAGAACTTCATCACCATTCGCCGCCGGGATGGCGCTGTCGAGGCACTCATCTCGCCCCAGCAGGAGATCTACCTGCGCGAGAACCTCAAAACCAAGCTGCTCCAGGCCCAGCTCGCAGTGTATCGCGAGCAGCAAGCCCTGTACGAAGACAGCATCGACAAGGCCTCCCGCTGGCTGGCGCAGTACTTCGATACCGACAACAGCGCGACCCAGTACCTGCAAGGAGAGCTCGACAAGCTCAAGGGCGAACAGATCCAGTTCGACTATCCGGACAAGTTCAGCACCCAGGCCCTGCTCGAGCAGGTTCTGACCGAGCGCCTGCAACGCATCGCGACCGGTAACTGAGGAGAGCCCCATGATCCGTTTGATTATTCTGGTTGCCGTCATGGTTGCAGGGCTGGCCTTCGGCCCCGAAGCCTCGGGCAACAAGGGTTATGTGATGATCTCCCTGGGTAATTACACCCTGGAGTCCTCGGTCACCAGCGCGGTGATCCTGGCCATCCTGTTTTATGGTCTGCTGCTCATCGTCGAGTGGCTGCTGGCCCGGGTATTTGGCCTGCGCCGCAAGACCCTCGGCTGGTACGGCTACCGCCGTCGCCGCAAGGCCAACCAGCAGACGGTGGCCGCGACCCTGGCCTTCGCCGAGGGGCACTATAGCCAGGCCGAGAAGCTGATGGTCAAGGGCGCTCGCAACAGCGAAACTCCCCTGCTCAACTACCTCTCCGCCGCCAAGGCGGCCCAGGCCCGTGGCGATGACAGCCGCCGGGATCAGTATCTGCAGCAGGCCCAGGAAGAGCACCCCAAGGCCGAGCTGGCCCTGACCCTGACCCAGACCCAGTTGCAGATAGAGCAGGGCCAGTACGAGAGCGCCCTCGCAACCCTGGAGTCCCTGCAGGCCCTCAACCCTCGCCATCCCATGGTGCTGGATCAGCTGCGTCAGGTGCGACTGGCACGCCAGGACTGGGCCGCCCTGCTGGAGCTGATCCCGGTGCTGCACAAGGTCGGCAAGCTCAATCCCAAGCAGGAAGAGGAGCTGACCCGCCAGGCCTGGGTTGGTCGCCTGCAACAAGGGGCCGACGAGGCCGACACGCTGGCTGCCATCTGGCAGGCCATGCCCAAGAAGCTGCGCCAGGATCCCGAGTTGCTGCTCGGCTATGGCCGCCAGTTGCGCAGCCTGCAAGGAGACAAGGCCGCCGCCGATCTCTGGCTCGATGCCCTGCGCCGGGATGCCTCGCCGCAACTGCTGGCCGAGTTGCCCCGCTTGCGCCTGGATGACTACCAGCCGCTGCTGACCCTGCTTGGCAAGATGCAGGACAAACCGGGTGCCCAGGCGGCCCTCGCCCAAGTCAACCTGCTGGCAGGCCATCTGGACGAGGCACAGCGACTGCTGGAGATAGAGTTGGCCAAGGCGCCAAGCGCCGCCCTCTGCCATGCCATGGGCCAGCTGATGGACAAGCGCCGACTCACCAACAAGGCCAACGAGTACTATCGTCAGGCCCTGCAGCTCGCCGGCGTCTAGCCAGCCCCTGAGCCAAACCTGCAAAAAGAGGCTGCAATTGCGGCCTCTTTTCTATGGTGGTCGAACAACACCAGGCAGGGGATGCCTGGCGCGACCCGCCTCATGCAAGCCAAGGCTCAGGAGGTCTGCCGCTCCCACTCCCCAAGCAACCAGATTGCCTCGCTCCGGTGAGTGCCGCAGACATCCATCATGGGGCGAAAACCACCGCATACCGCGGGACGCTCGGGCAAGCCAAACAGGCGGCAACCCAGCCGCTCATCGAGCTGGACGCAGGGCACACCAGCGGGTTTCCCCAGGGGCATGCCGGGAATGGCACTGCTGATACTGGGGGCGATACAACAAGCGGCACAGCCGGCACGACATTCCATGACGATATCCATCCAAGGGGAGCGCCAGTCTATCCCAGGCCCGGACAACCTCTTATCACTATCGGTGTCAAGGCGCGCCATACAGCAAAGCCGTCATTGGGCCGGGTTTGGATTGCAATAGAAAGCACAGCTACCTATCAGAGGATGATGTCGCGGATGACGTCATCTTTGCGATTCAGACAGTGGATCGACTTGATACGACGAAGTGGATAGGCGTGACGCGTCACGTTCCGGTCACCCTGAATACAACAAGCCCGGCACTGGGCCGGGCTTGTATTGCAATAGAAAGCACAGCTACCTATCAGAGGATGATGTCGCGGATGACTTCATCTTTGCGATTCAGATAATGGATCGACTTGATACGACGGATGGTGCGTGACTTGCCACGGATGAGCAGCGTCTCCGTGGTCGCCATGATGCCATCGCTGCTGATCCCTTCCAGCAGATCACCCTTGGTGATGCCGGTAGCCGAGAAGATGACGTTGTCATTCTTGGCCAGGTCTTCGAGCTTGAGCACCTTGGTGACATCGATACCCAGTGCGATGCAGCGGGCTATCTCCTGCTCACCCAGGGCACGGGCATTGGCATCGTCACCCTTGACCTGATGGCGAGGAATGAGGCGCGCCTGCATGTCACCGTCCAGGGCACGGATCACCGCCGCCGAGATGACACCTTCCGGCGCGCCGCCGATGCCGTAAAGCATGTCGACTTCACTGTCCGGCAGACAGGTGAGGATGGAGGCGGCCACATCGCCGTCGGGAATGGCGAAGACGCGCACTCCCAGTCCCTGCATCTCCTTGATCGCCTTGTCATGACGCGGCTTGGCCAGGGTGATGACGGTCAGACGCGACAACGGCTTGCCGAGCGCCTTGGCAACCGCCTTGAGGTTGAGCTCAAGGGCTACATCCAGGTCGATCACCCCCTTGGCTTTGGGGCCGACGATGATCTTCTCCATATACATGTCGGGGGCCTTGAGGAAGGATCCCTTGTCACCCACGGCCAGCACGGCCAGGGCATTGGATTGGCCCATGGCCGTCATGCGGGTGCCTTCGATCGGGTCGACGGCGATGTCCACCGCATCCCCCTGACCCGTGCCCACATGCTCGCCGATATAGAGCATGGGCGCTTCGTCGATCTCGCCCTCGCCGATCACTATCTCACCATCGATATCGATCTGATTGAGGATATGACGCATGGCCGCCACGGCCGCGCCATCGGCGATATTCTTGTCGCCACGTCCGAGCCACTTGTAGCCAGCCAGTGCAGCCGCTTCCGTCACTCGGGAAAATTCGATTGCCAGTTCACGTCTCATCGCTAATCCAACCTATAGGAGCTCGAAAAACGGGCGGCATTCTACCACAAGGGCAAACCTTTGCGCGCAAAACTGCATGCTCACCGTATTTTTACCATTTTGCACAACCAATGACCGATACAGACCCGCTCAGGCTCAAGCACACAGATCCTGACGCAGCCCTCTTCATCGAACTGACATCAAATCACCACTCACTCTTCATCTGTCAGTAACCGAACCGTCATTTCACACCCCTAGCATAGCCCCGTCTTTTACAACAAAAGCTTGCAACACAAGGGATTAAGATGAAAAAGCTGACAGTAGTAGCGCTCGCGCTGAGCTCCGCTTTCCAGGTACAGGCCGTCGAAGTCTTCAAGAATGACACCACCAAGCTCGACCTCTATGGCCGTATCTATGCCGGTCAGTTCTTCGGTGACAAGAAGAAGCTCGATGACAATGGCGACATCGTGGATGACTACAGCGCCAAGCAAGGCGCCAACCAGTTTGTTCGCTTCGGCGCCAAGGTCGACAGCCAGATCAACAACAATCTCAAGGCCCTGGCTCAATACGAGCTGCAGCTGTACGTCAATGACAGCGAGAAGACCATCAGCGAGAACTCGGACAACATGCGCACCCGCCTGGCCTTCGCCGGGGTCGGTGCCGACTGGGGCACTGTCACCTTCGGCCGCCAGAAAGGCGCCCCCGGCTTCCTGGCCGACTGGACCGACGTCTCCCTCTCCGACGGCTATGGCAACGAGGCCCTCGGCGCCACCACCGATAACTTCGCCGTCAACCGCGCCGGTTCCGTGCTCAAATACTCTGGCCTGTTCAACGGCTTCCAGGTCGACACCAGCTACAAGTTCGATGGCGGTGACACCGAAGAGACCACCAACAAGAACAGCGATGCCGCCTACGGTGCCGCCGTGGCCTATACCTTCCCGTTCAACCTCTCCCTGGGTACCGCTTACAACGTGGGCCTGCGTGACAAGAGCGGTGAAGCCGACGCCAAACTGTGGCTGCTCTCTGCCAAATATGATGACAAGAGCATCTACGCGGCCCTGAGTTACGCCGATGGCAACGACTTCCTGGCTACCGACAAGGATCACAACGGTTGGGAAGCCGCGCTGGGTTACAACTTCAGCAACGGCATCGGCCTGATGGCCTTGTGGAACAAGCAGGAGGTCCAGCAGAAAGGCAAGGATGACGTCGACTCTATCGACTACTACACCCTGGGCGCCCAGTACAAGTTCAACAGCAACTTCCGGGTGATAGGTGAATACCGTATCAACAATCTGGATAGCCAGCCGGATCAGGCCGTCGCCAACCAGGATGACTTCCAGCTGGCCGCTCGCTACGACTTCTAAGTAGCCCTTCCCCAGCGACCCAACAGGCGATGAGCGATCATCGCCTGTTTTATTTTCTGGCAACCAAATAGGGGATGCATCTACCTCAGGCAAGTTTTTGCGCCATTTGATAGCAATAAACGCTGCAATAGCAATGATTTGCAGACCAATCGGGTGGCGGCGCGCAACTTATTGCTCAACTGGTTCCATTTATAACGATGTATACAGTTAAGCAGTTGAAAACTAACTAATTTAACTTATGGCACGCTCCCTGCTACCTCTTGCTGAATCTTACTACTATTCGCAAAGGAGCATTTCCATGCCAACACCGTGTTATATCAGCATTGAAGGTAAAACCCAGGGCAACATCACTGCCGGTGCCTTCACCTCAGATTCCGTCGGCAACATCTTCGTACAAGGTCACGAAGACGAGATGCTGGTGCAAGAGTTCCAGCACATCGTCACCGTACCGACCGACCCGCAATCCGGTCAGCCTGCTGGCCAGCGTGTCCACAAGCCGTTCAAGTTCACCGTCGCCCTGAACAAAGCCGTGCCGCTGATGTACAACTCCCTGGCCTCCGGCGAGATGCTGCCGAAAGTGACTCTGAAGTGGTACCGCACTTCCGTGGAAGGCAAGCAGGAGCACTTCTTCTCTACCGTGCTGACCGATGCCACCGTCGTCGACATCGACTGCCAGATGCCCCATTGCCAGGATCCGGCAAAATCCGACTTCACCCAGCTGATCCAGGTCTCTCTGGCCTACCGCAAGATCGACTGGGAGCACACCGTCGCTGGTACCTCGGGTGCTGACGACTGGCGCGCCCCGATCGAAGCTTAATCTCTTCGATGTCCTTTCTTATCCGCCTGCGTGGCAACAGGCTTTGGATTTCGTGTTGAGATCTGTGCAGTTTACCCCGGCTCTTCCCGCAAGGGATGGCGCCGGGGCTTTTGTGTTTTCTCATCCGGCCTGGCGACAGGCCCGATCATAAAATACAAGGGGAGTCTAAGTTCCTATGGCCAATCAGACCGGATTACAGTTCACCGCCCGGGTGGGGGCCTTGCCCGAATCCACCTTTGCCCTGGTCGAGTTCAACCTCGATGAGCAGCTGAGTCACCCCTTCAGCCTGCGGCTCGATCTCGCCAGCCATCAGGCCGATCTCCCCTTCGCCGACCTGCTCGACCAGCCCTGCGAGCTGCTGGTCTGGTACAACGGCGAATTGCAGCGCCGGGTCAGCGGTGTGGTCAGCGACGCGGCCCAGGGAGACAGCGGCTTTCGCCGCACCCGTTACCAGCTGGAGGTCAAACCGGCCCTGTGGCGCCTTGGCCTTCGCCGCAACGCCCGCATCTTCCAGGCGCAAAAACCCGATGAAATCATCAGCATCTTGCTGCAGGAGGCGGGCATCACCGACTACGCCTTCGCCCTGAAAAATGACCATGGCCAGCGGGAATATTGCGTTCAGTACCGGGAGTCCGACCTCGACTTCGTCAACCGCCTCGCCGCCGAGGAGGGCATCTTCTACTTCCACGAGTTTGAGCAGGGCAAGCACCGCATCGTCTTCGCCGACGATGCCGCCGCCCTTGTGGCGGGCCCCGAGCTGTTCTTCAATCTCGGCAACCGCTCCCTGGAGCAGGGTTCTTATGTGCGCCAGTTCCACTACCGCGAATCGGTGCGCACCAGCGATGTGGAGCTCAAGGATTACAGCTTCCAGACCCCGGCCTATGGCCTCTCCCATCAGGCGGTGGGCAGCGCCCTCGACCATCAACGGGATGCCTATCAGCATTTTGACTACCCGGGCCGCTTCAAGGCCGACCCCAGCGGCAAGGCGTTCAGCCAGTACCGGCTCGATGCCCTGCGCAATGACGCCGTGACCGGCCGCGGCCAATCCAACTGCGCCGCCCTGCAGCCGGGCCAGCGTTTTACCTTGAGCGAACACCCCAACGCGGCCCTCAACGACGACTGGCAAGTGGTCAGCATCCAGCACACCGGCAAGCAGCCCCAGGCCCTGGAAGAGGAGGGTGGCAGCGAGCCCACCGTCTATTACAACCAGTTTGCCGTGGTGCGCGCCAAGCAGAGCTGGCGCCCCCAGATCCCCCACAAGCCCATGGTCGATGGCCCGCAAATCGCCTTCGTGGTGGGCCCGGCAGGCGAGGAGATTTACTGCGACCAGCATGGCCGGGTGAAATTGCAGTTCCCCTGGGACCGCTATGGCAGCTCCAATGACATGAGCTCCTGCTGGGTGCGGGTCAGCCAGGGCTGGGCCGGCGGCCAGTACGGCATCATGGCCATCCCGCGCATCGGCCACGAAGTCATCGTCAGCTTTTTGGAAGGGGACCCGGATCAGCCCATCGTCACTGGCCGCACCTTTCACGCCACCAACCGGCCCCCCTACGAGCTGCCTGCCCACAAGACCCGCACCGTGCTGCGCACCGAGACCCATCAGGGCGAGGGCTTCAACGAGCTGCGCTTCGAAGATCAGGCCGGGCAGGAGGAGATCTACATTCACGGTCAGAAAGACCTCAATGTGCTGATAGAGAACGATGCGACCTGGCACATCAAACACGACCAGCACAGCGACATCGACCATGAGCGGGTGGCCCGCATCAAGGCCAATGACCATCTCACTGTGAATGGCGAGAAGCGCGATCACATCAAGGGAGATCTGTCGCTCAGCGTGGATGGCTCCATGCATCAGAAGCTGGGGCAATCCCTGCTGGTCGAGGCGGGCTCCGAGGTACATATCAAGGTCGGCGACAAGCTGGTGCTGGAGGCTGGCAGCGAGATCACCCTCAAAGGGGGCGGCAGCTTCGTCAAAATAGATCCGAGCGGCGTGACCCTCTCAGGCCCCGGCATCAAGCTCAATGCCGGTGGCAGTCCCGGATCAGGTTCTGGCTGGGCGGGCAAGATGCCCAAGTGCATTGAGGGTATGTTGGATAGCCCGCATAAACACTGGATGAAGTTCTATCACCTCGACTCCGAACTGATGCCCTTGGCAGGTACCCCCTATAAAGCGGTGTTGAGCGATGGCTCTGTGAGGGAGGGCACTCTGGATGGTGAAGGTATGGCGCTGCTTGAGGAGGTGCCCGCTGGTACTGCTTCTGTGAGCTATGACGTGCAGGACAACTTTGTCGATTTGCCCCGTGAGCCCATCTCGGCCCTCACCGGCCATCTCGACAGTCTGAGTGACGAGGGCTGATATGTTCGGTAACGATCTGTTTGAGCAGCTCTATGACCACCTGGATAAGGCTGTGTCCGGCGGCGCTGCCTATGTCAAAAAAAGTGCAGAGGCGGTAAAGAAGGGGATTGCTTCCAGCCTGCAGTGGATTTGGGAGGCCCTCCAGGGGGATTTCAACCCCAACCAAAGTGCGGGGCAAATTGCTGCCAATGCGGTGTTGGGTCTGATCCCAGTGGTCGATCAGGTGCTGGATTGCCGCGATCTTATCGCCAATGCACGGGATATTTCCCGCAATCCCAAGCAGACAGAGAAGTGGGTTTTCCTCTGTTTTACCCTGATCGGTCTGATCCCATCGCTGGGATCTGCCCTCAAGGGGGTGTTGAAGATCATCTTCCTGTTTGTCCGTAAGGCGGGTGGGGATGCAGCCAAGGCTATCAGACCCGCAATGGCACCTGTGCTGACGTTTCTCAGTGATCCCAAAGTCAAGAAAGTGCTGGGTATCTCACGCATCGATACAGTGCTAAAAAGGTTTGCTGGCCAGATCCGAGGGCTGAGAGGGCAGATATCAGTCAGTGCGCTGCTAGGCTATTTGAACGATGCTGTCAGCTCTCTCACTGGTTTGATTAGCAAGATCAAGGGGTTGGCTCCCACTTCGGTCAAAGTCTGGCTTGAGCAATCCCAGCGCATGGTGCTGCAGATGCAGTCACAGGCCGGCCAGATGCTGCCTGCGGCCATGGGGCCCGTGCTCAAATCCCTCGATGAGATTGCCGCGGGATTGGAGAAAGAGGCGGTCAAGCATGCCCCAGGTTACAAGGCCGTGCCCGGTGGCACCGTTATCCACCCGCTGCCGGATGATGTCGTCAAAGTGGATCTCAAGATCCTGAGCCGCTCCAAGAAGGGGATTTATGGCGAGATCATCAGCGACAACTGGATGGCAAATCACAAGTTCGAGAATCTGTTGCCAGAACATCGCCGGGTACGTAGCCTGAACGACAAGCCCAGAGGGCGGGGCATCGATGGTATCTACAAGAACACCAATCCTCCGCCTCCCTACGTGGTGACCGAGACCAAGTTTCGGACGGCAGGGGGCGAGTATATCGATGAGGATGGCACCAAGAGTACCCAGCTGTTGTCGATGACCAAGGGGTCTGGCAAGCAGATGAGCAATTTGTGGATAGAAAGACGGTTACCGGATGAAATAACAGATAAAAAGGTATTGGCGGATATCAGAAAACAAAAATATGAATCTTGGTTAATGATCGTCGATGAGTCTGGTGAGGTGATTCAGATCACCAAGTTGAATAAGAATGCCGATGCTATCGGTACTATCCCGGTCAAGTAGGAGCAGAGAATGAGTTCATTTATTGAGCAGCGTCGAGATCCACTGTTATCTGAAGATTTCTTCTTGGTTCAGCTAGAAGACTACAAAGAATCGCTCTATTTTGACCAAGAGTGGTGGAGCTGGATAAATGATCCTCACCATGAACGTTGGAGTGACCCAGCAGGATTACCTACTCGCTCTGGTGCCAGTGCTGGAATGTTTATGGATAATCTTGAACATGTAATCTTGCTTTATTCTGGTGGAGTCTCTCATGAAGAGGTTATTGCTCAACTGAGCGTCGTCACTAAAGAGTTTCTGCGCCATAAAAAAGAGTTTCCAGATGAACAGTTTTATTACTGGGAGCAAGATGCCTATCAATATCTGCTCTGGATGTTTTCATTAAGCATCCTCTATGGGCAGGATGAGATGCTGCCCGAGCTGGTGCGTTATATCAGTAAAAATCCGGAAGGGGACGACGACCCGCTGTGGAGCATGTTGTTGGCTCGCTTGGGCTATCCCGGTCTCCCCCGTGGTCCAGAATCCTATATCCCCGAGGTTTATCGCCCGCTGTTTGATGCCATCAAGGGTGATGGTGTGAATCCCACCAGAGTTGAGCGTCAGGCGAGCATCAAGCAATATCTCAAGGGGTGGTACAAGGGGTGTAAAGAGTGTTATTGGCACGATAGGCACAAGGCAAAACATGCCATCTACTTTGGCTATTGGGCTTTTGAAGCGGCGCTCGTGACCCTGCTCTATGAGTTGGATGACAGCAGTTATCGGGAGATGCGCTATTACCCCAAGGATCTGGTCGATTATGCCAGAGCGAATGGTATTGCAGAACAATGGCAGGCACTGCGAGTGGCTCAGCACCCCATTGCCATGCCGGGGTCCGTGGTGGAGCAGGATGGCAACTGGCGGTGCAATCTGACCGATGAGCAGTGGCAACTACGCAAAGGGCAGAAGTTGCCTTCCCAAACCCATATCAACAAAGATGACATGTTGTTCTGGGTAAGAGAGTAATTGAGCGGTTCGTACTATTTAATGGCCACCTAATGCGCACAAATCAGACTGCACTAAATTATTTCCCCCATGAAGTACGCATTTCCCATACTGACCCAGGACGGCAAGGAGTTTGCCGATAGCAAGGCGCTCAATGGCCTGCTCAAGGGTGAATCGGGTGGTCACTATCTGCTGGGTGGCCACAGCAAATGGCATGGCGGCATTCACATCAGTGAACAGACGGCGCCCTGGTGCAAGGACAAACATCCGGTGCGATCCATCGCCGATGGCAGGGTCGTCGCCTTTCGCATGATGCCGGACTACCTCAGCTCCACCTTTCAGGATCAGACGCTCAAATATTCCAACTGTTTCTGTCTGGTCGAGCACGCTTATTGTGAAACCAACCCTGATACAAAAGAGAAAAACGAATTTACGTTTTACTCCCTCTATATGCATCTGTTGCCCTGGGATCACCATCAGCAAGGGGACAAGCTGGTCCTGAAAGTGGGGCGTAATGTGCGCAACTCTGTGCCTCATCTGCATCCAACGCCAGAGGAGCTGTTGTCTGACGAGCAGCTGCCCTCCCTGACCCTGCCCGCAGGTACAGAATTCGAACGGGTGGCAGGCACGCCAACAAAACGGGGAACCCTGGGAAAAACGGATTACAACTTTGTCCTGGTCAAGGTACTGAGCCCGGGCAGGCAGAGTCAGCAGATGTTGGCGGCTCAGGGTGATAATGTCTGGCTTGCCATGGATGAGAAGACGATGGCAACCATCAAACCTCAGCTACCCAACTGGCTCTATGACCAGGTGGAGGCCGAGCTGGCCACCGCCATGGCAGGTCGCGCCGATCCCATACCGGGTGAAGCTGGCGAGTTGCCCAAGGCAGGGGCACACTCCGTCTCTCTGCCCGCTGGCACCCGCATCCGCTTCGATGCGCATCAACAGGAGTTCCAGCAGAGCAACGGCAAATCACGCAAGATGGCGCGCTGCTCCTTCGAGACCCCAGCGATTCAAGGCGGCTCAGCCGCTCTGTGCGGCATGGCTTGGGTCTGCGTCGAAGATGAATATATCAAGGTGCAAAACAAGTCGGCCAGCCACCTGGGTGAGCTCTATGTGCTGCCCAGTCCGCTGCCCATAGCGGCTGGTGACACCATTGGCTATCTGGGTCTGGTCGAGACCCCAACCAGCCTGGTAGAAAGAGATGCAAAAAAGAGCATCCATCAGCTGCATCTGGAAGTCTTCAGCCAGGATCCCAAGCTGGCCGATGTACTCGCCAACAAGGCCCAGACCAAAGGTGGCGCCAGTTATGCCAAGGTGCCCGCAGGCCTCACTCTCGCCAAAAAATCGCAGCAAGCCAATGCTGTCAGCTTCACCCCGACCGAGACCCTGAGTCAGGAAGTTCTGCTCGACTCCCCCAAGCAAGCAAAAGATAATGCCGATATCGACTGGATAGAGGTGATGACAGGGCTATTCGTGCAACAGAGCAAGGTGGAGATGCTGAGTCAGCATGACTGGCTCAAAATTGGCTTTCAGCAGATTGATGGCAGCGGCTCGGACGGCCACCTGGCTCCTGAAGCCCCCTCCCCCTTTTTCCTGACACTGGCAAAGGCGATTGATCCCAAGCGCGAGGGAGAATGGACTAGCGCCGATGTCCATAAGATCCTGCAAGACAAGGCCAAGGCGGAGACTATCCAGAAGCTGATCGTCAAACATCCGAGCGAGTGGTACGAGAAATCAGCCTCGCCCAGCTACCAGTGGCTGGATAAATTGATGGCGGAAGTGGGTCTGCCGGAATTCGACAAGCTGGTTGATCATGAGAAACAACGCATCGACAGCCTGGAATGGATGCAGAGTGCCGCCAAATTAAAGCTCGGCCCGGATCTGTGGCATATTTATCCGTTGATAAACTTCAATGCGAGATCTACTCCAACACAAGGTGATGCGCGGGTAAGAGCATTTATGCGAATGCTACGAGTTGGAGAAGGAACTGTCGGAGATATTGGTTATGAAACCCTCTTCAGTGGAAAGTCTTTTATAAAAGACTTTAACCGTGATTTTTCTGACCATCCTAGAATAAAAATAAAAGCCGGGGGATTAGTTTCTAGCGCGGCTGGCGCTTATCAGATAATGGGCTATACGTGGGATGACTCATCCATGGTAAAAGCTAGAAGTTTATATGGTGTGCAGGATTTTTCCCCTCTATCTCAAGATACTTTTTGCCTTATTATCTTCAAGAAAAAGAGACCTGGATGTTTAGATCTAATAAGACAGGGAAAAATAGTAGATGCATTGGATACGCTAAGCTATGAATGGGCAAGTCTACCCCCTGGACGTTATGGTCAGCCATCAAAAACCATTGATGAAGCACTAAAAATATTCAATGAATATTTAGAGCAAGAGCTTAATGAAACATCAGACTTATACATCCCACTAGGAGCGACAAATGAATTCTAAAGTTTTCATTCTTTTTTCATTGACACTAACTACATTGAGTTCCAGTGCTGGTGAATTATGGGCAATAAACTGTGACTCAGGGCTAGGTTATATTACATTGAAAAAAAATAATTCAGAACTAGTTGTCAATTCCAATCAAATAGTTATTTCAGCTAGTGCAAATAATAACGAAGACAGTAAGATTTCATTTTTTCTTAATGAGCCTCTTGATCTAGGACGAGGAGGAATGATGTTAAAGTGGCAAGACTTTTCTAAACAAAAACCAATTGCAATGGCGATCGTTAATGGAAATGAAATGAATTTATCATGGTATGGTTTCTTTGATTCGAAGCAAGATAAATATGTATGGATGTCAGAGTCCGACTTCTCATCAAAAAACAACAAAAATGTTACACTATTCAAGTGTGAATGAATTACTTCCATTTGTATAGCCATTAGATACCTTTAGTGTTTCAATTTAAAATACCGAACAGCTCGTCGTGCCAAAAAATTAGAAATGTCTGTGCATATTTAGCACATCCCCAGCGATACCTTGAGTCAGGAGGTTCCGCTCGACTCCCCCAAGCAAGCAAAAGATAATGCCGATATCGTCTGGATAGAGGTGATGACAGGGCTATTCGTGCAACAGAGCAAGGTGGAGATGCTGAGTCAGCATGACTGGCTCAAAATTGGCTTTCAGCAGGTTGATGGCAGCGGCTCGGACGGCCACCTGGCTCCTGAGGCCCCCTCCCCCTTTTTCCTGACACTGGCAAAGGCGATTGATCCCAAGCGCGAGGGAGAATGGACTAGCGCCGATGTCCATAAGATCCTGCAAGACAAGGCCAAGGCGGAGACTATCCAGAAGCTGATCGTCAAACATCCGAGCGAGTGGTACGAGAAATCAGCCTCGCCCAGCTACCAGTGGCTGGATAAATTGATGGCGGAAGTGGGTCTGCCGGAATTCGACAAGCTGGTTGATCATGAGAAACAACGCATCGACAGCTTGGAATGGATGCAGAGTGCCGCCAAATTACAGCTCGGCCCGGATCTGTGGCATATCTACCCACTGCTTCCTATTATGGAAAATGAACATGCTTTAGCAATTACATATGATCAACTTAAAGCCATTTTCCCATTAGCTAATAAAAGTGACATTGAGTCTGTGATATATGAAGTAAATGGCAGGCTTGATGAGTTTGAACTGAACACTAGGACGAAACAAAGACATTTCTTCTCTCAAATTAAAGGCGAAGTAGGTGAGGATATGCTTGGTGAAACTGAAAGTTGGGAGTATTCCCCTGCAGTACTTCGTTCATTCAGTAGCTACTACAAAGTACATGTGAAAGAATCAGAGGAAGATGGTTATGAAAAGAATTCGAAAGGAATAATAACTCGAAGAGCAGATCAACATGCTATTGGCAGAAAGCACTTTCAAAAACTAAATGGAAATAGAGCATCTCACCCAGATGATGGTTATAACTTTAGGGGGCGAGGCCTTATTCAGATTACTGGTTATGAAAAATATAATGGATTCAAAACCGATTATAACAACTATTGGTCTGGACCAATACCAGATACGGTAAACAATCCTTCTTTAATAAATGCCATGTCAACAGCAATTAGAAGCGCACTTTGGTTCTGGCTAAAGTACAAGGTATATTTACGTGATAATGGTAAGGGACTTTCTGATGTGCCTGGTGTAACCCAAAGAGTCAATGGCGGCGATATGGGTTTATCTGAAAGAAAAGAAGCATATAAATCAATTGAGAAGATTTTAAAATGAAAAAAACTCACATTTTGATACTTGCATCGTCTGTATTATTATCTTCGCATGTAAATGGTACAGAGGCTAATCTGTGTTCCTCCGACGAAACTGAAATTGCTGTATGTCAATTAAATGAACCCAAGAAAAGATTGTTTTCGTTTTGTACTAAAAGAAATAGCGATGTTGTATCCTACAGATTCGGAACAGCAAGAAATATTGAACTAGAGATTGATTTCAATAAAGAGAATAGAGTCCAACGTTGGACGGACTTGGCTACTTATACTGTGTACCTTGGTTTTAAACGTGGCGATTACGCATATTCGTTTGGGATTCCACAAGAAACATTGAATGCAAAGGCATTTCTTACAGTAAAAAAAGGAAACGAACAAATAGGTCATGACAAAACATGTACAAGCAACTCTTTTGGGGAAAAAAATATACCTAGCAATGCCATTTTGGATGTTAATGATGAAGCAATAAGGAATAACCGATTTAATTTCCCATATTGATGGTATGTGCAGGTCTAGTTATCACCTGACACTGGCAAAGGCGATTGATCCCAAGCACGAGGGAGAATGGACTAGCGCCGATGTCCATAAGATCCTGCAAGACAAGGCCAAGGCGTAGACTATCCAGAAGCTGATCGTCAAACATCCGAGCGAGTGGTACGAGAAATCAGCCTCGCCCAGCTACCAGTGGCTGGATAAATTGATGGCAGAAGTGGGTCTGCCGGAATTCGACAAGCTGGTTGATCATGAGAAACAACGCATCGACAGCCTGGAATAGATGCAGAGTGCAACTAAGTTAACGCTGGAGAAAGAGATCTGGCACTTTTCGCCTGTCGGAATGATGGCGTTAGTAATAAAGGTCCAAAATGGGTACCCTAAAACGTATATAGGTAACACTTTAAACGAAATTGAATTTTTGTCTTTCTATAATGGTGAAGTAGTTGAAGAGTCAGATTATATCAATGCTGCTTCTGAGCTTGGTTGTGAGGTAAATGCTATAAAAGCAGTAGCATTAACTGAAACCGGTAGTACAGGCAGTTATTATAAGTTTTCAGATCAGGATGATGCTGTGCTTTCTATTTTATTCGAAAGGCATAAATTTAGTAATATGACGAGTGGGAAATATGATAAGTCTCACCCTGAAATATCTAACCCTGTGGGGGGAGGATATGGAGCATATAAAGTCCAGTATAGGAAACTTATGCTAGCATACTCATTGGATAAAAATGCTGCACTAAAAGCAGCATCTTGGGGGAAGTTCCAGATATTAGGCTCCAACCACTTGAGCGCTGGATATAAAGACGTAAATGAATTTGTTATTTCACTCAGTATTTCAGAGAAATATCATCTTAAAGCTTTTGTTAGTTTTATAAAAGCAGATAATAGATTGCTCAAAGCAATTCGAGCCAAGGATTGGTTGGCATTTGCACTAGTGTACAATGGCCCAAGGCAGAAAGGGTATGATAAACGAATGAAGGATAATTACAATGCGCTCTAATATTTATATTTTCATGTTGCTTCTTTTCATTTCAGCTCCTTCGTATAGCAGCGAAAACGTGTATTTTTCTTGTGAGACTGATAAAGGTGACGTTAAATTATTCGTGAATGGAAATAGATTGAGCTATGAATTCTCGAAAGGTGATAAAGCTGAGCTTTCTTATCACTCTTTGGGAAATGGGTTTAATGGATTCAGTCATAATTATTACTATAGATACCAGACTGAGTATGGAAAGGTTTCTTTCAGTAAAGGGAAATACAAGTATTCGATTTTTAGTAACTACGAAGGAAATGAAGAACTGTCAGGTGTAATAGTAACCATATCCGAAAAAGAATATAATATCCCTTGCAGAAAAACAATTACAAACAAACTTTTGGATCTTATTCCCTTGCTAAAGTGTGATAAAGAGGATGCATTGGGATGCTATCCTGAAAGATAATATATTTAATGTTGTTTCTGGTACAGATCAATGAATATTTTTTCAAGAAAGTTTTACATCGCTTTTTATAGTGTCATTCTGTACAGATCTAGTTATCACCTGACACCGGCATCAGCCGGTGCATTTCTTAAACCTCCCCCACGTCATAGCGCCACGCTGACTAGGGGTTGTCTGAAGGTACTCCACATCGTCACGTGCCATCTCTCCGCTGATGGATAGCAGCCAAATGATTTTCCCCGAATCAAGCACCAGCCTTTATCATTGACCAATCCGCCATGGCCCATGGCGGATTGGTCCCCGTCGGCAAACGCCGCCCTGAGATGAGAATTACCGCCTATGAAGTCATTTATCCGACAAGAGATTGCCCTGCCCGCTGGCCTGCTCACCCTGGTTTTCTTCAAGACGCTAGGCAGCGACCTGCTGACTGAAGCGACTCCCCTTGCCATCTATCTCCCCGTCTCACTAGCTCTGCTCGCCATCGTCACCTGGGCCATCTTCTCGGTCGTGCGCCATTCTGATGCCCTGGCCATCAAGCTGGGTGAGCCCTTCGGCACCCTGATCCTGACCCTGTCGGTCATCTCTCTGGAAGTGGTGATGATCTCCTCCGTGATGCTGACCGGCGATCCCAACCCTGTGATGGCCCGCGACACCATGTTTGCCGTGGTGATGCTGGTGATAAACGGCCTGGTGGGCTTCACCCTGCTGTTTGGCGGCTGGCGCTATCACACCCAGAATTTCAATCTGGATGGAGTAAAATCCTATCTGGTCGCCATCATACCGCTGGCGCTGCTCTGTCTGGTGCTGCCCAACTTCACCCAAGGCGGCACCCAAGGCAGCATGTCCAGCGCCATGTCCTGGATGCTGATCATCATCTCCATCCTGCTCTACGGCGTCTTCCTGCTGATCCAGACCCGCAGCCATAGCCACTTCTTCGTCGACAGCGACCATGAGGATCATGAGGAACACCACGGCATACTGCGCAGCAACGTCTATCACACCCTGCTGCTGCTCGCCTACCTGGTGGTGGTGATCCTGCTGGCCAAGACCCTGGCCATTCCCATCAACCATGGGGTACAGGTGATGTCGGCTCCGCCCGCACTGGGCGGTTTTATCGTCGCCTGTATCGTGCTCTCCCCCGAGGCGGTCGGTGCCATCAAGGCGGCCTTCAACAACCAGCTGCAACGCGCCATGAACCTCTATTTCGGATCCGTGCTGGCCACCATCGCCCTGACGGTACCCGCCGTGCTGTTTATCGGCGCCCTGATGGGGCAGGAGGTGCGCCTGGGCCTCTCCGGCGCCAACATGGTGCTGCTCGCCACCACGCTCATGGTCTGCAAAGTGACCTTCAGCAGCGGTCGCACCAATGTGTTGCACGGTGCCACTCACTTGGTGCTCTTTGTGGTCTATCTGTTCCTGATGTTCGAGCCCTCCTGACAGGCACTGTTTTTGAGACGAAAAAAGAGCGCCTGGTGGCGCTCTTTTTGCTTTCTTGACGAAAGTTCTCTTGCGGAAATAGCAGCTTACAGGCTCGGCAAAATACCGGCCGGGATCAGATCGTTGTAGCTGGCGGCCCCCAGCAGGGCGGCGGCGGCTTCGATGTCCGGCGAGAAGTATCTGTCCTTGTCATAGAAGCTGACCTGGCTGCGCAGGCGACCCTTGGCCAGCTCGATGAGCTCTGTGCTGCGCAGGGGGGCGCGGAAGTCCAGCCCCTGGGCGGCGGCGAGCAGCTCGACCGCCAGGATGCCGCGGGTGTTCTCCGCCATGTCGGTCAGGCGTCGCGCGGCGAAGGTGGCCATGGAGACGTGATCTTCCTGGTTGGCGGAGGTGGGCAGGCTGTCCACCGAGGCAGGGTGAGCCAGGCTCTTGTTCTCGGAGGCGAGCGCCGCCGAGGTGACCTGGGCGATCATGAAGCCGGAGTTGACCCCACCGTTGTTGACCAGGAAGGCAGGCAGGCCCGACATCCGCGAGTCGATCAGCAGCGCCATGCGACGCTCTGACAGGGAGCCGATTTCGGCGATGGCCAGCGCCAGGTTGTCGGCGGCAAAAGCCACGGGTTCTGCGTGGAAGTTACCACCCGACAGGATCTCCTCATCCTCGGCGAACACCAGCGGGTTGTCGGAGACCGCATTGGCCTCGCACACCAGTACCTCGGCGGCCTGACGGATCTGGGTCAGGCAGGCACCCATCACCTGGGGCTGACAGCGCAGGGAGTAAGGATCCTGCACCTTCTCGCAGTTGTGATGGGACATGCCGATCTCGCTGCCATCCACCAGCAGCTGGCGATAACAGCTGGCCGCATCGATCTGGCCGCGCTGACCGCGCACCGCATGGATGCGGGCATCGAACGGGCGACGGCTACCGAGCGCCGCTTCGACGCTCATGGCGCCGATAGTGATGGCACCGGCAAACAGATCCTCGGCGTGGAACAGTCCCTCCAGCGCGAAGGCCGTGCTGGCCTGGGTGCCGTTGAGCAGCGCCAGCCCCTCTTTTGGCGCCAATGAAATAGGCTCGAGACCGGCAATGTTCAGGGCCGTGGCGGCATCCATCAGCTCACCCTTGTGACGGGCCTTGCCCTCACCGATGAGCAAGCAGCTCATGTGGGCCAGGGGTGCCAGATCGCCGGAGGCGCCGACGGAGCCTTTTTTGGGCACCACAGGATAGACTTCGGCATTGATCAAGGTGATCAGGGCATTGAGCACCTCCAGCCGGATGCCGGAGAAGCCGCGGGCCAGGGAGTTCACCTTGAGCACCATCATCAATCGCACCGTGGCGTCATCCATGTAGGTGCCGATACCGGCGGCATGGGAGAGCACGATGGAGCGTTGCAGCTCGTCGAGCTGCTCCACCGGAATGCGGGTATTGGCCAGCAGGCCAAAGCCGGTGTTGATGCCGTAGACGACGCGGTTTTGCTCTATCACTCGGGTCACCACCTCGGCGGAGGCGCGAATGCCAGGAATGGCGCTCTCGTCCAACGAGAGGCACACCGGCTCGCGGCTGACGCGGCGCAGGGTGGCGAGATCCAGTTCGCCCGGTTTCACAGTCAATGCAAACATCTTATTTCACCTCACCAGTGTGGGAACCCTGCGACTCGAGCATGGGCAGATCCAGTTTCGCATCGAAGGCACAATCGATGGCAATCTCGTAGCCCGCGTCCGCATGACGCATCACGCCAGTGGCCGGGTCGTTGCGCAGCACGCGGCCAACCCGCTTGGCGGCATCATCCGTGCCATCACAGACGATGACCACCCCGGAGTGCTGGGAGAAGCCCATGCCGACCCCGCCACCGTGGTGCAGGGAGACCCAGGTCGCGCCGCCGGCGGTGTTGAGCAGGGCGTTGAGCAGCGGCCAGTCGGAGACGGCGTCCGAGCCATCCATCATGGATTCGGTCTCGCGGTTCGGGCTCGCCACAGAGCCGGAATCCAGGTGATCGCGACCGATGACGATGGGGGCTTTCAGCTCACCATTTTTCACCATCTCGTTGAAGGCCAGGCCGAGCCGTACCCGATCCTTGACCCCGACCCAGCAGATCCGCGCCGGCAGGCCCTGGAAGGCGATGCGCTCACGGGCCATGTCGAGCCAGTTGTGCAGGTGTGCATCGTCCGGGATCAACTCTTTGACCTTCTGGTCGGTTTTGTAGATGTCCTCCGGATCGCCAGACAGCGCCACCCAGCGGAAAGGGCCTATGCCCTGGCAGAACAACGGGCGAATGTAAGCTGGCACGAAGCCGGGGAAGTCGAAGGCGCTCGATACCCCTTCATCCAGCGCCACCTGGCGGATGTTGTTGCCATAATCGAGAGTCGCGGCGCCACGGCTTTGCAGGGTCAGCATGGCTTCCACCTGACGGGCCATGGAGTGGCGAGCGGCCTGGTTCACCTCCTGGGGGGCGGATTTTTGCAGCTCACGCCACTGGGCGACGCTCCACCCTTGCGGCAAATAGCCGTGGATGGGGTCGTGGGCCGAGGTCTGGTCGGTCACCACATCCGGGGTGATACCACGGGCCACCAGCTCGGCGAACACATCGGCGGCGTTGCCGAGCAGGCCGACGGAGACGGCGGTGCCGCTCTGCTTGGCTTCCTCGACCATGGCCAGCGCCTCATCCAGGCTGTGGGCCTTCTTGTCGACGTAGCGGGTCTTCAAGCGGAAATCGATGCGGGTCTCGTCGCACTCCACGGCGATCATCGAGAAGCCGGCCATGGTGGCGGCCAGGGGCTGGGCGCCACCCATGCCACCCAGACCACCGGTCAGGATCCAGCGCCCCGCAGGCTCGCCGTTGAAGTGCTGATTGGCCACCGCGAAGAAGGTCTCGTAGGTGCCCTGCACTATCCCCTGGGTGCCGATGTAGATCCAGGAACCGGCCGTCATCTGGCCGTACATCATGAGCCCCTTCCTATCGAGCTCGTTGAAGTGCTCCCAGTTGGCCCAGTGTGGCACCAGGTTGGAGTTGGCGATCAGCACCCGGGGCGCATCCTTGTGGGTCTGGAACACCCCGACCGGCTTGCCCGATTGCACCAGCAGCGTTTGATCGTCCTCGAGCCGGGTCAGCACCTCGACAATCTTGTCGTAGCAGGCCCAGTTGCGGGCGGCGCGGCCGATACCACCATAGACCACCAGGGACTGGGGGTGCTCGGCCACTTCCGGATCCAGGTTGTTCATCAGCATCCGCAGGGGCGCCTCGGTCAACCAGCTCTTGGCGGTCAACTGGGTACCACGGGCGGCGCGGATGACGCGGCTGGGATCATGGCGAGGATCCTGCTTCTGCTGCGGTTCTTGCTGCTGATTGTGCTCAGACATTTGACTCTCCTTGTTCACTGTGGGGCTCGGCCCGCTTATCTTGTTAATTGGTGAATGAGACGGGCGGCCACACGGGCGCTGATGCCGTCCCTATCCAGACTCGGGTTCAGTTCGGCCAGATCGGCGAGACGCAGCTTGCCGCTGGCACGGATCTCGGCGATCAGGGGTTCTATCAGATTCAGGGCCACCCCATGGGCGGCCGGGGCACTGACCCCAGGCATCTGGCCTGCGGGCAGCACGTCGAGATCTATGGTCAGGTAGAGGTGATCCACCTCGGCGATAAAGGCCTCCAGGCCCAGGATCACGCCAGGTAGCTCCCGCTCCGTCATCTCTTCATCCTTGACGATCCAGACATTCAAATCGTCGGCGCGGGCGAACAGCGCCTGGGTGTTGGCCGTCTCGGCCACCCCCAGGCAGGCATAGCGAAATGCCGTGCCCTGCAGTTGGCACTGCTCGGCGATCTGGAAGAAGGGGGTGCCTGAGCTCGCCTGAGGCGCCTTGCGGCGCAAGTCCAGGTGAGCATCGAAGTTGATGATGCCGACGCGGCCACGGCCAGCCAGATGGCGGTTGAGGCCACTCCAGCTGCCGAACGCCACTTCATGCCCGCCGCCCAGTACCAGGGGGAACTGGCCATCGGCCAGCAAGGCCGCAACCCGTTCGGCCAACTGCTCGTGGGCCAGCTCAAGCTCGCCATCCAGACACGCGACATCCCCCGCATCCCAGGCCGGGCGGCGACCATGCCAGGCGGTATTGGCCAGGGCCTTGCGGATATGCAGGGGCCCCTCGGCGGCGCCGACGCGGCCCTTGTTGCGGCGCACCCCCTCGTCACAGGCAAAGCCGATCAACGCGACGCCCTTGGGGGATCCTGGCTGCCAGGGTTGGACCCGGTCGTGCCAACGCAGGGCCAGCTCACCATCTTCCGGATCCTGACGACCCTGCCAGACGCTCATATCAACCATGAATAGTCTCCTTGCCATTGACGACGCGGCACACCGGCTGCTCGACACCGACCAGATAACTGAGCTCGGCGGGATGGGTGCAGCTCCAGACCACGAAGTCCGCCAGCATGCCGACCCGCAACTGACCGAGCCGCTCCTGCTCCCCCAGGGCACGGGCGGCGTGACGGGTCACTCCGGCCAGGGCCTCGGGGGGGGTCAGGCCAAACAGGGTGCAGGCCATGTTCATGGCCATGCGCAGGGAAACAATCGGAGCCGTACCCGGATTGATGTCGGAGGAGACCGCCATGGGCACATGGGCCCGGCGCAGCGCCTCGACCGGCGGCAGCTTGGTCTCCTTGAGGAAGTAGAAAGCAGTCGGCAGCAGGGTGGCGACCACACCACGGTGGGCCAGGGCATGGATGCCGTCGGCATCCAGATATTCGAGATGATCCACCGACAGGGCGCCGAAGTTGGCGGCCAGGGTGCTGCCCCCCAGGTTGGAGAGCTGATCCATGTGCCCCTTCACCGGCAGGCCATACTGGGCGGCGGCGAGGTAGACCTGCTCGGTCTGGGCCAGGGAGAAGCCGATGTGCTCGCAGAACACATCCACCGCATCGGCCAGTCCGGCCTCGGCGGCGGCCGGAATGATCTCCTGGCAGATGGTCTCGACCCAGGAGTCCGGATCATCCTTGCATTCGGGGGGCACGGCATGGGCCGCCAGCAGTGTGGTCTTGACCCGGATAGGCAGAGACTGACCGAGGCGGCGGGCGACTCGCAGCATCTTGAGTTCATCCACCAGAGTCAGGCCATAGCCGGATTTGATCTCGACCGTGGTCACCCCTTCACGCATCAGCGCCTTCACCCGTGGCAGGGCGAGATCGTAGAGCTGATCCTCGCTAGCGGCACGGGTCGCCTTGACGGTGGAGAGGATACCGCCGCCACGCTTGGCGATCTCGGCATAGGGCACCCCTTTGAGGCGCTGTTCGAACTCTTCGGCCCGGCTGCCGGCGAACACCAGGTGGGTATGGCAATCGATGAGGCCCGGCGTCACCAGCTTGCCCTTCATGTCCTGCCAGTGAGCGGGGAAACTGCCCTTGAGTTCATGCATGGGCACCAGCGCCTGGATGACGCCATCCCGCACGCCGATGGCATGAGGCTCCAGCAGGCCATAATCGGCCAGATCGGGCCGCATGGTGGCTGGTAATACGTTGAGCCAGACCCGCTCGCAGTTCAACAGTTCCTTGTTCATATCGCCCCCACAAATGTATATACAATACGTTATAGCCGATCTCTAACAGAAAATACAGCGACGAGATCACATCTTGATAACAGTGGATTTACTTGAGTATAGCCATGAAAAAGCCCACCTGAGGGTGGGCTGATATCACACAGATATGTATATACAATTAAAATCAGGCGAGCCAACCCATGGCGATGGCCAGATGGCCCACGCCCCCGGCCAGCAGCAGGCCCAGCAAGGTACGAATGAGCCAGATCGCCAGCAACTGACCCACCCCGAGCGGGATCTTGGTGGCGAGGATGCAAGGGATGGAGGCAGACAGGAAGAGCACTGAGCTGACCGACACCACGGCCGCCACGAAGCGCACCAGCAGATCCGCATCCTTGAGCAGGATGGCAGGCAGGAACATCTCCGCCAGCCCAGCAGCCAGGGATCGCGCCGCCACCATGGGTTCATTCATGTCGAGCAGCCAGGTGATGGGCAGGAAGATCCAGCCGATCACATCGAACAAGGGGGTGTGCTGAGCCAGCAACAGCCCCATCAGCCCCACCGAAAGGATGGAGGGCACCACGGCCGCCGCCATCTGCACCCCATCACGCAGGTTATCCAGCAACTGTCGCCAGGTGGCTGGCGCTTGCCGGGACTGGTTCAGACCCGCGGCCATGGCCGCCTGCCAGCGATTCATGCCGACGGGCAGAGGATCGTCCTGGCTACCGGCATCATCGAGGCGCGAGATGGGGGGAATGCGGGCCGTGATGGCGGTGATCAGGAAGGTGATGACCAGGGTCGACCAGAAGTAGAAGTTCCAGTAGGGCATCAGGTTGAGGGTCTTGGCGACGATGATCATGAAGGCCGCCGACACCGTCGAGAAGCCGGTCGCGATGATGGCCGCTTCGCGCAGGCTGTACTTGCCCGCCAGATAGACCCGGTTGGTGATGAGCAGACCGACCGAGTAACTGCCGACGAAGGATGCAACCGCATCGATGGCGGAGTGACCGGGGGTGCGCCAGAGGGGACGCATGATGGGCTGCATCAGGACGCCAATCAGCTCCAGCAGACCGAAGCCAAGCAGGAAGGTGAGCGCCAGGGCACCGATGGGGACGATCAATCCCACCGTCATCGCCAGCTTGTCGAACAGGAAGGGCAGACGATCCGGGGTCATCAGCCAGGCCGGGCCCACCCCGGTCAGGTAGACCACCGCCAGTCCCAATCCAAGCAGCTTGAAGACGGTCAGCACCCTGTCGATGGGACGGGCACGCCAGCTGCCATTAAACAGAGGCGCGCAGGCACCGTAGAGGATAAGCGCCATCACCAGGCTGACCGCCAGGGTGCGCTGCGCCACGAGCTGACTCGCCAGATGATCCACCAATATGGTGCTCTTGCCCCCCAGCTCGAAGGGCACGAAGAAGCTGCCGATGCCGATGATAGCGGTGATGATCAGCTTGAGGGCCGCACCGGCCCCCGTGCTGGGTGCCATGACCTGTTCCCTTTCCATCTTGTCTCTCCCTGTTGTCTTGACTCAGTGTTGACTCACCCTGGTGGGTCGTCTGCGTGGACGACCTTAAATGTATATACATATCTACACCAGTTCACCGAGAAGGACAAAACAAAAAATTAACAGGGTTGAAACATTGGGATCCCCGTTGGATCCCGGCAGGATCCCAGGCCAAAAACAACAAGGGCCCACGAGGGGCCTTGTTGTCGAGCCTTGGGCTCAGGACATGCGGGTCTGGGATCTCAGCTTGTAACGGGATCCCGGCGACAGCAACCGGGCGTAGGAGACCAGTGCCCCTTCCGACCAGGTACGCCTGTGGAGCAGCAGACAGGGAATATCGACCCGGATCTGCAAGAGCCCCGCCTCCCCCGCACTCGGCAACACCGCCTCGACCACGTGCTCCATCTCGGAGAGCGGGCAGACCTCCATCAGGTAACGGTTCGGGGTCTGGCGCGTGAAGTCCTGATCCCCGTAACCGGGCAATTGCCGGGCATCGACGAAACGCTCCTCAAGCTGCAGCGGCTCCCCATCGGCCTGATGGACGATCAGGCTGTGAAAAATGGGGGCACCGACTCGCAGACCCAGCTGCACCGCCACCTTCTCATCGGCGGCCTGACGTTCGAGGCGGATCACCCTGGCGCTGTACTCGGCACCCTGCTCCGCTATCTCATCCGCTATGTTGCGAATGGCGAGCAGGGTCGACTCGGTGCGCCTGTCTGCCACGAAGCTGCCGGAGCCTGCGGTGCGGTTGAGCCAACCCTCGGCCACCAGTTCGCGCAGCGCCTTGTTGACCGTCATCCGGCTCACGGCAAACTGCTCGCACAGGGCGGCCTCGGTCGGGATCCTGTCTCCCGCCTCGTAGTGGCGCGAGCGAATGCCGTCGAGCACGTGTTGCTTGATCTGCAAATAGAGCGCGGGGGCCAACGGCAGCGTCCTCAGCGACGGCGATGGGGCGGACGCTTGTCCGGCCAGGCGCGATAGACATCGGGGATCTGATCCGGCCCGCTGATGCAGAGATCGAGATCGTGCAGCAGACCATCCTTGATGCCGTAGATCCAGCCATGCACCGCCAGCTCCTGACCCTTGCGCCAGGCGTTCTGGATGATGGTGGTGTAGCAGACGTTGGCAACCTGCTCGGCCACGTTCAGCTCGCACAGGTAGTCGAACCGCTCGTGCTCATCCTCGATGGCCTCGAGCTCTTCGCCGTACTTGAAGTAGACGTCTTTGATGTTGCGCAGCCAGTTGTCGATGAGCCCCAGCTCCTGGTTCTGCATCGCCGCCTTGACGCCGCCGCAGCCATAGTGGCCGCAGATGATGATGTGCTTCACCTTGAGCACCTCGACCGCATATTGCAGCACCGAGAGGCAGTTGAAGTCGGTGTGCACCACCAGGTTGGCGACGTTGCGGTGGACGAAGACGTCTCCTGGCAGCAGTCCCATCAGCTGGTTGGCGGGTACCCGGCTGTCGGAGCAACCGATCCAGAGGTATTCGGGGGCCTGCTGGGCGGAGAGGGTAGCGAAGAAATTCGGATCCTCGGCCTTGATCCGCTCCGCCCACTCGCGGTTGTTGGTAAACAGGTCGTTCAACAGTTTCACTATCTGCTCTCCCTACTGTGGCAGTGGCGGCAACATAACATACACAAGGGTAACCAAGGCAAGGCCGACCAGATGCTCTCGAAACAAAAACAGGGCCATCAGGCCCTGTTTTGTCGATGAAGCATCACGCCACCATGGCGTCTTTCAGCTTCTTGAGGTCGTTCTTCTCAAGCTGACGGATCCGCTCGGCGAATGCCATCAGGCATCCATGGCGTCTTTCAGCTTCTTGAGAGCATTTTTCTCAATCTGACGGATCCGTTCGGCGAATTCCATCAGGCATCCATGGCGTCTTTCAGCTTCTTGAGGGCGTTCTTCTCAAGCTGGCGGATCCGCTCGGCGGAAACACCATAGCTGTCGGCCAGCTCCTGCAGCGTGGTCTTGTTGTCATCATCCAGCCAGCGTGCACGAATGATGTGCTGGCTACGCTCGTCCAGGGTCGCCATGGCCGCACTCAGACGACGGGTGGCATGTTTGTCCCAGTTGTCGTTCTCTATGGTCGCGGCCAAGTCGGAGGACTTGTCTTCCAGATAGTGAACGGGGGCGAAGCCAGCTTCGTCATCTTCGTCACCGACCAGGTCAAACGCCTGATCGTAGTTGCTCATGCGCGCTTCCATCTCGGTCACGTCGCTGACCGAGACACCCAGCTCATCGGCGACAACCCGCGCCTCATCATGACTGAACCAGCCCAGACGCTTCTTGGATTTGCGCAGGTTGAAGAACAGCTTGCGCTGGGCCTTGGTGGTGGCCACCTTGACCATGCGCCAGTTACGCAGCACGTATTCGTGAATTTCGGCCTTGATCCAATGCACGGCGAAAGAGACCAGGCGCACGCCGACACTGGGGTCGAAGCGCTTGACCGCCTTCATCAGGCCAATGTTGCCTTCCTGTACCAGGTCTGCCTGGGGCAGACCGTAGCCGGCATAACTCTTGGCAACGTGAACAACAAAGCGCAGATGCGACATGACCAGCTGACGGGCAGCCTCGAGATCGCCACCCTGCTGCAACCGCATCGCCAGCTCACGCTCCTCTTCCGCGCTGAGCACGGGGATAGCGTTAACGGCCTGGACATAACCTTCCAGACTGCCTTGGGGGATAAGGGCCATAGTGCGTTGCAATGAAGTTCCCATCTTTTACCTCTTACTCTTCAGTCGCGCCAGTCTAGCATCCTCACCGAGGCTGTCTAGAAAGCGACGACTATTCTGCGGCCTGAATCAAGTACTGAACCAAGTCAGAACCCGACACATATTAGGAATGCGGGATGAATCAAAAATGAACAGCCAAAAAAAGGGGGTCACAGTGAAGGACCCCCGAAAAGTAGCATGCTAAGTCCATTGTTGCGGAGCTCGCAACCTTCACATGCTTGCCAAGTCTGACGAGCGGGGGTCTTACGCCACACCCGTATAAGTTCGATTTTAAGACTGCGTCACGTCAAAAAGGTTCCACGGATCTTGAGAAGATCCTGGCGATCATTGACGTCCAGATTACTCGCTGAACGCCTCCTGTGCCAGAAAGGGTCACTTTTTTACTTGATCCAGCTCGCAAAATCCAGCGAGTCTTGTCTAAAAATGGGTCAAGAAGGCTCGATATCACGAATGTGACGGTGGACCGAAAACCAGGAAGCGATGAGTCCAAGCAGTGCCCCGAGCAGTATCAGGTTGATACCGTCTACCCCGCCCATGCCGACCAGGCGGAAATGGCTGTTGTAGAGACCGGCCAGCTCCTTGACCACCCCCTCGCTCCAGATCACCATCACCTCGGTCAGCCACCAGGCCAGCATGCCGCCGATGACGCCGTACCAGATGCCGGTATAGAGGAAGGGTCTGTGGATGAAGGCATCGGTCGCCCCCACCAGCTTGAGCACTTCGATCTCGGATCGCTGGTTGAGGATATTCAACCGCAAGGTGTTGCCGACGATGAGCAGCACGGCGGAGAGCAGCAGCACCGCAATGCCGGTGATGGTGTGGCGCAGCAGGTTCATGATGCCCTGCAAGCGGGTCAGCCACTGCAAGTCCAGCTTGCCCTGTTCGATACCGGGTTCATTCTCCAGCTTGGCGAGCAGCTCGGCCGCCCCGTCCGGGTTCTGCCAGCGCGGATCCGGGATCACGCTCAAGACAGGTGGCAGCGGGTTGCTGTCCAGATAGTCGAGGGCATCGCCAAAGCCCGAGATCTCGCGAAACTCCTTGAGCGCCTCATCCCGGTTCATGTAGGTCACCGACTCCACCTCGGGGTAGAGCTGAATGCGCTGCTTGAGCTCCTGAATGTTCTGCTCCGGCAACTCTTTGCGCAGGTAAAGGGAGATCTGCGAGCTGTTCTGCCAATTGCCCTCCACCAGCTCGGCATTCTTGAGCAGCACATGGAAGCAGGAGGGCAGCGCCAGGCTCACACCAAGCACGGCCAGGGTCATCAGGGAGGCGAGCGGGTTACGCCACAGCTCGCCCAGACTCGCGAACGCCTGGCGCAGGTGATCGACCCAATACATGACGAAGCGGCGCAGCAGGGGCTGCTTGTGACGCACGATAGCCATCAGTAATCCTCCTGCTGGGAGTGCATTCGTCCCGCCTTGAGCGTGAAGGTGCGATAACGCATGCGGGCGATGAGCCCGAGATCATGGGTGGCGATGAGCACAGAGACCCCGAAGCTGTTGAACTCCTCGAACAGGCGCATGATGTCCATGGAGAGTTGCGGATCCAGGTTGCCGGTCGGTTCATCGGCCAGCAGCAGCGGTGGTTTGTTGACGATGGCGCGAGCGATACCGACCCGTTGCTGCTCCCCCCCGGAGAGCATGCGCGGCTGGTAGCGCTCCTTGCCGAGCAGCCCCACCTTGTCCAGGGCCGCCGCGACCCGCTTGTTGATGTCCCCATGGCTGTAGCCATCGATCACCAGCGGCAGCGCCACGTTGTCGAACACGGTTCTGTCCATCAGCAGTCGGTGATCCTGGAAGATCATGCCTATTTGACGGCGCACATAGGGGATCTGGCGGCGCTGGATCCGGCTCACATCCTCCCCATGAAAGAAGACGCGGCCATCTGTGGGCCGCTCCATCACGCTGATGAGTTTGAGCAAGGTGCTCTTGCCTGCCCCGGAGTGACCGGTCAGAAAGCCCATCTCCCCCTTGCGCAGGTGAAAGTTCACCTTCTGCAGCGCCTGATGGCCACCGCTGTATACCTTGCTGACCTGATCAAAACGAATCATCTCTGGCCCCTGAAGCTGAACGGGCCCCTTCTGCGGGGCACTGGAGAGAGCAAGAGGCCGCCCAAGGCGGCCCGGCTTGCTTATTCGTCGCGGCTAAACAGCGCCTCGATGAAGTCATTGGCAACGAAGGGACGCAGATCGTCTATCCCCTCACCCACTCCGATGAAACGGATAGGGATCTGGAACTTGTCCGCCACCGCGAAGATGACGCCACCCTTGGCGGTACCATCGAGCTTGGTGAGGGTGATACCGGTCAAACCCACCGCCTCTTTGAACAGCTTGGCCTGGCTCAGGGCGTTCTGGCCCGTGCCCGCGTCCAGGGTCAGCATGATCTCGTGAGGGGCCTCCTCGTCGAGCTTCTTCATGACCCGCACCACCTTCTTGAGCTCCTCCATCAGGTTGCTCTTGTTCTGCAGGCGACCGGCGGTGTCGGCGATCAACACATCGGCGCCACGGGAACGGGCGGCCTCGATGGCATCATAGATGACGGAGGCAGAGTCTGCGCCGGTGTGCTGGGCGATGACCGGCAGGTTGTTGCGCTGGCCCCACACCTGCAACTGCTCGACGGCGGCGGCGCGGAAGGTATCACCGGCGGCCAGCATGACGCTCTTGCCCTCGGCTTGCAGCTGCTTGGCAAGCTTGCCGATGGTGGTGGTCTTGCCCACCCCATTCACGCCCACCATGAGGATCACATAAGGCTTCTTGCTGGTATCGATCACCAGGGGCTGCTCGACCTTGGCCAGCATCTCGCCCATGTCCTGCTTGAGCAGGCCATAGAGGGCTTCGCCATCCTTGAGCTGCTTGCGGCTGGCGTGCTGGGTCAGGCTGTTGATGATGCGGGTAGTGGTATCGACCCCGAGATCCGCGGTAAGCAACTGGGTCTCCAGCTCCTCGAACAGCTCATCATCTATCTGCTTGCCACTGAACAGGCTGAAGAAACCAGAGCCTATGTTCTCCCTGGTACGCACCAGGCTGCGCTTGAGACGGGCAAAGAAGCCCTCCCGCTGCGGCTTGGCCTGAGTATCATCGGCCACATCCGCCGCCAGAGGGAGCGCGGCCAGGGCGGCAGCTTCCTGCTCGGCGGCAACGCGGGCAGCCTCCTGCTCGGCGGCAACCCGGGCAGCCTCCTGCTCGGCGGCAACGCGGGCAGCCTCCTGCTCGGCGGCAATGCGGGCAACTTCCTGCTCGGCGACAACGCGAGCGACTTCCTGCTCGGCAGCAACCCGGGCAGCCTCCTGCTCGGCGGCAATGCGGGCAGCCTCCTGCTCGGCGACAACCCGGGCGATTTCCTGCTCGGCAGTAACCCGGGCAGCTTCCTGCTCGGCGGCAACCCGGGCAGCCTCCTGCTCGGCGGCAACCCGGGCAGCCTCCTGCTCGGCGACAACGCGAGCGACTTCCTGCTCGGCGGCAACCCGGGCAGCCTCCTGCTCGGCGGCAATGCGAGCAGCTTCCTGCTCGGCGGCAATGCGAGCGGCCTCCTGCTCGGCAGCAACCCGGGCAGCTTCCTGCTCGGCGGCAACCCGGGCAGCTTCCTGCTCGGCGCCAATGCGGGCAGCTTCCTGCTCGGCGGCAACGCGGGCAGCTTCCTGCTCGGCGACAACGCGAGCGACTTCCTGCTCGGCGGCAATGCGAGCAGCTTCCTGCTCGGCGGCAATGCGAGCAGCTTCTTGCTCGGCGGCAACCTTGGCCGCGTCTTCCTCCGGGCTCAGCAGCTCAGGATTGACGATGACGGGCTCCAGGGAGCTGGCGCACTCTTCGATCACCAGGGGCGCTGTGTTGAGATCCTCAGCCAAAGGATCGAGCAGGGGGTCTGCGTGCGGCAGGGAAGTCTCGCCGGACTCAGCGGAGATGACGTCGGTCGATGGGGAAGACGTGGCGCTGACGCCATCTTGGGTGCTGACAGTCTCGGATTGGGGTGTCTGTGGTTGGACAACCTCAGCCTCTTCTTTCTTGCGGCCGAACCCCAGCCAGGAAAACAAACCTTTTGCCATTTTTAAAAATACTCACTTCGTTGGCTGACTGCTAAGATAGCCGTCCCTCGGTGGGTCGGCATAAAAATGAACCGCCTTATACTATCACTTTATTTTCTGACGACGAAACGCGATGCCCAGAGTGAAATCCAGTCAAAACAGCCCGGCCCAGCGCCCGGGAGCCAAGGGTAAATCCGGCTTTGTCCGTATCATCAGTGGCCAATGGCGTGGTCGCAAGCTGCCGGTGCAGGATGTGGAGGGACTCAGACCCACCACGGACAGAGTCAAGGAGACCATCTTCAACTGGTTGGCCGCCCATGTCCGCGGCAGCCGCTGTCTCGACCTGTTCGCCGGTAGCGGGGGTCTGGGCCTGGAGGCGCTGTCGCGCTACGCCGAGCAGGTCACGCTGGTCGAGATGGACAAGGGTGCCGCCGATCAGCTCAAGAAGAACCTGGCGGCGCTGGGCAGCAGCCAGGGTGCGGTGATCCAGTCCGACGCCATCCACTGGCTGCAAGGCCCCGTCACCCCTTTCAATCTGGTGTTTCTCGATCCGCCCTTTCGCCGTGAGCTGCTGCCGCAAGTGTGCGAGCTGCTGGAACAACGGGGTTGGCTGGCAGCGGATGCGCTCATCTATCTGGAGCGGGAGAAGGAGTTCGACGATCTGGTGCTGCCCGGCAACTGGCAATGTCTCAAGGACAAGCAGGCCGGTCAGGTCTGCTATCAGCTCTATGCAAGGAGCACCCCGGCGGCCTCTGCCTAAACGGTGTCTCATTTGGCGCGAGTGACTATGGTTGAACCACTGGGCCGCCTCTGCGTAAGATCTGTTCGATATTGGTGCTATTCAAGGGAGTTATACGATGGGACGTCTGCTTAATCTGCTGGCCATGGGCCTCACCCTCTTCTTCTGGTTCGGAGTCATCGTCAGTCTGGTGGTGACCCTGCCCGGCAAGCTGAGCAGCTTCTTGCCTATCTGCGGCGTCATAGTGGCGCTGATGCACTGGGTACAGGCCAGCATGATCCGCGCCGCCTGCAAGCCCCACTTCTTCGTGACCAACGGTGAATTTGTGCAGGTGCTGATCTTCGGCGTCTTCGGCATGCGCGACACCCGCGCCCGGCTCAAGGCCATTGTGGAGGCGGGCAGCAAACCGCAGTCATAAAAAAACCGGGTTGCCCCGGTCATCAATCTTGTCTGGAAGGCCTGCTTGTCAGGCCTTCTCTTTTTTACCGACGCTGAGACCCAGCTTGATGGAGAGCGCGGCCAGCAACAGCAGCATCATGATCAGCGAGAAGAAGTTGCTGCCAAGCTCGGGGTACTGCACTTTTTGCAGCGCCGCATGACCAAAACCGCCGATAAAGAAGCTGAGCCAGACGCAGACCGGCGTATTGCCTTCCATGGGTTCGCTCACATAGCAGCGATAGAGCTGATGGGCCGCCAGCAGGAAGGCGATGATGGGGAAGAAGGAGAAGGGCACGGGATCCGATACCAGCACAGCGAGGCTGGCGTCACCACAGATGCCGACCAGAAGGGCCAGCAGCAGGGGGCGTTTGGGAATGGTGTTGACGTCATGCATGGGGAAACTCCTGTTGGCTCCTGACGGTTGACTCAAGACATGGCCTCGCGGCGGCGCTGATGCTGTAGCTCGGCGCCCATGGCGATCATCCGCAGCTGGCGCACGGTGCGATCGGCCAGGGCCCGGCACTCTTCACTGCTCATATCCAACGCATCGGCACCGGCGCTGAAGACGATGGTCACCATGGCCTCGGCCTGGATATAGGCCTCCTCCCGTGGCGCCCCCGACGTGGCTTCCAGATAGTCGGTCAGCTCGGCGATGAAGTGCTGTATCTCCCGGGCGACCGCCTGACGAAAGGCAGCCGACGTGCCGGAGCGCTCGCGCAGCAGCAATCGGAAGATATTGGGATTGTTTTCGACAAATTCCATGAAGGTCGAGACAGAGGTGATGATCACGCCACCGCCACCGGCGATCCGTTGTCGCGCCTGACGCATCAGTTGGCGCAGGGTCAAGCCCCCCTCATCGACCAGGGTCAGCCCCAGCTCTTCCATGTCACGGAAGTGACGATAGAAGGAGGTTGGCGCTATGCCTGCCTCCCGCGCGACTTCTCGCAGACTCAGGTTGGAGAAGCTGCGGTTGGCACACAGCTGGCTGAACGCAGCGTCGATCAGCGTACGCCGGGTCTTTTCTTTTTGCTCTGCGCGAATACCCACGAAAACAGTCACCTTCCACGTATCGAGGCCAAATGATAACCCGAAGGCGGGTCAGGCTGTCACTTTTTTACCATTGACCCGCCGCCGGGTTGCACAGAGAATAGCGCACAGCTGTTAGCTGAAAAGGACACTCCGAATGGAACGCCCACCCATTATCATCTCCAACACCCTGCTGTTTGCCCTGACCGGGCTGACGGCTCTGATTGCCGTGCCCTGGTACGGTCTGACCCATGGCTTCGATGGCTGGCAATGGGCCAGCTTCCTGGTGCTGTTTTGCTATTGCGGCATCTCAATCACCGCGGGCTATCACAGACTCTGGTCCCACAAGACCTACAAGGCGCACCCGGCGCTGCAGTGGCTGTTCGCCATCGGTGGCGCCCTCGCCTTGCAGAACTCGGCCCTGCACTGGTCCTCGGATCACCGCCGCCATCACCGCAACGTAGATGACGATCATCAGGATCCCTACTCCGCCAGCCGCGGCTTCTGGTACTCCCACATCGGCTGGATGCTGCGGGAATACCAGGGGGATCGCTATCACGACTACAGCAATGTGCGGGATCTGCAGAACAACCCCGTCGTTGCCTGGCAGCACAAACACTATCTGGCGCTGACCCTGGCCACCAACATCGGCATCCCGCTGCTGCTGGGGCTTATCCACGGCGATCTGCTCGGCATGCTGTTGCTGGCCGGGGTGCTGCGCATGGTGATGACCCACCACACCACCTTCTTCATCAACTCCCTGGCCCACATCTGGGGCAGCCAGCCGTTCACGGATCGCAACAGCGCCCGCGACAACGGCATCCTCGCCTTCTTCACCTTCGGTGAGGGCTATCACAACTACCACCACCTGTTCGAGAACGACTACCGCAACGGCATCCACTGGTGGCAGTTCGATCCGACCAAGTGGTTGATCCGCTGCTCCGCCTGGCTGGGGCTGGCCAGGGATCTGCGTACCTGCCCGGAGGAGCGCATCGAGCAGGCACGGCTGCAGATGCAGCTCAAACGCGCCCATGCCAAGCTGCAAAAACGCGACGACATGGAGATGTGGCAGACGCTGCTGCAGGAGGAGTACGACAAGCTGAGCCAGCAGTTGCAGCACTACTACGCCAGCCGCAAGCGCCTGCTCGAAGAGCGTAAACGCAAGGCTCTGGTCCGCTACGATGCCCTCAAGCTGCAGCTCGAATACCGCAGCCTCAAGGGCGGCTTCCGGGTCAGTCGCCGCAACTGGAATCGCCTGCTGGCCAACCTGACCTGAGCGCGCAATCGACAATAAAAAGAGCAGGCCCCAACACGGGGCCTGCTCTTTTTCATGGCATGGATGACTGCCGGGCAGCCTGCCCCCAGCTATCGACGAGAGGCTCAGCTCGGGTCAATGGCCAACGGTGGCGGGAAAGTCCCATAAAAAATGGGGCGACATCTGCATGTCACCCCCTCGCAAATAGCATGTTCCATATTGGAATCCAATTCATCAATCACGCACCTGACTCCCGGGTTTCCGCTCCCTCGAGACGAGTGCCCACAGGAGCGATCCCATGGGTTGAATTGACGTTTCTTCTTCCACAACCCGGCGAACCGGGCTGTTTGTCCTTGCGATTGAAATCTTACTCAGTTCGTCATCGAAAAAACGTTTCGCCAGCGTCCCGCCCCCCCGCATATCCCCACACTCATCCGCTCCATATTTTTATTTATGTTTAAAAACAGATGGTTGAAATCTAGCCTATGGCGTTATTGCTGGCTGCCTCGCCAAATGGCTTACAAGGCTTTGCGAGATCTCGCACAAGGGAGGGGCGAAAGCGCTACAGCCAGGGACGCAGCGGCAGCCAATGGCTCAGGCGGGCGATCAGGCGCCGCCACCAGGGGGAGACGGGATCGGGCTCGGCGGTCACCCCTTGCCAATGGGTCAGCCAGGCCTGCAGCTCGGCGCAGAGCGGCCCGCTATTGAGGCGCAGCATCAGTTCGGTGTTGAGGTGAAAGGAGCGCGGATCCAGATTGAAGCTGCCGAGCAGGGCCTCCCGCTCCCCCAGCAAGATCAGCTTGGCATGCAGGCTGAGGCCGCTGCTGGCCGACAGCTCGGCCAGTCCGATACCCTGGCGCAACAACCAGGGTCTGTGGCGATAATAGGCACCATGCACCAGGGGCACGTCCGTGCTGGCCAGGGAGTTGGTGAGCAGCCTGATGGCGATCCCCTGTCGGCGCAGACGCTGCAATTCACGGCGCAGGCCCCGGGTCAGGATGAGGTAGGGGCTCACCAGTTGCAGCATGCCCTGACACTCCCCCAGCCGTCGCCACAGGTAGCGGGCCGTGCCAGGCCGGGAGACCAGCCCCTTGCCAGGCCGGTCGAACAGCACCTCGGCCCGGCCCGGATGCCAGGTCAGCGGAGCCGGCGCCTCAAACAGATCAGCGGGCAGGTCGTAGATGGCAGCAACGGTGGGCTCGGTGAGGCTGAGCAGGAAATCGTTGATCACTCCCGCCACCATCCGACCGGGACGACGGCGCAGCAAGCGGCGAACAGGTTGGCTCCAGCGGCTACACCAGAACTGATCGAATCCCTGCTCCAGGGACTGGCAGAGGGGGCCCCGGCAGCCAATGTCCAGATCGAGGAAGTGGGGGCCGGCGCCCAGGCCGAAGTAGGCATCGCCGATGTTGCGCCCCCCCAGAATGCCGGTATTGCCATCCACCAGCAGCAGCTTGTTGTGCATGCGGTGGTTGAGGCGACGGAAGCTGAAACAGGCCTCCAGCAGCAGCGCCAATGGCCGCCAGCCCCTCAACCAGAACGGATTGAACAGCCGCACCTCGATGCCGGGCTCGCAGGCCACCATCTCCAGGAAGCGATTCTCCCCGGCGTAGAGATCGTCGATGAGCAGCTGCACGCGCACCCCGCGCCGGGCGGCGCACAGCAACTCGGCCAGCAGCAGCTTGCCGCTGCCATCCTCGGCCCAGCTGTAATACTGGGCCTGGACTCGGCTACGGGCGGCGCGGATCAGGGCCAGACGCTGTTTCAGGGCCAATGACGGCTCGGCCAATAGCACGAATTCCCCTTCCTTCACCCTGCCCCCTCGTCATCGCCTTGTCATGGTCATGGCCCATATAGTGACAGAACTGGTCGCCATAAGGAGCCCCCATGAACCTCAGCCAGCAGGCGTCACATCCTCCCGCTTGTCCGCCCCGCCATCAGCCTGAATGGCCATTGCCTCCCTGGTTCCTCCACCATCCGGATCCGGACCTCAGAGAGACCCGCATCAGTGCTGAGC
The DNA here is from genome assembly GCF_020149575.1 of Aeromonas rivuli. Taxonomy (NCBI): domain Bacteria; kingdom Pseudomonadati; phylum Pseudomonadota; class Gammaproteobacteria; order Aeromonadales; family Aeromonadaceae; genus Aeromonas; species Aeromonas rivuli. The sequence continues at coordinate 286,075 of NZ_CP079742.1, read as the reverse complement.
GGTGGTGGCTTCAATCGCTGCGGCCTTGCCCTCTATCTGGGGCAGGCTGAACCGGTAGGCGACATAGTATTTGTAGATGGTGCCCACATAGTTGATGGGGCCCTGTCCCACCTCCTTGGCCACCAGCTGTTCGACGTTGCCAAACCAGACATCGGGATCCAGTCCCTGGCCTGCGGCCTTGTCCCGCAAGCTCTGCAACCGGTTAGGTCCGGCGTTGTAGGCGGCCAGCGCCAGCAGGTGACGGTTGAGCACATCTATCTTGGGATCCTGGAAATAGGTGTCGAGCAGGAAGCGCAGATAACGGCAGGCTGCCTCCACATTGCCCTCCAGGGTGGCCAGCCTGGCGCCATTGATGCCCACCTCTGCGCCAGCCACGGGCCGCAGTTGCATCAGGCCTATGGCCCCTCCCGGAGAGCGGGCGCCGGGATCCAGGCCAGACTCCTTATAGGCCAGCGCCGCCAGCATCAGCCAGTCCAGCTGATACTGCTTGGCATACTTCTCCAGCACGGTACGAATGCGGGTCAGACGGGAGAGCCGTTCGGTGGCAAGCAGGTTGCTCATGGGATCGCTCTGACTCAGCAGGCGCCGCAGCATGAGATCGCTGTAGAGGCGCCGGCTGTCGGTCTTTGCCAGGTAGCGGTTGGCGGCATCCAGCAGCCCGGTGCTGTGCTTGGGCAGCGCCCAGGCACTCTTGCCGTTGTCACGCAGGGGCACCAGCTTGTGCGCCTTGAGGCCGGGCAACATGTCGAGCCAGATCCGCCCCTTGAAGCTGTCGGTCACCGTCAGCGGCACCAGACCGGCGGCCACCATCTCCAGCAGATCGCCATCCTGCAGGTATTCGGGCACTGTCTCGATATAGACGGGGGGCAGGCCCAGCTCCCGCAGCAGACGATTGAGATGCTGCAGGCTCTCGTAATAGCTTGAGCTTTCGCGCACCCAGATGCGTCTGCCGGAGAGTTGGGTGATGCGGTTGAAGGCGGGCAGATCCTTCTGACTCACCACCCACTCCTCGATGGGCGCTATCACCGGCTGGGTAAAGCTGACCTGTTCCAGGCGCCCCTGGGTCACGGTGAGGTTGGCCGCCACCATGTCGCCACGCCCCTCGGCCAGATAATCGAGCAGCTTGTCCTGGCGCACCGGCACGTAGACCACCTTGAGCTTGATGGGATCCTTGGCCAGATAGGTTTGATTGAGCCAGCGTTCGAAGCCTTGCAGCTGATTGACCAGCACCCCGCGCTCCAGCCCCTTGTCAAAGAAGAAGAAGCCGCGCTCATAGACCACCAGGGCCCGCAACTCCTTGCGCTGCAAGATATTGTCGAGATCCCCTGGCTGAGGGAGCAGGTGCGGCTTGAGATCCGCCGCCAACAGGGGGAGAGAGAATAACCAGGCCAGCAGAGCCCATAACCATAGCCGCATCTATTCGCCTTCCTTGACCGGTGCACGCCGGATGGCCCCAATAATGATGAAAGATAGAACGAGACCCGGGGCAGAGGGGCCGACACGGCAGCATCCCGCTGCCGTGATCGAGGGGCACCCTAGAGTGAACGGGCCCGCAACTCGAAGATCAGCTTCTCGGCGGTGCAGGTAAATTGCAGACGCACCTTGAGCTCGACCCCGTCAGCCACCTGGCTCAGCTCGCAGCTCACGTCCGCCGCTTCGCTCACCTGCCTGGCAAGGGTCTCATAGCTGACCAGCTTGGCACGAGCAGCCTGCTCGGTCGGCGCCGCTATCACCAGATCCAGCACATCATCGCCTTCGCCAATGATGGTACCTATCTCGGCAAAACAGCCGCAGCTGTCACAGGTCTCTTGCACTTTATCTTCTACCGACATGATGACACTCCTACTTCAATAAGATGATTTCAAGCCCGAGGTATCGGGATGTCAGTTGTAACAGACGAGAGGGGATGACGGGTTGGGCGAAATCAAGAGTGAGCCAAATAAGGCGGCAACACCACCAAAAAATACGGCGACCCAGGGCCGCCGTATCAAGTTGGTGCTACTCGTCCCCTCAACCGTCACCTCCTGTGACAGCTAGCCTTCGGCCAGAGACGGGACTCAGGATAGGGGGATGGAGATATGAATACAAATGGTATAAATTCATCTTAGAATTGAGGGAGATTCATAACACATGTTTCTGGAACAGCTGGTCCGCACCGATCTCAACCTGCTCATCATCTTGCAAGTGCTGCTGGAGGAGCGCAACGGCAGCCGCGCCGCCCGTCGCCTGCACCTCAGCCAATCCGCTGTCAGCAAGGCCCTTGGCCGGTTGCGGGACGCCTTCGCCGATCCGCTGTTTATCCGATCCGCCTATGGTCTTGAGCCCACGCCGCGCGCCCTGGCCTTGCAGCAACAGTTACAGCCAATACTGCTCAGTCTGGACACCTTGCTGCAACCGCCCGCGTTCGACCCCTCGAGCTCGGAGCGCGAGTTCGTCATCGCCAGCATGGACAGCGCCTTCACCCTGTTTGCACCTCTCTACTTGCGCGAGCTCAAGCGTCGCGCCCCCAGGGTGCGGTTGCGCTACGAGGAGTGGACGGAGCACAGCCTGACCGAGATGGGTCAGGGCCAGGTCGATCTTGCCATCACGGTACGGGAGAACTGCCTCACCTCCGACTTTCGCCAGGACACCCTGCCCGGCACCATCTGCCAGCGGCTGCTCGCCATCGACAACCTCACCTGCCTGGTGCGGCTCGATCACCAGGCCCTGACCGAGCCCGACTGGGATCTGGCCCGCTACCTCACCTATCCCCATGTGCAAACCTATTGCGAGGGACGGGATCGCTGGATGCTGGATCACAAGCTGGCGGAGCAGGCGTTGCAACGCCGCATAGAGGCCACGGTGCCCTCCTTCGAAGCGGCCCTGCGCATGAGCATGCACTCGGACATGATAGTGACCCTGTCACGCCTCTATGCCCGCCACGCCACCCAGGTCTACCCCTTGACCCAGCTGCCGCTGCCCATCGCCCTGGACAGCATCTCCCATCTGCTGATCTGGCATCAGAGCCACGAGGCCGACCCTGGCCATCGCTGGCTGCGGGAGACCCTGCTCGAGCTGATCCTCGCCGGGTTGGCGGAGGAAGCGGCCTGAGCGCTGGCAAATAATGAGCAAGCCCCTCTCAGCCCGCCACAAACAAGGAGCCCGGCACTGGGCCGGGCTCCGTCTATCGTCCATGGGGTGACGTACCCGGGCTTAGCTCACCCTTAGCCCACGACCAGCAAGTAGTGATGCACCCCATCGAGCAGCATCTGCACCGCGATCATCACCAGCAGCATGCCCATCAGCCGCTCCACCGCCGTGAGTCCTCGCTCACCCAGCAGCTTGTTGAATACCTCGTAGAACATCAGGATGACGGCGCTCGCCCCCCAGGCCATCAGCAGCGCCAGCGACCAGTCGGTCATGCGACCCGGCGCCTGGTTGGCAAGCAGCAGCAGGGAGGCCAGGATGGATGGCCCCGCAATCATGGGGATCGCCATGGGGACCAGGAAGGGCTCCTCCCCCGCGGCCAGCCCGGTCACCCCGCCGGGGCCCGGGAAGATCATCTTGATGGCGATGAGGAAGAGGATGATGCCCCCCGCGATGCTCACCGCCTCCTGACGCAGATTGAGGAAGCTCAGGATCTGCTGACCGGCAAACAGAAAGCCCATCATGATGGCCAGGGAGAACAGCAGCTCGCGCATCATCACCTTGCGGCGCCGCTTGGGGTCGATATGGCGCAGGATCGAGAGGAACACCGGCAGATTGCCGAGGGGATCCATGATCAGAAACAGCATGACGGCGGCGGAAAAAGTATCCATAGCGCTTCCAGGGGAACAAGAACGAAGAGAGGGGCGAATATAGCAAAGGGAGGGGGGCTCTGCGAGCCCATGAGCGGGCTCGCAGTCACGCAATCATCGAAGCGGGTTGCTAGCCGTGGCGGCAGATCTTGTCGGCACGGGTCTGAAAACCCTGCTCACTGTCGATAAACTTGCCTCGCTCGCGCAGGAAAGCGATGAGACCATCGGCATCCAGGTCGCTCATGCGGCACGTGTGGTAACGGGCATCGACACCAAAGTGACTGGCCATTGCCTGCTTGAGGCTCCCTTCGCTGAACGGCCCCCCCTCGGACAGCATCATCTCCATCACCGCATGACCATGGATAGACTCGGACATCTTTCACCTCCAAATGACCCTCATAAGCATCCATTACAACCTGCCCCAGGCGGGGACTCCTTGATATATGCCAATAAATGCGCAATTAACCGCACGTCAGGCTGGCCCCGATGGTCTCTTTGTCGATAATGTGGCAACCGGATGAGGGGATGGCTACACTGGCGCCCTTTTCGCCACCACGACTGAAAATAAGGACATTGGCGTCATGCTGTTCCATGGACGGGCCTTCAAGCCCTGGCGGATCTGGACCCGCCGCCCCCTCTGGCTGAAGACCTTGATCGGCATGCTGACTGGCATCGCCATCGGTCTGGGCTGGAGTGAGCAAGCACTGCTGCTCAAACCCATAGGCACTCTGTTCGTCAACACCATACAGATGCTGATGGTGCCCCTCATTTTCTGCTCCATCATCGCCGGCCTCACCGGCCTGCTCAAGGGCCAGACCCTCGACCGCGTCGGGATGCGCGCCATCGGCTACTACCTCTGCTCCACCGCCCTGGCCATCTGTATCGGCCTGATGATGGGCTGGCTGCTCGAACCCGGAGTCGGCGCCGATATGGGCCCCTACCAGCGGCCAGCGGCGATCCAGGATCTGACCCTGGCCACGGCGCTGACCCAGCTGGTGCCGCGCAATCCCATCCAGGCCATCGTCGATGGCAAAATACTGCAGGTCATCGTCTTCGCGGTGGCCCTGGCTCTGGCGCTCAATGCCAGCGGTCGCCGTGGTCGTCCGGCCATACGTGCCTTCACCTCCCTGGCCGATGGCATGTTCACCCTGACCCAGATGGTGATGTCCCTCGCCCCTTATGGGGTCTGTGCCCTGATGGCCTGGATGACGGGCAAGTATGGCGGGGCCATCATGCTGCCCCTGTTCAAGGTGATTGGCGCCGTCTATCTCGGCTGCCTGCTGCATGTGCTCGGTGTCTACAGCAGCCTGTTACTGCTGCTGGCACGGCTCAACCCGCTGCACTACTTCAAGAGCATCATCGATGCCCAGGCGGTGGCCTTTACCAGCAGTTCGAGCGAGATCACCCTGCCCATCAGCCAGAGCTGTGCCGAGCGCAGGCTGGGGGTGTCGCCCCGCATCGCCGCCAAGGTGCTGCCCATAGGCGCCACCATCAACATGGATGGCACCGCCCTCTATCAGGGGGTCACGGCCCTGTTCGTCGCCCAGGCCTTTGGGGTGGATCTCCACCTGTTCGACTATCTAATCATTATCAGTATCGTCACCCTGGCCAGCATAGGCACGGCCGGCACCCCGGGCACGGGTCTGATGCTGCTGACCCTGACCCTGACTGCGGTGGGCTTGCCTCTGGAAGGGGTGGCGCTGATCGCCGGCATAGATCGCATCCTCGACATGGCCCGTACCACGGTCAACGTCTCGGGCGATCTGCTGGTCTCAGTGTTGATCGGCCGCCGTGAAGATGAGCTGGATCTGGCGATCTACCAGGATCCCAGGGCCGGGGAAGAGAGTGATTTCAGCGCCCGCTGAACCCGGCCCAGCATGCCATCAACCAACAGGGGCCCAATCAAGGGCCCCTGTTTATTGATGGATGCCTCGTCAGGCATCGTGGGGATCATGGTGGCAACGCCAGCAGATCTCGAAGTTGGCCTCGTTTTCCTCCCCGCACTGGCCACAGAGCCAGCCATTGCCCTGCCGCTGCTGGTAGCGCTCTATCACCCGCCCGGCCCGGCTGCGATCCTGCTCGCGCACCAGCAAGGTTACCTGCAACAAGTCCACCGGCAGCTCACCGATGGCCCCGGCCAGCCCCTCACCGCTGAGCCTGACCGGGATCCCTTCCACTTCCAGCGCCCCCTTGAGGGCATGGGCCTCCAGAGTGTGAGAGGCGCGATACAGATTGAACCAGTTATCCATCTTGCTCCTTCATAACAGCTTGTCGATACCGAATTCTTCCCCGTGTTGCACCATGAAGTCGATGAAGACGCGCAACTTGCGCGGCATCAGCTGACGCTCAGGAAACAGCAGGTAGAGCGAAACTCTGGGTTGGCGCCACTCGGGCAACAGCGACACCAGACTGCCAGCCGCCAGTTCATCCTGACAGAGCATGGCGGGCAGAGAGGCCAGACCGAGCCCCACCTTGGCCGCCTCCCTGGCACAGGTAATATTGTTGACCACGAAGCGGGAGGGCGGATCCACCAGCACCTCCTCCTCCCCACGCTCGAAACTCCAATGGTTGGTGAGAAATCCGCTGCTGACCTTGATCCGCTCATGGCTCGCCAGATCCTCGGGCCGCAGAATGGCTCCATGACTCGCCAGATAGTCCGGGCTGGCACAGAGGATCCGCTCCGTGCCCCACAGCCGGCGAGCCGCCAGGTTGGAGTCTATCATGTCGCCGACCCGCACCACGGCATCCAGCCCCTCACTGATGGGATCCACCACCCGGTTGGTCAGCTCCAGCTCGACCTTGAGCGCGGGATAAGCCTGCAGGAAGCGGGCAACCATGCGGGCCACCACCATCTGCCCCGTCTCGATGGACACCGCCAGCTTGAGCACTCCCGTCACCGCCTGCTGGCTGGCACTGAGCATCAGCTCGGCCTGGGCCAGCTCGTTCACCGCCTTGCTGCAGCGCAGGTAATACGCCTCCCCCGCCTCGGTCAGGGTGAGCTGACGGGTAGAGCGATAGAGCAATCGCACCCCGAGTCGCAGCTCCAGCTCGGCGATGCGACGACTGACGGTCGCCTTGGTCATGCCCAGCTCTTGCGCGGCCGCGGTGAAGGAGCCCTTGTCGACGATCCGCACCAGAATGAGGGCTGCGTTCAAGTCCATTGTTGCACCAGTGAAACTGTATTTCTCATGGAACGATACTAATCGAAACAGTGACAGGATGTTAGCCTGTTCACCTTAAGTTCAGGAATAGACCCCATGAGTCAACAAAAGAAGATCCCCCTGCTGGTCGCCATGGTGCTGCTGCTCCTTGGCCTGCTGTTCGCCCTGTATTGGTACGGTTACGCCCGCTACTTCGAGCGCACCGACAACGCCTATCTGCAGAGCGAGATGACGGGCATTGCCACCAAGCTGCCCGGCTACATCAGCGAGGTGCTGGTCACCGACAACCAGACCGTCAAGGCGGGCCAGCTGATTGCCCGCCTCGATGACAGGGAGTACCGCGCCCAGTTAGCCGAGGCCGAGGCCAACGTCGCCCTCAACCGGGCGGATGCCGCCAATCTGGAAGCCAACCTCATCCAGCAGCACAGCGTGATCCGCCAGGCCGAAGCCAAGGTGAACGAATCCAGGGCCGAGGTGGTGCGGGCCCGGCAACAGGTCAGTCGAATTGGTCGGCTCAACACGGCCCACTACAGCTCCCAGGACAATCTGGATGAAGTGCGCGCCAACTTGCAGGTCAGCCAGGCCCAGCAGCAGGATGCCGAAGCCGGGGTACAAGCGGCGCGGGATCGCCTGGCCGTGCTCACCTCAGAGCGTGATCAGAGGCAGGCGCTGATCGATCTCAGCCTGGCTCAGCTCGCCAAGGCCGAGTTGAATCTGAGTTACACCGAGATCAAGGCCCCCGCCGACGGGGTCATCGGCAAGCGCAGTCTGCGCGAGGGGCTCTATGTTCAGTCCGGCATGCAGATAGCCAGCCTGGTGCCCCTGAGCGGAGTCTGGGTCGAAGCCAACTTCAAGGAGACCCAGCTCGCCAACATGGTGCCTGGCCAGAAGGTGGAACTGATCCTCGATGCCTATCCGGACCAGCCGGTCGAGGGGATCATCGACAGCCTCTCCCCGGCCACCGGGGCCAAGTTCGCCCTGCTGCCGCCGGAGAACGCCACCGGCAACTTCACCAAGATAGTGCAGCGGGTGCCGGTCAAGATCCGCATCCCGGCGCCGGGTGCCCTGACCGGCAAGCTGCTGCCCGGTCTCTCCACCGAGGTGATAGTGGATACCCGCAGCACCGGTGACACCGAGTCCCAGCTGGCCGCCCATTGATGGAAGCCGTACCGCGTCGCAACTGGATCGCCGTCATGGGGGGCCTCATTGGCGCCTTCATGGCCATCCTCGATATCCAGATCACCAATGCCTCCCTCAAGGACATTCAGGGGGCCCTCTCGGCCACCCTGAGCGAGAGTTCCTGGATCTCTACCTCCTATCTGGTGGCGGAGATGATCGCCATACCGCTCAGCGGCTGGCTCAGCCGCGGCCTGAGTGTGCGCCGCTATCTGCTGTGGACCACCGGGGCCTTCATCTTCTCCTCCGTGCTCTGCTCGTTCAGCTGGAACCTCACCAGCATGATAGTGTTTCGCGCCATGCAGGGCTTCACCGGCGGCGCCCTCATTCCCATGGCCTTCTCGCTGATCATCAGCCTGCTGCCGCTGCACAAGCGGGCCACCGGCATGGCGCTGTTTGGCCTCTGTGCCACCTTCGCCCCCGCCATAGGCCCGACCCTGGGGGGCTGGCTGACCGAGCAGCTCTCCTGGCACTACATCTTCTACCTCAACGTGCCGCCCGGTTTGCTGGTGATGGCCATGCTGGCCCATGGTCTGGACAGAAAAGCCATCGACTGGACCATCATGCGTCAGGTCGATCTGGTGGGCATAGCCACCATGGCTGTGGGACTCGGCCTGCTGGAAGTGGTATTGGAAGAGGGCAACAGGGAGGACTGGTTCGGCTCTAGCTTCATCGTCAAGCTCACCCTCATCTCCGTGGTGGCGCTGATCTTCTTCGTGATGAGTCAGCTGCTGCGCCGCCACCCTCTGGTCAACCTGCGGCTGCTGCACAACCCGCGCTTCGCCCTGGCCTGCTTCGCCTATCTGGTGCTGGGCATGGCGCTGATGGGATCCATCTATGTGCTGCCGCTCTATATGGCCCAGATCCACAATTACAATGCCCTGGAGATTGGCGAGGTACTGATGTGGATGGGGCTGCCCCAGCTGCTGGTGCTGCCCCTGGTACCCAAGCTCATCCAGAAGATAGATCCGCGCTATCTGGTCAGCTTTGGCTTCCTCATCTTCGGTCTGAGTTGCTTCATGAACGTCAACATGAGCGCCGACTACGCCGGGCCCCAGCTGATCCAGTCCTTGATTGTGCGGGCGCTGGGGCAGCCTTTCGTCATGGTGCCCCTCTCCCTGATCGCCACCGCCAGCCTGACCCAGGATGAGATCCCCTCCTCCTCCACCCTGCTCAACGTGCTGCGCAACCTGGGGGGCGCCTTCGGCATCGCCATCATCGCCACCCTGCTCGACAACGACACCCGTGTGCATGTCAGCCAGATCACCAGCACCCTGGCCGCCAGCAGCATCGAGGGGCAGGCCTATCTGATGAACCTGGCCAGCGCCATGCAGGCCCAGGGCAGCGACCCCGCCATCGCCTATCAGCAGGCCCAGGCCAGACTGGCGGGCACCATAGAGCGGGATGCTGCCATCATGGCCTACAACAAGGTGTTCTATGTGATGGGCATCTTCCTGCTCATCGCCAGCGCCCTCGTCTTGTTCCTCAAATCCCCCGCCCCCAGGGCGAGCGACGCCGAACCCCTGGAGGCGCATTGACGAGAAGAGAGAGCCTGAAGCCTGCACAGGCGATACACCGCCGTGCATTAACGACAGAGGGGCCCTTGGGGCCCCTTCTGCTATGTGCTGTGATAATGCGTGGATGGCTGGCTTAACTCGCCAGAGAAGCGGCAATCAGGAACTGGGCGGCAAAATAGCTGCTCATCACCCAGGCACTGGCATGGGGGAAGGGGCGGCGGAAGCGGTTGAGAGCCAGCAGAGCATCGGAGCAGAGGAACAAGAGTGCGCCGACCAAAGCGGCGGCACTGCCCGCCGTGAGAGAGGCGCGCCAGGCGGCGGCCGCGACCCAGACCAGACCTATCATCATCAGGGTGTAGCAGAGCATAGGCCAGCGCATCGACCCGAGGTGAGGGCGCAGCAAGCCGAAATAGAGCCCGGCCACCAGGATCAGCAGCAGGCCATCCACCAGGTTGAGCACCAGTGGCCCCTGAGCCAGCCCGACGATGTAACAGAGGTGTGCGACAAGAAATGCCGCCAACCCCTGCAAGAAACGATCGACCGGCAACATCAGCATGACGTCGCCAAGCAGGGAGAGACAGAGGCCGAGCAGGATCCAGGCGTGGGAGCCATTTTGATCGTCCCCGTGATAACCGAACGCCAGGGCCACGATCAACAGCATGGTCAGCGGCTTGCTCAGGTAGAACTGACGGGTATCTGTGCCGTAGGCGGCCTTGATATGCCACCAGGCGGACGCGATGATCAACACACTCAACCACATGCCGGATACCTCTTCCCCATGACGATGCTTGCCTGGCGAAGTGAAGACCCAGTGCCGCGCTAGGGTAGCAAATTCCCGCTCTCGGGGGCAGGGGTGAGACACGAATGAGCTGGCTACGCCTAAAGTCTAATTGCCCTCTCCCCTGCCGATCAGGCATAAGGGTGTCTCTGGAGGAACACCATGGAAGAGCCAATGAAAAACTATCTGCCCGCCATCGATATCATGATGTGCCACCTCGGCATCAGCTTCGAGCAAGCCTGTGAGCAGCTCGGCCTGACTCTGACCGAGCAGCAGACCCTGAGCTCAATGCAGAGCCGGGAGCTGCAGGACTGATGTTCCTGCCCTGTCCTGGAGAGCCCAGGAGATGAATGCGACAAGGCGCCCGCGGGCGCCTTGTCTTTTCTGGCAAATCACTCGGGCCCTCACCTTCGCAGTCCCTCATTCACCCCCTCGGGCCCCCGCTCCCCGCCACCCCCTTGTCGCCACGGCCACAGCGCCATGCCCCATAAAAAAACGGCGCCGAAGCGCCGTTATCATGATGGGAGTTGCTGCCTTGTTCAGGCGGCCTTTTGCCGTCTGCGTTGCAGCATCACTATCAGGCCAAACAGCAGGAAACCTGGCAGCCACATCAGCTCCTTGCGCCAGCCTTCGGTCGGTGCACTGACGGCGACTATCTGCTGATCAAACTGCAGATTGGCATCGGCCGCCGGGCTGCCGAAGGCCACGTTGTCGATCAGCGTCTTGCCGTCCTGCTCATAGAGACTCAGCCCCAGCTTGGCCAGGCGCTCCTCGCCGGTGGCGCCCTGCGGCACCCCCAGCAGCAGGCTGTACTCTCTGTGCTTGCCGACCGCATCTTCCCCGGCGATACGCAGCCGCAGTGTGCTTTCGGCCGCCACGTCACCCAGGGTCTGGGTCAGCTGGGCCGGCGGCGTATCACGGTAGGGGTTATGCACCATGTCCATCCAGAAGCCGGGGCGGAACAGGGTAAAGGCAACCAGCAGCAGGGCCAGGCTCTCGTACCAGCGGCTCTTGACCAAGAAGTAACCCTGGGTCGCCGCGGCGAAGATGAGCATGGCGATGGTCGCCACCACGAAGATCAGCACCCCGTGGCTGAAGTCAACATCGATCAGCAGCAGATCCGTGTTGAAGATAAACAGGAAGGGCAGCGCCGCGGTGCGCAGGCTGTAGTAAAAGGCGGTGATCCCGGTCTTGATGGGATCGCCCTTGGAGACGGCCGCCGCCGCGAAGGAGGCCAGCCCCACCGGCGGGGTCACGTCCGCCATGATGCCGAAATAGAACACGAACAGGTGCACAGCGATGAGCGGCACTATCAGGCCGTTCTGCTGCCCGAGCGTCACCACCACGGGGGCCAGCAGGCTCGAGACCACTATGTAGTTGGCGGTGGTCGGCAGCCCCATGCCGAGGATCAGGCTGAGCACGGCGGTCAGGATCAGCATCAGCAGCAGGTTGCCCATGGAGAGCACCTCCACCAGATCCGCCAGTACCAGGCCAACCCCGGTCTGGGAGACGGCACCCACTATGATGCCGGCCGTCGCCGTCGCGATGCCGATGCCAATCATGTTGCGGGCACCGGCGATCAGCCCCTCCCGCAGATCCACGACCCCGTCCCGGACGCTGCCGTAGTCATGCTTGCCATCGGTGCGCAGCCAGTTGAGCAGTGGCCGCTGGGTGAGCAGTATGATCACCAGCATGACGGTGCCCCAGAAGGCGGACAGACCCGGCGAGAGCCGCTCTATCATCAGACACCACACCAGCACCACCACGGGCAGCAGGAAGTGCAGGCCGGAGAGCAGCACGGCGCGGGTCTGGGGCAGTTCGGTCAGGGGTTTGTCCGGATCTTCGGCCGGCAGGGGTTCATTGCTGGCGGCAATCTTGAGCAGACCCACATAGGCCAGTGCCAGCAGCAGACTGACCCCCTCGAGGGCATAGTCACCCAGGGCAGGTTTGAGCCAGCCCAGACCATAGTAGACCGCGAGCGACAAGCCGCTGATCAGGACGGTGCCAAAGGCAAAACCGGTCAGGCGACGCAACCAGGTCTTGGGCTGCTGGCCACCGATAGGCTCCATGCCCAGCTTGAGCGCTTCCAGATGCACGATGTAGAGCAGCGCTATGTAGGAGATGGCTGCCGGCAGAAAGGCGTGCTTGATGATCTCCACATAAGGAATGCCTACGTACTCGACCATGAGGAAGGCCGCGGCCCCCATCACGGGCGGCATGATCTGGCCATTGACCGAGGAAGCGACCTCCACGGCCCCCGCCTTCTCCGCACTGAAGCCGACTCGCTTCATCATGGGGATGGTGAAGGTGCCGGTGGTGACCACGTTGGCGATGGAGGAGCCGGAGATGAGCCCGGTCAGGCCCGAGGCAACCACCGCCGCCTTGGCGGGGCCGCCGCGCAGGTGGCCGAGCATGCTGAAGGCGAGCTGGATGAAATAGTGACCGGCACCGGCTCGCTCGAGCAGGGCACCGAACAACACGAACAGGAACACGAAACTGGTGGAGACACCCAGGGCGATGCCGAATACCCCCTCAGTGGTGATCCACTGGTGGTTGGCCAGGGCGGTGAAGCTGACCCCGCGGTGGGCAAGCAAGCCCGGCATATAGGGGCCGGCCAGGCTGTAAATCAGGAAGACCAGCGCAATCACGGCCAGAGCCGGGCCCAGGGCGCGGCGAGCGGCTTCCAGCAAGAGCGGAATGCCGATACAGGCGGTGATCAGATCTGCCGTGGTGAGATTGCCGGGGCGCTGGGCCAGGTCCTGATACATCACAAACAGGTAGGAGGCGGCGCAGGCGGCAATGATACCAAGCACTATGTCCGCGACCGGCACTCTCTCTCTGGGGGAGCTGCGAAAAGCCGGAAACACCAGATAGGCCAGCAGCAGTGCAAACGTCAGGTGAATGGCGCGAGTCTCGGTGTCATTCAGGACGCCGAAGCCGACCAGAAAAGGCAAGGGGGACGCTATCCAGAGCTGGAACAGCGACCAGGCCAGGGCCAGGGTAGTGATGAGCCAGCCCATGGGACCTATGGGCAGACGAGCCCCTACGTCCTGGGCGATGAGTTCTTCGGTAGAGAGTTGTTTTTCTTGCATAGGGTGTGTTTTTGCCAAGGGTTACAACAAGAGCAACACTCGTCAGCCCGCTGGTAAACCAGGCGCTGACGAGTGTCGATGTACAACTACAGTGACCCGGCAGGGTCCCTAATCACCGCAATTACAGCCAGCCACGCTCTTTGTAATAGCGAACTGCGCCTTCATGCAGCGGAGCAGACAGACCGACCTTGATCATGTCTTTCTCGTTCAGGTCGGCAAAAGCCGGGTGCAGGCGCTTGAAGCGGTCCAGGTTGTCAAACACGGACTTGACCAGCTGGTAGACCACTTCAGGATCGGCCTTGGCACTGGTAGAGAGCACGGCCTTGCCACCGATGGACGGGGTCGGCTTGTCGTTGCCCTTGTAGAGACCACCGGGGATCTCGGCCTTGGTGTAGTAGCTCTTCTCGGCCAGCAGCTTGTCGATGTCAGCGCCGGTCACCGGCACCAGGACGGCATCGGTGGTGGTGGTCGCTTCCTGGATGGCACCGTTCGGGTGGCCCACGAAGTAGCTCATGGCGTCGATGTTGTTGTCGCCAAGGGCAGAGGCTTGCTCGGCGGGTTTCAACTCGGAGACCAGGCTGAAGGCAGACTTGTCCCAGCCCTTGACGGCCATGATCTCTTCCATGGTGTCACGCTGGCCGGAGCCCGGGTTGCCGATGTTGACGCGCTTGCCTTTCAGATCGTCGAAGCTGGCAATCTTGGCGTCACGGCGGGCGAGAATGGTGAACACTTCGCTCTGCAGGGAGAAGACGGCGCGGATGTCATCCATGGCACCTTCGGCCTGGAAGGGGGGCAGACCTTTCATCGCCTTGTACTGGTGATCAGACTGCATGATGCCGAAGTTGAACTCACCGCTGCGAATACCGTTGACGTTAGCGACACCGCCGCCGCTGGCCGGGGCGTTGCACTTGATATTGTGCTCGGCGGCGCCGCGGTTCAGGAAGCGGCAGATTGACTGGCCCGCCACATAGTAGACGCCGGTCTGGCCGCCGGTGCCTATGGTCACGAAACGCTCTTGCGCTTGCACGGCACCACCGAAAGAGGCAGCAGCCAGCACGGCGGACATGGCGCACGCCAAGGATAATCCTTTCATGTTTTCCATCCTTTTTTTCATTGGTTTTTACATCACCCGACTCCCGGGTGAAATCAAAGGAGCGGCCCTCAGCACCAGGCTGGTCCGTCTCGACCCCGATTAGGAGATGGCGTCTGCCAGGCATGGCAGCACCAAGATTGTCGCAACCCTGCGAATAGACGCCAGCATCCTGCCGACCGAAGACGATTTACCTGATTTATCAAGCAAATCAAAAATAACGCACTCAGATTTTAACCACACACCGTCAACATAAATCAAACAGGAGTGTAAAAATGGCGCTAGAAATAGCGTAATTTATGACAGAAGTCATCCTATTCTCTCGCTCAGTAGCGAACTTGGGATTCCCATGAGTCATAAAAATTAACAACTGTCGCGGCCCGACCCAATAGGGCCGCGACTGGCTATCCCTTAGCCCGGCTTGACGGTTTCCGGCTGAGACAGTTGCAGCAGGAAGGCAAACTCCAGGGCGATGTCCTCATAGGCTTTGAAACGACCGGATTTTCCACCATGGCCCGCCTCCATGTCGGTATGGAGCAGCAACTCGTTATGGTCCGTCTTCATTTCCCGCAGCTTGGCCACCCACTTGGCGGGCTCCCAGTACTGTACCTGGGAGTCGTGCAGACCCGTGGTAACCAGCAGGTTGGGATAGGCCTGCGCCTTGACCTGATCGTAGGGGCTGTAGTCGAGCATGTAGTCGTAGTAACGCTTCTTGTTGGGGTTGCCCCACTCGTCATACTCCCCGGTGGTGAGCGGGATGGATTCGTCGAGCATGGTGGTCACCACATCGACGAAGGGCACCTGGGCCACCACACCGTGGTAGAGCTCGGGCGCCTGATTGATGACGGCCCCCATCAGCAAGCCGCCTGCGCTGCCGCCCATGGCGTAGACCTGATCCTTGGCACCATAACCCTGCTCCACCAGCGCCTTGGTGACATCGATGAAGTCGTGGAAGCTGTTCTGTTTGTTGAGCAGCTTGCCATCCTCGTACCACTGGCGGCCCAGCTCCTCACCGCCCCGCACATGGGCGATGGCGTAGACGAAACCGCGATCCAGCAAAGAGAGCCGCGCCGAGCTGAAATCGGGATCCATGCTGGCGCCATAGGAGCCGTAGCCGTAGACCAGCAAGGGGGCCTTGCCCGCCTTGAACAGATCCGTGCGATAGACCAGGGAGACAGGTACCTTGACGCCGTCCCTGGCCTGCACCCAGAGCCGCTCGCTCTGGTAACGCTCGGCCTTGAAGCCCGCCACCGCCTGCTGCTTGAGCAGGGTGCGTTTACCGCTCGCCATATCCAGCTCATAGGTGGAGGTCGGCGTGGTCATGGAGCTGTAGCCGTAACGCAGCAGTTCGGTGTCCGGCTCCGGATTGTAAGAGAGGCCGGTGACATAGGCGGGATCGTCGAAGCTGATCTCCTTCTGCTCGCCGCTCTGCCAGTTGATCTGACGCAGTCGGGTCAGCCCCTGGCTACGCTCCTCCACCACCAGCCACTGCTTGAACAGGGCATAACCCTCGAGCAGCACGTCCGCTTGCGGTGCCACCACGGGACGCCAGCGATCGACCGGGCTCTCCTTGGTTTCGTAGAGGCCGAAGTTCTTGCCGTCCTTGTTGGAGCGCACATAGAAGCGGCCCCGGTAATGATCCAGCGTGTATTCATGATCCGGCTGGCGCTTGAGGAAGAGCCGTGGCGCCTGCTGCGGATGCTCGGCATCGATGAGCCAGGCCTCGTCCGTGGTGGTGCTGGACAGAGAGATGACGATAAAATCTTCCGAGGTGGTGGCCCCGATGCTGACATAGAAGGTGTCATCCTTCTCCTCATAGACCAGCTGATCCTTGGCAGGATCCGAGCCCAGGGTGTGGCGGTAAACCTGATAGGGCAGCAGGGTCTGCGGGTGCTTGCGCACATAGAAGAGCGTCTTGTTGTCCGCGGCCCAGACGATGTTGCCCGAGGTGTTGTCCAGCTTGTCGCTGGCCCACTGACCACTGTTCAAATCCAGGAACTGCACCTGATATTGGCGACGGGAGAGGTAATCTTCCGCCACCGCCAGCCAGCGATTATCCTGACTCACTTCCAGGGCCCCCAACTCGTAGAAATCATGGCCCTCGGCGCGCTCATTGCTGTCGAGCAGGGTCACCGTCTCCCCCTTCTCCACTCCCTGACGGGTATAGATGCCGTACTCCTTGCCCGGCTCATAGCGAGTCTGATAGCGATAGCCATTCTTGACATAGGGAACAGAGGCATCCTGCTGGGGAATACGCGCCACCATCTCCTGGTAGAGCTGGGCCCGCAGGGGGGCACTCGGCGCCAGCCGCGCCGCCGTATAGGCATTCTCGGCATTGAGATAGGCCAGCACGGCCGGATCCTTGCGATCGTCATCGCGCAGCCAATAGTAGTTATCGGTGCGGCTCTGCCCGTGCTTCTTGAGGATCTTGGGGTGTTTGGCAGCCAGAGGCGGCTGGGGGGCGGCATCTGTCATCGGCGCGTCTTTCATCGGCATGGGGGACTCATCATTGGCATATGAAGCTGTGCCTGCGGCCAGCGCAGACAGCAACAGGAGGCAGCGAGAAAAGCTGAACATGTCGCATCCTTTGCGATTTATTTAAGGGTTAACACGGGGGACTGACGCCCCCTTAATCGGTCATCAATCTGCCCCTTGTGACGCCCGGTTGCAAGAGGCACCCATGAAAAAGGCCGTTCTGCGAAGAGAACGGCCTGATCCAGCTCCTGGGTGAGGCAAGATTCGCTCAGGTGTGCCTCACATGGGGGAAATCCTCACCCAGAGCCATTAGCCCGGGTAGCTGGCCCAGAGTGCGGTCTGACCCGCCTCATCGATGGCCAGCACCTGATAAGGCTGACCCGGGATATCCATGCCGGGGGCACTCTGCGGCATGCCAGGGACAGCCAATCCCCGGATGGCCGGTTTCTGTTCCAGCATGCGCTGCACGTCGGCGGCCGGCACATGACCTTCCACCACATATCCACCCACCAGGGCGGTATGGCAGGAGGCCAGCTGCGGCGTCACCCCATGTTGCTGCTTGAGGGGGGCTAGCTGCTCGGTGTCGACCACCTTGAGCTCGAAACCACTCTCCTGCATGTGCTTGACCCACTGCTCGCAGCAGCCGCAATACTGGGACTTGTAGACCGTCATCTGCTCGGCGGCCAGGGTAGACAGGCTGGTGAGACCCGCCATCAGCGCCAACCACAGGGCTGGGATCTTGTGTGTAGACATAACGACCTCGACTGATGTTATTTCAGCTGAATGGAAACAAAGGACCCCGGCTGGGGTTAACCATCATCAGGTCGCAGTGCGAGGTGGGCGTTCGAGTCGCGCCAGCGGCGGCGAAGGCATATAAAGGGAAGGCGCAATGAATTCGGGGTCGGCCGGACTCAACTCGGCCAGGGTCAGGCTGTCGCTACTGACCAGGCTCATGGCCAGTACGGCGGTGAAGCTGCCGCAGGGCATGGCTTTCTCCAGGCTGCGCTCGGCTTCACTGCAATGGGGCGTCAGGGTACAGAGATCCGCGGCGGCCCGGCTGCCAAACGACATCAACACCAGCAGCAGACCCCAGAGGGGCAGCCAGCGGCGGGCATGGTCGAATTGGCGAGGGGTCAGCAGCATGGTGCGGGTCAAGGTACGCTCTGGGAAAACAGGCCCTCATGCTAACCCGCCCCCCTGGGGTAAGGTCAAGGGTGCCGGCGGGGCAACCCTTGATCGGGATCAGCTTGATGGCCGATCCGCTTGCTCGACGAGCGGTGCCTGTCGGTCACTGCGAGGCAGCTGGCCCTTCGCACCACTCAAGGCTGCTGACGGGTGGCGGCCAGCACTATCTCGCGCACGCAGACACCGGCGGGCTGACGCCAGGCATAGAGCACGGCCTCGGCGATCACCTCGGGGGATATGACGCCACCCATGCTCTCCTTCCAGCCGTGATAACCGGCCTTGATGTCTTCATCCGTGGTGTGGCTGAGCAGCTCGGTCTCGACCGCCCCCGGCGCTATGGTCACCAGGCGCACCCCCAGATCGGCCACCTCTTCGCGGATATTTTCGGTCAGGGCATGTACCGCAAACTTGGTGGCGCAATAGGCTGCATGGTTGGGGAAGGTCTTGCGTCCCGCAATCGAACTGATGTTGATGATGGTGCCACTGCGCCGCGCCTTCATCCCGGCCAGCACCGCATGAATGCCATTGAGCACCCCCATCACATTGATGTTGAGCATCTGCTGCCACTCGGCGGGATCCTGGGCATCGGCCTGGCCGAGCAGCATGACGCCAGCATTGTTGACCAGACAGCCCACCGGGCCGAAGCGCGCCTCGGCCTGAACGATGGCGGCTTTAAATGCGGCACTGTCCGTCACATCGAGGGAGAGGCAGAGGCAATCGGGTAAATCGAGCGCCACCATGGGCTCGACCCGGCGGGCCAGCAGCAACAAGGGATGACCGGCCGCCGAGAAGGCGCGGGCAATGGCGGCACCTATGCCTGCGGAGGCACCGGTCACGACGACAAGGGAGTTGGACATGGTATTTTCCTTACCTTGATGGAAGAGAGGGGCTGGTCAGCACCGAGTCCAATCACTATAGTCGCGCTATCTATCAGCGATAAATATAGATTTCCGCTGGTTATCATCTGAAATAACTATGGTAATGCCATGTTGGACCTGAGACTGCTGCGGTTTTTCATCGCCATCTATGAGCAGAAGAACATCACGGCCGCCGCCGAACGCTGCCATGTCAGCCAGCCCTCCCTCTCCGCAGGCCTGCGCCAGCTGGAGGAGAGCCTGGGAGACACCTTGTTCCTGCGCGGCAAGAGAGGGGTCGAGGCCCTGCCCCCTGCCCACTATCTCTACCCCCATGCGGTGAAACTGGTTGAAGAGGCGCGCCGCCTGCCCGATCTGTTTCGCCAGAAGGCGAGCCGGGCCCGCCTCAACCTCGCCGTGATGCCGGATCTGAGCAAACGCCGTCTCGCTACCCTGCTGCAACGGATCCAGCGGCATCTGCCCTCCCTGGACCTGACCCTGTCAGACCCTGAGACGCCAGCCGACTGCCGCTTGACCCTGGATGTGCTGCGCCGGGAGGACGAAATCTTCCTGCCGCTCTGGGAAGAGGACTATGTATTGTGCGTGCCCATCGACCACCCCCTGGCCCTGCGCGAACGGGTCGAGCTCCATGAGCTGCAGGCCCATGACTTCATCGAGTGCCCACCCTGCGAGGCCCATCAGCAGACCCTGGGGCTACTCGCCTGCGACAGGATCACCCTCAACCTGGTCGCCAAGGCGCAGAGCAAGGGGCTGGTGATGGCCCTGGTTCTGGCCGGGGCAGGCATCAGCTTCCTGCCCGATGGCCTGATCGAGGAAGAGCCGGCCCTGCGCGCAGTTCCCCTCGCCGGGCCGCGGATGTTTCGCCGTATCGGGCTCTGTTATCCGGCACGTCAGACCCTGAGCCCGGCCCTGTCCGCATTGATCCCCGAGCTGGCCGCAGGGCCCGCTTCTTGATAAGTTTCCAGCTAACTCCATGCCCCAGGTCATGACCCTATGAAACGCATTCTGGTGATCTTCTCTCACCCCGCCCTGCAGCGATCCAAAGCCAATCGCGAGCTGCTGCAAGCCATCTTGGATCTGGAGGGCGTGACCATTCACGACCTCTATCAGCACTATCCCGACCTGTTCATCGATGTGAAACAGGAGCAGGCCCTGCTCGCGCAGCACGATATCATCGTCTTCCAGCACCCGCTCTACTGGTACTCCTGCCCCGCCATCATGAAGGAGTGGCTGGATCTGGTACTCGAGTACGGGTATGCCTATGGCCCGGATGGCAACGGTCTGGGGGGCAAGCAGTGGTTGAGCGCCATCACCACCGGAGGGGCTCCAGAGTCCTATTGCCAGGAGGGTTACAACAAGAGCCCGCTGATCGACTTCCTGCGCCCCTTCAGCCAGACGGCCCGGTTGTGCGGCATGCAGTGGCTGCCGCCCTTTGTGTTGCACTCCTTCCACAAACTCAATGACCCCGAGGCGCTGCGCCGCTGCGGCCATGAATATCGCCAGCTGCTGCTCGCCTTGCGCGACGAACGGCTCAGCCCGACCCAGCTGGACGGGGTCGACTATCTGCGCGATCTGCTGGAGGTTATCTGATGGGACACGGCATTCTGTTTGACGCCTTTATTTACCTCTCGGCGGCGGTGATCGCCGTGCCGCTGGCCAAACGCTGGGGGCTGGGCTCAGTGCTCGGTTACCTGCTGGCGGGCATAGTGATAGGTCCCTTCCTGCTCGGTCTGGTCGGGGAGCGTCAGGATGTGATGCACTTCGCCGAGTTCGGGGTAGTCCTGATGCTGTTTCTGGTGGGCCTGGAACTCAAGCCCGCCCTGCTTTGGCAGCTAAAGGGCCCCATACTGGGCACAGGCGGCCTCCAGGTCGCACTGTCAACCGCCGCCCTGACTGGCTTTGCCTGCCTCATGGGACTGCCCTGGCAGCAAGGGGTGGCCATTGGGCTCATCCTGGCACTCTCCTCCACCGCCATCGTCCTGCAAAGCCTGCAGGAGCGCAAACAGATGCAGAGCGAGAGCGGTCGTTCCGCCTTCGCCGTGCTCCTGTTCCAGGATATCGCCGTCATCCCCATACTGGCGCTGCTGCCCCTGCTCGCCATGGCGCCCGTGGCCCAGAGTGATCAGAGTGAGCTGGCAGGCTGGCAACACGGCCTGCTGGTCGCCGCCGCCATCGCGGGCATCATTTTCGGTGGCCGCTACCTGATGCGCCCTGTGTTTCGGGCCATTGCCCAGTCGCACATGCGGGAGATCTTCGTCGCCGCCGCCCTGTTGCTGGTCATCGGTATCGCCGTGCTGATGGAGTCGGTTGGTCTCTCCCCCGCTCTCGGTTCCTTCCTCGCGGGAGTGGTGCTGGCGGATAGTGAGTATCGCCATGAGCTGGAGGCGGACATTGATCCCTTCAAAGGATTGCTGCTCGGGCTCTTCTTCATGTCGGTGGGCGCCGGTATCAACTTCGGGCTCTTCGCCGAGCACCCGGTACTGATCCCGACCCTGGTGATAGGTCTGATGACACTCAAGTGGCTGGTGTTGATGGCGATTGGCCTGGTGCTACGGGTATCCCCCAGCCAACGCTGGACCTTCTCCCTCGCCCTGGCTCAGGGAGGGGAATTCGCCTTTGTGCTGTTCTCTTTCGCCAGCCAGAACCGGGTCTTGCCGGAACCCATGATAGGCCTGCTGACGCTGGTGGTGGCGCTCTCCATGGCACTCACCCCGCTGCTGCTGATCCTCAACGACAAGGTGATCCAGCCCTGGTTCGATTATCGCAGCCAGCCGGAACTCCCTGAACATGAACAGCCCCAGGCCCTGGACAATCCGGTGATCATTGCCGGTTTTGGCCGCTTCGGTCAGATAGTGGGCCGTCTGCTGCATGGACATGGTATAGGCACCACCATCCTGGAGCAGGATGCCAGCCAGATAGAGACGCTGCGCAAGTTTGGCTATCAGGTGTTCTATGGCGACGCCAGCCGCATCGATCTGCTCCATGCCGCCGGGGCGCACAAGGCCAAGCTGCTGGTGCTCTCCATCAATGACCCCGTCACCTCGCTGACCGTCATCGAGATGGTGAAGAAACACTTCCCGCACCTTAAGATACTGGCGCGCGCCCAGGACAGACCCCATGCCCACAACATATTGCGCCTGGGTGTCGATGGCGTGTTTCGTGAGACCCTGGGGTCGGCGGTGGATCTTGGAGTGGAAGCCCTCACTAACCTGGGATTTCGTGCCAATCAGGCCTGGCGTGCCGGCCAGATGTTCAAGCGTCATGACAACTGGCTGCTGCGCGAACAGATAAATTATCTGGATGACGAACACACCTATATCAACAAGAGCCTGCAATACAGGGACATACTCTCGGATCTGTTGCGAGACGATCAGCAGGGTCAGGAGCATGTCCATGCCCATAACTGGGATAGCGGCCTCCCCAACCAAGACAAGGAAGCAAAATGATTGCCTATTATCCCCTGCTCAAACACCTGCACATGACCCTCGCCATCGTCAGCATACTGCTGTTCATCTATCGCTGGGCCCTCGCCATCAACGAGAGCCCTCGCCTGCAACAGCGCTGGCTCAAGATAGTGCCTCATCTCAACGACACCCTGTTGCTGCTGGCCGGCATCATGCTGGCCGTCACCCTGCAGATGAGCCCGGGTTCCCAACCTTGGTTGCTGGCCAAGCTGATTGCGCTGGTGGTCTATATTGGCCTCGGCGTGATGGCACTCAAGCGCCCCGACCGCAAACAGAAGGTGATCGCGGGCATCGCCGCCCTGTTGGTGTTCAATTACATCATCGGGGTCGCCGTCAGCAAGTCGCCCTGGGCCTGGTTCGCCTGACAATAGGGGAGGCATCGGCCTCCCCCTTTCTTTGACAGTCCCCGCCTAACCAGATTTTCCGCGCCTTTGCTCCCCCATAGTTGAGATCTCAACGCCCGGTTTACCCTCATGCCCTCAAGTACGGCCGGTAAATGACCCAGTCTCTCCCCTCACCACCAACTAATTTTGAAGTAATAACAGCAACTTAAACTCAATTAACCATTCATAATCAACAACTTAACTCTGGCTGTATGAAAATGGCGACACTTGTCGCAGCAAAACTTGCGACATAGATTGTCGCAACCACTGACTAGGATAGACTCAACGCTAATCCAGTGAAGGCAAGCACCATGAGCAAGAAGCTGTTACGACAACTGACCTTGGCGCGTTGCATCCCGCACCGCCCTTACAAACTGACCGCCAGCCAACTGCAAGTTAAGTTGGAAGAAGAAGGCATACATGTCAGTCTGCGGACCGTGCAACGGGACCTGGAAGAGATGTCTGGCATGGGGTTGTTTGACTTGACCTCTGATGAGCGCAGCAAGCCTCACGGCTGGTGTTTCGAGCGCCATGGCCTCAACGACTTTGCCAATATCATGCCGCTCTCCCTCGCCGTCGCCCTCAAAACCTGGAGCGACCAGGCCAGCCAGCTACTGCCGGCGAGCGTCCTGACGGAATTGAACCCGCTGATCGACAAGGCCAGCCAGGTTATCCGCGACAGTCAGAGTGAACTGGCCGAACGCTGGCTCGAGAGCGTGCATCAGTCACCGCGTCCATTCGCCGGTAACCCGGAAATTCGCCGCAGCACCCTGATCCGCGATGCCCTCTGGCGAGGCCGCAAGTTCAGCGCCGAGATCCAGCGTGTCATCAAAGAGCGCACCGTGTGGCTCTGCTATGACCGTATCAATCCGCTCGGTATCTTGAACCAGGCCGATGGCCCTACCCTGCTCTGTACCTTGTCCGAGCTTGACCCCAAGGTGTATGGCATACCGTTCGACCATATCAAAGATGTGGAGTTGACCAACTTCAGCGCGACTCAGCCCAAGGACTTCAACGTTCAAAAACTGATCCGCGAGCAGTCTTACCAGGACGTCAGCGGTCCCATCCGCTTCGTTGGCCGTATAGATGCCAACAGCGCCACCCTGACGGATGGCCAGATCCCGGGCCACAACCCACGCATGACACGCTATGACAAGCGCAGCGTGGTGGTTGAGACCGAAGTGCAGGACACCCCGGAGTTCCGCAACTGGCTCAATAACATGGAAGGCAATCTGGAAGTCTTGGCACCAGAATCCCTTCGCAAGGCCTACCCCACCAGTCGGGCCAACTGATAATAGAAAGCCGGGCCTAGCCCGGCTTTTTCAGGCATAAATAACAGAGAAGGTGGAATAACAAGCAGAAAGCTTCAAAAAAATTTGATTACAGCTAGTGAATATTAAGTTCCTCTTGAAACCAAAAATACCCTTCTATCTGCTTGTGAGAGATCGTCCATACCCCCTGTAAGAGCCCGCTGTTTCGTATCGTAGGTCAGGCCACTTCCAGCACTGCTCGCTTTCAGATGTAACGAATTAACTCCATGATTTATATGTGAAAAAACACAATAAAGACGCTATGTAAAATCGTTTTCCAGATTTAACTCTTTCGCCCCCCTCTTGTAGCCTCATCTCTATCCCTTATTATCTATCTCACAAGGACGGCGCGGGCATCTACAGGATGCATGCCCACAAGAATAAAGGACTAGCCACAGGACACCTCAGGATGAGGTTGGATGACCAGGAGGTTATCCGCCAGGACGGCCAGGAACACCACAGGATGTGGTTATGGACACCTCCAGGATGGAGAAGCATAACCCGGATGGTTATTAGTCTGGACGACCCAGGATCACCACAGGATGTGGTTAGGACGAGCTTCAGGATGAAGACGAGATAATCAGGATGATTGTCTGTCAGGATGACGCAGGAACACCACGGGATGTGGTAATGGACACCTCCAGGATGGAGACAGTGCAGCAATAAGGATGGATTGCTGGGTCAGGATGACATATGGACACCCCAACGGATTGGGAAGGGGAAATCCAACGGATTTGGATACAGTCAGGGAATGCAGGGAGCATTTGCAGTTCAAGGACTGGACGACACGACTTAAGGGGACGGCTCAGCCGTCCCCTTTTCTTATTCTCGCGCTTCATAACCTTGAATCGCCCCTACTTTCCTAGACACCTCAAGAGCCTCAAACTGAGGTCATTCAGGAGGTGTTATGAGCAAGCAGCAACGTTACACGGAAGAATTTAAACTGGCCGCCGTCAAGCAGGTGACTGAGCGCCATTACCCAGTGGCAGAGGTCGCCGAGCGACTCGGTGTTTCCAGCCACAGTCTTTACGCCTGGATCAAACGCTATAGCCAACCCGACGTGCAGCAGCATGAGTCCAGCCAGCAAGCCGAGATCCGCCGTCTCAAGGCCGAATTGCGCCGCGTCACCGATGAGCGAGATATCTTAAAAAAGGCCGCCGCGTACTTTGCCAAGCTGTCAGGGTAAGGTACGCCTTCATCCGGGAGCACGAGTCCACGCATCCCGTCCGCAGGCTGTGCCGGATGATGAATGTCCATCCGAGCGGTTATTACGCTTGGCAGCGGCAGCCCTTATCTACCCGAGCCCAGGAGGATCAACGCCTCCTGGGCCAGATCAAGCAATGTTGGCTAGAAAGCGGGGGCGTCTATGGTTATCGCAAGATCCGGGATGACCTGCGAGAAATGGGCGAGACCTGTGGCAAGCACCGGGTGGCGCGATTAATGCGACATGAAGGGTTACGTTCACAAACCGGCTATCACCGCCGTCCAGGCCATTATGGTGGCCGGCCAACGGTGGTTGCACCGAATCATTTGGAACGTCAGTTCGATGTGACCGAGCCCAATAAGGTCTGGGTAACGGACATCACCTACATTCGCACCCATGAAGGCTGGCTCTATCTGGCTGTGGTATTGGATTTGTTCTCACGACACGTCATTGGTTGGTCGATGGGGCAGCGGATCGACCGAGAGCTGGCCATCAGTGCGTTACTGATGGCGGTGTGGCGACGGCGACCCGAACAAGAAGTGCTGGTTCATTCCGACCAAGGGAGCCAGTTTAGCAGCTATGACTGGCAGGATTTTTTGCGGGAAAACCGGCTCAAGGCCAGCATGAGCAGGCGCGGCAATTGCCATGATAACGCGGTAGCGGAGAGTTTCTTCCAGCTCCTCAAACGCGAGCGTATCCGTCGCAAAACCTATGTGGATCGTGAGGAAGCCCGGCAGGATGTGTTCGATTACATTGAAATGTTTTACAACCCCAAACGCCGGCACAGTTTCAACAACGGGCTATCGCCAGTAGAGTGTGAAAAGCAATATTTCGAACGGCTCAAAAGTGCCTAGAGAAGCCGGAGCGATTCATCATGCATAAAGCAGTCAATGCGCCTGTTGTAGTGGTCTAATCATCCCGGACACCATTTTAGGTGGTACAGTCGCCACCATGACTTGAGGTGTTCAATGACAAGATTACGTCGCTCATTTACTGCTGAATTCAAACTCGAAGCCGCATCCCTGGTACTCGACCAGGGATACTCTGTCCCCGAAGCCAGCCGTTCACTGGATGTCGGTGAAACCATACTTCGCCGATGGGTTCAACAGCTCCAATCCGAACGAACCGGCACCACCCCAATCGGCAAAGCGCTGACCCCGGAGCAGCAGAAAATCCAGGAGCTGGAAGCCCGCATCAACCGGCTCGAGCGCGAAAAGGACATTCTAAAAAAGGCTACTGCTCTCTTGATGACGGACGAGTTCAAACGTACGCGCTGATAGACCGATTAAGGGAGCAAGCCCCCATCACTATGGTCTGCTGCGCTTTCGATGTTCCAACATCCTGTTTTTACGACTATCTGGCCCGCAAGCGGATGATTAACCGTGAGCGGATGCAGCAACGCAGCGAGTTGCGCCGTTTGTTCAAAGAGAGCCGGAACTCAGCGGGCAGCCGCGCCTTGATGTCGATGATGCGAGCGCTGGGGCATCAGATTGGCCGATTCAAAGTGCGCAGTCTGATGAAGGAGGTCGGTCTGGTATCCAAGCAACCGGGCGCTCATCGCTATCAGGTCGCCCGGTCTGAACGACCGGATATTCCCAATCTGCTGGCCCGTGAATTTGATGTCCAACAACCCAATCAGGTGTGGTGTGGCGATATCACCTACGTCTGGGCAGGTGGTCGTTGGAATTACCTGGCGGTGGTGCTCGACCTTTATGCCCGCCGAGTCGTGGGCTGGGCGATGTCTGACAAGCCTGATGCAGAGCTGGCAATAAAAGCGCTCGAGATGGCCTATCAGCAGCGGGGTTGCCCATCAGGTGTGCTGTTTCACTCAGACCAAGGCAGCCAATATGGCAGCCGGGCATTTCGGCAGCGGCTGTGGCGCCATCGCATGACCCAGAGCATGAGTCGGCGTGGCAACTGTTGGGATAATGCACCGATGGAGCGGTTGTTCAGGAGTCTGAAGACAGAGTGGCTCCCGACAACGGGCTATATGAACCTGCGGGAGGCGAAGCGGGATATCAGCTATTACCTGATGGATTACTACAACTGGCGGCGTCCACATCAACACAATGACGGGAGCGCGCCAGCAAAAGCCGAGGATCGGCCTAACCAAGTGTCCGGATTTAGTTGACCACTACACTGCAGTGCGGCTTAAAAATGCACAAAAGCAAAAAGACCTTCCCGATTGGGAAGGCCTTCTCTATTTATTGGCGGAGCGGACGGGACTCGAACCCGCGACCCCCGGCGTGACAGGCCGGTATTCTAACCAACTGAACTACCGCTCCGCAATTTGGCTAGCGCTTTGCTAAATCTTCTGCCGTTTCAGCGAGGTGTTATCCTCTCGGCCAACATCGTACTGCGTACAATGTTGTCTAATTAGGAGCCTGGCAGTGTCCTACTCTCGCATGGCGAATGCCACACTACCATCGGCGCTACCGCGTTTCACTTCTGAGTTCGGCATGGGATCAGGTGGGTCCACGGCGCTATGGCCGCCAGGCAAAAACTTCATCCGGAAAGCTGACGTGAATAACGATGTTGCTCGTGGCTTGTCACTATCACTGAATTAGTTAGTAGTTCATGCACTTGCTACAAGGCCAGAAACACTTCTTGGGTGTTGTATGGTTAAGCCTCACGGGTAATTAGTATGGGTTAGCTCAACACGTCGCCGCGCTTACACACCCCACCTATCAACGTTGTGGTCTCCAACGGCCCTTTAGGACCCTCAAGGGGTCAGGGATGACTCATCTCAGGGCTCGCTTCCCGCTTAGATGCTTTCAGCGGTTATCGATTCCGAACTTAGCTACCGGGCAGTGCCACTGGCGTGACAACCCGAACACCAGAGGTTCGTTCACTCCGGTCCTCTCGTACTAGGAGCAACTCCCTTCAATCATCCAACGCCCACGGCAGATAGGGACCGAACTGTCTCACGACGTTCTGAACCCAGCTCGCGTACCACTTTAAATGGCGAACAGCCATACCCTTGGGACCGACTTCAGCCCCAGGATGTGATGAGCCGACATCGAGGTGCCAAACACCGCCGTCGATATGAACTCTTGGGCGGTATCAGCCTGTTATCCCCGGAGTACCTTTTATCCGTTGAGCGATGGCCCTTCCATTCAGAACCACCGGATCACTATGACCTACTTTCGTACCTGCTCGACCTGTCCGTCTCGCAGTTAAGCTGGCTTATGCCATTGCACTAACCTCCTGATGTCCGACCAGGATTAGCCAACCTTCGTGCTCCTCCGTTACTCTTTGGGAGGAGACCGCCCCAGTCAAACTACCCACCAGGCACTGTCCGCGAGCCCGATTCAGGGCCCTGCGTTAGAACATCAAACATACAAGGGTGGTATTTCAAGGACGGCTCCACGACAACTAGCGTCATCGCTTCAAAGCCTCCCACCTATCCTACACATGTAGGTTCAATGTTCAGTGCCAAGCTGTAGTAAAGGTTCACGGGGTCTTTCCGTCTAGCCGCGGGTACACCGCATCTTCACGGCGAATTCGATTTCACTGAGTCTCGGGTGGAGACAGCATGGCCATGGTTACACCATTCGTGCAGGTCGGAACTTACCCGACAAGGAATTTCGCTACCTTAGGACCGTTATAGTTACGGCCGCCGTTTACCGGGGCTTCGATCAAGAGCTTCGCTTGCGCTAACCCCATCAATTAACCTTCCGGCACCGGGCAGGTGTCACACCCTATACGTCCACTTTCGTGTTTGCAGAGTGCTGTGTTTTTGATAAACAGTCCCAGCCATCTGGTCACTGCGACTCCCAACTGCTCCATCCGCAAGGGACTTCACTGTCAAGAGCGAACCTTCTCCCGAAGTTACGGTTCTATTTTGCCTAGTTCCTTCACCCGAGTTCTCTCAAGCGCCTTGGTATTCTCTACCCGACCACCTGTGTCGGTTTGGGGTACGATGACTTGTAATCTGAAGCTTAGAGGCTTTTCCTGGAAGCATGGCATCAATGGCTTCACCACCGTAGTGGCTTCGTCTCGTGTCTCAGCGTTGCATCTCCGGATTTGCCTAGAGATACCGCCTACGCACTTTCACCAGGACAACCGTCGCCTGGCCCACCTAGCCTTCTCCGTCCCCCCATCGCAATTACAAGTCGTGCAGGAATATTAACCTGCTTCCCATCGATTACGCCTTTCGGCCTCACCTTAGGGGTCGACTCACCCTGCCCCGATTAACGTTGGACAGGAACCCTTGGTCTTCCGGCGAGGAGGCTTTTCACCCCCTTTATCGTTACTTACGTCAGCATTCGCACTTCTGATATCTCCAGCATACCTCTCGATACACCTTCGCAGACTTACAGAACGCTCCCCTACCACTCACACATAAGTGTGAATCCGCGGCTTCGGTGCCTGGTTTGAGCCCCGTTACATCTTCCGCGCAGGCCGACTCGACTAGTGAGCTATTACGCTTTCTTTAAATGATGGCTGCTTCTAAGCCAACATCCTAGCTGTCTGAGCCTTCCCACATCGTTTCCCACTTAACCAGAACTTTGGGACCTTAGCCGGCGGTCTGGGTTGTTTCCCTCTTCACGACGGACGTTAGCACCCGCCGTGTGTCTCCCGGATATTACTTACTGGTATTCGGAGTTTGCATGGAGTTGGTAAGTCGGGATGACCCCCTAGTCCAAACAGTGCTCTACCCCCAGTAGTATTCGTCCGAGGCGCTACCTAAATAGCTTTCGGGGAGAACCAGCTATCTCCGAGTTTGATTGGCCTTTCACCCCCAGCCACAGGTCATCCCCTAACTTTGCAACGTTAGTGGGTTCGGTCCTCCAGTTGATGTTACTCAACCTTCAACCTGCCCATGGCTAGATCACCCGGTTTCGGGTCTACACCTTGCAACTAGACGCCCAGTTAAGACTCGGTTTCCCTACGGCTCCCCTATACGGTTAACCTCGCTACAAAATGTAAGTCGCTGACCCATTATACAAAAGGTACGCAGTCACCCCGAAGGGCTCCCACTGCTTGTACGTACACGGTTTCAGGTTCTATTTCACTCCCCTCACAGGGGTTCTTTTCGCCTTTCCCTCACGGTACTGGTTCACTATCGGTCAGTCAGGAGTATTTAGCCTTGGAGGATGGTCCCCCCATATTCAGACAGGATGTCACGTGTCCCGCCCTACTCGATTTCACAACAAGGTCGTTTTCATGTACGGGGCTATCACCCTGTATCGCTGGCCTTTCCAGGACCATTCCACTAACTTCCAAGTTGCTTAAGGGCTAATCCCCGTTCGCTCGCCGCTACTAAGGGAATCTCGGTTGATTTCTTTTCCTCGGGGTACTTAGATGTTTCAGTTCTCCCGGTTCGCCTCGTTAAGCTATGTATTCACTTAACGATACCCAGCTTATGCTGAGTGGGTTTCCCCATTCGGAAATCTGTGAGTAATAGCGTCTCTTACCGACTTCTCACAGCTTATCGCAGGTTAGTACGTCCTTCATCGCCTCTGACTGCCAAGGCATCCACCATGTACGCTTAGTCACTTAACCATACAACCCCAAGAAGTGTCGTCGAAACGACGCGACTTGTTGAAGTACAACAAGGACCAAAATAAATTTTGGTTTTCGCCA
>NZ_CP079742.1:102500-252500 GCF_020149575.1 Aeromonas rivuli | reverse complement strand
GGCTGGCACAGAAACGGCGAAATCGTGCAGATTGTCATAGACAGCATCGGCCAATGCCATGCCTGCATCGGTGATCGGCTTGCCGGTACGCACCATCACTTTATGGCCAACCTTGGCATTAGCCGCAGCGCTCAGGTCGGAAGGCTTGTCACCCACCATATAAGAACGGCTCATATCAATGCCAAGCTCTTGCTGTGCCAGCAGCAACATGCCAGGGGCAGGTTTACGGCAATCACAGGGCGCACCGTGATCCGGGTGATGAGGGCAGAAGTAGATGCCATCCAGATCCACACCCCGATCGGCCAATGACCAATCCATCCACTCGGTGAGATTCATGAAATCATCTTCACTGAAGTAACCACGCGCGATACCCGACTGATTGGTGACCACGATCAGCTGATAGCCTTTTTGCTTCAGCAGTTGCATGGCGTCAATCACGCCAGGCAGAAAATGGAAGTCGTCGACCTGGCTGACATAACCGGTGTCTTCGTTGATGACACCGTCACGATCCAAAAAGATGGCAGCTTTGCTCACTCGTCATTACCTCTTGTTATAGGGAACTCTCAGGATGGCATGAGCCAAACGTAAAAAGGGTGGCCTAAGCCACCCTTTTAGTGCGTATTGCAGGGATCGATTAAGCGATCACGCTTGCAACAACACCAGCACCTACGGTACGGCCACCTTCACGGATAGCGAAACGCAGACCGTCGTCCATCGCGATCGGCGCGATCAGGGTAACAACCATTTTGATGTTGTCGCCTGGCATTACCATTTCAACGCCTTCCGGCAGTTCGATGGTACCGGTCACGTCGGTAGTACGGAAGTAGAACTGAGGACGGTAGCCTTTGAAGAACGGGGTATGACGACCACCTTCTTCTTTGGACAGTACGTACACTTCAGATTCAAACTTGGTGTGCGGCTTGATAGAACCCGGCTTGGCCAGTACTTGACCACGCTCTACGTCTTCACGCTTAACACCACGCAGCAGGGCGCCAACGTTCTCACCGGCACGGCCTTCGTCCAGCAGTTTGCGGAACATTTCAACACCGGTACAGGTAGTGGTCACGGTATCTTTGATACCGACGATTTCTACAGACTCACCGACTTTAACGATGCCGCGCTCAACACGACCGGTTACTACGGTACCACGGCCAGCGATGGAGAAGACGTCTTCGATAGGCATCAGGAACGGCAGGTCAATGGCGCGCTCCGGCTCCGGGATATAGGTATCCAGGTGGCCAGCCAGCTCGATGATCTTCTCTTCCCAAGCAGCGTCGCCTTCCAGCGCTTTCAGCGCGGAGCCACGAACTACCGGCAGGTCATCACCCGGGAAGTCGTACTCGGTCAGCAGTTCGCGAACTTCCATCTCGACCAGCTCAAGCAGCTCTTCGTCGTCGACCATGTCGCACTTGTTCATGAACACGATCATGTACGGGATACCAACCTGGCGACCCAGCAGGATGTGCTCACGAGTCTGCGGCATCGGGCCGTCAGTCGCTGCAACAACCAGGATTGCGCCATCCATCTGGGCAGCACCGGTGATCATGTTTTTAACGTAGTCGGCGTGACCCGGGCAATCTACGTGCGCGTAGTGACGGGCAGCAGTGTCATATTCTACGTGGGAGGTGTTGATGGTGATACCACGCTCACGCTCTTCCGGGGCCTTGTCGATCTGGTCGAAGGCGAAGGCTTTACCACCGAAGTGCTTGGCCAGCACGTTGGTGATGGCGGCGGTCAGGGTGGTTTTACCGTGGTCAACGTGGCCGATGGTGCCGACGTTTACGTGCGGTTTGTTACGTTCAAATTTTTCTTTAGACACGACGTAGTCCTTCTAGGTTAAACCCGCCTACCGTCGTAGGCGGGGAATCTTAAATTACTTGGATTTGCGCTCTTCGATCACTGCCTGAGCCACGTTGTTCGGGGCGTCGGAGTACTTAGCGAATTCCATTGCGTAGGAAGCACGACCTTGGGTAGCGGAACGCAGGGCGGTCGCATAACCGAACATCTCGGCCAGCGGCACCAGAGCACGTACGATCTTGCCGGACGGGCCGTCTTCCATACCTTCGATCAGGCCACGACGACGGTTCAAGTCACCGATAACGTCGCCCATGTAATCTTCCGGAGTCTCAACTTCGACCTGCATGACAGGTTCCAGCAGAACCGGCTTGGCTTTCATGTAGCCAGCTTTGAAGGCCAGGGAAGCCGCGATCTTGAACGCCAGCTCGGAAGAGTCGACATCATGGTAAGATCCGTAATGCAGACGCACACCGATATCCATGACTGGATAGCCTGCCAGCGGGCCGGATTTGAGCTGCTCGCGCAGACCCTTATCAACACCTGGGATGTATTCACCAGGGATCACGCCACCTTTGATATCGTTAACGAATTCATAGGTTTTGCCAGCTTCCAGCGGGTACATATCGATGATGACGTGACCATACTGACCACGACCACCAGACTGCTTGGCGTGCTTACCTTCGATATCCTTGACGGTTTCACGAATGGTTTCACGGTAGGCAACCTGCGGTTTACCAACGTTCGCTTCAACCTTGAACTCGCGACGCATACGGTCAACGATGATGTCCAGGTGCAACTCACCCATACCGGCGATGATGGTTTGGCCAGATTCTTCGTCAGTCCATACACGGAAAGACGGATCTTCCTGCGCCAGACGGCCGAGTGCCAGACCCATCTTCTCTTGGTCAGCCTTGGTTTTAGGCTCAACCGCGATGGAGATTACCGGCTCCGGGAATTCCATACGCTCGAGGATGATCGGGGATTTTTCGTCACACAGGGTGTCACCAGTGGTCACGTCTTTCAGACCGATGGCAGCAGCGATATCGCCTGCGCGAACTTCTTTGATCTCTTCACGCTTGTTGGCATGCATCTGAACGATACGGCCAAAACGCTCACGCTTCTCTTTGACGGAGTTCATCACGGAGTCGCCGGAGTTAACCACACCGGAGTAAACGCGGAAGAAGGTCAGGTTGCCCACGAACGGATCGGTAGCAATCTTGAATGCCAGTGCAGCAAACGGCTCGTCATCAGACGCATGACGCTCGTCTTTAGTCACGCCATCCAGCTTCAGGCCATCGATAGCAGCAACGTCGGTCGGTGCCGGCAGGTAGTCAACAACGGCATCCAGCATGGCCTGTACGCCCTTGTTCTTGAACGCGGAGCCACAGGTAACCAGGATGATTTCGTTGTTCAGAACGCGCAGACGCAGAGCAGTCTTGATCTCTTCCTCGGTCAGCTCTTCGCCGCCCAAGTATTTTTCCATCAGCTCTTCAGAGGCTTCAGCGGCAGCTTCAACCAGGTTCAGACGCATTTCTTGCGCCTGCTCCAGCAGCTCAGCAGGGATCTCTTCGTAATCGAAGGATACGCCCTGATCTGCTTCGCTCCAGTTGATGGCTTTCATCTTGACCAGGTCGATAACGCCCTTGAAGTTCTCTTCTGAACCGATGTTCAGTTGCAGAGGAACAGGAACGCCTTTCAGACGGGTTCTGATGTGCTCAACGCAGCGCAAGTAGTTGGCACCGGTACGGTCCATCTTGTTGACGAACGCGATACGGGGAACCTTGTACTTGTTAGCCTGACGCCATACGGTCTCAGACTGTGGCTGTACGCCACCTACGGCACAGTACACCATCACGGCGCCATCCAAGACACGCATTGAACGCTCTACTTCGATAGTAAAGTCAACGTGGCCTGGGGTATCGATGATGTTGATACGGTGCGGTTGATACTGTTTGCCCATGCCGGACCAGAATGCGGTGGTCGCAGCAGAGGTGATAGTGATTCCACGCTCTTGCTCTTGTTCCATCCAGTCCATGGTGGCGGCGCCATCATGCACTTCGCCGATCTTATGGCTAACACCGGTGTAGAACAGTACGCGTTCGGTAGTAGTAGTCTTACCGGCGTCGATGTGAGCGGAGATACCGATATTACGGTAGCGCTCAATGGGGGTTGTACGAGCCATTGTCATCCTCTTACTAAGGAGCTTGTCCCTAGATAATTGAAGGTGCGCAGGATCTTTAGCAGACCCTGCGCAAGCGGATTACCAGCGGAAGTGAGCGAAGGCTTTGTTCGCTTCAGCCATACGGTGAACGTCTTCACGTTTCTTGACAGACGAACCCTTATTGTCAGCGGCATCCAGCAGCTCGCCAGCCAGGCGCTGAGCCATTGATTTTTCACCACGTTTACGAGCGGCATCAACCAACCAACGCATTGCCAGGGCATTGCGACGTACCGGGCGAACTTCTACCGGCACTTGATAGGTTGCACCACCGACACGACGAGATTTAACCTCGACGGACGGACGAATGTTGTCCAGGGCTTCTTCGAATACAGCCAGGTGATCTTTGCCGGATTTGGTGGCAATGATGTCCAGAGCACCGTAAACGATGGCTTCGGAAACAGATTTCTTACCGTCAACCATTACTACGTTGACAAATTTAGCCAGCAGCTCTGATCCGAACTTGGGATCTGGCAGGATTTTACGCTGACCAACAACACGACGTCTTGGCATTTCAAATTCTCCGTAACTTCAGGGGTTACCCAAAACTAGAAAGTTATCTAACTAGAAACGAATTAACGTTTGGCCTTACTTAACGGAGAACCATTAAGCTTTCGGACGCTTCACGCCATACTTGGAGCGAGATTGCTTACGGTCTTTAACACCGGCACAGTCCAACGCACCACGAACGGTGTGATAACGAACACCTGGCAAATCCTTGACACGACCGCCACGGATCAGAACAACGGAGTGTTCCTGCAGGTTGTGACCTTCACCGCCGATATAGGAGGTGACTTCGAAGCCGTTGGTCAGACGAACACGGCACACTTTACGCAGTGCAGAGTTAGGCTTCTTGGGGGTGGTGGTGTATACACGAGTGCACACGCCACGCTTCTGAGGGCACGCTTCCAGCGCAGGCACGTTGCTTTTTTCAACGAGCTTAGTGCGTGGCTTGCGAACCAACTGGTTAATAGTTGCCATCAAAAGGCTCCTGATAATGACTTCATAAACATGTGAAAAATCCTCCCCGCAGATACGGGGACGCGAAATTTTATGCCCTGTCGCTGAGGGAGTCAAGATTTATACAATCCGTGCCGTAAAAGGACACAGACCCTGACAGCGATGTAGAGCCAAACCACTGAGTTATAACAATTAATGTTGACGTTAGCATGACCATGAATGTGGCGAACCTTCAGCCTCAATCAGCACCACCAACCCCGTCATGGTCAGGGATAACCCGGATCCCTCCCCCAAACCGCGGGCCTGCAGATCCTCACTCATCACATAGAGCCGTTCCTCGGCCAATTTGGCCTGCCAGAGCGGGCTGACGGCTGCGACCACCGCATCTTGCATCAGCACCAGGGCATCACCCTGATTTCGGTATCGCAACGCCTGCTCCAGATCCTGGGTCAGGAAGGGCGAGCTCATTATCAAATGGATCATAACCCCTCTCAGAAGCTCAGATGAATGGCATAACTGGCCCAAAGCCGGGTCAGTTCAGCCCTGGGCAGACAACGGGCCTCGATGATGAGGTCGTCTGGCTGCAGGCCGCGCTCAGAGAGCGAGTCAGCGCAGACATAGAGCTCCTCCACATCATAGAGCTCCAGCAGCTTGAAGGTCGGGGCGTAATGGCGCTGCAGTATGGCCTGCGGCTGTTGATCCTGGACCAGCTGCAAGACCCCGTCCTCGATGAGAAACAGGGCGAGTGACTCCGTCAGGGCAGAGCTGGCCAGCAGGGCATCGAGCCCTTCTCTGCCCGCCGCCGAGCCATGGGGCCCTCGCCTGCCGATAAAGGCAATCTTGTTCATACCCCTCCTAAAATTGCACGAAACGATCCGCGGTCAAGGTCGCTTCCGCCAGTTGCCCGAGGCCACTCAGGCAGAAGGGCTCGCCCAGATTGAAGTGCGCCTTGCCCACCTCGGAGGCCTGGACCTCGTCCAGTACGCCACGGCGCATGGCCGCCGCCACACAGACATCGATACGGATCCCCTGCTCAACGGCTAGCTCGGCCCATAAACGCACCAGGTCTGTCTCATCGGACGCGGGGGCATGGAGTTGATTGCCGTTGCTCACCCCCTCTTGATAGAAGAACAGGTGAGAGAGGCGATGTCCCTCC
This sequence comes from Aeromonas rivuli, assembly GCF_020149575.1. NCBI lineage: Bacteria > Pseudomonadati > Pseudomonadota > Gammaproteobacteria > Aeromonadales > Aeromonadaceae > Aeromonas > Aeromonas rivuli. The sequence continues at coordinate 246,369 of NZ_CP079742.1, read as the reverse complement.
GCCAACAGGGCGCGAGCGAAGCGGTAAGCGGTGCTGGCCGATTGGCTGCCATAGGCAGGCCCCGTCACCAACAGGGCAAAACTCAGACTCATAGCCAGATCCCCAAGAGGTAGCCCATCGCAGAGCCACAGACAAAAAAGCCCCTCCGGGAGGGGCTCATCACAGCGATGCCGGATCAGATATGGGCGATCGCTTCCACTTCAACCAACACATCTTTCGGCAGGCGGGCCACCTCAACGCAGGATCGCGCGGGTGCCGAGTCGCCGAAGTAACGGGCATAGACCTGATTGAAGGCCACGAAGTTGTTCATGTCGCTCAGGAAACAGGTTGTTTTCAGCACCTTGCTGGGATCGGAACCCGCCGCCTTCAGCACGGCAACCAGGTTCTTCATCACCTGCTCGGCCTGCGCTTCGACACCCCCACTGACGATCTCCATGGTGCTCGGATCGAGCGGGATCTGGCCAGAGGTGAACACCAGCTCACCCAACTTGGTGCCCTGCACATAAGGGCCAATCGCGGCGGGAGCCTGTTCGGTTGCGATTACTTCTTTAGCCATTCATCTGTCCTCTTCTATGGCGCTCACTCGCTCTCATCTTCACCCTGCTTGCGCTGGCGGATGTAAAGATAGACGGTGTGTTTGGAAATATTAAGTTTGTCGGCGACCAGATTGATCGAATCCTTGATATCGAATATGCCCTTCTCGAACAGCTGGGTCACGATAAAACGATTCTTGGCATTGTTGGCCACGGTCGGATCGCGATTGATCTCGTCGATGGTGTTATCCACCGTCTGGGCGACCAGCTCCTCAACGCTGTTGGCGAAGGTCTCTGGCGACTGGCGCTCGACCTGCTGTGGGGTCGGGAAGAACTCGGCCACAAACTCATGAAAAGGCGCATTGATGTGCAAGTTGATACAGATAAGACCGATCACCTGCTTGTCGCTGTTGCGAATGGCAATGGTGATCGACTTCATCAGCGCACCGGTACGACTGCGAGCGAAGTAGCTTTGTGTGTACTCCTGACCAGCATTCTCTATGTCCTTGAGCATACGCAGGGCCAGATCGGTGATCGGCGCTCCTTCGTTGCGACCCGTGTTGAAACCATTCGCTATCTTGATCACCGACTCGTGCAGATTCTCCAGGGAGTGAAGTACCACCTCACAGTGCTTGCCGAACAACTCGGCCAAGCCCTCGATCAGCCCCTCATAGGAGCGCAACAATTCCCTGTCTTCGTCTGTAAAAGTGCGGCTGACCAGCTGTTCCTCGGGAAGCATTACATCCTCGATACCGACAGTCATCTTTTACCCCTGTAATCACGTTAACTGATCCGAGTTTTCAATTGCGCACTGGCAATGTCAACTTTTTTTGATTTTTTGCTCTATAACCTTGCACTGGATCATCCCCTGCCCCAGCCCGGTGCAGCCTGGGTCAATGTACCAACAACAAAAAGGGCTCCCTGAAGGAGCCCTCTTTTTAATCACTGCAGCTGAAGATTACTCTTCGTCAAAACTGCCGGATGCATTAAGCAGATCCGCCAGGTTTTGCTGAGCTTCATCGGCAGTCACCTGCGGTACACCGACAGCACGAGCTGCGGCGGCACGCTGGTTGATCCGGCTGTGGTGGTAGGCAAAGCCAGTACCGGCCGGGATCAGACGACCCACGATGACGTTCTCTTTCAGGCCACGCAGTTCATCACGCTTGCCGCCAACGGCCGCTTCGGTCAGAACACGGGTGGTTTCCTGGAAGGAAGCCGCGGAGATGAAGGACTCGGTGCTCAAGGATGCCTTGGTAATGCCCATCAGGATATGACGGAAGGTGGCCGGGATCTTACCCTCGGCAACCAGCTTACGGTTGGCAATCTTGACACGGGCCACTTCAACCTGCTCGCCTTCGATCAGGTCAGTGTCGCCAGCGCTCAGGATCTCGCACTTACGCAGCATCTGACGAACGATGACTTCGATGTGCTTGTCGTTGATCTTAACGCCTTGCAGACGGTAAACGTCCTGCACTTCGTTGGCGATATAGTTGGCGACCGGGCTGATACCGCGCAGACGCAGGATATCGTGAGCAGACTCAGGACCGTCCGCCAGCACTTCACCCTTCTCAACTTTTTCACCTTCGAACACGTTCAGGTGACGCCACTTCGGAATCATCTCCTCGTAGACATCGCCACCATCGGTCGGGGTGATGACCAGACGGCGTTTGCCCTTGGTCTCTTTCCCGAAGGAGATGGTACCGGAGATCTCGGCCAGGATAGCCGGTTCCTTCGGAATACGTGCTTCGAACAGATCCGCAACGCGCGGCAGACCACCGGTGATGTCCTTGGTACCGCTGGATTCCTGCGGGATACGCGCAACCGCGTCACCCACACCCACGTTGGCACCATCTTCCAGGTTCACGATCGCCTTGCCCGGCAGGAAGTACTGGGCGGCAACATCGGTACCCGGGATCATGACATCTTTACCGTTCAGGTCGACCAGTTTAACGGTCGGACGCATCTCTTTACCGGCACTCGGACGCTCGTTGACATCCAGTACGACGATGGAAGAGAGACCGGTCAGCTCGTCGGTTTGACGGGTGATGGTCACGCCATCGATCATGTGTTCGAAGTCCAGGCGACCTGCTACTTCGGTGATGATCGGGTGGGTGTGCGGATCCCAATTGGCCACGGTTTCACCGGCAGTCACTGCCTGGCCATCTTTCACTTCCAGGACGGAACCGTAAGGCAGCTTGTGGCTTTCCTTGGTACGGCCCATCTCGTCCATGATGGTCAGTTCAGTAGAACGTGAGGTGATAACCAGCTTGTCGGCGCTGTTGAGAACGAACTTGGCGTTCTGCAGCTTGATGCTACCGGTGTTCTTGACCTGGATGCTGCTCTCGGCAGCAGCTCGGGATGCGGCACCACCGATGTGGAAGGTACGCATCGTCAGCTGGGTACCCGGTTCGCCGATGGACTGGGCGGCGATAACACCGACAGCCTCACCCTTGTTGACCAGGTGACCACGGGCCAGATCGCGACCGTAGCAGTGGGCACAGTTACCGAAGTCGGTCTCACAGGTGATGGCAGAACGTACCTTCACGCGGTCGACGGAGTTACGCTCCAGCAGATCACACAGATACTCGTCGAGCAGGGTATTGCGCGCGACCAGGATCTCGCCTTCAGTACCCGGCTTGATCACATCATCGGCAACCACACGACCCAACACGCGCTCACGCAGCGGTTCGACCACGTCGCCACCTTCGATCAGCGGAGTCATCCACAGACCTTCGATGGTGCCGCAATCGTCTTCGGTGATGACCATGTCTTGTGCCACGTCAACCAGACGACGAGTCAGGTAACCGGAGTTAGCCGTCTTCAGTGCGGTATCCGCCAGACCTTTACGAGCACCGTGAGTGGAGATGAAGTACTGCAGTACGTTCAGACCTTCACGGAAGTTCGCCACGATCGGCGTTTCGATGATGGAACCATCCGGCTTGGCCATCAGGCCACGCATACCGGCCAGCTGACGGATCTGGGCGGCGGAGCCCCGCGCACCAGAGTCGGCCATCATGAAGATGCTGTTGAACGACGCTTGCTCTTCTTCTTCACCCAGTGAGTTGACATCACGCTCCTTGGACAAGTTCTCCATCATGGCCTTGGAGACGCGCTCGTTGGCGCTGGCCCAGATATCGATAACCTTGTTGTAGCGCTCGCCCGCGGTCACCAGACCGGACAGGAACTGGTCCTGGATCTCGGCAACTTCGGCTTCGGCTGCGGCAATGATCTCTTTCTTGGCATCCGGGATGACCATGTCATCGATACCAACGGAAGCACCAGACAGGGCCGCATAATGGAAACCGGTATACATCAGCTGGTCAGCGAAGATGACGGTGTCCTTCAGACCCTGCTTGCGATAGCAGGTGTTCAGCAGACGGGAGATGAGCTTTTTGCCCAGCGCCTTGTTGGATACAGACTTGATCCAGTTCTGCGGATTGGCATCCAGGTCAGCCTGCTCTGCAGCAGTCAGCACCTTCGGCTCATCGATCAGAGCATATTCCATGCCTTTTGGCAGGATCAGGCTCAGGATCGCACGACCGACGGTGGTGTTCTTCAGCTCAGTGTGCTCTACCAGCGAATCATCTGCCTGACGCAGGTATTCGGTGATGCGCACTTTGACACGGGCATGCAGATCGGCCAGACCGGCGCGATACACCTTCTCGGCTTCTTTCGGGCCGGCCAGCACCATACCTTCGCCCTTGGCGTTGATACGGGCACGGGTCATGTAGTACAGACCCAAGACCACGTCCTGGGAAGGCACGATGATCGGCTCACCGGAGGCAGGCGACAGGATGTTGTTGGTAGACATCATCAGGGCGCGCGCTTCCAGCTGGGCTTCCAGGGTCAGCGGTACGTGGACCGCCATCTGGTCACCATCGAAGTCGGCGTTATAGGCGGCACAGACCAGCGGGTGCAGCTGGATGGCTTTACCTTCGACCAGGGTCGGTTCGAACGCCTGGATACCCAGACGGTGCAGAGTCGGTGCACGGTTCAGCAGGACCGGGTGTTCGCGGATCACTTCGTCCAGGATGTCCCAAACGACGGCTTCTTCGCGCTCCACCATCTTCTTGGCGGCCTTGATCGTGGTCGCCAGACCGCGGGTCTCGAGCTTGCCATAGATGAAGGGCTTGAACAGCTCCAGCGCCATCTTCTTCGGCAGACCACATTGATGCAGGCGCAGGGTCGGGCCTACTGTGATAACGGAACGACCAGAGTAGTCGACACGTTTACCCAGCAAGTTCTGACGGAAACGACCTTGCTTACCCTTGATCATGTCGGCCAAGGATTTCAGCGGGCGCTTGTTGGAACCAGTGATGGCACGGCCACGACGGCCGTTATCCAGCAGGGCATCCACGGACTCTTGCAGCATGCGCTTTTCGTTGCGCACTATGATGTCCGGTGCCGCCAGGTCCAGCAGACGCTTCAAGCGGTTGTTACGGTTGATCACACGACGGTACAGATCGTTCAGATCTGAAGTCGCGAAACGACCGCCGTCCAGCGGTACCAGCGGACGCAGGTCCGGCGGCAGCACAGGCAGCACTGTCATGATCATCCACTCCGGCTTGTTGCCGGATTGCAGGAAGGCTTCCATCAGCTTCAGGCGTTTGGTGGTCTTCTTGCGTTTGGTCTCGGAGTTGGTCTGATCCAGCTCCTCGCGCATGGTTTTGACTTCACCTTCCAGATCGATGGCACGCAGCAATGCAAGGATTGCCTCGGCACCCATCTTGGCGTCAAATTCATCGCCCCACTCTTCCAGTGCGTCCAGATAGTTCTCTTCGGACAACATCTGGCTGCGCTCGAGGTTGGTCATGCCGGGTTCGATCACTACATAGGATTCGAAATACAGCACGCGCTCGATGTCACGCAGGGTCATGTCCAGCAGCAGACCGATACGGGACGGCAGGGACTTCAGGAACCAGATGTGGGCAGTCGGGCTGGCCAGCTCGATATGGCCCATGCGCTCACGACGGACCTTGGTCTGGGTCACTTCTACGCCGCACTTCTCGCAGATCACACCACGGTGTTTCAGGCGCTTGTACTTGCCGCACAGACACTCGTAGTCCTTCACCGGTCCGAAGATACGGGCACAGAACAGACCATCACGTTCCGGCTTGAAAGTCCGGTAGTTGATGGTCTCAGGCTTTTTGACTTCACCGAATGACCAGGAGCGGATCATGTCAGGAGAGGCCAGACCGATCTTAATACTGTCAAACTCTTCGGTCTTAGTCTGAGCCTTCAAAAACTTGAGTAAGTCTTTCACGTGTTTCCCCTGTCAGGAGTCTAACCTCGGCGCCCCTACTGCCAAAGCAGCGGGGCGCCCACGTCAATTCTCGAACAATAAGAGCGGACTCTTACTCTTCGTCCAGCTCGATGTTGATACCCAGAGAGCGGATTTCCTTCAACAATACGTTGAAGGATTCGGGCATGCCCGGCTCCATACGGTGGTCGCCATCCACGATGTTCTTGTACATCTTGGTACGGCCATTCACATCGTCAGACTTGACGGTCAGCATCTCTTGCAGAGTGTATGCCGCACCGTAAGCCTCCAGGGCCCACACTTCCATCTCACCGAACCGCTGACCACCGAACTGTGCCTTACCACCCAGCGGCTGCTGGGTAACCAGGCTGTAGGAGCCGGTAGAACGCGCATGCATCTTGTCGTCTACCAAGTGGTTCAGCTTCAGCATGTACATGTAACCCACCGTGACCTTGCGCTCAAAGGTGTTACCAGTACGGCCGTCGAACAGGGAGATCTGACCGGATTCCGGCAGATCAGCCAGTTTCAGCAAGGCTTTGATTTCGTGCTCTTTGGCGCCATCAAAGACCGGCGTGGCGACTGGCAGACCATTACGCAGGTTCCCGACCAGGGTACGCACGTCGTCATCAGACAGCTCGGCGATGTTCACTTGCTGGCCATCCTTCTCGCCCAGGTCATAGACCTGTTGCAAGAATTCACGCATCTCGTGCAGCTTGCGCTGCTCTTTGATCATGCGATCGATCTTCTCGCCGATGCCCTTGGCCGCGAGGCCCAGATGCACTTCGAGGATCTGACCGATGTTCATACGGGACGGTACGCCCAGCGGGTTCAGTACGATGTCGACCGGACGGCCGAACTCGTCATGGGGCATATCCTCGACCGGGCAGATCTTGGAGATAACACCCTTGTTACCGTGACGGCCCGCCATCTTGTCACCCGGTTGGATGCGACGCTTGACTGCCAGGTAAACCTTGACGATTTTCAGTACGCCCGGCGCCAGATCATCACCCTGGATAATCTTGCGACGTTTGTTCTCGAACTTCTTGTCGAAGTCGGCACGCAGCTCGATGTGCTGTTCGGCGATCTGCTCCAGTTCGATCTGCTTGGCTTCATCTTCGATGGCCAATTCAAACCACTTGGTGCGATCCAGCTTGTTCAGACGATCTTCGCTGTAGCCGGCAGCCAGCAACAGGTTGCGAGTACGGCCAAATACGCCGTCTTCCAGGATCTTGAACTCTTCGGTCAAGTCCTTCTTCGCTTCCTTGAGCTGCATCTCTTCGATTTCTTTGGCGCGCTTGTCTTTTTCCACGCCATCGCGGGTAAAGACTTGCACGTCAACCACGGTACCGTACACACCGTTCGGTACACGCAGGGAAGAGTCCTTCACGTCGGACGCTTTCTCACCGAAGATGGCGCGCAGCAGCTTCTCTTCCGGGGTCAGCTGGGTTTCACCTTTCGGTGTTACCTTGCCAACCAGGATGTCGCCGCCCTTCACTTCGGCACCCACGTAGACGATACCGGACTCGTCCAGCTTGGACAGTGCGGCTTCACCCACGTTCGGGATGTCGGCAGTGATCTCTTCCGGACCCAGCTTGGTGTCACGGGAGATACAGGCCAGTTCCTGGATATGGATGGTGGTCAGGCGATCTTCCTGTACCACACGCTCGTTTACCAAGATCGAATCTTCGAAGTTGTAACCGTTCCACGGCATGAAGGCGACGCGCAGGTTTTGGCCCAGCGCCAGTTCGCCCAGGTCGGTAGACGGGCCATCGGCCAAGACGTCACCGGCCATCACCGGCTCACCCAACATCACGCAAGGACGTTGGTTGATACAGGTGTTCTGGTTGGAACGGGTGTACTTGGTCAGGTTGTAGATGTCGATGCCGGCTTCGCCTGGCAGCAGCTCATCTTCATTGACCCGCAGCACGATACGGGAGGCATCGACATAGTCGATCACGCCGCCACGCTTGGCCACGACGGTCACACCGGAGTCAACGGCTACGGCGCGTTCCATGCCGGTACCTACCAGCGGCTTGTCGGCACGCAGGGTCGGCACGGCTTGACGTTGCATGTTCGAACCCATCAGGGCTCGGTTAGCATCATCGTGTTCCAGGAAGGGGATCAGGGCCGCTGCCACAGAGACAATCTGTTGCGGGCTCACGTCCATATACTGGATCTGATCGGCGTTCATGAAGGTGGATTCACCCTTATGGCGGCACGGGATCAGTTCATCTTTCAGGCGACCATCTTCGGACGCGGCCGCATTGGCCTGAGCGATGACGTATTTGCCTTCTTCGATGGCAGACAGGTAATCCACTTCGTCGGTGATCAGACCGTCGATAACCTTGCGATACGGGGTCTCGAGGAAACCGTACTCGTTGGTGCGTGAATAGACTGACAGCGAGTTGATCAGACCGATGTTCGGACCTTCAGGGGTCTCGATGGGGCACAGACGACCGTAGTGAGTCGGGTGCACATCTCGAACTTCAAAGCCGGCGCGCTCACGAGTCAGACCACCTGGGCCCAACGCAGAGATACGACGCTTGTGGGTCACTTCGGACAGCGGGTTGTTCTGGTCCATGAACTGGGACAACTGGCTGGAACCGAAGAACTCTTTGACGGCGGCGGAGATCGGCTTGGCGTTGATCAGATCCTGCGGCATCAGGGTGTCGAGGTCGCCCAGGGACAGACGCTCTTTCACCGCACGCTCAACACGGACCAGACCGACGCGGAACTGGTTCTCGGCCATCTCACCGACGGAACGAATACGACGGTTACCCAGGTGGTCGATATCGTCCACCTCGTCATTGCCGTTACGGATGTCGATCAGGCGCTTCATGACTTCGACGATATCGTCTTTGGTCAGCACACCCACACCGGTCTCATCTTCACGAGAGAGACGACGGTTGAACTTCATCCGACCCACGGTAGACAGGTCGTAACGCTCGGAAGAGAAGAACAGGTTCTCGAACAGCTGCTCTGCCGCTTCGCGGGTGGGCGGCTCGCCCGGACGCATCATGCGATAGATTTCGACCAGCGCTTCCAAACGATTGGAGCTGTTGTCGATACGCAGGGTCTCGGACATGTAAGCACCGTGATCCAGTTCATTGGTGAACAGAACCTCGAAGTGCTTGAAGCCGGCTTGGGACAGGTTGGCAACCGCTTCCAGGCTCAATGCCTGGTTGGCAGTCACGACCATTTCGCCAGTCTGGGGATGTGCGTAGTTCTTGGCGACAACTTTGCCAACAACATACTCCACCGGCACCTCAATCTGGGTGATGGCGTCTTTTTCAAGCTGACGGATGTGGCGTGCAGTCACACGACGACCGGTCTCGACGACCACAGTGCCATTGGCAATGATGTCGAAGGTCGCGGTTTCGCCACGCAGACGCTCGGGCACCAGATCCATCATCAACTTGCCATCTTTCACTTCGAAACCGATGGTCTCGAAGAAGGTGGCCAGGATTTCTTCGGATCCGAAGTCCAGGGCGCGCAGAATAATGGACGCTGGCAGTTTACGACGACGGTCGATACGGACAAACAGGTTGTCTTTTGCATCGAACTCGAAGTCCAGCCAGGAGCCACGGTAGGGGATAACGCGGGCGTTATACAGCACCTTACCGGATGAATGAGTTTTGCCTTTATCGTGGTCGAAGAAGACGCCCGGGCTGCGGTGCAGCTGGGAGACAATGACCCGCTCGGTACCATTGATAACAAAGGTGCCGTTTTCGGTCATGAGCGGAATTTCGCCCATGTAAACTTCTTGTTCCTTGATGTCTTTGACGGTGCCGGCAGCTGCTTCACGGTCGTACAGAACCATACGAAGCTTGACACGCAGCGGCGCGGAGTAGGTCACTCCACGGATCTGGCATTCTTTTACGTCAAATACCGGCTCACCCAGGCGATAGCTGACATACTGAAGCTCAGCACTACCGGAGTAACTGGTGATCGGGAAAACGCTACGGAAAGCGGCCTCTAGGCCATATTCACCTTCCGGGTCAGCCTCGATGAACTGCTTGAAGGAGTCCAGCTGAATGGACAACAGATAAGGCGTGTCCAGTACCTGGTCTCGCTTACCGAAGTCCTTACGAATGCGTTTTTTTTCGGTATAAGAGTAAACCATAGGGTTCCTCAGCTCGCTGATAAGTGACCCACTCTGTCCCGCAGGACAGCTCTGTCTCAACACCGTTTTGTGTTGACCGGGCGATAATGCGGCCCGGGTTGCTGGTGCACCGAGAGTCGCAAACGGTGTGAAAATGCTCTCAGTCTACAGCGCAAAAAGGCTGGTGAATGAAATTCACCAGCCTTGCCTGTTTTATCAGGCTAATCTACATGAATGCAGATTATTTGATCTCAACAGCAGCACCGGCAGCTTCCAGCTCTTTCTTCAGAGCTTCAGCTTCGTCTTTGGAGATGCCTTCTTTCAGGTTGGCCGGAGCGGACTCAACCAGATCTTTAGCTTCTTTCAGGCCCAGGCCGGTAGCGCCACGAACGGCTTTGATAACGGCAACTTTGTTGGCACCGATAGCAGTCAGAACTACGTCGAACTCGGTTTTCTCTTCTACTGCTTCAGCAGCCGGACCGGCAGCAACAGCAACAGCGGCAGAAACACCGAACTTCTCTTCCATAGCTTCGATCAGCTCAACAACTTCCATTACGGACATGGAAGCAACGGCTTCGATGATTTGGTCTTTAGTGATAGACATGACAAAAATTCCTGATGTTGAATAAACTCAAACAACCTAAATAGGTAAGAATCAAGCAGCAGCTTGCTTCTGATCGCGGACAGCAGCGATAGTACGAACCAGCTTGCCAGCTGAGGCTTCCTTCATGGTAGCCATCAACTTCGAGATTGCTTCGTCGTAAGTCGGCAGTGTAGCCAGACGATCAATTTGTGCTGCGGCGATAAACTCACCGTTAAAAGCGCCAGCCTTGATTTCGAACTTTTGGTTCGCTTTGGCAAACTCTTTGAACAGACGAGCGGCAGCGCCCGGGTGTTCGTTAGAGAAAGCAATCAAGGTCGGACCGGTCAATACGTCGTTCAGGCACTCGTATTCGGTACCTTCTACCGCGCGACGCAGCAGGGTGTTACGCACTACACGTATGTACACACCGGCTTCACGAGCGGTTTTACGCAGGACGGTCATCTTGTCTACAGTGACACCGCGAGAATCGGCAACAACTGCGGACAGTGCGCCTTTGGCAGCTTCGTTGACTTCAGCAACAATTGCCTTTTTGTCTTCGAGTCCTAATGCCATTGGCTTAGCTCCTGGATTGAATCTGGGCCACCGAGACCCAGAACTGATACATCCCTCTGAAAACAGAGGAAACGATGCGGTGGCAGGATTCCAGAAGAGAAAATTTTCTCGCTGGGTTTCCGGCACCGTCTACGCAGGAAATATTAAGGTGTTGCCACCTCCTGCGGTCTTGGACGGAGGTCGAAACCCCCAACCAATCAAGGCGCAAAATTATAGATTAAATTTTGCGCCTTGTAAAATCCATCAATTAGGCCTGAGCTTCCAGAGAAGCTTGGTCTACAGCAACACCGGCACCCATGGTGGTGGAGATGCTGACTTTCTTGATGAAGATGCCTTTGGCGGAAGAGGGTTTGCCTTTTTTCAGGGCAACCAGCAGAGCTTCCAAGTTTTCTTTCAGCTGAACTTCGTTGAAAGAAACCTTACCCAGAGTGGTATGGATGATACCATTCTTGTCATTGCGGTAACGGACCTGACCGGCTTTGGCGTTCTTGACAGCCTCAGCAACGTTCGGGGTCACGGTGCCCACTTTCGGGTTAGGCATCAGGCCACGTGGACCCAGGATCTGGCCCAGTTGACCAACAACGCGCATGGCATCCGGGGATGCGATCACGACGTCGAAGTTCATCTCGCCTTTTTTGACCAGCTCAGCCAGGTCGTCCATACCAACCAGTTCAGCACCGGCAGCTTTAGCAGCTTCGGCGTTGGCACCCTGGGTGAATACGGCAACGCGAACGTCACGACCAGTACCGTGCGGCAGCACAGTGGCGCCACGGACGTTTTGGTCGGATTTACGAGCGTCGATACCCAGGTTGACAGCAACGTCAACGCTTTCAACGAACTTGGCAGTAGCCAGTTCTTTCAGCAGGGCAATGGCTTCGTTGATGCCGTACTCTTTGGTACCGTCAACTTTTTCGCGAATAACGCGCATACGCTTGGAAATTTTAGCCATTGTCTTAATCCTCCACTACCAGACCCATGGAACGAGCGGAGCCTGCGATGCAACGTACTTTTGCATCCAGATCGGCACCAGTCATATCCGGTTCTTTGGTCTTGGCAATTTCTTGCAGCTGAGCAACAGTCACCTTACCAACCTTGTCTTTGTTCGGCTTGGCGGAACCAGACTGGATACCGGCAGCTTTCTTCAGCAGGAAGGAAGCAGGCGGAGTCTTGGTTTCGAAGGTGAAGGAACGGTCACTGTAAACGGTGATCACGACCGGAGTCGGTGAACCTTTTTCCAGCTTCTCTGTACGGGCGTTGAACGCTTTACAGAATTCCATGATGTTGACACCGTGCTGACCCAGGGCCGGACCGACGGGGGGGCTTGGGTTGGCACTGCCAGCTTTAACTTGCAGCTTGATATAAGCTGTGACTTTCTTAGCCATTAGAAAAATACCTCAAAAATGGGTTCAAACGCCTCGGAGACATGCTCCTGCAAACGGCTCCCCAGCTAATAAAGGGGCAGCGAATTATAGAGATAATCGCTGCCCCTGACAACCGTTAAACGTACAGAATTCAATCAGCCTTTTTCGACCTGACCAAAATCCAGTTCTACCGGTGTTGAACGGCCGAAGATCAGAACGGAAACCTTCACGCGGCTCTTTTCGTAATCCACTTCTTCGACAGTGCCGTTGAAGTCCGCGAAGGGACCATCGGCAACCCGTACCATCTCACCCGGTTCAAACAGGGTCTTGGGACGCGGCTTGTCGTGGGAATCTTGCAGACGATTGAGGATGGCATCGGCTTCTTTGTCGGAAATCGGTGCCGGGCGATCGGAGGTGCCACCGATGAAGCCCATTACACGCGGCACATTACGTACCAAGTGCCAGGTGGTTTCATCCATCAGCATCTGAACCAGCACATAGCCCGGGAAGAACTTGCGCTCGCTCTTGCGCTTCTGGCCAGCACGCATTTCGACCACTTCCTCGGTCGGTACCAGCACTTCGCCAAACATCTCTTCCATGCCATGCATCTTGATATGTTCGCGCAGGGATTTCGCAACACGGCCTTCATAGCCGGAGAATGCCTGTACGACATACCATCTCATACGTTGTTCACGTTGTTCAGTCATGGCTAATCCTTACACACCGGTAATCAAGTTGACCAACCAGACCAGAGCGCCGTCCAGAAGGAACAACAGCAAGCCCATGATGGCAGTAACCGCCAGCACAATCAGCGTTGTCTGAATGGCTTCCTGGCGGGTTGGCCATACGACCTTGCGGACTTCCAGGCGAGACTCACGGGCAAAAGCCAATGTTGCCTTACCCTTAGTGGTTTGCAGGGCTACCGCACCAGCGGCAGCAATGACAACGACCACACCCAAGGCGCGGACGGCAGCGAGCACATCGTGCAGCAGGTAATTACCCACTACAGCGGCCGCCAGGATGATGAAAACCAGGCCCCAAAGCAGGGTATCCTTGCTTCCGCCCTGATTCTCAGAACTCACATTCATACAACCTACCTGTATCTGACATTACCAAAGACACAAAAGCCCCGTACGAGACGAGGTGCATGGCAGGGGCGGAGGGATTCGAACCCCCAACCATCGGTTTTGGAGACCGCTGTTCTACCAATTCGAACTACGCCCCTGCATAAGAAAGCCCCTATTATAGGGGCTTTGCTTTATTTATGTAAGCCAAGATTAAGCGATCACGCTTGCAACAACACCAGCACCTACGGTACGGCCACCTTCACGGATAGCGAAACGCAGACCGTCGTCCATCGCGATCGGCGCGATCAGGGTAACAACCATTTTGATGTTGTCGCCTGGCATTACCATTTCAACGCCTTCCGGCAGTTCGATGGTACCGGTCACGTCGGTAGTACGGAAGTAGAACTGAGGACGGTAGCCTTTGAAGAACGGGGTATGACGACCACCTTCTTCTTTGGACAGTACGTACACTTCAGATTCAAACTTGGTGTGCGGCTTGATAGAACCCGGCTTGGCCAGTACTTGACCACGCTCTACGTCTTCACGCTTAACACCACGCAGCAGCGCGCCAACGTTCTCACCGGCACGGCCTTCGTCCAGCAGTTTGCGGAACATTTCAACACCGGTACAGGTAGTGGTCACGGTATCTTTGATACCGACGATTTCTACAGACTCACCGACTTTCACGATACCGCGCTCAACACGACCGGTTACTACGGTACCACGGCCAGCGATGGAGAAGACGTCTTCGATTGGCATCAGGAACGGCATGTCGATCGCGCGCTCCGGCTCAGGGATATAGGAATCCAGGAAGCCAGCCAGCTCGATGATTTTCTCTTCCCAAGCAGCGTCGCCTTCCAGCGCTTTCAGCGCGGAACCACGGATCACCGGCAGGTCATCACCCGGGAAGTCATACTCGGTCAGCAGTTCACGAACTTCCATCTCGACCAGTTCGAGCAGCTCTTCGTCATCGACCATGTCGCACTTGTTCATGAACACGATCATGTACGGGATACCAACCTGGCGACCCAGCAGGATGTGCTCACGAGTCTGCGGCATCGGGCCGTCAGTCGCTGCAACAACCAGGATTGCGCCATCCATCTGGGCAGCACCGGTGATCATGTTTTTAACGTAGTCGGCGTGACCCGGGCAATCTACGTGCGCGTAGTGGCGGTTCGGGGTGTCGTATTCTACGTGGGAGGTGTTGATGGTGATACCACGCTCACGCTCTTCCGGGGCCTTGTCGATCTGGTCGAAGGCGAAGGCTTTACCACCGTAGTGCTTGGCCAGCACGTTGGTGATGGCGGCGGTCAGGGTGGTTTTACCGTGGTCAACGTGGCCGATGGTACCCACGTTTACGTGCGGTTTATTACGTTCAAATTTTTCTTTAGACATGATCGACCCTCTAAACTAACGCTGAGTACGCAGTGGCAAGCTAACCACAGAACAGTTTATATGATGGATTTGAATTGGGTGGGGAAGAGAAGCGGGTACTGACAGGCCGATTTGAACTGCCGACCTCACCCGAGGCATGGCTCCTGGCATTGCCTGAGCCATATCAGCATCTTGGAGCGGGCAGCGGGAATCGAACCCGCATCATCAGCTTGGAAGGCTGAGGTAATAGCCATTATACGATGCCCGCATTTCTCTAACCCAAAGCACTCAAACCGCAGAGAAATATGGTGGAGGGAGAAGGATTCGAACCTTCGAAGGCAGAGCCGTCAGATTTACAGTCTGATCCCTTTGGCCACTCGGGAACCCCTCCGTACTCGATTGTCACAACGGTAATTCTGCTTGCACCCGCTGCTTTGTCGCCTTTGCCTGGCAAATGGACGACAGACATCTAAGCGTCGCGCATTTTATTGTAAGGTTTTTAGCGATGCAACTGTTGCGGTTGGCAAAATGGCGATTATTGCCATGTTCCCGCCAAAAAAACGGCCCTGCCCTCACGATCCCGACGCGTCCCTTGTCGCTCTCCCCCCCTTGGTGTATGGTCGCCCTGCCCCAAAAACAGTGATGAGCCCATGACGACAGAGCACAATCCCTATCTGCAATTCACCCGCGAACAGTGGGCTGTGTTGCGCGATGCGGTCCCCCTGACCCTGACAGAAATCGATCTCAAAACCTTGAGAGGCATCAACGAGAAGGTGTCACTGCGGGAAGTGGAGGAGATCTATCTGCCGTTGTCACGGCTGCTCAATCTCTACGTCAAGGCCAAGCAGCGCCGTAGTCGGGTGCTGGAGCAGTTTCTCGGCCAGTCCAGGGGCAAGGTGCCTTATGTTATCAGCATTGCGGGCAGTGTGGCGGGGGGCAAGAGCACCACGGCTCGTATCATGCAAGCCTTGCTGGAACGCTGGCCCGAACACCCCAGGGTCGAGCTGGTCACCACTGATGGTTTCCTCTATCCCAACAAGGTGTTGGAAGAGCGTGGGCTGATGCGCCGCAAAGGCTTCCCCGAATCCTATGATATCCGTCGTTTGGTGGAGTTTGTTGCCAACATTCGCGCCGGTCACGAACGGGTCGAGGCCCCCGTCTACTCTCACCTCATCTATGACGTATTGCCCGATGAGACCAAGGTGGTGGAACAGCCAGACATCTTGATCCTGGAGGGGCTCAATGTGTTGCAAAGCGGCATGGACTACCCTCTGGAGCCGCATCGGGTGTTTGTCTCCGATTTCGTCGATTTCTCCATCTATGTGGACGCCGATGCCGAGCTGTTGCGTACCTGGTATATAGAACGCTTCCTCAAGTTTCGCAGCGGCGCCTTCTCGGATCCTGACTCCTACTTCCACCATTACGCCCAGTTGGCCGAGAGCGAAGCGACCCGGATTGCCAGCAACATATGGCAAGAGATCAACCACCTGAATCTTGAAGAGAACATACTGCCCACCCGGGAGCGGGCCAACCTGATCCTCACCAAGGGTGCAGAGCACGCCATCGAGCAGATCAAGCTGCGCAAATAGCGAGAGGGGGCCAACGCCCCCTCTTTCCATTTCGGCAAAGCACAGTGTTCGCCTCAGTCCCCACGGCGCAGCGACAACTCCCCACCCAGATAGAATTTGATCCCTTCAGCGGTTTCCAGCCGCAAGGCGCCGCGATCATCGATGCCGCGTTCGATGCCACGGATCTCCTGTTCCCCCATCAGCAGCCGCACCGGCCGACCTGCGAAGTGATCGAGCCGGTTCCAGTCAGCAACGAAGTCGCCGAGGCCCGACTGCTCGAACCTCGCCATGGCCTGCTGCAGCGAGGTGATGATCCTGGCGGCCAGCAGGTTACGATCGAGCAGTTCCGGCTGGATATGGCGCAGCTCGGCCCAGGCCTGATCGATCTTCTCCCCCTCCCGCTCCGGCATGGCTAGATTGAGGCCGATGCCGATCACCAGATTGCAGCTCGCACCCGCGCTGCCGCTAATCTCCACCAGAATGCCTGCCAATTTTCGGCCTTGATAATAGAGGTCATTCGGCCATTTCAGCTCGACCCCGTGATAGCCGAGGGATTCGAGCGCCTCGACCACAGCCACCCCAACCGCCAGACTCAGGCCCATGGCCGCCGCCATCCCCTGCTCGAGCCGCCAATACATACTGAGCAGCAGTTGACAGCCAAAGGGGGAGACCCAGGGCTTGCCGCGACGGCCCCGCCCCGCAGTCTGGCACTCGGCCAGGCAGCATTCGCCGGATCTCAGACTCGCCACCCGATCCAGCAGATATTGGTTGGTAGAATCGATGACGTTGTAGACATGGACGGGGGCCAGCGGTATCGCCGATTGCAGCTGTGCCTGATCGTAAAGGGCAAGGGGACAGGCGAGCCGATAGCCCTTGCCCGTCAGGCTGAACAAGTCCAACCCCAGTCCCTTGAGGGCCGCCATGTGTTTGCTGACGGCAGCGCGGCTGATGCCAAGCTGTTCGCCAAGCTGTTCGCCGGAATGGAACTGGCCATCGCTGAGCAGGCCGATCAGGGTTTGTCGAATGGGCGTCAGGCTCATAGCAGCACCTCGTCGAGGCAAGTTTCGCCACGGGCGCCCATGAAGCGCACCTCATGCTCGAGCAGGACACCGAAGCGCTGCTGCACACTCTCACGCACATGAGCGGCCAGGGCGATCAGCTCGACGGCGCTCGCGCCGCCCCGATTGACCAGTACCAAGGCTTGCTGCCCATGAACCTGGGCGCCGCCGATGGCGAACCCCTTAAGTTCACACTGGTCAATCAGCCAGCCGGCGGCCAGCTTGCACAGCCCCTCTCCTGCCGGATAAACGGGCAGAGTGGGCCAGGTCGCCTTGAGGCGTTCAGCCTGAGCGGTGGGCACCACGGGGTTCTTGAAGAAGCTGCCAGCATTGCCGAGCACGGCCGGATCAGGCAGCTTGGCCATGCGGGTGGCACAGACCACATCGAAGATGGTCTGTGCACTCGGCGTATCACCCAGGGCGCCGAGGGGGCCATAGCCGAGCACAGCCACCCAGGCCTTGGGCAGCGCCAGTCCCACCGCAGTGATCAGGTGACTGTCCTGATAATCATGCTTGAAGATGCTGTCGCGATAGCCGAACTGACAGGCATCGGCGGGGATCCGCTCCTGCTCGCCGGTGTGCCAGTTGAAGGTATCCACATGGCGGCAGAAGGAGGCAAGCTCGACGCCGTAGGCACCGATGTTCTGCACCGGAGCGGCACCCACCGTGCCCGGGATCAACGCCAGATTCTCCAACCCCGGCATGCCCTGGGCCAGGGTGTGGCAGACCAGCTGGTGCCAGGATTCACCGGCGGACACCTGCAACAACCAGTGATCGCCACCATCCTCTACCTGAATGCCGAGCAGGCGGTTATGCACCACCACGCCGTCGAAATCACAGGTGAACAGCAGATTGCTGCCGCCTCCCAGTATGAGTCGGGGCAGCCCCAGAAATTGAGGATCGGCGGCCAAGGATGGCAACTCATCCACCTGATGGATCTCGGCCAGCCAGCGGCAGTGAGCCTGAAGGGAGAAGCTGTTGAGGGTGGACAAGTCGGCGTGGGCGGTGAGTTTCATCTGCGGATCCCGGCAATAACAGGCCGCCAGTCTACCTCAACTCGATAGATGACGAGAAATCCCCCGCTCGATTCTCCCTATTCCCCGGCAATTGAAGGCCCTCAAACTACCCTCAACTCGACACATGACGAGAAATCCCCCGCACCATTGTCCGCCGTCCCCAGTGATAACAGGCCCTCAAATCACCCCCAGCTCGATAGATGACGAGAAATCCCCCGCACCATTGTCCGCCGTCCCCGGTGATAACAGGCCCTCAAACCACCCTCAGCTCGACACATGACGAGAAATCCCCCGCTCGATTCCCCCTATTCCCCGGCAATGGCTGGCCCTCAAACCCCCTTCAATTCGATAGATGACGAGAAATCCCCCACCCATGGCGACCCATAAAAGCCCCCGGATCCCGGTTCTCGATGAATAATGCCCCTCTTTGCGGACTCACTCGGCTGGTTTAGAGTAGGCAAATCGCTCTCCTGAGGAAGTACTCATGAATAACCAATTTGCCGTCATCGGCCTGGGGCTGTTTGGCACGGCGCTGTGTGAAGAGCTGGAACGCCAGGATGCCGAGGTGCTGGCCATCGACATTGACGAGGTGAGAACCCGTCAGGTCGCCACCTTCTGCAGCCATGTGATAGTGGCAGACGCCACCGACGAGAATACCGTCGCCGAGCTGGGTCTGGCCGAATACGACATCGTCTTCGTCGCCATAGGTGACAGCCTGGAGACCAGCATTCTCACCACCCTCGTCCTCAAAGAGGCCGGCGTGAAGAAGGTGTGGGTCAAGGCCCGCGACAAGTTCCACGCCAAGATCCTCAAGAAAGTGGGCGCCGACAAGGTGATCAACCCCGAGTGGGACATGGGCCGCCGCATTGCCCAGAGCATGTTTGATACCCGGCTGGTCGATTATCTGGAGCTGGGCCACGACATGGTGCTGACCGAGTTCGTGATTGGCCTGCAGCTCAACGATCGCACCCTGGCCAATCTCGATCTGCTGCAGCAGACCGAATTCCAACTGCTGGCCATCAAGCGGGGCCAGGTGCTCCATAACGTGCTGACCGGCACCATGACACTGGCCCTCGGCGATATTCTGATCCTGGCTGGCAACAAGCACGCCATCGACCGCTGGCTGGACAAGCAATGAGCTCTCTCTGGCGCGACACCTATACCTTTGCCATACGCCCGGATACCGAGTCCCGCTGGAACGAACCCAAGCTCATCCTCGGCAGCTTCCTGATCATATTGCTGATAGGGACGCTGTTTCTGGCACAACCTTCCAGCCACAAAGGCGACGTCACCTTCATCAATGCCCTCTTTACCGCGACATCTGCCATCAGCGTGACCGGGTTGGGAGTGGTCGATACCGGCAGTGCCTTCACCCTGCAGGGCCAGCTCTTCCTGCTGGTGCTGATGGAGATCGGCGGGCTGGGACAGATGACCATGACGGTGCTGCTGCTGGCCCTGCTCAGCAAGCGCGTCGGCCTTCGCCAGCAAGTGCTCGCCAAGGAGGCTCTCGGCCAGGGGGGGTCAATCAACATAGTGCGGCTGGTCAAACGGATCATTCTCTTTGCCTTCCTGGCCCAGCTGATCGGCACCGCCATCATGGCCTTTCGCTGGGTGCCTGAGATGGGCTGGGCCCACGGTCTTTATGTCAGTTTCTTCCATGCCGCCTCGGCCTTTAACAACGCGGGTTTCTCGCTGTTTGCCAACAACCTCATGGACTACCGAGACGATCCTCTGATCAGTCTGACCGTCTGTGCCCTGCTGATCCTGGGTGGCATCGGCTTCACCGTCATCATGGATCTGGTGCGTACCCGCCGACTGCGCAGACTCAAGCTGCACAGCAAGCTGATGCTGGTGATGACCCCCGCCCTGCTGTTGATCGGGACCCTGATGTTCTGGCTGCTGGAGCGAGGCAACCCGGCCACCCTGGGCGGCCTTAGCCTGGGCAACCAGTGGCTGGCCGCCTTCTTCCAGTCCGCCACCGCCCGTACCGCCGGTTTCAATACCCTGGATCTGGGCCACTTCACCTCAGCCTCCCTGCTGTTCATGATGATGCTGATGTTTATCGGCGCAGGCACCACCTCCACCGGGGGCGGTATCAAGGTCACCACCTTCGCCGTGGTGATATTGGCCACTCGCGCCTTCCTCACCAAGCGTCCCCACATCACCGCCTTTGGCCGCACCATAGCGCCCCACGTCGTGACCCGCTCCCTGGCCATCATCATCGTCAGTGTGATGGTACTGATGCTGGCCATGTTCCTGCTGATGATCACCGAAGACCTTCCCTTCGATCGCATCATGTTCGAGACCATCTCGGCCTTTGCCACCGTGGGGCTCAGCACCGGGATCACGGCCCAGCTCAGCGAGCCGGGCAAGCTTATCCTGGTGATGGTGATGATATGCGGCCGTTTGGGTCCCCTGACCCTGGCCGTCATGCTGGCCAGGCCGAGCGAGACCCGCATCAAATACCCGGAAGAGAACGTACATACCGGCTAATGTGGCCGATGTGTGCCTGGGATATTGAGAACTGATATCACGAAGGGGCCCGAGGGCCCCTTTCATCTAACGACTCGTCATGCCAGCTTGGCCCTCAGCCCACCTTTGCCTTGACTGCCTTGCGAGGGGCGCTGCGATTTGAAGGCTTGGCCGCCGTCCCCGGCCTGGCAGCGGACTTTCGCCCGGCGCCACCCTTGCGGCGGGGGAAGGGAGTGCGTCCCGCACTCTCCTGAGGCAGGGCGCTAAAATCGGCGCCGGTGTTGTGGCGGGCACCGTCGATCAGCTGATGCAGCTGCGCCGTCAACGGATCCATAAACTGCTGATAGCTGCCATGGCGTTCGGCGATCTGACTCAGGCTCTGCTCCCAGAGCGCCGTCATGTCAGGGGTAGTCGCACTATCCGGCAGCGCCTGCACCAGGGCCCGGCCAGTAGCGGTCGCCTTGATACTCTTGCCCAGGCGATGCAGAAACTGGCGCTTGAACAGCAGATCGATGATGCCTGCCCGGGTTGCCTCCGTACCCAAGCCATCTGTGTCCCGCAGGGTCTTGCGAATGTTGGGATCCTGCACATAACGGGCGATGCCGGTCATGGCGGCAAGCAAACTGGCATCGGTGAACGCCTTGGGTGCCTGAGTCATCTTCTCCAGCAGTTCGCCTCGCTCACAGTGCAGCGTTTCTCCCTGGCGCAGGGCTGGCAGCGTGCCCACCTCTTCCTCATCATCCTCTTCAACCCCGAGCAGCGCCTTCCAGCCAGCCTTCAGAATGCGTCTGGCCTTGGCCTGGAAGAGGCCACCTTCGATGCGCAGCAACACCCGGCTGTCGTTGTACTCAAACGGCGGATAGAACTGCAGCAGATACTGGCGCGCCACCAGGGCGTAGATCTTGTTCTCATCCGCCGACAGTGTGCCGGCGTTGCCTCGTTTCTCGGTCGGAATGATGGCGTGATGGGCATCGACCTTGGCATCATTCCAGGCCTTGCTGCGCAGACTTCCCTTCGCCTGTGCGACGGCGCCCGCCAGGGGCGGCGCCGTCGCGGCAATGGCCTCCCGCACCCGGCCGGCCCTGTCGTAGTGCTCGGTCGGCAGATGACGGCTGTCAGATCTGGGATAGGTGATGAGTTTGTGTCGCTCGTACAGACTCTGGCAGATGTCGAGCACCCGCTTGGCGTCCATGCCAAAACGCTTGGCGGCATCGATCTGCAGGCTGGAGAGGTTGTAAGGCAGTGGTGGCGCCTGCTTGCGGGCCTGCTCTTCCACCTCCTCGACCAAGGCAGGTTTGCCTTCAATCCGTCGCACCACGTTTTCCGCCAGGGAGCGCTTCAATACCCTGCCCTCTTCATCTTGCCAGGGCTGGCAGGCCTCGGACGGCAGCCACTTGGCCGTAAAACTGTCACGACTCTGCGTCATCAGGTGCGCCAACACCTCGAAGAAGGGTTTAGGGACGAAGGCATCTATCTCCAGGTCCCGGCGCACCACCAGCCCCAGCAAGGGGGTCTGCACCCGGCCAACCGACAACAGGGCGCTGCAACCGGCCTTGCGACCAAGCAGGGTATAGGCGCGGGTCATGTTGATACCATAGAGCCAGTCGGCGCGGCTGCGCGCCAGGGCAGAGACGGCCAGCGGCACGAACTCCTTGTTATCGCGCAGGGTTTCCAGGGCACGGCGCACGGCAGGCGGATTGAGATCGCTGATGAGGCAACGCTGCACGGGTTTGTGCTTGGGATAACCAAGGTGAGCTATCACCTCATCCACCAGCAACTGCCCTTCCCGGTCCGGGTCACCGGCATTGACCACACAATCGGCTCGCTTGATCAGGCCCTTGATGGCGGTGAGCTGGCTACGGGTCTTGGGCTTGGCCACCAGCTGCCACTGCTCGGGGATGATGGGCAAAGGCTCCATACGCCACTGTTTGTAAGCGGCGTCATAGGCATCGGGCTCCGCCTGCTCCAGCAGATGGCCGATGCACCAGGTCACTACATCCCCCTGGGCTGTCTCTATGAATCCATCCCCCTTGATGTGGGGCTTGGGCAGCACATCGGCGATGGCTCGTCCCAGACTGGGTTTTTCCGCGATGAAGAGTCGCATGGCTGACGCCCCGAATACTGTATATGTAGCCAGTATACCCAGCCAAACGGTAAAGCCCAAGTCCGGCCAGAGCGGCCGAGCCGAACCTTGATGCGCCTCCTCCAGCAGAAGTTCCTCCCTCCCTGAACTAGGCTGCTAATGACCGTGCTTGGCCAATACGGCGCCTCAGCGGCTGTTGTCCCCCATTCGGCAGTCTTTGCCGCAGAGTCCAGATAGGCGAGGGGAAAGCAGGACTCATTTGTGAAAAATATTCAAAAATCTTTTATGCTATGAATTAAGAAACAGAAAAATAACGACTTTTTGGATTTCGCAATGATGGGTGTCAAGCTTTGACATCGGCCAAACTACTACCATATGGGTATTAATAACCTAGGAACTGCCACCATGCTTGGATCTCTTCTCAAGAAAACCTGGTTCTGGCTCCTGCTGCTCGGGGCCTTGCTGGGCGTCGCGGCACTGGGCGTCACCGCCACCATACTGCACAAGACCAGCTCGACCGAATTCTGCGTCTCCTGCCATTCGATGCAGACGCCGCTGGCCGAGTATCAGGGCAGCGTCCACTTCCAGAACAGCAAGGGCATACGCGCCGAGTGTGCGGATTGCCATATCCCGGGGGATCCTACCTCTTATCTGTGGACCAAGATCCGCGCCGTGAAGGACATTTACCACGAGGCGATCGGCACCCTGGATACCCCGGAAAAGTATCAGGAACGCAAGCTGTTGATGGCTCAACACGTCTGGGATGAACTCAAGGCCAACGACTCGGCCACCTGCCGCAGCTGCCACAGTTATGAGGCCATGGACATCCTGGCCCAGCGCCCCAACGCCCGCGCCGAACACCCGGTCGCCATCAAGGAGGGGCAGACCTGCATCGATTGTCACAGGGGCGTGGCTCACATCATGCCGGACATGAGCGGTCTGGCTGCCGCCGGAGCGAGCGAACTGGCTCAGGCTGCCGCCAAGACTCCCGCTGATGTCACCACCCGCTACGCCATCGCGACCACGCCACTGTTCATGGATGCCAAGAGCGATGCCAATCAGGGCAACCTGATGCCTTCGACCCAGGTGCAGATCCTCGGCAGTGACAACGGCCGCGCCCAGGTCGAGATCGCCGGCTGGCAGCAAGATGGCGTCGCCGACGTCTTCTACGCCGCTCCCGGCAAGCGCATCCTGAGTGCCCTGCTCGGTGATGAGGCCAAGCAACAGCTGGTCACAGGAAAGAGTGAGACCGATGCCAGCACCAATCTTACCTGGCACCAGGTCAAGCTGACCGCCTGGGTTGACCAGAGCCAGCTCATCGGCGATCAAGACAAGTTGTGGCAGTACGCCTCCTCCCTGATGTCCGCCAACTGCACCGGCTGCCACGGCCTGACCGCCCTGGATCACTTCAATGCGAACCAGTGGATAGGCGTCATCAAGGGCATGGAGCCCCGCACCTCCCTCACTCCCGAGCAGGCGCGCATGTTGACCCAATACGTGCAAAAACATGCCAGTGACATGAATTCGGCCCTCTAAGGCAGGACACTAAGGAATTGTTATGACTCTTTTCAACGATACAACCGCCAACCTGTCCCGCCGCCGCCTGCTCAAGGGCCTGGGGGCCTGCGCCGCCCTGCCCCTGCTCGGCGGTCTCTTTCCCAAGACGGCACTGGCCAGTGCCATCAGCACGGCGCTCGATCAGTTCACCACCCTGGTCCCGGCCCAGAAAGGCATCTTGACCGGGGCCCACTGGGGTGCCTTCGAAGCCATCGTCGAAGATGGCCGCATGGTCAGGGTTCAGCCGGTGGCCGATGATCCGGCCCCGAACGAGCTGATCGACATGGCCCCCTATCAGGTTCATGCCAAGAACCGCATCAAGTCCCCCATGGTCCGCAAGAGCTGGCTGGAACATGGTCCCGGCGCCAGCCCCGAGCTGCGCGGTGCCGATGAGTGGGTCAAGGTGAGCTGGGATAAGGCCATCGAACTGGTCGCGGGCGAGATCAAGCGGGTGCAGAGCGAATTCGGCCCCCAGGCCATCCACGCCGGCTCCTACGGCTGGAAGAGTGTGGGCCTGTTCCACAACAGCCGCACTCTGCTGCACCGGCTGATGAACCTCTCCGGTGGCTTCACCGGCTACGCGGGTGACTACTCCACCGGGGCGGCCCAGGTGATCATGTCCCATGTCATGGGCTCCATCGAGGTGTACGAACAACAGACTGCCTGGCCCAATGTGGTCGAGCATGCCGAGCTGGTAGTGCTCTGGGGGGTCAATGCCCAGGTCACCCTGAAGAACAGCTGGAACATGCCGGATCACGAAGGCCAGGCTGGCTTCAAGGCGCTGAAGGAGAAGGGCACCCGGGTCATCACCATCGATCCCGTCTACAACGAGACCGCCAAGCTGCTCGGCGCCGAGTGGCTGGCCCCCAATGCCTACACAGATGTCGCCATGATGCTGGGGGTGGCCCATAGCCTGTACAGCGCCAAGAAGCACGATCAGGCCTTCCTCGATCGCTACAGCAGTGGCTTCGACAAGTTCCTCGACTACCTGCTTGGCAAGACGGATGGCCAGCCCAAGAGCGCCGAGTGGGCGGCGGCTATCTGCGGGGTCGATGCCAAGCAGATCACACAGCTTGCCCTGGACATGGCATCCAAGCGCACCATGATCATGGCTGGCTGGGGCATGCAGCGTCAGCACCATGGCGAGCAGCCAAACTGGATGCTGGTCACGCTAGCCGCCATGCTGGGCCAGATTGGCTTGCCCGGTGGCGGGTATGGTTTCAGCTATCACTACTCCTCGGGGGGCAGCCCGACCGCCAAGGGCGGCATACTGTCCGGCATCTCCGCCGGAGAAGCCCCCAAGAACAGCCCCGCGCCCATCCCGGTGGCTCGCATCGCCGACTGCCTTGCCAACCCGGGCAAAACCATCGATTTCAACGGTCGCAAGGTCACCTACCCGGACGTCAAGTTGGTCTATGTGGCCGGTGGCAACCCCTTCCACCACCACCAGGACACCAACAACCTGCTGCAGGCATGGCGCAAACCCCAGACGGTGATAGTGCATGAACCTTACTGGACAGCGACCGCCAAGCACGCCGACATAGTGCTGCCGGTCACCACCAGCTATGAGCGCAACGATCTGGAAATGGGAGGCGACTACTCCCAGCGTTATGTCTTCCCCATGCACCAGTGCGTGCCGCCTCAGCACGAGTCGCGCAACGACTTCGACATCTTCCGGGCCGTTGCCGCCAAGCTGGGGCTGGAAGAAGCCTATACCGAGGGCAAGGACGAAACCCTCTGGCTCAAGCAGATGTATGACGCCATGGCCGCCCAGGCCCGGGGTGCCAAGGTGGCACTGCCACCCTTCAGCATGTTTTGGGAGTCGAACAACTATGTTCGCTTCCCCATCCCCGAGGCGAACAAGCAGTGGATCCGCCATGCCGATTTTCGCGAGAACCCGCTGCTCAACCCGCTCGGCACCCCGTCAGGCAAGATAGAGATCTTCTCCAATACCATCGACAAGATGGGCTATGCGGACTGTGCGGGTCATCCCAAGTGGTTCGAGCCCAAGGAGTGGAAGCAAGGCACGACAGCGGCTCAATACCCGCTGTCGCTCAACACCTCGCACCCGACTCAGCGTCTGCACTCCCAGCTCGACAACACACCGCTGCGCGAGAAGTTCGCGGTGGCCGATCGGGAGGCCATCATGATACATCCGGACGATGCCAAGGCCCGGGGTATCGCGGATGGCGACCTGGTCCGCGCCTTCAACGGGCGTGGTCAGATCCTGGTGGGTGCCCTGCTCTCCAAGGATGTGCGACCCGGGGTGGTACGCATCTGCGAAGGGGCCTGGTTCGATCCGGCCGAGCCAGGCAAGGCTGGCGCCCTGTGCAAGAACGGCAACGTCAACTGCCTCACCTTCGATGAAGGATCGTCGAGCCTGGCCCAGGGCAACTGTGGTCATATGGCTCAATTGCAGATAGAGAAGTTTGTCGGCACCGCGCCAGCCAATACCGCCCATGCCGTGCCAGCCAACGCCTGAGTACTGACTTGATTTACCAACACAAACGGCGCCATCAAGGCGCCGTTTTCTATTGTGAATCGTGACACGCGGCAGCCCCTCTCAACTCGCTGACGGTGACCCGAAGTGCTGGCAGGATGACTTAGAAATCCCCTTCCATCATGTACTCTTCCGCGCACTCCACGAACGTGAGTGGCCAGAGACACTGGCCAGATGAAACTTAGAAGTCTCCTTCCACCATGTACTCTTCCGCGCATTCCACTAAACGTGAGTGGCCAGATGAAACTTAGAAATCCCCTTCCACCATGTACTCTTCCGCGCACTCTACTAGCTGGGGCCAGAGCTCTTCCGGTACCCAGGCTTCGGGGTCATCTTCGTCACCATCATACTGGGTCCAGAAGTAGGCGCGCAGCCCGCTGGCAAAGTCATCGCTGATCTCGGCCAGCTCGGAGAGTGGCCCCAGCCAGGCGATGCGGCGCAGGCCGCTGGCCAGATCGTTGATGGCATCGATCAGACTCCGGTTATCCGGGTTCTGCTCCACCAGCAGGGTGAAGCGCTCGCGGGCGCTCTCGGTCTGATCCTCCTCCAGCTCGCCCGCATCGGCCAGC
Source organism: Aeromonas rivuli (assembly GCF_020149575.1). NCBI lineage: Bacteria > Pseudomonadati > Pseudomonadota > Gammaproteobacteria > Aeromonadales > Aeromonadaceae > Aeromonas > Aeromonas rivuli. The sequence continues at coordinate 218,693 of NZ_CP079742.1, read as the reverse complement.
AGGTCGATAAAGTCCTCCAGCAGGAACTCGATCAGGTGGCCTCGATCTTCAAACCACTGGATCTGGGCTCCCTTCCGGCCCAGCAACGAGGCATCGAACGAATCATCAAGATGGCACAGTGCCCATGGATCGTCGGTCATGAATCTCTTCCTCAGGCATTCACAGATGCCACATGGTAAACCCGACCCGGTCCCCTCGCCACTCAGGCTGACAGGGCCCGCTTCGGGCATGGATAAAGGGGATGAACCCGTGATGTGTCAGGGGTGAAGTGACTAACCGTCGACCCGCGCCACCTTGGGTAGCGAGAGGGAAGCCGCCAGCCCCCCCAGCTCGGCACGGCCCATGATGAGGCTGCCACGATAGGCCTCAGCCAGATCGGACACTATATTGAGGCCGAGCCCGGAGCCGGGCACCTTCTCGTCCAGCCGCACTCCGCGCAGCACGGCGCGGGTTATCTGATCTTCTGTCATGCCGGGGCCGTCGTCCTCGATGCGCAGGCTGATCCAGCCCCCCAGCTCGGCGCTGGAGACTCGTAACTGCCCCGCCGACCACTTGTAGGCATTCTCCAACAAGTTGCCGACCATCTCATCGAAATCCTGCTCTTCCACTCCCACTGCCAGATTGGCAGGCACCTGCAGATCCAGGGTGCGCCCCGGATAGAGGCGAGAGAAGGCGCGGCAGATATATTCCACCCGGGCACGCACCGGGGTCGAGACTCCCAGCACCTTGGACGCCCCGGTCACCCGCGCCTTGCCGAGGTGATAGTCGATATGGCGCTGGATCTGGTCGAGCTGCTCCTGAATACCCCCTTGCTCCTCTGGCGGCAACTGGGAGAGCTGATTGCGCATGATGCTGAGCGGCGTCTTGAGGGCGTGGGCCAGGTTGCCCGTATGGGCCCTGGCACGCTGCAGCAGTTCACCATAGTGATGCAGCAAGCGGTTGATGTCCTCGACCAGGGGCTGGATCTCCAGGGGATAACGCTGCCTGAACCCCTCCTGATGGCCCTGATGTACCCGCACCAGCTCGCGGCGCAGCAAGTGCAGCGGGCGCAGACCGTAAACTATCTGGAAGGCAAAGCCGAGCAGCAGCCCGGCAGCGGCAAACCCCAGACCGAGAAACAGGCCGATACGAGTCTTGTGAAGCGTCTGGGTCAGGGCCGTACTGTCCTTGGCCATCACCAGGGTGAACACCTTGTCGGAGCCCGGCAGCAGCACATTGCGGGTCATGATCAGCAAAGGTTCCTGATTGGGGCCCTTTCCAACAAAGAGATCCGGATCGCCAAAAGCAGACTTGAGGTGGTGGCTCTTGAGGTTGGCATCCCAGAGCGAGCGGGAGCGACTGACTATCTGCTCCCCCAGCTCCAGCTGCCAGTAGTAGCCGGAATAAGGCTGCCGGTAGCGGGGATCCGCCATGGGTTCGGTGACGGCAGGCAACCCTCCCTGCTGCACCTCAATCCGTGCCAGCAGATCGTAGAGTTGCAACCTCAGGCTGTCGGCCTCGGCCTCCTGCCAATAGTTGCGCATCATGGTCTGCAGGCTAAAGCCGGTGGCCGAGAGGAAGAGCCCGCACCAGATGAGGGCGATGACCACCAATCTGCCCCGCAGGGTACGCACCAGACTCATCCCCTCTCCCGTCTGGTGAAGAAACGCGGCCGTGAAGAAAGAACCCCGCTCGGCATCATTCGTTGATCCGGTAACCGAGACCGCGCACCGTCTCAATCAAGTCGGCATGGGTCTTCTTGCGAATGCGGCCGATGAAGACCTCTACCGTATTGGAGTCGCGGTCAAAGTCCTGAGCATAGATATGATCGATGAGCTCGCTGCGCGATACCACCTTGCCCTTATGCTGCATCAGATAACCCAGCACCCGGAACTCATGGGCCGTCAGCTTGATGGGCGTGCCCTCATACCAGACCTGTGAAGCGGCCATATCCAGACGCACGCCACCGATCTCCAGGATGGAGCTGGCATTGCCCGCGGCGCGGCGCACCAGGGCATGCACCCTGGCCACCAGCTCGGCAACCTGGAAGGGCTTGGTGAGATAGTCATCGGCCCCGGCGTTGAGCCCTTCTATCTTCTCGTGCAACTGGCCGCGAGCGGTCAGCACCAGCACCGGGGTCACCACCTCTTTGCTGCGCCACTCCTTGAGAATGCTCAACCCATCACGACCCGGCAGACCGAGATCCAGAATGATGGCGTCATAGGGCTCGGTTTCCCCGAGAAAGCCCGCCTCGTTGCCATCATGGCAGAGGTCGGTGACAAAGCCGGACTGGCGCAGTTGCTCAGCCAGCTGGTTGGCCAGGGTCTTTTCATCTTCAACGATCAGAATGCGCATGAATGGGTCCAGTGAAAGAGGGCAAGATCACTCGGCGGCAGGGGCCGGCGGAAGAAAGAGATGTTCGAGATGATGGCCCTTGAGCCACACCATTTCCAGATTATCGGCGCGATAGCCGACCTTGATGACGCTATTTTCATGGTCGATCAGCTTGAGTTCGTAGAGCCAGACGCCCTGTTGCTCGGTCAAATCAACCCGCAATACCCGCCCCGGCAAGTGAGCCGCGGCAGCCATCACCTCATGGAAGGGTTTCACCCGTCCCTCGCTGACCGCCTGCTGCAGCTGTGCCTCGCTCGGCTCACCATGGGCAAGCAGGGGCAGCAACAGGGCAAGCAGACCCAGGGCTCTATTCATGGGTGATTCATCTCCAGAAACCTAACATAATTGCGGTTATAGTCTGCCAGCCATGAATCCGGAATGAATATGATCCCGCGCACTGTTCTGCCCATCTGCGGCCTGCTGGCCAGCCTGTCTCCGCTCTGGGCGGAGGCGGCGCAAACACGGCTCGACATGGCCGAACTCATACGGCTGCTAGTGGCGCAAGGGTACCACGATATCCGGGAAGTCGAGCTCAATGCAGACCGTTTTGAGGTCGATACCCTGGACAAGGATCAACGCAGGGTGCATCTGGTCGTGGATGCCCATAGCGGCAAACTGCTCAGTCAGGAGCAGGATTAATCCCCTTACCCCGTTCCCCTGAGTCCCGCCATCAGAAAAGAGGCCATCAGGCCTCTTTTGCATTCATCTTGTCTCGTCCCTCTGCCCGGCCAGTGCCTGCCTGACGGGAGCGCCAGGGTTTGAGCAATTTGTCTCGCCGAGGCCAGAGCAGCGCCAGCGCCACCAGCAGATAGATGGCGGGCTCAACCCAACCGCTCTTGACCGACCACCAGTAGTGCACGGGTACCAGCAGGGCTACCCCGTAGATCCAGTTATGCAGCCTCTGCCAACTCGGCCCCATGGCGCGCAGCAACCGCGGGATCGAGGTGATGCTGAGCAGCAGCAACAGCAGCAGAGCGATGGCCCCGACCACGATGTAGTTGCGCTTGACCAGTTCCCCCCCTATCAGTCGCCAGTCGAACTGCAGGTCCAGTCCCAACCAGACCATGAAGTGCAGCAGCGCCCAGGTGAAGCACCAGAGGCCGAGGGGACGGCGCAGCCGCATCAGCTGCCCCAACCGGAAGCGTTTGGCGAGCGGTGACACCAGCAGAGTCAACAACAGCAGATGCAAGGCTCCTTTGCCCAAGTAGTGGGTCAGCCCCTGCACGGGATCGCCACCGAGCAGGCCGGCGGGTACGGCATAACCGAGCCAGAGCAGAAAGGCGAACGCGGCTGTGTGCACCAGCCAGCGCAGCCGGTTTGCCTGGGTATTGGTGATCCTCAGGGTCATAGGGAGAAACCTCCATCATGGAAAGAGTGCGGCCATTTTGCCTGCGACACTGCGGGGATCAGTACCATTTGCGCAGGTCCATGCCTTGATAGAGGGAAGCCACCTCGTCGCCATAGCCGTTGAACATCAGCGTCGGCTGGCGCTTGGCACCGAAGATGCCGCCCTCACCTATGAAGCGCTCGCTGACCTGGCTCCAGCGCGGGTGATCGACCTGAGGATTGACGTTGGCATAGAAGCCATATTCATTCGATGCCAGCAGGTTCCAGGTGGTCGGCGGCATCTCCTCCACCAGCTTGATGGAGACGATGCTCTTGATGCTCTTGAAGCCGTATTTCCAGGGCACCACCAGGCGAATGGGCGCACCATTCTGGCCCGGCAGCGTCTTGCCATAGAGGCCGACCGCCAGGAAAGCGAGGGGGTGCATGGCTTCGTCGATGCGCAGCCCTTCCACATAGGGATAATCGATGCCGCCTCCCAACGAAGAGCCCTGCCCCGGCAGCTGCTTGGGATCATAAAGGGTCTCGAAGGCGACGAATTTGGCGCGGCTGTTGGGTGCGGCCTGCTTGATAAGAGAGGCCAAAGAGATGCCGGTCCAGGGCAATACCATGGACCAGGCCTCGACACAGCGCAGCCGATAGATACGCTCCTCGAGAGGCCCCTTGTTGATCATGTCCCAGACATCCAGGGTGAAAGGCTTATCTACCTCACCACCGACCTTGAGCGTCCAGGGTTCCGGCTTGAGGTAGTGGGCATTGCGAGCCGGATCCCCTTTGTCAGTCCCCAGCTCATAGAAGTTGTTGTGAGTGGTCGCCTTGTCATAGGGCGTCAAGACCAGACCTTCCGGGCGCGCGGCCGGCGTCACCTTGAGCGGCTTGCCTTCTGGTATCGATGGCGCTTTCTCTTTGAAGAGATCGAGCAAGCTCGCCTGGGCGGGAAAAGCCAGGCTGGCACCCAGGCCCGCTGCGCCTAGCCCCAAGCCTTTAAGAATAAGCCGTCGATCCTGATACACGGACTCGGGGGTGAGGTCACTTTCGGTCGGGTGATGGGAAGACGTGGATTTGATCAGCATGAAGGGCTCCCGCACAGAATATGGTGTTATTGATAAGACCGCGCCGGATCAGGATCCATTTCATCTTCCGTCAATAAATGGCCGCCTGGGTCAAACTGCGCGAGGCTATTGGTAGTAAGGCAGCGCCTTGCACATGGTGCCAACCAGAAACAACATGATGAAGATCAGCAGGGGAACCAGGACGTTTGACGACATGAGACTCACTCCTTCAAGGCGACGGGGCCCATAACTATGGTGCACACCCTCGAGGCCAGCCAGTGAACTTTTCGCGAGCGCAAGCGTATTCCTGCCGGGCATAATGTGATGGCGATCACAGCTCCCTCAGCACCAACTTGCCGCTTCTTTGCGCAGGCGTATCCTCGCGCCCTTTCCACCAAGATAGGGGTCGTCGCCATGTCTCCATTGATTGCCATTGCCCTTACCACGGGCATCCTCTCCGCCCTCTGGGGCTGGTTGGCCGTGGCGCTGGGTTTGATTTCCTGGGTCGGTTTTCTCGGCTGTACCAGCTACTTCGCCTCCAAGGGCGGCCTGCGGGCCCTCGGCCAGACCCTGCTCTGCAATGCCAGCGGCATGTTGTGGGGCCTGTTGCTGATCCATGGGGAGTCCTGGTGGGGAGCCGGTCTGGCCGGTTATCTGATGACGGGGGTGGTCGCCACCCTGATGTGCATGCAAGCCAAGCAGCACTGGCTCTCTTACATACCCGGCACCTTTGCCGGCTGCTGTGCCACTTTTGGCGCCGCGGGTGACTGGCGGTTGATATTACCCTCCCTCGTCATCGGTGCCCTCTTCGGTTACCTGATGAAGGCGAGCGGCCTCTGGCTCTCCGCCCGCAGTCGCCCCATGGCAAAACCGGGCACCAAGATGAGCTCCTCAGCCTGAATCCGCCTCATCCCCCCGTCGAATCACCCTCGGCCGGCGCAAGAACCTCCCTTGCCAGCGGCGTGCCATCACCCGGCTGACCCGCGCCACTGCGGGTCAACGTCACCTCCCCCCTAGCTCTTGGGCTTGAAATTCGCCGCCTCGATGGCGTGACGACTGAGCAGTTTGTAAAAGTCGGTGCGATTGCGGCCCGCCATGTTGGCGGCCAGGGTGACGTTTCCCTCTGTGGTGCGCAGCAGGCGGATCAGATACTCCTTCTCGAACTCGGCGCGCGCCTCGTTGAAGGAGGGGATGCCGCCACTGCTGCCGCTCAAGGCAGACTCCACCATGACAACACCTATCACCGGGCTGCTGCACAGGCTCGCCAGCTGCTCCACCAGGCTGGATAGCTGGCGCACGTTGCCAGGCCAGGCTGCACTGGCCAGCATGGCCAGCGCCTCGGGGGAGAAGCCCATCGCCAAACAGTCGGGGTGGCGGGCCTTGTAACCATCCAGGGCCTGACGGGCCAGCAGGGGAATGTCTTCACTGCGGGCGCACAGGGTAGGCAGGGTGATATTTGCCACGTTGAGGCGATAGAAGAGATCCTCTCGAAAGCGCCCCTCATCCATGGCCGCCACCAGGTCCTGATGGCTGGCACTCAATACCCGCACCTCGGCAGTCCCCTGGCCGTACTCCTGCAAGACTTGCAGCAGCTTGGCCTGCAGCGAGGCTGACAGGTTGCCTATCTCGTCGAGAAACAGGGTCGCGCCCTTGGCCTGGGCGAATATGCCACTGCGGCCATCCTCCCCGAACAGCTCCTGATCCAGCGCCTCCCAGGAGAGGGCCGCGCAATTAATGGCATAGAGCGGCTGCTCGCGCCTGGCGCTGGCCTGATGCAGGGTGTGCGCCATCAACCCCTTGCCGGAACCTGAGGGACCCAGGATCAGCACGGGCACCTCCATGGTGGCGATGGTGCTGGCCTGGATCAGGATCTGCTCCATTTGCGGATTGCGGGTCAGGATCTGGGACTGCCACTCCCGCTTCTGCTTGGGCCGGGTCAGGCTGAGTGCATGCTCGATCGTGCTCAGCAGATCATCCTTGTCGATGGGTTTGGTGAGGAAGCTGAACACCCCGGAGCGGGTCGCCTGAATGGCATCGGGAATGGTGCCATGGGCCGTCATGATAATAACGGGCATGCCGAGCCACTGGGTCTGGATCTTCTCGAACAGCGCCAGGCCATCCATTCCCCCCATGCGCAGATCGCTCAGCACCAGATCGGCCCGTTGCTGACGCAGCCGATCGAGGGCCGCCTCGGCGCTATCGGCGGTATCCACCTCATAGCCCTGGCTGCGCAGCCGCATACTCATCAACTTGAGCAGGCTGCTATCGTCATCAACCAGCAGGATGCGGCTCATGGCCGGGTCCCGTCCGTCTCTTGATACTTGCGTTTGTTGAGCTGTTCATCGATGGCGGACAACTGCTCTATCTGGCGCTTGAGTCGCTGCACTTCCTGACTCTGGTTATCGCGCCGACCGTCCCGCTCCAGCAACTGTTCCCCCAGGGCTATCCAGCTACGCAGGAAGGCCTGGGCATCCAGGCCAAGCTCCGGTTGTAGCCCCTTGAGGGCATCGAGCCCGGCGCGACGGCTCGCCACCGATTCGGCCGGGTGGCTGTTGACCATGGCCAGGCTGACACGGCTCTCCAGATCGGGTTGGCCCTTCAGGCGATCCCGCTCTTGTTCGCGCTGCTGGGGCTGGCTGGCCAACAGCCAGTCAGAATACTGCAGGCGCACCTGCATCTCTTTGTTGGCAAATTCCATCCGCTGTGCCAGCTCGGTGTCAGTGACCGAGGAGGGCTCCAGATGCGGCAACAGACCGCAGCCTGTCAGTATGGTCGCCAGGAAGGCGGGAAACATCAGTGGTTTGATCATAGGTATCACTGCAACGTCAACCGGAAACAGACGGGGGCCTGGGCATCGTCTACCAGGCTCAGCTCGCCGCCGAGGCTGATGGCAGACTCGCGGGCGATGGATAGCCCCATGCCAGACCCTTTCAATAATCCCTGCCGAGCGATACTGCCCTGCTCGAAGGGTTCGAAAATGCGTTCACGCTCATCCTGAGGAATAGGGTGGCCCTCATTGGCCACCTCCAGCCAGCTCTCTTGCCCGGCCTGACCGGAGCGGATCCAGATCTGCCCCCCCTGGGCGCCATAGCTGACCGCGTTGGAGAAGAGGTTGTCGACGATCAGCCGCAGCCGGTAAGGGTCGGCTTGCAGGACAAGATCCGTCTCTGGCAGATGAACCTTGACCTCTTTGGACTCGATGGCGAGTCGGTACTCGGCACACAGCTCCGTGAGCAGCGGCGTGAGCGCCACCGGCACCCGTTCGAACTCCTCTTGCTGACTCAAGCGGTTGAAGTCGAGCAGCCGTTCAATCAGGGTCTGCAGGCGGCGGCTGTTCTGCTCCAGCATCTGGCAGATCTCCTGCTGATCCGGATTGAGCGGTCCCACCAGCTGCTCCGAGAGCAGATCCGCCCCCTCCCGCAATACCGCCAGTGGCGTCTTGAGTTCGTGGGAAACATGGCGCAGGAACTGATACTTCTGCTGCTCAAGCTCCTTCAATTTGTCGTGCAGCCAGAGGATGCGCTCCCCCAGGACAACCAACTCGGCCGGGCCGTCCACCGGCTGCTTATCCGGCTCTATGCCGGCGCCAAGACTGAGAATACGCGACTCTATCTGACGGACAGGGTGAATGATCAGATAAGTGAACAGCAGGATCAACAAAAGACTCAATAAGGCAACCAGGCCGCTGACCCACCAGATCTCCTTCATCAACTCATCGATGGCGAGCCGCACCCTGAGCAGATGCTCATCAACCTGGCTGCGGGTCGTCACCTCCAGCTCAGTGCTGACCTGGTCGAGCTCCTCGAAGCGGATACTGGTCGACTCCACCTTGGCCCGGGTCAGATCCTGCAGGCTGTCGAGCCAGCCGAGCAGTTCCCCCAGCTGGCCATAGACGGGAGCATTGGGGATGGAGATCTGGTGCTCGGCAAGCAGTTCACGATAGTGGGTCAGCTGTTGCTGGTAGCTGGCGAGGATGCGACTGTCCCCGAGCACGGCATAGCGACGCAGGGTACGCTCCAGATCGACCGCCAGATTGGTGAGCAAGGTGGCGCGCCGGGTATCGCGAACAGCCCGCTCCATCTCAACACTGGTGAGCTGACTCAGGTGTTCGAGGGCGCGGCTGTCATGCCAGATCATGCCGCCAAGTGGCATCAGCACCAGCACGAAGCCCATCAGGACGACTTGTAACAGTGAGCGCGGCCTTACCCGTGTCATCTTGTTCTCTCAGCTCATTATTGGGTTGGCAAGCATATCCGCAGTCGCGCAAAAAACAAAACCGGCCCAGTGGCCGGTTTGATCGTCTCTAACCCGATCAGACGAAGAGCACGGCGATGGTACTGATGACAAATACCATGGCCAAGGCACCGCTCGCCGTCAGCAAAGCCCACTTCATTTCTATACTCATAACCCCTCCTTAGTTGCTCAATCAGAGCCCGATCACAACATACCTGGCAGATGTTAATGCATAGTTAAGGGGATTAACGTGAGCCAAGTAACCATTTCAGATGAGCCCTAACGCAAGGAATCGCGGCATGTTCTATCTGTGTAGCATAGGATCCAATCTCGAGCCTGATCACCATGTCGGTCAAGCGCTCGGCGAACTACTGAAGCGCTTCCGGCGTGTGCAGCTCAGTTCGGTGATCCAGACCAAACCCGTCGGCATGCACTCATGCCATGACTTCCTCAACTGCCTGTTCGTGATCGAGAGCGAGGCCAGCCCCCAGCATCTGAAGGCGGAATTCGTGGCCATGGAGCAGGCCCACGGACGGGATCGCTCCGATCCCCTCTGCAAGGTGCATGACAGGCCCCTCGATATCGACATACTGGCGATGCGTGAGGATGACGACTTCCACGCAGCAGAAGTCGACGCCTATCTCAAGGACCTGCTGGCGGAACTCTATGGCGAGCAGGCCCTGAATGTGAAGAAAGTGGCCCTCACCCCTTGGGGTCTGCACCTGGGCCAGAGTCCCGTCACCCTCAGTCAGGAATCAGAGGCGGGCCAGGGAGCGGCCACCATCCACCTTGATGCTCGCCCCCGTCATATAGGTGTTGCTCAGCAGTAGTTGCACCGCCTGCCAGATAGGCTCCAGCCCCCCTTCCCGTGCCAGGGGTGTTTTGGCCAGCACCTGCTGACGCCAGGCGTCGCCATGCTCGTCGAGAAACAGGATGGGACCCGGTTCTATGGTATTGACCCGCACCCGTGGCGCCAACTCTCTGGCCAGGCTCATGGCCAGGGTGTGAGCCCCCGCCTTGGTCGCGACATAGCCGGCAAACTGCGGGGGAGGCGCATGAATATAGATGTCGGTGATCTGGATGATGCTGGCGTTATCGTTGCTGGCCAAGCGGGGGGCCAGCGCCTGATTGAGCGCGAAAGGTGCCGCCATGTGCACCTGATAGAAGCGATCGAGCTGGGCCAACCGACCGGCCGCATCTTCGGCCAGGGGCTCGAACGCCGAGGCGTTGTGAATGATGAGCCCCAGATCCGGGCAATGCGCCAGAGCGGCAGCCAGGGCAGCGACCTCCCTCGTCCGGGTGAAATCAGCCTGGATGAGTTCAACCCCGAGGGCGCGCAATCTTTCCAGCTCGGGTCGCGCCGATCTGTACTGTCCCGTCACCTGCCAACCGGCGGCCACCAACTGCTCACACAGATAGAAGCCGAGTCGTCGGCCCACTCCCGTCACCAAGGCACGCATAGTCTCTCCCTCCCATACACAGGCCAGACGGGTGTCAAACTTGTCATGAAATTGCCCCGCCGATCGCATCTTGCATCCATCACCAATGGTATTGTCTATCAATCCTTGCGGCACCACCCATTGGCATCACCGTGGCGACACCCTCATAGTGAAGCCAACCAGAACCGTGGAGCAATCAATATGTTACAAGTACGCGATCACCTGAGCCGTCTGAGCCATTCCCTTACACCACAGCAGGGGCTGGCCGCCGCCCTGGACAGTCTGCACGCCTCGGGACTGAGCGGCCTGCCGGTGCTGGACGACAAACAGCAACTGGTTGGCTTCTTGTCCGAGCAGGACTGCATCCCCAGCCTGCTGACGGGGACCTACCATTGCGATACCCGCACCCAGGTACAGGACATGATGAGCAAGACGCCGCTCTCCATCGGGCCGGATGAGAGCATACTGGATCTCGCTCGCCAGATGACCGGGGCCAAGCCGCGCATTTATCCCGTGGTTGAACAGGGCAAGGTGATTGGCATCATCAGTCGCCGCCAGGTGATGCAGGCCCTCAACCAGCAGCTCAAGGGTTGCCAGCAGACCTAGTCAGAGGAGTCCCTTATTTCAGGATTGGCCAGGGACGGTCGATCTTCTGTTAGACAGCCGCGGTCGATGCACCGCCATGGATGGCTTTTGGAGAAGCAGATTGCGGACCTTGTCTCTGTTATGCCTATTACTGTCGTTCGCCCTGCCCGCCAAGACCCTGGTCATTGGTGGCATGCTGGAGCCGCCGCTCAAATACCTGGATGCACAGCAGACACCGGCGGGGATGGATGTCGAGTTGTTGACCGAGATCTTCACCGCCCTCAAGGTGCCCATTCGCATCGAACTGACCGATTCGGGCGCCCGGCTCACCCGCAACGCCAAGATGGGTGAGTATGATCTCTTGATGAGCCTCTCCTACAAAGCGGAGCGAGATAGCTATCTGCTCTACCCCACGCAAGCCCATATCCGTCACAGCTGGCACTTCTTCGTGCGCAAGCAGGACAAGGATCGCATCCGCTATCGGGTCCTGAGCGATCTCAAGCCCTGGCGCATCGGTATCACCAAGGATTATGCCTACACCCCTGAACTCAGTGCGGCCGTGCATGATCCGGCGTACCACTTCCAGGAGATCCCCCTCAACCAGCTGCAGTTGCGCAAGCTGGTCGCCGGCCGGATCGATCTGGTGCCCATGTCTCTGGTCAGCGCCTTTGGCCAGATCCGGGAGGAGCACCTGGAAGAGAGCGTCGACTATTTGCCCCAACCACTCAACGCCAGCCCCTACTATCACGTCTGGTGCAAGGCGCGGGCCGATGACCAGACCCAGGCCCTGATGGCGGCCTATGATGCCCAACTGCTGCAGATGAAACAGGATGGCCGGCTCCAGGCACTGTTCGCCAAGTACGGCATTCCCTATCTCGAGCCCTGATCACTCACCACCCGCTATCGGCCGGCGGCCTTGTTCCATCGCTCAGGGCTGCACGTCTCTCAATATCGGGTTCTGCAGCGAGATCAGGGTTTCCATGGGAAATGGATCTCATCCCATACACCGGAGCGGGCAATCATCAGGGCTTCACATCTCGCAGGGTCGGGTTCTGCAACGAGATCAGGGTTTCCATGGGAAATGGATCTCATCCCATGCACCGGAGCGGGCAATCATCAGGGCTTCACATCTCGCAGGATCGGGTTCTGCAACGAGATCAGGGTTTCCGTCGACTGGATCTCGTCTATGGTCTGGATCTTGTGGATCAGCACCGTCTGCAACTCGTCGATGGAACGGGTCATCACCTTGATGAAGATGCTGTAGTTGCCCGTGGTGTAATAGGCCTCGACCACCTCGTCCAGCGCCTGCAATCTGGCCAGGGCCGAGGGATAGTCCTTGGCACTCTTGAGATTGATGCCGATAAAGCAACAGACGTCATAGCCGAGCCGCTTGGCGTTGACCTGCACCCGGGTCCCTTCGATGATCCCCGCCTGTTTCATCTTCTCCACCCGCACATGAATGGTGCCGGGGCTGACGGCGAGTTGCTTGGCCAACTCGGCGTAAGGAATGCGGGCATTGTCCATCAGGGCGCTGAGGATGGCCTGATCGAGATTATCGATCCGATAATTTTCTGGCACTTTTTTGCTCTCTCATTGTCGATATCTCATTAAACTAGCACTTATTTTGATGATAAAAATAGATAAATGGTATTTTCATTATCGAATATTGAATTAAGTGTCACTTCTGTTGAAGAATCGCCACACATCACGGCAGTCAGAGACAGGAAACCACAATGAAACAGCACTACATTCGCAGCCAACAGCAGATCAGCTTCGTCAAAGAGATGTTCTCCCGCCAACTCGCCCAGCAGCTTGGCCTGATGGAGGTGCAAGCCCCCATACTGAGCCGGGTCGGCGATGGCACCCAGGACAACCTCTCCGGCTGTGAGAATGCGGTGCAGGTCAAGGTGAAGACCCTGCCTGAACACAGCTATGAGGTGGTGCACTCCCTGGCCAAATGGAAACGCCAGACCCTGGGCCGCTTCGGCTTCGCCCCGGGTGAAGGCATCTACACCCACATGAAGGCCTTGCGCCCGGACGAAGACCGCCTGACGCCCATCCACTCCGTCTACGTGGATCAGTGGGACTGGGAGAAGGTGATGCCGGGCGAGCGCCGGGATCTCGCCTACCTACAGGAGACGGTGCGCGGCATCTGGAGCGCCATCAAGGCCACAGAGCGCGCGGTCTGCGCCGAACATGAGCTGACCCCCTTCCTGCCGGGCGAGATCCAGTTCCTGCACAGCGAAGCGCTGCTGGCCCGCTATCCGGATCTGGATGCCAAGGGGCGTGAGCGCGCCATCGCCAAGGAGCTGGGGGCCGTCTTCCTGATGGGTATTGGTGGCGCCCTCTCCCACGGCGAGCGCCACGATGTACGTGCTCCGGACTATGACGACTGGAGCAGCGAGAGCGAACTGGGCCTGGCCGGTCTGAACGGTGACATCCTGGTGTGGAACCCTGTGCTGGAAGACAGCTTCGAGATCTCCTCCATGGGGATCCGGGTTGACGCCGAGGCCCTGCGCCGCCAGCTCGCCATCACGGGGGATGAAGATCGCCTGGGTTATGAGTGGCATCAGGATCTGTTGGCAGAACGCATGCCGCAGACCATAGGTGGCGGTATTGGCCAATCCCGTCTGGCCATGCTGCTCCTGCAGAAAGAGCACATAGGACAGGTACAAGTCGGTGTCTGGCCGGCCGAGATGAAGGCCGGCATCCCCGGCATGCTGTAAGAAGATGGCGGCCTCGCATCTGGCTAACATGCGGCAATAACAATCGTATGTCGGTCAGATGCGAGTCGATGTGTGGCAGTCCGATATGAAAGAGCGCATGTCGGACATGCTGTAAGGTGCTGGCGCAAGCCACGCCGACGTGGGGTCAGCCCCTGCGACCCGCTCAACCCACCTCAGGTCGCATCACTACATTCCTCAGATGATTTTCACTGTCATACAGTAACCCCGGCCCTGATGGCCGGGTTTTTCTTCTCTCCGGGCAGTGCTCGAGGAGACCGGCAGTGCGACTTCTGCTGCCTCTGGCAGCCCTCCTCACCCGCAACCATGGTTGTCGGCCAGCAACCGGTTGTTGGACGGCATCACCTGGCTTGCTAGAAAAACGCTTACCATCACGCCCTCGCCACCCCGGCTGTGATTCGACCCCCTTTGATTTCAAACAGGGTATCTTTTTTGTCATCCCTGCCTAAAATGACTAGCTTCTCATTCATCGGCTCGAAGAAGGCACCCCTCATGATTGACAGATCCCTCCCCCTGACCGACCTCCATCGTCACCTGGACGGCAACATCCGGGCCCAGACCATCCTCGAGCTCGGCCGTCAGCACAACATCGCCCTGCCCGCCTTTGAGCTGGAGGCACTGCGCCCCCATGTGCAGATAGTCGAGAACGAGCCCAGCCTGGTCGCCTTTCTGAAGAAGCTTGATTGGGGGGTGGCCGTGCTGGCAGATTACGACGCCTGTCGCCGGGTCGCTTACGAGAATGCCGAAGACCTGCTGCGCGCCGGTATCGACTACGCCGAGCTGCGCTTCAGTCCCGCTTACATGGCCATGGCCCACAAGCTGGATCCCCAAGGGGTGGTTGAGGCGGTGATAGACGGCGTCCAGGCGGGTTGCCGCGACGTTGGTGTCAAGGCCAAGCTCATCGGTATCATGAGCCGCACCTTTGGCACCGAGCAGTGCCGCCGCGAACTGGAAGCCTGTCTGGCGCACAGCAACCAGCTGGTCGCCATCGATCTGGCCGGTGATGAGCTCGGCTTCCCTGGCGAGCTCTTTACCGACCATTTTCGCCGGGTGCGTGATGCCGGTTTGCAGGTCACCGTCCATGCCGGCGAGGCGGCGGGCCCCGAGAGCATGTGGCAGGCGATCCGCGACCTCGGTGCGACTCGTATCGGCCACGGGGTCAAGGCGGTGCAGGATCCCCGCTTGATGGACTATCTGGCCGAGCACGGCATCGGCATCGAGTCCTGCCTCACCTCCAACCTGCAGACCAGCACGGTCGAGAGCCTGCAGAGCCACCCCATTCGTCAGTTCCTGGACCATGGTGTGCTCGCCTGCCTCAACACCGACGATCCTGCGGTGGAAGGCATAGAGCTGCGTCATGAATACGAGGTAGCGGCCCCGGCGGCCGGTCTCACCGCCAGCCAGATACGCACCGCCCAGGAAAATGGCCTCAAGCTCGCCTTCCTGAGCAAGCAGGAAAAAGCCGCACTGGCCGCCAGTGCCGTCGCTCGCTGACGCCTCATCAAGCCGAGGCTCGATTCAGCAGCAATAAAAAACCGCCTGTATTGAAGTGAACCCCGAAAGTTGGACACCCAACGAGTAGGGGTTCTTCGTTTCTATGGCAAAGCAAAAATACTCGACCGACTTCAAGCGTCAGGTCGTTCTTCACTATCTCAACGGTCATGACGGTGCCAAAAAGACGGCCGCCCTGTTTGGTGTCGATCATGGCGCCGTTCGCCGCTGGACTGAGCACTGGAAAGTCAGTGGTGAAGATGGCTTGACCATCACGACCAAAGCTTATTCTGCTGAGTTCAAAGAGGAGGTACTGCACTGGATGCAGGAAAATAATGCATCTTCTCGCAAGGCGGCCGCAGCATTCAAGATCGCCGCGGCCTGCACCGTCAGTCGGTGGGCGCGGCTTTATCGTGAAGGCGGTATCATGGCCCTTAGTGACAAACGCACAGAGCGCATCATGGCTTCAGGAAAAAAACCACCGAACAAACCGCTCACCGCCCCCTATCCCACTTTCCACAGTGCCCAGGAAGAGCTCGAATACCTGCGGGCGGAGAACGCCTATCTAAAAAAGCTGCATGCCTTGGCTCGGGAAAAGCAGCAGAGAAAGCAAAAATAGTTTCCGAGCTAAGGCAGGACCATCAGCTGGCAACGCTGCTGCATATCGCTTGGTTGCCACGCAGCACCTTCTACTGGCAGGTGAAGTCAGGTACCAGCGCAGGGACCTATGAGCATGAAGCGCAACGGATCAAGGCGCTGTTTCATCACCACAAGGGGCGTTATGGTTATCGGCGGATCACCCTGGCGCTGCGCAACGAAGGGTGCCTAATTAACCACAAGACAGTGCGAAAACTCATGCGAGAACAGGACCTTGCCTCTAACCTGCGCCGCAAGAAATATCGGTCGTACAAGGGGACATACGGCCATATCGCCCCGAACCTCTTGCAGCGTGATTTTCACGCCGATGCCCCGAACCAAAAATGGGTCACCGATGTGACGGAGTTCAATCTCAAAGGGCAGAAGTTGTACTTGTCGCCGGTGCTGGACCTCTATAACAGCGAGATCATCGCCTGGCAGATGGCAACGCACCAGGGGATGCGGTTGGTGGACAAGATGCTGGATGACGCCTTGGCGACATTAGGGCCCACAGACGCGCCGGTGCTGCACTCGGATCAAGGCTGGCAATATCAGATGGCCAGCTATCAGACGCGATTATCGTCAAGGGACGTGAAGCAAAGCATGTCACGCAAAGGGAACTGCCTGGACAATGCGGTGGTAGAGAACTTCTTTGGACTGCTGAAAAGCGAATGCTGGTTCAACGAAGAGTACGAAGATACAGAGCAGTTGAAACGTGTGGTGGATGAATACATCCACTACTACAACCATGAGCGGATCAAAGTGAAACTAAACGGCCTGAGCCCGGTACAGTACCGAACTCAGGCCATGTTATCCGCCAACTAACGTGTCCAATAAATGGGGTTCACTTCAGTATGGCGGTTTTTTATTGCTTGGCCAGCCGCTCGCAGCCGGGTCAGATCACCCGGGAGAACTGCTGAGCCCGCGCCGCATTGCGCAGATAGACATCGAAGCACATACAGATGTTGCGAATGAGCAGTTGACCCGTGCCGATCACCTCCAGGCCGGTGTCGGTCAATCGCACCAGACCATCATCGACGAAGGTCTGCAGCAGCTTGAGATCTTCCGCAAAGTACGTGTTGAAGACCAGGTCATGGGCCTGCTCGACGGCGGCAAACTCCAGAGAGAAGTCGCATATGAGTCGCTTGATCACCTCCCGGCGGATAAGGTCATCGGGCTTGAGCGCGCAGCCTTTCCATTGGGCATGCCCTCGCGCTTCCACCTGGGCGTAATAGGCCTTGAGATCCTTCTGATTCTGGGAGTAGGCATCCCCCATCATGCTGATCGAGGAGACCCCCAGCCCCAGCAGGTCGCAATCCCCCTGGGTGGTGTAGCCCTGGAAGTTGCGATGCAGCTTGCCCGCTCGCTGGGCCACCGCCAGCTCGTCATCGGGCTTGGCGAAGTGATCCATGCCGATGAACTGATAACCCTGACCGGTGAGGAAGGCGATGGTGTCCTGCAACATGGCCAGCTTCTCCCGGGGCGCCGGCATGTCCGCCTCTTTCAGCTTGTGCTGGGCGGCAAACCGGCTCGGCAGGTGGGCATAGTTGAAGATGGAGAGCCGGGCCGGATCCGTTTTCAGCACCTCTTCCAGGGTGTGGTGGAAGCTCTCCCGGTTCTGGTGCGGCAGGCCATAGATGAGGTCGAGATTGGTGGAGCGGAACCCCAATGCCCGGGCGCGCTCCAGCATGGCGCGGATGAAGTCGTTGTCCTGCTCGCGGTTGACCGCCCGCTGCACCTGCTTGTTGAAGTCCTGCACCCCCAGGCTGATGCGGTTAAAGCCCAGCTCCCGCAGTACATCCAGCATATGCAGCTCAATCTCGCGCGGATCCACTTCGATGCTGGTTTCGCCAGCGTCTGCGAAGTGAAAATGGGTGCGCAGCATGGCCATCAGACGTCGGCTCTGGGCCTCGTCCAGATAGGTGGGTGTGCCGCCGCCCCAATGGAGCTGGGTCACGGTACGGCCGGCAAACAGCGGAGCCTGGGCGGCAATTTCCCGCTCCAGATAATCGAGATACTGATCGGCCTTGTGCTGATGACGAGTGATCACCTTGTTGCAGCCGCAGTAGTAGCAGAGCTTGTGGCAGAAGGGGATGTGCACGTAGAGGGAGAGGTTGCGATCGGGATACTGGCCTGCGGCGTGCACGAAGTCCGGATAACCGAACGTTTCGTTGAACTCCAGGGCGGTGGGATAGGAGGTATAACGGGGGCCGCTGTGATTGTATTTCTCGATCAGCGCCTGATCCCACACTAGGGGTTCGACTCGCACACTTGTTTCCTCATGGGTTGGCCGGGATCAGTGACCCAGCTGGAAATCCTTCAACAGGGCGACATCCTTGAGGATCTGCGCCTCCAGTTCAACCTCGTAGCCGCTGCGCTCCAGATCCATCTTCATGATCTCGTTGCGCTTGAACGCCTTGCGGGCCTCATGGGTCGGCATATCCTTCACCTTCTCGTACAGATCGTACAAACCGGGGAACTCCTCGGCGAAGGCTCGTCCTTCTTTGATCTGCAGGGCATTGAGCAGGTTGGTCAGTCGTATGGCCCCTTCCGAATAGTCACACTGGCCATCACGCACCGCATGGGCGATGAGTCGCACACTGTCGAGAATGTGCTCGTTGCGCTCGCGAATGGCCCTTGCCTGTAGCTCGCCCTGACGACGCACCCGGGCCAGCAGCATGCCCGCATAGATGGCCAAACCCAGTAAAATAAGGCTACCCGCCAGGGTAGCCAGTATCAGCGCCGTGCTCACTTCTTCTTGGGCTCAACGGGTTGTGGCTGATAGTCGGCCTTGTTGAAGCGATCCCACAGATCTTCTTCGGTCGCCGGGGCCTGGGCCTCTTCGAAGTCATCCATGATCGCCGGCTCCTCCTCATCCTCGTCATCTATGATGCCGAGTTCGTCCATCAGTTCCTGATAACGATCGACCCGCTGATCGACCCAAGCCTGATCGGCGGCGCTCAGGGTCTCACCTTCATCCAGGCGATCGAGGAAGTCGTTGAGGCGATCGTCGTTCTCGATGGCGGCCAGCTCCTGCTCGGGAGTCAGCTTGAGGATCTTCTCTCTGGGGGCTTTGGCTGGCTTCGGCTTGCTCTGTTTGTCATCCACAATCAAGACGACCGGCTTGCGGGAGCCCAGACGGGGATCCTGCGCCTGTTTATTGCCACTGTTTTTGGGCTCGGCAACCTGCTGGCGAGTCCCTGCCTTCAAGCCTTTGCGCTTGGCAGCACGTTTACGCTCGCGGCCTTCCAGGGCGCTGGTATCTGATTCTTTGCGCTTACCGGTGGGTTTGCGAGTGGGTTGTTTGGCAGACATGAATGACTCCGGGACATTGCTGAATATATAAAACCCGTCACAAGACACCTGGGGCGTCTGGCGGGATAGGATGCTGACAGTGAATAATGAGGACGAGCACAGGATCCAGCATCATTTGTGCCTCGCAAGGCAGCTGAACACCGCAGGATCGGTATCCTCTGGGCATGTTGCTGGTATTTTGACACAAAATGTCGGCCCGGGTTAATCATCCAATAGAAAAAAGGCAGCCGAAGCTGCCCCGATATGCTTGTGCGAGTCCTATTCCTGTCGATGTCGCCCTTCCCTGACGCCTCGCTTCATATCTTTATATGGTCATCCTGACCTTATTGATCGTTCCTGAATGTGCGTGTGCTTGCTTGACTCGACGCTCTACTCGCCTGTAACGCGTCAAGGTGGTTGCGTCCCGCATCACCCTCTCTTCCCGAGAGGTCACCATCCTGATCTTTCACTCCCTTGCCTGGCACCCTGCCATTCCCGGCGTCCTGCCCTCACCACTCCCTGGGTGAAGCCTTGACCCAATCCTTGGGCCGTTTCCTTGTCACCACTTTACCAAGTTCGATGACTGGCTCAATCTGAGCTCAGTCTCAAGGGAAGGGGCCAAACTGCATAGGCAATGAATAACCAATTAAAAAATAATAACTTTATTTTATTTAATGCAATTTTTTCAGCTTGGGCCACCGAGGGAAATGGTGGATCTCGCACAGGGAAGCTGGTCAAAGCCACCGAAAACAAAACAGGGAGCCCAAGGGCTCCCTGTTTGTTGCGCTGATGCAATCACAGCAAAGATTCTGTCGCGCGCCAGTTAGTGCAACCCTGGCACATATTTGGACAAAATCTCGATGTCCTTGTCCGTCAGCTTCTTGGCGATGTCTCGCATCATGCCATTGGGATCATTGTCGCGGGTGGCGGCACGGAAGCCTTCCAGCTGCGCCTTGATGTACGCCGGATGTTGACCGGACAGGCTGGGGTACTTCGCCTGCTCTACACCGGCACCACGGGGGCCATGACAAGAAGAACAAGCAGGCAGACCGCGACTCATGTCACCGCCCATATAGAGCGCCTTGCCCGCGGCAACGACCTCATCAGGAACGGCAACCGGTGTAATTTGTTGGCTGGAGAAGTAGGCGGCCAGGTCGTCCATATCCTGCTCTGACAGAGGCAAAGCCATGGCTCCCATGATGGGAGAAGCGCGACCCGTGTTACCAGAAGCGGCAGCCTTCAGTTCCACTAATTGTTTTTTAATATATGATGCATGCTGGCCAGTGAGCTTGGGGTAAATATCAGCCGGGCTGTTTCCGTCCGGTCCATGACATGCAGCGCAGACCGCCGACTTGGTTTGTCCCGCAGCGGCATCGCCTGTGGCTTGTGCCATCCCCGTTACGCCAACCATCAGAGCAAGAGTAATGACTAGGTTCTTCATGGCGTTCCAACTTCTCGTTATTAGGCTTCCGATCCCATGCCGCTGAAGGCATGTTAAAATAAACGCGTTTAAGCGACGCCATTTTACACGATTTCACAAAAAAGTAACTCTATAACCCTCTCTCTCCATGGGGAATTTACGTTGGATACACAAACTCTGAATTTCAATAAGGTGCATTTTGTGACCAGCGCACCCGACATCCGTCACCTACCAAATGATGGGGGTGTCGAGATTGCGTTTGCCGGGCGTTCCAACGCAGGCAAGTCATCAGCATTGAACACCTTAACCAAGCACAAGAACCTGGCCCGGACCAGTAAAACCCCCGGCCGGACCCAGTTGATCAACCTGTTTGAACTGGAACCCGGCAAACGTCTGGTCGACTTGCCAGGTTATGGTTATGCCCAGGTTCCACTGGAAATGAAGCTAAAGTGGCAAAAGTCACTGGCCGAATATTTGCAACGCCGTGAGTCCTTGAAAGGTCTGGTGATCCTGATGGATATCCGCCACCCGCTCAAGGAAACCGACATGAACATGCTGGAGTGGAGCTCCCACCGCGAACTGCCTGTCATGCTGCTGCTGACCAAGGCGGACAAGCTGAGCCCAGGCCCGCGTAACACCCAGGTGATCAAGGTGCGTCAGGCTGTTGCCAATCTGGGTCCCCAGATCCAGGTCGAGGCATTCTCCTCCCTCAATCAGATCGGGCTGGAGAAGCTGGCGCAGACCCTGACTGGCTGGTACCTCGCGGGTGAAACCGCTGAAGGGAACTTCGACGTCGAACATGACGCCGATTAAACCCCGCCATTTTTCAATTAGCGGAGCTGGGCTCCGCTAATTGAAATCCTTTCCCCCACCTGCTCACCTGCTCACCTGCTCACCTGCTCACCTGCTCACCTGCTCACCTGCTCACCTGCTCACCTGCTCACCTGCTCACCTGCTCACCTGCTCACCTGCTCACCTGCTCACCTGCTCACCTGCTCGATAATCTCCATTCGATCCACAAAATACAACCAATTGTTTTAAATAGATAAAACCTTTAATTCTCTTTAAGAATAAACAATCAAGCAACTTGATAACGTTTTCAGATCTTCACTGATTAAGGGCAATAAAAAACAGTTCCATACAGAAAAATGTAATTAAATTACCAAAAGAGACCGCGGTAAGCGCGAGACAGACACAAAAATGAGGCCAGTACCCTGAGTAGGAGACCGGCCTGAAGAAGCAATGCAAACTTGGGAAGAAATGGGTCTTGAGAATAAATGACAACTGGGTTACCCAAGAAACCGCTCTATTTTATCAAAGAGCCACCATTTTTAAAGTCTTTACTCTAAATGAGGCGCATAAAAAAACACCCCGACGAGAACTCATCGGGGCAGCTATTCAGCCACATTCAATTACGTGAAATAAAAGGTCTGAAAGATAGAACATCTTACCTCTGTACCCTACGTCAATAACTGTACATCAAAGCGGCAAAAAAGTGAAAGTAATTTATGTAACAAAGTTTCACTGAAGTTCAATGTGACTTTTCTTTATAATTTTCAAGTGGATAAAAAAAACCCCAGTACGAATACCGGGGTGTTATAAAGGTGACTAACTAGCACTTCCTCAACTATCTAGTTAGTCAGCGCGATAATGACAAAGTTCCACTCTCCTGAAAAAAAACTTGGCTGGTCTAGACAAAAAGAACGATGAATAAAGTAAGGCATTGATATTTATTCGTTTTAATGGGGTAGCATGTCAATGTCGAGTCGAAGAAGGCTCTGAGGAAGTCCTTATCCCGCAGTATGTACAGATCTAGTTTCCCCACCGATAGCGATGCATGTAGCCAGGGATCCGAGCCCCCATCCGTAGCATGGGGAAAGAGGGCCGCTGCGCGGTCCCCTGCCCCATCGCCTGGTCTGGAAATGCTCTACGTCATCCCCCTTCCAGGTTACGTTTCAGTTCCCGTAGCACCTGGGTTGTGCCAGGGCGTATGCCCCGCCAAATGGTGAAGGCCTCGGCGGCTTGTTGCACCAGCATGCCGAGCCCATCCATGATCTTGCGCGCGCCTTGTTTCCTGGCCCAGGCATTGAATGCCGTGTCATCTGCGCCATACATCATGTCATACACGGCAACATCATCATGGATGAGCGTGGGCGAGATCGCTGGCAGAGCCCCCTGCAGACTGGCTGAGGTGGAGTTGATCACCAGGTCGAACGGCCCCGTGAGCGCATCATATTGCGCCGCGACTATAGGCCCCAGGCTGGCGAAACGCTGGGCCAGCTGAGCCGCCTTGTCATGGGTACGGTTGGCGACAACCAGAGCGCTGGGCCCTTCCGCCAGCAGGGGAGCGATGGCACCACGAGCCGCGCCACCCGCGCCGAGCAGCAGAATGCGACTCTCGGCCAGGGTAATTCCCTGAGCCTTGAGGTCAGCCACCAGACCGGCCCCATCCGTATTGTCGCCAAGCAGCAGGCCATCATCGGTCAGCTTGATGGTGTTGATGGCCCCCGCCAGCTTGGCACGCGGGCTCAGGCTGTCGACCAGGGCGAACGCCTGCTCCTTGAAAGGCACGGTAATATTGCAACCCTTGCCTCCCTCGGCAAAGAAGCGGCGCAGCGCAGCGGCAAACTCGTCCGGCTCGGGATCGGCCAGTCCATACTCCAGCTGCTGCTGGGTCTGCCTGGCAAACAGGGTGTGAATGAAGGGCGACTTGCTGTGTCGCACCGGGTGACCGAATACCGCATACCTGTCCATCACGAGTGTCCATCTAGGAAAGAGTGATCCGATTTAACGGCTTTTCCCCGCATGGGACAAGTTCAATCCCCATGAAAAAGGGCCGCCTCAGCGACCCTTTCCATTAGAACCACTGCCGTGGCTTGAGGTAATCCGTGTAGAGCAGAGCCTCAGCAGAACCTGGCTCGGCCTGCCAATCATACTCCCAGCGAGCCAGGGGCGGCATGGACATCAGTATGGACTCGGTACGGCCACCGGTTTGCAGGCCAAATAGGGTTCCCCTGTCATAGACCAGATTGAACTCGACATAGCGACCGCGACGATAGAGCTGGAACTGGCGCTCCCTCTCACCATAAGGGGTGTCTTTGCGGCGAGCCAGGATCGGCAGGTACGCGGCAAGATAACCCTCACCCACTGCCTGCATGAAGGCGAATGAGTGCTCGAACGGCCAACGGTTGAGATCGTCAAAGAAGAGGCCGCCAACGCCGCGAGTCTCATCCCTGTGCTTGAGATAGAAGTAGCGATCGCACCAAGATTTGAACTCAGGGTAAATATTATCGCCAAATGGCTGACACAACTCATGAGCCACCTGGTGCCAGTGTCGCACGTCCTGCTCGAACGGATAAAAGGGCGTCAGGTCAAAGCCACCACCAAACCACCAGATGGGATCTTCACCCTCCTTCTCGGCGATGAAGAAGCGCACATTGGCATGGCTGGTCGGTACATAGGGGTTGTGGGGATGGATAACCAGGGAAACTCCCATCGCCTCGAAGCGGCGCCCGGCCAGTTCGGGCCTATGGGCGGTAGCCGAGGCAGGCATGGCATCGCCATAGACATGGGAGAAGTTGACGCCGCCCTGCTCTATCACCTTGCCGGATCGCATCACCCGGGTGCGGCCACCGCCACCCTCGTCTCTCGTCCAGGCGTCTTCGACGAAGCGGCCCAGGCCATCGGCCTGCTCCAGCCCTTGGCAGATACGGTCTTGCAGCGCCAGCAGGAAGGTTTTGACTGCGGCCACATCAGGTTTGCTCATTGCTTCTCCAGCTAACGGGATCAAAGAGTCCCGCCTCGTTATCGTCTTGTCGCAATTTCCCCTACGGGGGACAACGGGATGTCAGGAGGGACGGATCAGGGCCCCAGTGCGGGCATCCTTGATCTCGGACGGGTTGCACAACCCGCCCACCTCCCCGGCCTGTATATGCGCCAGTTGTTCGGCCAGCCCGGACGGTATCTGGGCAATATTGCGGGCCGGCTCTTCACCAGTCAGATTGGCGCTGGTCGATACCAGCGGCTTGCCGAAGGCACGACACAGGGCCTGAACCTGGGGGTGGGCGCTGACCCGCACCGCCAGGGTATCGAATCGGCCAGTCAGCCAGTCAGGGGTATGAGCCTTGGCTGGCATGATCCAGGTGAAGGGGCCGGGCCAGCTGGCCAGTACCTGGGCGCGCTGCTCGGCGCTCAACTGGGTCAGGTCGATATAAGTCTCCAGCTGGGCCAGATCGGCGGCAATCAAGATAAGTCCCTTCTCCACAGGCCGCTGCTTGATGGTGAGCAACTGCTGCACGGCGGCCTGGTTATCGGGGTCGCACCCCAGGCCAAATACAGCCTCGGTGGCATAGGCAATGACGCCGCCAGCGCGAAGGGCGGCGACGGCTTGTTCGAATTCGTTCTGCATAGGAGATTCTGTATCAAAAAAATGCGGCAGCCGAGCTGCCGCATGGGACTTATTTCAGCAACTGAGCCTGAAGGGCGGCATCTTTGGCCATCACTTCTTCGGCATTTTTCTGACGCTCGGCACGTACCTTGACGGCCAGGGCGTCATCGGCCACGGCCAGCATCTGGGCAGCCAGATAACCTGCGTTCTTGGCACCAGCCTTGCCGATTGCAACGGTCGCAACCGGCACGCCACCCGGCATCTGCACGGTGGAGAGCAGAGCATCCAGACCCTTGAGCGGGCCACCGTCTATGGGCACACCGATCACGGGACGGGTGGTGATACCGGCAACGGCACCGGCCAGGTGCGCAGCCAAACCGGCGGCACAGATGAAGACCTTGCAACCACGGGCTTCGGCATCGGTGACGTACTGGTGGGTCGCAGCCGGGGTACGGTGCGCAGAGGTGACTTTCACTTCCACTGTGATATCGAAGGACTTGAGTACTTCCAAGGTGGTCTGCATCACGGGGAAATCTGAATCAGAACCCATCAGCACAGCAACAAACGGTTTATTCATGGTGGGAATTTCCTTACTCCAAGTGGGGGGTTGAAGTTACCGCAAACGTTTCGCTCGCTCGACGGCGGCGCGATTATACCTGCTCGCTTTGATGACCGCATTTCTTTTGCGGGCAGATCAATCTTAATATTCCCCGCACCCGCTTCTCGACCATGATAGCCCAGCCACATTCGGAACAAGGTATGGCCACCGGCTTGTCATTGACCACATATTTGCAATGGGGATAGTCATTGCAGCTGTAGAATTGCTTGCCATAACGGGAGGTGCGGCTGAGCAGATGGCCCTTGCCACAGGCAGGACAGGGGATCTGGGTATCACCACTCTCCTGCAATGAGGCCATGTGCTGACAAGCAGGGTATTGGGTACAACCGACGAAGAGACCATAACGTCCCTTCTTGATGGCCAGTGGCTGGCCGCAATCGGGACAGATTGAACCTTCCAGCACCTTCTCGATGTCGCGACCGGATGGGGCCAGGGAACGGATATAGTCGCAGGCGGGGTAGCTGGCACAACCGAGAAAGGGGCCGTGTTTGCCTTGGCGGATCACCAATGCAGCGCCGCACTGGGGGCAAGGCTCACGCTCAAGCGCATGCTCGTGGGCAGAAAAGAGCTGATGGTCGATCTTGGACATGGGCCGCGCCTCGAATTCGGATGATCCGGATTCTACCAGCGCGGCACCGGGCTGTCAGTGCAGTATGCCGTCCGACTCGTCGAACACCAGCTCTTCCATCTGCTGGTAAGCGGTCTCGCTGCCGGGGACATTGAACAGCACCATCATCACGACCCATTTGAGGTCATCGAGTTCGATATCGGGTTTGTCGAGTTCGAGCAGTCGCTCGATGCAGATCTCGCGGGTCTCGGCATTGAGTACCTGAGCCTGCTCCAGGAACAACATGAAGCCACGGCACTCGGTGCCAAGACGCACCAACTCTTCGGGGGCATAGATTCGCATCGAGCCCTGGGCGCTGGCGGTCACATAGACTTCACGTTCGCTATCATGCAGATTGGCCAGCCGTTCCAGCCAGTTGAGGGCCTTGTTGATCTCGTCCTGGTCGAAACCGGCACGGGTCAACTCGTCGGTGAGTTCATCTTGTTCGACCGTTACATCGGCATCACTGTGGATGTAGGTCTCGAAAAGGTACATCAATACATCAAACATGATTCGCCCTCCTCGCTTTGACGTATCCACCGGCTACCGCTATCACAGCACCTGCCAGCTCAAGCTCGACTAGCCTGCCCAGTACCACCTCGACAGGAAGCTCGGTCCGTTCGGCAACGGTATCCACACTCGTGGTCTCATAATCTACGTTATCCAACAAATCGGCATAAGGCAATGCACTATTAATAGCGGTATTAGCGTCGATATTGCCACCATTCCTAGCATCCGAGGTGACCCCGTCCACCCCTGACGGAATAAAAATCTGTGCCCAGTGGAGTTCAGCCAGCACATCCTCGGCATTGAGTACCAGTTTGGCCCCCTGCTGGATCAGCCGGTTGCAACCCAAAGCCTGCTCGTTTTGCGGGGCACCGGGCACGGCAAACACCTCACGCCCTTGCTCCAGTGCGTAACGGGCCGTGATGAGAGAGCCACTCTGCTCGGCGGCCTCGACCACCAGCGTACCCAGGGAGAGGCCGCTGATGATGCGGTTACGACGGGGGAAATGTTCGGCCAATGGCCCCTTGTCCGGTGCAAATTCGGAGATGATCAGACCGCCATTGCCCAGGATCTGCTCAGCCAGGAGTTGATGGCGTTTGGGGTAGACCTGATCCAACCCGGAGCCAAGCACGGCAAGGGTGATGCCGCCAGCGGCCAGAGCTTGTTGATGGCAGACGCCATCTATGCCAAGGGCCAACCCCGAGGTGATCGCCAGTCCGGATCCCACCAATGCCTGAGCGAGCCTGGCCGCATTATCCTTGCCCGCATAACTGGGGTGACGACTGCCAACCATGGCAATCTGCGGTAAGCACAAGGCGTCAATATCGCCGCGACAGTAGAGCAAGAGGGGGGCCGCAGGGATCTCCCGCAGCAAGGGAGGATATGCCGGACTGTCCAGGCAGATGAGTCTGTTGCCGGGGCGGTCAGCCCAGACAAGCGCCTGATCTACCCCGGCACCGGGGTGGCGCAGGGCCCTGATCTGCTCCCATTTCAGGCCTAAACCATGGAGATGGGCATCATCGCAATCAAACAGCGCAGTTATGCCACCCTCTGGCTTTTCTGCGGCGGCACGCTCAGCCAGGGCCGCCAAAAGACGCGAAGCGGTGACAGGCCCTATCCCGGGTACACTTTCCAGTATCAGCCAGGCTCGGAGTTCATCCATGATGACCGAGCTCAGAAATTACTGACCTTGTAACCTGTACTCACCATGTCCTGGCTCTGCAATATCATGCCGTAACTCAGCTTGTCATAGACCTTGAACAGCATGATGCGGGCGATGGACTCGTCAGGCAGAGGAGTCCGGCCCGCCGAGTGGAAGCCCTTGTCATAGAGGGACGAGAAGTCGCGATAGGAGACCTTGCCATACTTATCGGTCAGGCGGAGTCCGGGTCGCTGCACGTCCAGCACATCGCCGGGCGCCATCTGATCGCGAGCCCCCTTGTTGATCAGGACAATGTCAAACTTGCCACCACCACGGGCCTTGCTCGGCAACTCGACCACATAGCCTGGGCTGGTGAGCGGTGCAGCCTTGGGGGTAAACAAGGCAGAGAGGTTCTCTTGAGCCGGCAAGGGCATCAGCTTGTCCCCCTGATAGACTTCGCGCTGATTGCTGGTGAGGAGGATACGGCTGCGATCCTTGGCCAGTCGCGCCTGCGCATGAGCCGTCCCCACGAAGATGGCCTCCTGGCCCAGCAACTCGCGGGTCTTCGCATCTTTATAAATGGTGCCTGGCCGATAGATGCCATAGTCCTGACCCAGGATCAGATCCCCCTGCACATAGAGGGTTGCTCCCTCCAGCATGCCGACATGGCCTTCATTTTCACCCAGGATATAGGGCAAGGCCTTGCTCTCCTGGCGCGTCGCGAAGATGTGATCCGTCTGCATGAAGGGACCAATTTCGCTCAACGGCAATGTCGGGATAGGATTCGCTTTACTCTCATAGTGATTCTTGGGAGAGAGGGTGATGACCCGCTTTCCACCTTGTACCGTCTTGCCGAGGCGCGGCTGACCATTGACCCAGCTGAGTTGCAGCACATCCCCCGGGTATATCCAGTGCGGATTCGCAATCTGCGCATTGATATTCCAGAGCTGGGGCCAAAGCCAAGGCTGCTCGAGATACTTGCCGGAAATATCCCACAGGGTGTCGCCCTTCTGGACCACATAGTTGCTGGGATAACCGCTTTTGAGGGACAGCGTCTGGGCCTGTGCACCCTGGCTTATCAGGGCCAGCAGACAGGCAAAAGTCGTTTGCTTCAGATACATAACACTCCCTGTTATTTCTGTGCGCAAAGTGTTGCTGTTTTTTGTCGGCGTAAATGACTAGAATTACGTCAATATTGACTGCAATTATACGAAACTAAAGATAAGACTATGGCCATTCTAGATGTATTGCGTTTCCCCGATGAACGTCTGCGGACCGTTGCAGCCCCTGTCGAGACCATTACACCCGAGTTACAACACATTGTAGATGATATGTTCGACACCATGTATGCGGAGGAAGGCATAGGCCTGGCCGCAACTCAGGTCGACATCCATCAGCGCATCATAGTTATCGACGTCTCTGAGGATCGAGAAGATCCTCTGGTGCTGATCAACCCGGAAGTCATTGCCCAGTCAGGCAGCACAGGTATCGAAGAGGGTTGCCTCTCTGTACCAGGCAGCCGTGCGCTGGTGCCGCGCGCCGAGTGGATCAAGATCCGCGCCCTGGACCGTAACGGCAAGCCGTTTGAACTCGAAGCGGACGATCTGCTGGCTATCTGCATCCAGCATGAGATGGATCATCTGGTGGGCAAGCTGTTTGTGGATTACTTGTCCCCACTCAAGCGCCAGCGCATCCGTCAAAAACTGGAAAAAATGGCGCGCGAAGACCGTAAAGCCGGTTAAGGACCTGCCCCTTTGAATAAATTGAAACTGATTTTTGCCGGTACCCCCGACTTCGCCGCCCGTCATCTGGCGGCGTTGTTGTCTTCCGACCATGAGGTCGTTGCCGTTTACACCCAGCCGGACAAACCCGCTGGCCGTGGCCAGAAGCTGACGGCCAGCCCGGTCAAGGAGCTGGCGCTTGCGCACCAGTTGCCCGTCTACCAACCCGCCTCCCTGCGCAATGAAGAGGCCCAGGCCGAACTCAAGGCACTGGGTGCCGACCTGATGGTGGTTGTCGCCTATGGCCTGATCCTGCCCAAGGTGGTGCTCGATACCCCGCGTCTGGGTTGCATCAATGTCCACGGCTCCCTCCTGCCACGCTGGCGTGGTGCGGCGCCCATCCAGCGCGCCATCTGGGCGGGAGATGCCGAAACCGGCGTGACCATCATGCAGATGGATGTGGGCCTGGACACCGGTGCCATGATCCGCAAGGTAAGCTGCCCCATCGCCCCCGACGAAACCTCCGCCAGCCTCTATGACAAGCTGGCCGAGCTGGGCCCCCAGGCATTGGTCGAGACGCTAGACGCCATGGCCGCCGGTAACGCCCTCGCCGAGCCGCAGGATGATGCCCTGGCCAATTACGCCCAGAAGCTCTCCAAGGAGGAGGCGCGCATCGACTGGTCCATGGACGCCGTCGCCATTGAGCGCTGCATACGAGCCTTCAATCCCTGGCCCATCAGCTGGTTTGAAGTGGCGGAACAGACCGTCAAGGTCTGGCAGGCAGAAGCACTCGAGGCCGAACATGACCAGCGTCCCGGCACCCTGCTCAAGGCCGACAAGCAGGGGATCGACATCGCCACCGGCCATGGCATCCTGCGTCTGCTGACTCTGCAACCTCCCGGCAAGAAAGCTATGTCCGTCTCGGATCTGCTCAACTCGCGCCGTGACTGGTTTGCCCCCGGCATCCGACTGCATTGAGCTGGATGGAATTGAAACAAGCGGGGCCCAAGCCCCGACTTGCGCATCTAAGGTAACATTATGAAAACACGTGCACAGGCCGCTCTCGTCATTCAACAGGTGCTGGATCAGGGGCTGTCCCTCTCCGCCGTTCTGCCTGCTGCCCAGGAGAAGGTCGCCCCCCGCGATCGCGCCCTCCTGCAAGAACTCTGCTACGGCACTCTGCGCTGGATGCCGCGCCTGGATGCCGCCGTCAACGAGATGATGGACAAGCCCCTCAAGAACAAGAGCCGCGTCTTCCACTATCTGATCCTGGTCGGGCTCTATCAGCTCATCTACACCCGTATCCCGGCTCACGCTGCCGTGGCCGAGACCGTCAATGCGGTCAAGCTGCTCAAGGGCAGCTCGCTGCGAGGCCTGATCAACGGCGTGTTGCGCAACTTCCAGCGCAGCGCCGAGGTGATACTGGCTCGTATCGACAGGGTGCCCAGCATACGCCTCGGCCACCCCGAGTGGCTCACCAAGCGTCTGCGCCAGGCCTACCCCAACCAGTGGGAATTCATCATGGAGGCCAACAACCAGCGCCCGCCCATGTGGATCCGCAACAACGGTCAGCGCCAGAGCCGCGACCAGATGCTGGCGCGCATGGCCGAGGCGGGCATCAATGCGCTGGCCGGTGAAGAGGGTGCTGACTGCATCTTGCTGGAGCGCCCCTGTGACGTGACCAAGCTGCCCGGTTTCGAACAGGGTGACTGCTCGGTGCAAGATGGCGCCGCCCAGCTCGCCGCCCAGCTGCTCGACCCGCAACCGGGCGAATGGATACTGGATGCCTGCGCCGCCCCAGGCGGCAAGACGGCACATCTGCTCGAGCGCCAGCCCGACTTGGCCGGGGTGGTCGCCGTCGATGCCGACGATAACCGCCTCAAGCGCGTGCAGGAGAATCTGGATCGCATCGGTCTCAAGGCCCGGCTCATCCATGGGGATGCCAGCACCCCGGAGCAGTGGTGGCCAGAGGGTCAGTTCGACCGCATCCTGCTCGATGCTCCCTGCTCCGCCACCGGCGTCATCCGTCGCCACCCCGACATCAAGTGGCTGCGCCGGGATCAGGACATTCGCGAGCTGGCCGAGTTGCAGGGCCGCATCCTTGCCGCACTCTGGCCAAGGCTTAAAGTGGGTGGCACCCTGCTCTACGCCACCTGCTCGGTGTTGCCAGAAGAGAACCGCGATCAGGTGCGCACCTTCCTTGCCGCGACCAAGAGTGCCCGTCTGGTACCACTCCACGCCCAAGACAGCCCGGCCTCTCCGGGTCGCCAGTTCCTGCCGGGCGAGGCGGGCATGGATGGTTTCTACTACGCCAAGCTGATAAAAGAAGCCTGATGAATGCGGCCATGGGCCAGCCTGCTGGCCCCCTCCACCCCCTTGATGCGAGTAACGCTTCCCTATGAAAATCATCATACTGGGAGCCGGCCAGGTCGGCGGCACCCTGGCCGAGAACCTTGCCGGGGAGAACAATGACATCACCCTGGTCGACACCGACAGCGACCGGTTGCGCGAGCTGCAAGACAAGTTCGACTTGCGGGTGGTCAATGGCCACGGCGCCCACCCCAAGGTGCTGCGCGAGGCGGGAGCCCAGGATGCGGACATGCTGGTCGCCGTCACCAACAGTGATGAAACCAACATGATCGCCTGCCAGATCGCCTACTCGCTGTTTAACACCCCGAACAAGGTGGCGCGTATTCGCTCCCCCTCTTATCTGGCTGAGCGGGATCGGCTCTTTCTGCCCGAGGCGATACCAGTGGATCACCTCATCGCCCCCGAACAGCTGGTGACCGACTATGTACGTCGGCTGATTGAATATCCGGGTGCCTTGCAGGTGGTGGACTTTGCCGGTGGCAAGGT
The DNA here is from genome assembly GCF_020149575.1 of Aeromonas rivuli. Lineage (NCBI taxonomy): Bacteria > Pseudomonadati > Pseudomonadota > Gammaproteobacteria > Aeromonadales > Aeromonadaceae > Aeromonas > Aeromonas rivuli. The sequence goes on along the minus strand of NZ_CP079742.1, from coordinate 186,244 downwards.
GGGTCTGGTGGCGGTCAAGGCCTACTATGGCGGCCCCCTGGTCGGCAACGCACTCTCGACCCTGCGTGAGCACATGCCCAACATAGAGACCCGGGTGGCGGCCATCTTCCGCCAGGGCCGCTCCATCCGCCCGCAAGGCACCACCATCATCGAGGCCGATGACGAGGTGTTCTTCGTCGCGGCGGCCGGTCATATCCGCGCCGTGATGTCCGAGTTGCAGCGCCTCGAGAGTCCCTATCGCCGCATCATGATCGTCGGTGGCGGCAACATCGGAGCCGGTCTCGCCCGCCAGCTGGAGAAGCGCTACAGCGTCAAGTTGATCGAGCGTAACCAGAAGCGGGCCGAGCAACTCTCAGAGCTGCTGGAAAACACCATCGTCTTCTGTGGCGATGCCGCGGATCAGGAGCTGCTCGCCGAGGAGCACATCGATCAGATCGACGTCTTCATCGCGGTCACCAACGAAGACGAGGCCAACATCATGTCGGCCCTGCTCGCCAAGAAGATGGGGGCCAAGAAGACGATGGTACTCATACAACGCAGTGCCTACGTGGACTTGGTGCAAGGCGGCTCCATCGACATCGCCATCTCGCCCCAGCAAGCCACCATCTCGGCGCTGCTGACCCACGTGCGCCGGGCCGATATCGCCAACGTCTACAGCCTGCGCCGTGGCGCGGCCGAGGCCATCGAAGCCATTGCCCACGGCGATGAAAATACCTCCAAGGTGGTCGGTCGCTCTGTGGGTGAACTGAAACTGCCGCCCGGCACCACCATAGGCGCGGTCGTCCGCGGTGATGAGGTGTTGATCGCTCACGATCGCACCAAGATCCAGCAAGATGACCATGTGGTGATGTTCCTGGTCGACAAGAAGTACATACCGGAAGTGGAGCGATTGTTCCAGCCAAGCCCCTTCTTCCTGTAACCTGACCATGCCCACTCTTCAAGCAGACAAGACCCGGTTCACCGCTCCTCGCGGTGGCCGGTGTTTCGCTCATCAACGACCAGGCGATTCATCATGATCAAGCTGCGTCCCATCGTCTTCACCCTGGGTCTGGTGCTTTCCAAACTTGCCCTGTTCATGTGGCTGCCCACCCTGCTCGCGCTGCTTACCGGCTCCGAGGGATTCGTCGAATTTCTGCAATCCGTGGTGATCACCCACCTCGCCGCCTTCTGGTGCCTGCACTATGGCCGCAAGGCCGAGTTTCACCTTGGCGTGCGCGAGATGTTCCTGCTCACCACCTCGGTGTGGGCGGTAGCCTGCCTGTTTGGCGCCCTGCCCTTCGTGTTCATCACCCACATCGGCTTCGCCGACGCCTACTTCGAGACCATGTCCGGGGTCACCACCACGGGATCCACAGTGCTGTCCGGGCTCGACGGCATGGCCCACAGCATCTTGTTGTGGCGCTCCATCTTGCAGTGGCTGGGAGGGGTCGGCTTCATCGTGATGGCGGTGGCCGTGCTGCCCTACCTCAACGTGGGCGGCATGAAGCTGTTCCAGACCGAGAGCTCGGATTGGTCAGACAAGAGCGCCCCCCGCGCCAAGACGGTGGCCAACAACATAGTGCAGGTCTATCTGGTGCTCTCCATGCTCTGCTTCCTCGCCTACTGGGCGAGCGGCATGAACAGCTTCGAGGCCATCAACCATGCCATGACCACCCTCAGCACCGGGGGCTACTCCACCTCGGATCAATCCATGTCCCACTTCTCTCACGCGGCACACTGGATTGGTACCCTGTTCATGTTCCTGGGGGGCTTGCCCTTCCTGCTCTATGTCCAGAGCCTGACCCGGCGCGACACCAGCCTGATCCGCGATGCCCAGGTGCGCGGCTTCTTCTGGCTCGTGGTCTGGGTCACGCTCATCATGACCTTCTACCTCTGGCACCGCGGCACCTTCGACTTCATGGATGCACTGCGGATCAGCGCCTTCAATATCGTCTCCGTGCTGACCACCACAGGTTATGGTCTGGGGGATTTCGGTACCTGGGGGCCGCTCACCAGCATCCTCTTCCTCTTCCTGTTGGGACTGGGGGCCTGCTCGGGCTCTACCGCAGGCGGCCTCAAGATATTCCGGGTGCAAGTGGCGTTCTCCCTGTTCAGGAAGCAGATGCGCCAGCTGATGCACCCCTCGGGGGTCTTCCCCCAGAAGTACAATGGCCGCCCGGTCAACGAGGCGATAGTGCGCTCCCTGATCGCCTTCGTGCTTGCCTACTTCGCCATCATCATCTTGATCGCCGCCCTGCTGGCACTGATCGGGCTGGATCCCCTCACCGCCTTGTCCGGCTCCATCACGGCGGTAGCCAACGTGGGCCCCGGCATGGGGCCCGTCATCGGCCCCAGCACCAACTTCGCCAGCCTGCCAGATTCGGCCAAGTGGATACTGTCGTTCGGCATGCTGCTGGGGCGACTCGAGATATTGACGGTAGCCGTCATCTTCTTCCCCTCCTTCTGGAAGCAATAAGCCGCCGCCGGACAGCAAAAAGGGCAGCCAATGGCTGCCCTTTCTCATGTCACAACGCAGTGCTAGTCCCCTGACTCTTCCCGCTCCAGGGCGCGATTGACCAGCGGCTCTGGCAGGGTCTTGGTCACCTCCACCCCCAGCTCGCGGAATCGCTCGGCCTGGGCTATCAGGTTGCCGCGACCGCTGACGAGTCGGCCCATGGCCTTGTCATAACTCTCCTGCGCCTTGTTCAGACTACCGCCAAGCTGCTGCATCTCCTCCACGAACAGTCGCAGCTTCTCGTAGAGACGGCCGGCCCGCTCGGCTATCTGACGGGAATTCTGGTTCTGACGCTCGTAGCGCCACAGGTTCTCTATGGTGCGCAGCGCCACCATCAGGTTGGTGGGGCTGACCAGCAGTATGTTGTGGTCCAGGCCATAGCGCACCAGGGAGGGATCCGCCTCCAGCGCCGCCAGGAAGGCAGGTTCCACCGCCACGAACATCAGCACATAGTCCAGGGTGCGCACCCCGGGCAACTGCTGGTAATCCTTGCGGCCCAGCTCGCGGATATGATTGCGCACCGAGGCGACATGCTCTTTCAGGGCCACGGCCCGGGTCAGATCATCCTCGCCGTTGTACCAGCGCTCGTAGGCGGTCAGCGACACCTTGGCATCGATGATGATGTCTTTTTCCTGGGGCAGGTGAACGATGACATCGGGCTGATAACGCTTGCCCTTGTCGGTCTCAAGGCTCACCTGGGTGTCATATTCGTGCCCCTCGCGCAGACCGCACTCATGAAGAATGCGCGCCAGCACCACCTCGCCCCAGTTGCCCTGCTGCTTGCTGTCGCCCTTGAGGGCGCGGGTCAGGGCCGCAGCCTCCTCCGTCATCCGGGCGTTGAGTTCGGCCAGGCGTTCCAGTTCAAACTTGAGGCTGTGGCGCTGGGCCGTCTCCTGGGCATGGGTCTCGCCCACCTGACGGCGAAAGCCCTCCAGCTGCTCCTTGAGCGGCACCAGCAGGTTATCCAGGCTGTGCTGGTTGAGCTCACGGAAGTTGCCCGAGTTCTGCTCGAAGATACGGTTGGCGAGGTTCTCGAACTGCTGGCCGAGCCGCGCCTCCGCCTGCTGTTGCAGCGCCAGCTTCTCGGCACTGGCGAGCCGCTCGCTGCGCAGAGTCGCCTCGGCATCCTTGAGACGGGCGGTGAGCTTGATGATGACATTCTGCTGTTGCTCGAGCTTGTCCTGCCCCTGCAACTGCTCATCGTGCAGCTCGGCCAGTCGCGCCTGCCAGGCACTGGCTCGCTCCTGGCTCAACGCCAGCGCCTGGCTCAGGGCCTGGGCGCCCTGACGCCCCCACAACCAACCGAGCCCGAGCGCCAGCAAGGCCCCGCCACTCAGCCAGAGCCACGGCAGCGGCTCCATCATCGCCGGCTCCGCTGCCGCAGGAACAGCAAGAGATAGCGGTTGATCAGGATCCAGAGCACCACATAGAGCAGATAGGAGGCCAACACCACCCATTTGTGATTGTTGACGCCGCTGTCCAGCTCATCGAAGCCGATCCCCTTGAACCGGCAGTAGCCCCACATCAGCAGGGGGAAGACATAGAGCAGGGAAGCCCGCCACAGAAATAACCACATAGAGTCAACCCAGCAAAAAAGACTCGCCTAGCTTACACAAGGGGGGCTGGCCTTGCGATCCCGCCGTGACGGTTCCGCTGGCTTGCATGGCACAAACCCCATAGAATTACCCCCTAATGGGTATCAGGAGCAGAGCATGGCGCATTTCCTCTGTCGACGATTGACGCGGCTCTGGGCCAGACGTCGCCCGGGCACCATCAGTTGCCGCGAGGCGCGCCCGCCCTGGGCCATCGAGGAATCCCAATTCCTCGCCCTCTGCCAACGCTGCGGCAGCTGCTTCCAGGCCTGTCCAAGCGGCCTCATCAAGCCTGCCGCTGGCCCCGAGTACCAAAACAGCCCCATCGCCGGTACCCCGGTGCTGGATCTCGACTGTGGCCAGTGCAGCTATTGCGGCAGTTGCGCCAGAGCCTGCCCGAGCGGCGCCCTCGATCTGCGCTACGGCCGGCAGGTGCAGACCCGGGTCAGGATAGAAACCAACTGTCAGGCCAGGCAGGGGTTCTACTGCTTGCTGTGTGAGGATGCCTGTCCCCAGCAGGCCATCAAGGCCAGCCCGGACGGAGTCACGGTCAACATGGCAGCCTGCGATGGCTGCGGCGCCTGTGGCCTCGCCTGCCTCTATGGTGCCATCAGCCTGGTACGCCAGCCCTGACGCCCGCTGGCAGCGGATAGCAGAAGGGGCCCGCAGGCCCCCTCTTTATGCTGGACAACGGAGTTCAACTCACGACCAGGTGCTGCTCCTGCTCCATGCCGAGCAGGTGGCAGAGCCGGGTCGGATCGTTCACCACATCGGCGAGGGTGTACTCCCCCAGCACCTCGAGGAAGGCGTTCATCGCCTTGCGCAATATGCCCTGAATACGGCAGCCACCAGCCAAGCGGCAGTTATCCGTCTTGCAATAGGCGGGACAGAGGATGTTCTCCATGTCCATCACCACATCACGCAGGTTGATGGAGACTGCGGAGCGGCCGAGACGGATGCCCCCATGCTTGCCACGCACCGTCTCGATGTAACCCTTGATGCCAAGCTGGTGCACTATCTTGACCACGTGGTTGCGGGAGATGGCAAAGGTGTCGGCCACTTCAGTGATGGTCGAGAGCCGGTCCGTCGGCTGGAGCGCCAGAAAGGTCAAGGCGCGCAGGGCATAGTCGGTAAAACGTGTCAGTTGCATGGTGGTACTGCCTCTCACTACAGCCGGATTCGGACAAGAAGAGCCAAGGTTAAGAGCAGCGGTAGCGAGTGTCGATAAAGATGCACATAAATCGACACTTTCTTTGATTGAACGCAAACTTGCCGCCTTGTTGCACGCTTCTAGCCGGTTTGAGCGCGAACGGGCAGTTATGCCAAGGGGGCGAGAGGGCGGGATGGCGCCTCAGTGCCACCCTGCGGAAGGTGTCGCCATCAGTGCCCCTGTTCCAGCCAGGACTTGAGCGCCGCAGAGGGAATGGAGCTCTGACTGGCAACGGCAAAGGCGCCCCAATCCACGGCGCACTGCAATGCCGCCTCAATGGCCATGCCCCGCGCCAACCCATGAATGAGCCCGGCGGCGAAGGCATCCCCGGCGCCCGTGGTGTCCACCACAGAGACGGGCCGCGCCGCTACCCTGATCCGCTCCTCCCCATGGATGGCGACGGCCCCGGCCTTGCCCTCGGTCAGCACCAGCCATTGCAACTGCTCACCGGCCAGCGCCCGGGCATGAGCCCAGGGGTCAGCGATCTCCCCCAGATCCGAGCGCGAGGCCACCAGCAGGTGACAGGGCCTCAAGTGCTTGCCGCCCTTGGGATATTGCGCCACCACCAGGCAGTGGTCCTGCATCTGGCGCATATAGTCCGCCACCGCCCCTCCCGGATAGTTGACATAGAGGCAATCCACCCCCTGGCTTGGCAAGTTACCGGGCAGATCGGGACGCCGGGGCTGGCGCAAGATGGTGCGCTCGCCAGTGGAGTCCACCAGGATCAGCAACTCCCCGGTCTCACCGCCAAAGCGCTCCACATGGCTGCACTCCAGGCCATGGCTGCGCGCCTCGGCCAGCAACCAGTCCCCGGTGTCATCCAGGCCGATCCGCGAGGCGATGGCGACCTCATGCCCCGCCCACACCAGCCCTATGCCGGTGTTGGCGGCTCCGCCCCCCAGGCGCCGCCCCCGATCCAGATATTGCAAGCGGGCCCCCGCGACCAGAGGCTCGGAGAGGGATAACACATGGTCACAGTTGAGATTGGCGAGCAGCAGAATGCGGGACATGACGGATCCTCAGGCAGGGCGAGGGCCCATTATAAAGAGAAAGGGCCATGACGGCCCTCCCTGATACGCTGAGAATGTGAAGCCTGTCGCCCAGGTTCACTCCCCCCAATCACCCCAGCACAGTGGCCGCGCTGGCGTAGTCGTAACCGAGGGCCTCGGCCACCGCCTGCTGGGTCACCTTGCCCTTATAGACATTGAGTCCGGCCAGCAGATGCCTGTCCTCCCTGAGGGCCTGCTGGTAACCCTTGTCTGCCAGGGCCAGCACGAACGGCAACGTGGCATTGGTAAGGGCGAAGGTGGAGGTGCGCGCCACCCCGCCCGGCATGTTGGCCACGCAGTAGTGGATGATGCCATCGACCACATAGGTGGGGTCTTCATGGGTGGTTGGCCTGGAAGTCTCAAAGCAGCCTCCCTGATCGATGGCCACGTCCACCAGCACCGAGCCCTTGCGCATCAACCCCAGCATGGGGCGGGTCAGCAGCTTGGGCGCTGCCGCCCCCGGGATCAGCACGGCGCCGATCACCAGATCCGCCTGGGCGATGCAGGCCTCGATATTGGCCTTGGTCGAATAGAGGGTCTTGAGGGCCGGGCCATAGAGGCCATCGAGCTCCCGCAGTCTCGGCAGGGATCTGTCCAGGATGGTGACATCCGCCCCCAGACCCAGCGCCATGCGCGCCGAGTTGACCCCGACCACGCCACCGCCCAGCACCACCACCTTGGCAGGGGCCACCGCGGGGACGCCGCCGAGCAGGGTGCCATTGCCGCCCTGGGCCTTCTCCAGACTGTGAGCACCGGCCTGCACCGCCATGCGCCCCGCCACCTCGGACATGGGTGCCAGCAGTGGCAAGCCGCCGCGATCGTCGGTGACCGTCTCGTAGGCGATGGCGACCGCCCCCGAGTGAACCAATAACTGGGTCTGTACCGGATCCGGCGCCAGATGCAGATAGGTGAACAGCAATTGCCCCGGGCGCAGCAGCTCGCACTCCTCGGGCTGCGGCTCCTTCACCTTCACGACCATCTCGGCCCGGGCGAAGATCTCGGCGGCGCTGGCGACCAGTTCGGCCCCGGCAGCGCGGTACTCTTCGTCGGACAGACCGATGGCCTCGCCGCCCCGCACCTGCACCAGTACGGTATGACCTCGAGCCGTCAACTCCTGCACCCCCGAGGGGGTCATGCCAATCCGGTACTCGTGGTTTTTGATTTCCTTGGGTACACCAATGATCATCTCAATGCTCCTGCGTTCATCCCTGTATCCCGCCGGGGCCGCTTAGGGCCGACCCGGCAGTATCCCTAAAAATCGCAACAACCAACCCATCATGATGGTGGAATCCACCTCCTGCTCCAACGAGTCGAGGCAGGCCTGATAACGCTCAGGGGCCAGATGCGACTGCCGCTTCTCGATCAGTGCCCTGTCATAGTCAACCGGGAACTCCGGGTGACCCTGGATGGCGACGATGTGCTCCCCCTGACCGAACATGAAGTTCGGGCAAAAATCATTGCCTGCCAGCCGGCGTCCACCGGGGGGGAGCAGCGCCACCTGATCCTGATGACTCGCCAGGATGCGGATCTGATCGAGGGCGGGCTGCATCCAGGGCTCGCTCGCCAGCATGGCATTGGTGGCGACCCCCAGTCCCCAGCCTTTGTCGGACTTGACCACTTCGCCGCCCAGCGCCTGGGCGATCACCTGGTGGCCGAAGCAGACCCCGGCCAGCTTGGCCCGGGCCTCATCCGCCCGGCGCACCCACTCCCGCAATGCTTCCACCCAGGGGGCATCCCCATGGGCGTCATGGCGCGATCCCGTGATGAGCCAGGCATCGCACTCATCCAGATCCACCGGCAAGTCGCCATCCAGGGCCGACCAGACCCGAAATTCCAGATCCGGTGCCAAGGCCCTGAATCCCTCGATAAACATCCCGGAATAGACCCGGCCAAAACGAGCTTCGAACTCCGGATCCAGCCGATCACAATCGAGAATTCCCAGTCGCATCCTTTACTCCTTTATACGTCCATAGGGCGGGCCGACCCAAAGCGGCCCAGGGCCCTACTTCATGGTCGGCATGGCGAACTCGGCACCGGCCCGCAGGCTCTGGGGCCAACGGGCGGTCACCGTCTTCATCTTGGTGTAGAACCGCACCCCATCCGGCCCATGCATATTGAGCGGCCCGAAGATGGATCGCTTCCAGCCACCGAAGCTGTGGAACGCCATGGGCACGGGGATGGGGACGTTCACCCCTACCATACCGACCTGAACCCGCGTGGTGAAGTCCCGCGCCGTATCGCCGTCACCGGTAAAGATGGCGGTGCCGTTGCCGTACTCATGCTCATTGATGAGCTTGAGTGCCGTTTCATAGTCCGGGGCCCGCACTATGGCAAGCACCGGGCCGAAGATCTCCTCCCGGTAGATGCGCATCTCGGGGCCGACCCGATCGAACAGGCTGCCACCGATAAAGTAGCCCTGGCCATGACTCACCCCACGACCATCGACCCGCAGCAGGGCCCCCTCGGCCACCCCCTGATCCACGTAACCGCGCACCTTGGCCAGATGCTCGCGGCTGATGAGCGGCCCCATCTCACTCTCCGGGGTCATACCCACACCGGGACCCACCCGCAGTGCCTCGACGAGGGGCGCCAGCTTGGCCACCAGGGCATCGGCGGTCTCCTCTCCCACCACCACCGCCACCGAGATCGCCATGCAGCGCTCACCGGCCGCGCCATAGGCGGCGCCCATCAGGGCGGAGACCGCCTGTTCGAGATCCGCATCCGGCATCACCACCATGTGGTTCTTGGCGCCGCCCAGGGCCTGCACCCGCTTGCCATGGGCCGAGGCGGTGGCGTAGATGTATTCGGCGATGGGGGTGGAGCCGACGAAGGAGACGGCGGCCACCCGCGGGTCGGTCAGCAACACATCGACCACCTCCTTGTCGCCATTGACCACGTTGAGCACCCCGTCTGGCAGACCGGCCTGCTTGAGCAGCTCGGCCATGCGCAGGGCAAGAGAGGGATCCTTTTCGGACGGCTTGAGGATGAAGCTGTTGCCGCAGGCCAGGGCCACCGGGAACATCCACAGCGGCACCATGGCCGGGAAGTTGAACGGCGTGATGCCGGCGCAGACCCCGACCGGCTGCATCATGGAATAGCTGTCCACCCCGCGCCCCACATTGAGGGAGTGCTCCCCCTTGAGCAGATGGGGGATGCCGCAGGCGAACTCCACCACCTCCAGCCCCCGGGTCAGCTCCCCCTGAGCATCGGAGAATACCTTGCCGTGCTCGCGGCTGATGAGTGCGGCCAGCTCGTCCCTGTGCAACTCCATCAGCTCCTTGAAGCGAAACAGCACCCGGGCCCGCACCAGTGGCGGGGTCTGGGACCAACCGACGAAGGCCGCCTCGGCAATGGCGATGGCCTCACCACACTCGGCGGCGCTGCTGAGCGCGACCTGGCCCTGCTGCTGGCCGGTGGCCGGATTGAAGATAGGGGCGAAGCGTTCGCTGTGGCTGGCGCTGAGTTCGCCGTTGATGAAGTTGGTGACCCTGTATTCCATGCATCCTCCGTGATGGGTAATGACTCTCCCCTGCGCCCGACTTGGTCAGGACCCAGGGCACAGACCCGCCAATAGTGGGTCAGTGAATTCCGTACTATGGGTTGCTCACTCCTGGGCCTGCAGGACGTCCTGCAGCAGGGTAAAGAGGTCGTCTATCTCGCTGCGCTCGATGATGAGCGGTGGCGACAGGGCGATGATGTCGCCGGTGACCCGGATCAGGGCCCCCTTCTCGAAGCAACGCACGAACACCTCATAGGCGCGCTTGCCCGGCGCCCCCGCCATGGATTCCAGCTCGATACCCGCCACCAGACCGTAGTTGCGCACATCCTTGACATGCTTGCAGCCCTTCAGCGAATGCGCGGCCTCCTGCCAGTAATCGGCCAGCTCGGCGGCGCGGTGCAGCAGGTTCTCGTTGCGGTATATCTCGAGGGTCGCCAGACCGGCGGCGGCGGCCACCGGGTGGCCTGAGTAGGTGTAGCCGTGGAACAGCTCGATGGCCCCCTTGCCCGCGCCCATCATGTCGTCATAGATGTGGTTTTGTACCAGCACGGCGCCCATGGGGATGGCCCCATTGGTGAGCCCCTTGGCGCAGGTAATGAGGTCGGGGATGACGTCGAACTCCTGGGCGGCGAAGGGGGCGCCCAGGCGGCCAAATCCGGTGATCACCTCGTCGAAGATGAGCAGGATGCCGTGCTTGGTACAGATCTCCCGCAGCCGCTTGAGGTAGCCCTTGGGCGGCATGATGACACCGGTACTGCCGGCGATGGGTTCGACGATGACCGCGGCGATATTGCTGGCATCATGGAGGAAGACGATCTTCTCCAGCTCGTCGGCCAGGGTCAGATCTTCCTCGGGCAGCCCCTTGGTGAAGGCATTCTTGGCAATGTCGAGGGTGTGGGGCAGATGATCCACGCCGCCGAGCAGGGAGCCGAACCACTTGCGGTTGCCGGGGATGCCGCCGACCGAGATGCCGCCAAACCCCACCCCGTGATAACCGCGCTCACGGCCAATCAACCGGGTGCGGGTGCCCTGACCCCGGGCCCGCTGCCAGGCGAGCGCAATCTTCAGTGCCGTATCCACCGACTCTGAACCCGAGTTGGTGAAGAAGACATGGCCAAAACCCTGGGGGGCTATCTCCACCAGCTGGTTGGCGAGTTCAAACGGCAGGGGATGACCCATCTGGAATGTGGGCGCGAAGTCGAGATGGGAGATCTGCTGGGAGACCGCCTCGGCGATTTCCCGGCGACCGTGCCCTGCATTGCAACACCAGAGGCCGGCGGTGCCGTCCAGTATCTTGCGGCCATCCTCTGCGCGATAATACATGCCCTCGGCAGACTTGAGGATGCGCGGCGCCGCCTTGAACTGCTGATTGGCGGTGAAGGGCATCCAGAAGGCGGAGATATCCGCCGGCGTATTGATGTCACTGACAACTTTCATGGTCACCTCATCCTTAAGGTGTTTAGCTACTCTGGGTGAGCGCCTATTAAATTAAACACCTATATCCATAAAAAAGGGCGCTATGCTGCCCAGTGATGGTGTCACCCCGACCAGGGTGGTATAAGATATTTAACACAAATTCAATAATAGTAAACACTCGAGGAGAACAGAAGGATGGATATAGGTCAGCGCCTCAAGGCGGTCCGCACCAAGGCGGCCCTGTCCCAGCGTGAACTCGCCAAACGCTCGGGGGTGACCAATGGCTTTATCTCCCAGATAGAAAAGAATCAGGTCAGCCCCTCGGTCGCCTCCCTGCGCAAGGTGCTGGCAGGCATTCCCATGTCCCTCGCCAGCTTCTTCACCGACGAGACGGCCCTGGACTCCGAAGTGGTGTTTCGCGCCGCCGACATGCCGGATCTCGGCAGTCACCCCATCAGCTATCGTCTGGTCGGCCATAGCCGCGCCAACCGCGCCATTGGCATGCTGCAAGAGATATTGCCCCCTGGTGCCGACACCGGTGACGACATGCTCAGCCATGACGGGGAAGAGTGCGGCATCGTCATCCAGGGTCAGATTGAGGTGACCATAGGCGAGCAGATCCACCTGCTCGGTGCCGGTGACGGCTACTACTTCGACAGCCGCACCCCACACCGTTTTCGCAATGTCGATGAGCAGGAGTGTGTGCTGATTTCGGCCAATACCCCGCCCACCTTCTGACCCCTGCCCCGGGCCGGGGTGGGCCGCCATGCCGGGTGCCCGTCGACATCCCTGTTTAAGGAATTGTTACAATCTGGATTTACAGACGGCAAAATGTTTAGCATATTGATACGCGGACAACCTTTGCACGTTCAAGGAGCGAACATGAGTGACATGACCCTGGCCCAGTGGCAATACCGACAGGCCCAGCTGAACCTCCCCACCCAGGCGTTCATCGATGGCAGCTATCGTGATGCCGTCAATGGTGCCACCTTCGATTGCATCAACCCGGCCAATGGCCAACTGCTGGCAAAAGTTGCCGCCTGCGACGCCGCCGATGCCGAGCTGGCCGTCGCCGCCGCCCGCGCCGCCTTCAGCGACAAGCGCTGGGCGGGGCAATCCCCCAAGGAGCGCAAGCTGGTGATGCAGCGCTTCGCCGAGCTGATGCGGCTCAACAAGGTGGAGCTGGCCCTGCTGGAATCCCTGGACATGGGCAAGCCCATCATGGATGCCATGAATTACGATGCACCGGCCGCGGCCAACTGCATCGCCTGGAATGGGGAGGCCATCGACAAACTGTATGACGAGGTCGCCCCGGTCGAAGAGGGCGCCCTGGCCCTGATCACCCGGGAGCCGCTGGGCGTCGTCGCCGCCATCGTGCCCTGGAATTTCCCGCTGGTGATGGCGTGCTGGAAGCTGGGTCCGGCGCTCGCCACCGGCAACTCCGTCATCCTCAAGCCGTCCGAAAAATCCCCCCTCACCGCCCTGCGCATCGCCGGGATAGCCAAAGAAGCGGGCATTCCGGACGGCGTGTTCAATGTGTTGCCGGGCTTTGGTCATACCGTGGGTGAGGCGCTCGCCATGCACATGGACGTGGACTGCATCACCTTCACCGGCTCCACCAAAATCGGCAAGCATCTGGTGCAGTGCTCCGGCAAGTCGAACCTCAAGCGTGCCTTCATGGAGTGCGGCGGCAAGAGCCCCAACATCATCTTGGCGGATGCGCCGGATCTGGACGCCGCCGCATCGAGCGCCGCAGCCGCCATCTTTTACAACCAGGGGGAGGTGTGCACCGCCGCCTCCCGCTTGCTGGTGCAAAACAGCATCAAGGCCGAGTTCATCGAGCGGCTGCTGGCCCATGCCCGCGAGTGGGTCTCGGCAGATCCCCAGGATCCCAGCACCCGTATCGGCGCCATGGTCGACGGCATTCAGATGGAACAAGTGCTGCGCTATATCGACATCGGCAAGCAGGAGGGCGCCAAGCTGCTGCTCGGCGGTCAGCGCACGCTGGAGGAGAGCGGCGGCTTCTATATCGCCCCCACCATCTTCGACGAGGTGACGCCCCAGATGCGCATCTTCCGCGAGGAGATCTTCGGCCCAGTGCTCGCCATCACCGGCTTCGATACCCTCGAAGAGGCGATTGCACTCGGCAATGACACAGATTACGGCCTGGCCGCCGCCATCTGGACCGCGGATCTCAACAAGGCGATCAAGGGCTCTCGCGCCCTGCGCGCCGGGACCGTCTTCGTCAACAACTGGGACGGCGGTGATATGACGATGCCCTTTGGCGGCTTCAAACAGTCGGGCAATGGTCGTGACAAGTCACTGCACGCACTGGAAAAATACACCGAGCTCAAGAGCACCTGGATCCAGCTTGCTTGACGAGCAACCGCCTCCACAAGCCCCCTTCAGATTTGCTTCACATGTCACAGATTGACGCATGACTTAGCCCCCTCTCCATACCAAATGGGGAAGGGGGGCTTACCCCAGAGAACCCGGCTGAATTAGCCTAGTGGAGCCCAACTTCCCCACCACTGACAGGATGATTTCCACAACTCATTGCGCAAAAACATCAAGATCTTAAGTTCAAGTGATGTTTTACTGACCGGCTTCACATTAAAAGTGATCCGTTTTTGCACACACATGAAGGAAGACCCGCCGCCATGAAACAATGGTTAATCTGTCTACTGGTTGCGACCCAGGCGCTCTTGCTGCTGGCCGGTTGCGACAATACCTCCCATCCCCAGGATCCGGACCAACCGGTCAACCCTATCGTCAGCCTGCAAGTGACCCCGGCCAACCTGCAACTGCCCATAGGCCTGAGTCAGGATCTGGTGGCCACCGCCTTCTATGCTGACGGCAGCTCCCGCGATGTCTCGCAGCAGGCGCTGTGGAGCAGTGATGCTGAATCCCAGGTCTCCCTGGGTACTGCCACTGCCCAGGGAGAGCCCGTGACAGCCCTCGCCGAGGGTGAGGCCAGGGTCACCGCGCTGTTTGATGGCATGAGCGACGTCGCCACCATCAAGGTCACCAATGCCACCGTCACCGACCTGCGGGTCAGCCCGGCCAGCGCCGCTGTGCCCAAGGGCTTCAGCCAGCAGTTGCAGGCCATTGTGACCCTGTCCGATGGCAGCACCCTGGATGTGACCAATAACCCTGCCCTCAGCTGGAGCAGTGCAGATCCTGCCATCGCCACTGTCGACAGCCAGGGTCTGGCCCAGGCCATAGAGGCCGGTAACACCAGCATCAAGGCGAGCGGCTCGGCCAATGGGGTCAACTTCGAGGGGCAATCCGCCCTGACCGTCACCCATCACACCCTGACCAAACTGACCCTGACCCCGGCCAGCGCCACTCTCGCTGCTGGCTTCCAACTGCAACTGCAAGCCATCGCTACCTTCTCCGATGGCAGCACCCTGGATGTGACAGATAACTCGGCCCTTAGCTGGGCCAGCGCGGATCCGGCCATCGCTACCGTCACCGATCTGGGTCTGGCCCAGGGCGTCAGCGCCGGTGCCACCGAGCTTCAGGCCAGCGGCAGCGTCAATGGTGCCAGCTTCAGTGCCACTAGCGCCCTGACGGTCACCAATGCCACTCTGGCCGACATAGTGATCACCCCCAAGGTCAGCAAAGTCACCCTGGGGGAAAGCCAGCAATACCAGGCCCTCGGCAGCTTCAGCGATGGCCATCAGCAAGACCTGAGTCACCAAGTGCAATGGCACAGCGCGGATGAGACGGTGGCAACCATGGGGCTCACGGGCCGGGCCCATACCCATGCCACCGGTACGACCCAGATCACGGCGAGCCGCGCCGGTGTCACCAGCAACAGCGCCGAGCTAGCTGCCATCAACACCCAGGTCACGACCTGGGGGGGCGAATTCTTCGGGGCGGACAGCAGCGCCGTGCAGCCCCTCACCCAGGTCAGCAGCCTGGTGACCACCCCTTACAACAACGCCAGCGCCTTCGCCGCCCTCAAGAGCGACGGTACTGTCGTGACCTGGGGTTATGGCCCCTATGGCGGCGACAGCAGCGCGGTCCAGGATCAGCTGGTCGGCGTCACCGCCGTCACTCCAGCCGACCTCGCCTTTGCCGCCCTGCGCAGCGATGGCTCCGTAGTCAGCTGGGGGGATGCCGCAAATGGAGGTGACAGCAGCGCCGTGCAGGACAAGCTCAGCCAGGTCAGCGAGATTTTTGCCAACCCAAGCGCCTTTGCCGCCCTCAAGCAGGATGGCACCCTGGTCACCTGGGGCAATCAAAGCAGTGGCGGCGACAGCTCGGCCGTGCAGGCCGAGCTTACCCAGGTTGCCACTATCGAGGGCAATAACAGCGCCTTCGCCGCCCTCAAGCAGGATGGCACTGTCGTTACCTGGGGCAATTTAACCAATGGGGGCAATAGCAATGCGGTGCAGGCCCAGCTGATCGATGTCAAAACCCTCTTCCACGGCGCCTTCACCTTCGCAGCCCTCAGGCAGGATGGCACTGTGGTCACCTGGGGCGACGCCGCCAGTGGCGGCGACAGCAGCGCCGTGCAGAGCCAGCTCACCGATGTGACCGACATTGTGAGCACAGGAAGCGCCTACGCAGCCCTCAAGCAGGATGGCAGCGTGGTCAGCTGGGGCGATGCCACCAAGGGCGGCGACAGCAGCGCCGCCCAGGCTCAGCTCATCGATGTCAAACAGATAGTTGCAAACGACAACGCCTTCGCCGCCCTCAAGCAGGATGGCACCCTCGTCACCTGGGGCGATGCCGCCAAGGGCGGTGACAGCAGCGCCGTGCAGAGTCAACTCACCGTTGTGAGCGCTGTCTCGGCGACCGATACCGCCTTCGCTGCCCTCAAGCAGGATGGCACTGTCGTCACCTGGGGCAATCAAAGCAGTGGCGGCGACAGCAGCGCCGTGCAGAGTCAGTTGCTCGACGTGGCCACCATCTACGCCACCGGCACAGCCTTTGCCGCCGTCACCAGCGACGGCCATGTGGTCAGCTGGGGGGATGCCGCCAATGGTGGCGACAGCAGTGCCGTGCAATCCGCGCTCAGCCGGGTACAGAGCATAGTGCCAAACAACGGTGCCTTTGCCGCCATCAGCGAGCGTCCCTGAACTCAGGGATAGCAAACCTTCTAGGATGCAAGCGGGGCCAGTGGCCCCGCTTTTTATGACGCCAGCAAAGTTGCTTTCCCGGCAGGGGCCCCCTCTTGGCCATGCTTCCAACACACTCGGCGCCCGACCCCCTCGAGCGCGCCACGGCACGGCCAGCCGAGTCGGGGGTGATAGAGAGCCGGGGGTGATGGAGAGCCCGGGGCAAGGTCGAAGAGAGAAGAGAACAGCCGGGCCGCACCCTGTTTAAACGGTGTTAGCCAGGCTGCCATGGCGCAGAGGCAGATCCGGTCGAGGCGATGAGAGGATGAAAGATGCCTCATCAGAATGAGCGCTTCTCTCGGGCGTCCTAATTGATATACTCCTCAGCCAAGCACCATCTCAGCCATAGATATCAAGATGTTATTTCTCGTGGGCAGCGTACTGCTGCTGGTAATAGGGCTGCCACTGCTGTTTTTCCTGCTGGGTCAGGGGGAGGCCTATGTGACATGGGGCCCCTGGATCTCGGCCCTGGTGCTCATGCTGTGGTTGCTATTGGATATCGACAAGATCCGCCGCGGCAGAGGCTAAGCAGATAAACCCGGCCAGCATGGCCACTCATGCCGTGCTGTGATGACGGCTGAATATCGCCAAGATCCGCCAGGGTGGATGCGAATAGCCAGATACTCCGCTGTAAGATGCATGTTAATCACTATTTAATCGCTTCTTTCCCGCCCCGAGGATGGCTAAACTGATCGTTTGGCGGTGTCAGTCACATCGCTCCTTCGTCAAGGTCAGCCAGATGCCAGAACAGATCCAGCGCCAGGGGGTCATCTATGCCCTGTGTGCTTATACCCTTTGGGGCATAGCCCCCATCTATTTCAAGTTGATCGCCGAGGTCCCCGCCGCCGAGATCCTCACCCACCGCATCATCTGGTCGTGCGCCCTGCTGGCGGTGCTGGTCCTGCTCACCCGCCAATGGCCCAAGGTGCGTGCCGTGCTGCGCAGGCCCAAGGTGCTGATGACCCTGGCACTGACCGGGGCCGTGGTAGGCGGCAACTGGCTGCTGTTTATCTGGGCCATCAACAACGGTCACATGCTCGATGCCAGTCTGGGTTACTACATCAACCCGCTGTTCAACGTGCTGCTCGGCATGGTGTTCCTCGGTGAGAAGCTGCGCCGCCTGCAGTGGTGGGCCGTGGGGCTCGCCTTCATCGGCGTGGCCGTGCAGTTAATCGCCTTCGGCTCCCTGCCCTGGATTGCCCTGGTGCTGGCCAGTTCGTTCGCCTTCTATGGTCTGGTGCGCAAGAAGCTGGCGCTGGATGCCCTCACCGGCCTGCTGCTGGAGACGCTGATCCTGCTGCCGCCCGCCGCCATCTATCTGTGGGGCATCGCCGACAGCCCGACCAGCCATATGACGGACAACAGCCTCTATCTCAACCTGATGCTGATTGCCGCAGGCGCCGTCACCACAGCCCCCCTGCTCTGCTTCACCGCCGCCGCGACCCGGCTCAAGTTCTCCACCCTGGGCTTCTTCCAGTACATAGGGCCCAGCCTGATGTTTATCCTGGCGGTCACCCTGTACGGCGAGGCACTGCGCACCGACAAGCTGATCACCTTCGCCTGCATCTGGAGTGCGCTGGTGCTGTTCAGCCTGGATGGTCTGCGCAGCAGCAGACGGCCACCCCAACCTGCGGTTCGATAGCAGACCGGATGACCCTCATCTCTCAAACACCCGGCCCCCGCCGGGTGTTTGCCATCAGCCCCGAACCGGTATTGGCCACCCAACATCGGCCGACAGCAATAATCTACAAGCGCCCGTCGCCAATCTGGGGTATTGGTAAGGGATGAAACACGCCGCCCCCATTCACTACTGGCAGTCCCCCCATCTGCCGGGCCTGGAACTCTCTCACTCCCATCACCGGGAGTTCAGCTATGGCCGCCATGTGCACCTGGACTACCACATCGGTCTGGTGCAGCGGGGTGGCCAGAAGTTCATTCACAAGGGAAGCAGCCATGCCCTGGTGCGCGGCGAGCTCTCCACCGTCAATCCCGACGAGATGCACGACGGCCTGAGCCTGCTGCCGGAGGGGTACGAGGTACGGGTCTTCTCCATCGATCCGCACCAACTGGCAACCTGGCTGCCCGGTGGCGAGCACTTTTTCGACCGGGGCCTGCAACGGCGCCCGGATCTCTATACCGGCTTCGCCCGTCTGCACATGTACCTGGAAGATCCCAAGGTCGATGGCCTGCTGGCCGAGAGCGAACTGCTGGCCCTGCTCGGCGAGCTGCTGCAGCTGGCGCCGAGCGAGCACAAGCTGGCGGATCCCCAGCTCAGGTTCCTGCGCGGCCATCTGCTGGATCGCCTCGATGAGCGCCACAGCCTGGAGGATCTCGCCGCCCTGTTCGGCCTGGATCGTTTCGCCTTCTTGCGCCAATTCAAGAAGAAGACTGGCATGACCCCCTACGCCTGGCTCAAGCGGCTACGGCTCGAGCGCAGCAAGGCCCTGCTCGCCCGGGGCATGGCGGTGAGCGAGGTGGCACTGACGGTGGGCTTCTTCGATCAGAGCCACTTCCACCACGGCTTTCGTCAGGCATTCGGGCTGACCCCGGCCGACTACCGCCAGCAGATGCAATCTTTTACAAGCCATCCGCCCCCCTAGGCTGGCAAGCTGCTCGCTCTTCAAGGCAGCACAGTAAGGAAAGCACCATCATGCAGAGTCTGTTCGTCACCATAGGGCTCCTCCATATCATCGCCCTGGCCAGCCCGGGCCCGGATTTCGCGCTGATCCTGCGCACCAGCTTGCACAGACCCACCGCCATTGGCGCCGCCATCGGCATTGCCATCGCCATTCTGTTGCATGCCACCTTCAGCCTGACCGGCATCAGCCTGCTGATCGCCAACCACCCCTGGCTGTTCATCCTGGTGCGGCTGGTCGGTGCCCTCTATCTCGGCTGGCTCGGTTGGGGGGCGCTCAGGGCGGCGTGGCAAGGGGGAGCGGCGGCCAGCTTGCAGGCAGGAGGCGAGCATGGCGGTCTGGTGCAGGGCATTCGCCGCGGGCTGGCAACTAACTTGCTCAACCCCAAGGCACTGCTGTTTTTCGTCGGCCTGCTGGCGGCCATGGTGACACCGCAAGTCAGTGGCCTGACCCGTGGCCTGCTGGTGATGGAACTCTTTCTGTTATCCCTCGCCTGGTTTGGACTGCTGGCCTGGAGCCTCTCCACCCCGCGCGCCCAGCGCCTGCTAGGCCGGGTACAGCGCCCGCTCAATCTCGTAACTGGTGTGCTGTTTGGCGCCGTAAGCCTCTCCATCCTGGGCGGCATGGCCGAGCAGCTTATCTAGACCTCTGGCGCGCCCTTTGGTGCCCAGTCCCAGCCTCTCCCTCCCGGGCGGCATGACCGGGCAGCTTATCTAGCAGAGAACCACCCACTGCCGAGCTCCCCGTCAGGGGAGCGCAGTCGGTCCTTGCCCCGCCTTTCGCAGCAGCCGCCCCAGCCGTGCCATCAACTCGGGGTGATCGGTGTGGGCGAGATTGAGTCGCATATAGCGGTGCCCCTCCTGGCCCCGGGTGAACAGCGAGCCCGGGGCCAGGGCGATGCCTTCGGCCAGAGCCGACTGGGCCAGGGTCTCGCTGTTCACCCCCTCCGGCAGCCGTACCCAGCGAAACAGACCACCCTCACCATTGAACTCCAGCCGGCAGCCCAGCCCTGTCAGCCAGTCGTCGACACGGCCCCCCGCATCACACAGTCGCTGCCGAATGCGGCGTAGCTGCCGGTCGTAGTGGCCGTCTCGCAGCAACCCGGTCAACATCCGCTCCCCTATCTCCATGGTCACCCCGCCGCAGACCTGCTTCAGTCCGGCCAGACTCGCCGCCAGAGCCGGACTCGCCGCAATAAAACCTATCCGCAAGTTGGCGCTGAGCAACTTGGAAAAACCCGACACATAGGTCACTCGACTGGCACCACCCAGGCTCGCCAGCCGGGCGACCCCCTCCCCGAGCAGATCCCCGTAGAGGTCATCCTCAATCAGGTGACAATCCCAGCGAGACAGCAGCTCCAGCAGGCTGAACCCCTGCGCGGTAGAGAGCGATTGACCGGTGGGGTTATGCAGCAGGCCCGAGGTCAGATAGAGCCGCGGCTGCTCCTCCCTGAGCCAATGTTCGAGTTGCACCAGATCAGGCCCCTGCGGGCCACGAGGCAGAGGCAGCACCCGGGCGCCATGCAGGCTCAAGATGCCATGGAAATTGAAATAGCAGGGATCATCGACCAAGACGGCCTCGCCGGGGCGCAGCAGCAAGCGCAGTAACAGATCGAGGGCCTGCATGGTGTTGGCCGTGGTGACCAGCTGGCTGCTGGTCAGCTGCATGCCATGGACGGCGAGTCGGTCGCGCAAGGTCTCACGCAAGGGTCGGTAACCGGCGGCATCACCATATTCTGCCAGTCTGAGGTTGGGCTGACGACTCACCTGGCGCAGCGCCTGGCGCAACCCGTCATCATCCAGCCAGTCGGCAGGCAAGAAGCCGCAGCCGGGCCGATCCGCCACATTTTCGCCAATCAGGGCACGGCGAGACACACTCAGAAAATCCTGCGGCAAGAGCTGACCCAGGCTGTCACCATCCGGCACAGGAGCATGCCGGGAGACAAAATAGCCGCGTCCCTGGCGGGCATGAACCAGCTGCTGGCCCTTGAGCCTGTCCAACGCATCGACCACGGTAAATTTACTTACCCCGAGCTGGCGCGTCAGGGCATGGATGGAGGGCAGTCTGGCCCCTTTTGGCAAGCTGCCATCCTGAATCAATTGACTGATATGGGCCGTAATTTGCAGCACCTTGGCTTCCCCTGGTTTGAATACCAGGTCGGGGATCATCATGACAGCGAGGCTCCTTGCTCAACTTTACTGGCCACTCTACCGGCAAAGTAATGCCAAATGAATACCTACCCTCCCTGCTTCCCTGCCTTTAACAAACATAGAGTGACCCTGGTATACGCCTTAGCCGCCAGCATGGCGCACCACTTCCCGCTGGAGTATCAAGCATGAACATTGTCATTCTGCATCGATTGCCCTATGGCAAGATCCGCTACGACCAGGCCATCGACCATGCCGAGCACAGGGTCGATTACCTCTGCCTGCCCGGCGGCCAGGCAGACCTTCCCCCCGGCAGTCATCACCATGAGGTCGCCAGCTTCGAGCCCGAGGAGCTGGCCCGGCAATGTGCCCCCCTGCTGCACCGGGCCGATCGGCTGATCGCCCGCTCCGAGTACGAGCTGCTGGCCGCAGCCGAGCTGCGCGAGCGCTTCGCCATTGCCGGTGACAGGCCGCTGGACATACTGCCCCTGCGCGACAAGTGGGCCATGCGGGTCCGCTGTAAGGCCGCGGGCATCCCCCAGCCCGCGTTCTGGTCCCTTGAGACATTTTCCCGCCTGCCGGACAGCCCCGGCAGCTTCGTGCTCAAACCCAGACTGGAAGCCTCCAGCACAGGGATAGTGATGGGGGATCGGCAGAGGCTGCTCGATGCAATCGGGCAACTTACCCGCCCGGATGACTACTTCGTGGAAGCCTTCATCCAGGGTGAGATCTGCCATATCGATGGCTTCTTGCGCGAGGGTGAACTTGTCCAGGCAATCACCAGCCGCTATGTGGGCAACTGCCTCGACTACGCCGGGGGCGCCCCCCTGGGCTCGGTTCAGATAACCCCCCAGCCGCAGATGGAAGCACTGCTGCGCCAGACCCTGGCCGCCCTGGGTCAGCGTCAGGGTTGCTTTCACTTCGAACTCATTGAAGACCACCAGGGTGGACTCTATTTCCTCGAGACCGCCTGCCGGGTCGGCGGGGCTGGGGTCGCCGACACCTTCGCCCTGAGAACGGGGCTCAACCTCTATCACATCGACCTGCAATACCAGCTCCATGGGAAGATCACCCAGCAGGCGGCCCCCCTGAGTGACACTCACTACGGCTGGTTCGTCTATCCGGCCCACCACAGGGGCGAGGCCCAGCGCATCCACTTCGACCACGGCCGCTGGGGCGCCCTGCTGCACAGCTGGCATCAGGCGAAACCGAACATGGCGCGCCCCGGCAGCATCAGCTACGCCACTGGCGCCACTCCCTTGTCCGGCATAGTGCAAGGCCGGGCAGAGACCCTGCCCCCGGCCCTCGGCGCCCTGTTGGAGCAGACCCGAGTGGAATACATATCGACCCCGCCTGCGCGGATGGAGGCATCAGCATGACCCCCTGTTTCGTCATCGTCGGTTACAACAATGTGCGCATCTATGATGTCGCCAAGCTCCGCCAGCTGGCTCACGACCGGTTCGATTGCCAGCTGGTGCTGGTGGTGGAACGGGCCAGCCAGCAAGACTGGCAGGCTGCCGATCTGGTAATCCAGACGGATCTCGGCCAGGCCCCCGCCCTGGCGCGGGTGTGCCAGGCCCTGGCCGAGGCGGCCATGACACCGGTCGGCATACTCCCCTTCTCCGATCGAGGCGTACCGCTCGGAGCCATGTTGGCCCAGCACTACCGGCTGCCCGGTGCCCGGCTGGAGGCGGCCCTTGCTGGTCTGGACAAGCGACGTTTCCGGGCCATGGAAGCCGAGGTGCCCGCCCCGGATCACTATCTGCCCCTGACGGCCCGGGCCATCGACAGCCTGGAGACCCTGATCGCCACCCGGGAGGAGTTCGGCGGCACCGGCTTCATCAAGCCGGTGGCCGAAGGCAACAGCCGGGGCTGCATGGCGGTTCATGGGCACACCGACTGCGCCGCCGTCTGGGCCGAGCTGGCCCCCTATCACACCAGCGGCATCATGATGGAGCCCCTCATCGAAGGGGCGCGGGAATTCAGCTGGGACTATGTGGCCGGTTGCCGCTGGCTGACCGAGAAACACACCACCCAGGGGGAGTACCGCGCCGAATACCAGCAGATAGTACCGGCCCGGCTCGCCCCGGAGCAGACCCGCTGGCTCAATCAGGCCGGGGGCTTCATGCGTCAACTGCTGGCAAAGGAGTGGGGGGCCTATCACAACGAGCTCTTCCTGCGCGAGCAGGGGGCCAGCGCGGTGGAGAGCAACATGCGGCCGGCGGGCATGCACATCTGGGATCTCGCCGCCCTCAGCTTCGAGGCGTTCGATCCCTGGCAGCGCTGGTTGCACTGGGCCCGCACGGGACAGACCCATACCGTCCTTCCCCGCCAGTTGGGCTATAGCGGGATCCGCATGTTGCGCCCCCGTCAGAGCGGGACCCTGCGCCGCCAGGCCGATATCCCGCGCCTCGCCCAGGCTCTGGGCATCCCACTGCACCAAGGCAGCTACAGCAAGACCCTGGGGGAGCGGGTCAGCACCAGGGTGACCGACAATGGCGGTTTCATGGGCCAGATAGTGTTGCACCACGCCGACTATCCGACCCTGCTGGCCCAACTCGATGCCCTGGCTGAGGCCATCGAGGCCGACACCCTGATCGCCTGCGACCAGCCAGTCGTCCACTGCTGAGGGATATGTCTATGCAAGCAATGCGCTTCTCCGTCTTTCTGGGTTCCCGCATGCTGTCCGGGCTCGGCGATCAGATCCTCCAGTTTGCCGTGCCCCTGCTGGTCTATCGCAGCACGGGTAGCGTCGCCCTGTCCGGGCTGGCCTTCTTCATCGAATGGCTGCCCCGCCTCATCTCTCTGCCTCTGGCCGGGGTGTTTGCCGACCGTGTCGGCGGGCGGCGCGTCTACATACTGGCCGACGGCCTGAGGGCGGCGGCCTGCGTCATCACCGCCCTCATCATGACCCTGTGGCCCGGCAGCGGCATGGCCCCCATCATGGTGATGATGGCGCTGTGTGCCTTTTGCTATGCCCAGGCCTTCATCGCCCTCGAGACCACCTTGCCCCAACTGGTGCCTCCGGCCGACATGGCCAAGGCCCAGAGCTGGCTGCAAGTCACCAACAACGGGGCCAGCGTGCTCGGCCCCGCCCTGGCCGCCGTTCTGCTCATCTGGCTGCCCGCCACCCAGCTGCTATGGGGATGCGCCCTGGGTTTCGCCCTGAGTGCCACCGGGGTATTGGGACTGACCCGGGGTGCCGCGCCCGCCGCCAACCCCCAGAGTCAACACAGGGCGCTGCTGCCCGAGCTGCGGGTCGGGCTCGACGCCTTGCTGGCCCAGCCCATACTGCTGCGGCTGGTCGGACTCGCCATGCTGGTCAACCTGATCGTCGGCCTGGCGCTCGCCACTGCCGCCCCCATGACGCTGGGACTGTTTGGTCAGAGCGATCAGACCCTGGCCAGCGTCCAGCTCACCATGGGGCTCATCTCCATCGGCGCCTTCCTGCTGATGCCCTGGTTGCTGCGCCGGGTCGCCGTCTACTGGATAGGGCAGCTCGCCTTCCTGCTGATCCTGGCCGGGGGCCTCATCATGGCCACGGCCCCGAGTTTTGGCTGGTATCTGCTGGGATGCGGCCTCAGCTACGGCCTGTGCGGTCTGTTCAATGTCTTTATTCGCACCGAGCGCCTGCACTGGATAGCGGAACAGCAGCGGGGGAGAGTGATCAGCCTGATGGTGCTGCTCAATCAGCTCAGCCTGCCTCTGGCCGGGCTCATCATCGCCCTGTTGGGAGACAGGGTGGCGGTGCAGGAGATCTTCCTGATGGCGAGCCTGGTCTGTGCCCTGGGCTACCTGCTGCTCTATCGATCCATCGCCGGGGCCGCCCGCACCCGGGCCCTGCCCGAACCGGCTCAACCGGCGGCGGGCAGCCGCAGGTAGAGATAGCCCTCCCCCGGGCTACCCCAGCGTTGATGGCCGCCTTCGTCGTAGGCGCGATCGAGCAGTCGCACCCGATCCGGGCCAATCCAGAGGTACTGCACCAGGGTGTGGGCGCCACCAAAATCGGTGTCGCAGCTGCCTATCTTGCTGTGGCCCTGGTAATCGCCGGAGGGTTGACGACTGAGCAGGATCTCGCAGCCGGCGCGCAAGGAGAGTTGGGAGGGAGCCAAAGAGTCGAGCAGGGGAGGGTTGTGCCAGGCACCGGCAAAATCCGTGGCGCGCGGCATGGTCAGCTCGGCCATCAGGATGCGGCCGCCTGGCCCCTCGCTGAAACGATAGATGCGCTGACGGAAGGGACGATCCGGCCGCTCGCTCAGGCTCTGCTCGGCGTAGACCCAGCGCACCCCGGCCATGCCCGGCCAGATCTCCATCAGCCGCAGCTTGGCACTGGCGAAACGGTCGTCATGGTTCGCTTGCTCGGCATTGGAAAAATCCCCGCTAAACCAGGAGAGCAGCGGCTCCATGGGGCCGCCTTCCCTTGTTTCACTGGCCACGGACGGGCCGGTCTGAGGGGTGATCAAGGGGGCCGACACTGGCGCCGCCCATACCAGACCGCCGTAAAGCAGCCCGAGCAGGAGTGCCATCCGCTGTGTCATCGAATCCGTCCGAGTCATCTTCATGGCGGCGATTATATGAGCTATCGATCGCAAAAACTGCAAGCCAGATCAAACCCTTAAGGATCCCGGGTCCGGGTGGCGTCCCCTCGGCCATCTCATCACCGCCAGATTGATGGTTCTCCCAGCAAGGTGGGTGTCCCGGATTGTTCCAGATTGTTCTCCCCCACTGACAACCCGACCCCCACGCCCTGTTCGCCGTCTACCCCTTCCACAAGGAGCAGTCCCGCAAGGTGCGGCTCTTTATCGAATTTATCGTCAAGGCGTTTCAGTTGAGGTGAGCCCGATAGACGGGAGTATGGGGTTTGTGCCTCTCGGGCGAAACGCCGATAACCCACCTCTATGCTGCGTGTAGGTTCGATTAGCGAAGCGTCATCGGATGATCGCCTAATCAGTCGATCCCCCTGACTACCGCCTGCCGTCCAGAGTGATCGCCCCTGCCCGTGTCGCCTGTGTATCAGCCAATAGCCGCCTGCCGAGATGGCGGATCAGCAGCAGCGGAGGTACCAAGGTGAGCAGCAGCCAGTGGGAGTGAGGCAGGATAAAGGTCCAGATGATCTCGTGAGGCTGCCAGGTCGAGGCGGTCGCCGTCATAAAGGCGGTGTCATAGGTCTGCCACAGCCAGAGCCCGGCAAAGAGTGGTGGCAGCAGCGGGCGGGGCATCAGCAGAAACAGGGGGCAGAAGACGCAGGCGAGCAAAACGCTGAACTCCAACATGGGCAGCGCCAGTTCGGTAAAGGTGTGCCCCTGAAAGTAGCCGCCCCAGTGCAGAGAATCATCCTCCATCAGCATCGGCCACCAGGAGGCGTACTGAAACAGAGTGAAGGAGAGCAAAAACAGCAGGCTGGTCAGCAGTGCCAACGCCGTTTTTCGCAAAAACCACAACCCCATCCGGCGCAGTGTCGGTATCCACTTAGACATCAATGACTCCCATCTGGTGACAGGGCAGTATGCCGTCGTTCGCCGCACCGTCAAAGCACTCCACCATTCCGGTTAATTGTCGGAACATTGAATCCCGTCACATCGACGGCAGTTTGAGTGGTTGCCCGGCAGCAAAGCCTCATGCGAACCTTCAAACCCTGTTAACCCACTAAAAATAAACACTATGTTCAGGCAAATAGTGATGAGTGCTGCCCTGCTGACTGGCAGCTCCAAGCTGAGTCAGGTCAGTGAAGAGGAGGGCAAGCAAGTGGTGATGGAGAGTAAGCTGGTCAAGTTACCAGATACCTTCACCTAAAACATCACGGCATAGCCTCACCAGCTATACCTCTGTCAGAAAGGTGGGTGTCCCAGATCCCCTGTTCTTCTCTCCAGCCCCCGAGCCAACCATCTATCACACATCACTAACCAGGCTACGGCTTGCTAGGAAAGGTGGGTGTCCTAGATTGCCCGCTGGGTCATTTTTCGCTCAAAAATGGTTGCCATTCGACACCACACAATGACATAATCATCCACTATATCGAGGGTGATTTATGAAATTTTTCATCGTATTAACAGCCATAGCACTACTATTCTACCTCCCCAAAACGTCACCTGCCCAAGAAAGCCTACAGCAAGCCAGGCAATTGGCGAATGCAGGTATAGATAAACAAGATGCCGGGCTCATAATAAAAGCCACAGATATATATAAGCATCATGCTGATGATGGTGATATGGAATCAAAGTACCTACTTGGCCTATTGTATCTCAACTGGTTTAACCCACTTAAGGATAAAGACATAGGCGTCTCATATCTTGTTGATGCAGCTAAGCAAGGGAACGCAGATGCGCAGTATACATTGGGAATTATTTATTCCGGTTCAGAAGAAGGTTCCAAATTTATATCTATACAAAGTAATCGCAGTGAAGCCAAAAAATGGTTTCTACTCGCAGCTAAACAAGGACACTCTTCGGCTCAGAATTATCTTGGGGCAATATATGAAAATGGTTATTCGAATGATAAAGATATCGTAAAATCTTTAATGTGGTACCGCCACTCAGCAGAAGGTGGCAACGTATACTCACAAGAGAGAATCGGTGCAGCTTATCTTGACGCAACATTGACCTTACAACGTAGTTTGCCTGAATCGAAAAAATGGTTTCTGCAAGCACAAGAAAAAGGTTCAATGGTAGCGCCAAAAGCATTGAAAACTATCTTCTGTATGGAGCAACTCTCTGTGAGTAAAGAGCTTGAACCAGACGCATATTCTCTCTGTAAACTGGCGAGTGAAAAAGAAGATTTATTTGAGTTATGGTTTGATATGCGCTGCCCAGGGATGCCATATCATACTGAAAAAGAGCAGGACACCTGCTTTGGTAAAAATACGGCTCCTGAGCCTGAAGTTTTATTCATCAAGGGACTTACTTATGCATTTGGCTATGGTAGGGAACGTGATTTGCATCAAGCCTACAGCCTACTATCACTTGCCGAAGGATATGGTAAAGGGAGTGATATGATCAATGATTACAAAAAGATAATTCAGCCATTAATCTCAACCAACAAGCCAGATTTAATAACAAGATGAACGCTATAACAAACTATTTTTCAATACTGGGAGGATGATATGACATCAATAAAAAACATCCTACTGATCGCCACAGCATTATTTATCCCATTTTCTTCGGTGAGTGATGAGTATCACGGGACACTAGGCAACATTAATATATCCATGTCATTCACCGCCACGGATGAACCTGCTGTTTACATGTATGATAAACACAGGACTCCTATTTTATTATATTTCGTATCAAAAGATGATAACAACACCATTAAGTACATTGAGGAAAATAATGGGATATCTGTGGCCGAGCTTTATTTAATTCAGAAAAATGGCGCCATTGATGGTTACTGGAAAAATATAAAAACTGGCAGACACCACCCTATCTCATTAATCTTTATTGATGATCCTAGGGGAAATATACAATCGACCTCATTTGACGATACCTATGTCAGAATTCGCTGTGATGATACAGGAAAAAAGACCCATATTATCAACAAGCAGACAGATAAAACAGAATTTATTCTAACATCAGATGGCATATGCAACGATGATGAACTAGAGATAGATGACTATAACTTCGATGGTTATCCAGACTTTTCGGTTTTCGAAAGCTACTATGCTGGGCCAAATACATCCCGGACATATTACTTATACGATCCGAAAACTAAGCGCTATGCCGAGACGGATCAACTGTCACTGACCTCTCTCGATTTCGATAGAAAGACTAAAACGGTTACATCAACTAACCAATGCTGCGCAGGTGCTCAGATTCTTATTGATAACTACAAGTGGGTTGGTAATAAGTTGAAATTAGTTGATGGCGTATGTCTAGTACGCGATGACAGTGGTGAACAAATTGAAAAAACTAGAGAGTCTTGTAACTGACAATTAATTGGAGCGTTCATAACGACTATCACTAAGTGACTAACGTTAAGCTGCTATTTTAACAGCCCGGATCAATAACGATCCGGGCTCTTTGATGAAAAGAAGCTAGAGCGCTTCCAACCTGGCATACGCCGTCACCAGCCACTTGGCGCCGACCTCGTCGAACTGGATCTGCACCCGACTCTGCTGGCCGACCCCTTCGAAGTTGAGCACTATGCCTTCGCCAAATTTCGGATGGAGCACTCGCTGGCCGAGCTTGATGCCGCTGGCGTCGAAGCTCTGCTGCACCTCGTTCTGGCTGAAGCGGCCGTACTGGGTGGGGCGGCTGACCTGGGTGCGCAGCCGGATCTCTTCCAGACACTCGGCGGGCATCTCGCGGATAAAGCGGCTCGGCTTGTGGAACATCTCGCGGCCATAGATGCGGCGGCTCTCCGCATAACAGATGTAGAGCTTCTCCATGGCGCGGGTCATGCCCACGTAACAGAGGCGCCGCTCCTCCTCCAACCGGCCCGACTCCTCGGTGGATTGCTGGCTGGGGAACATGCCCTCCTCCACACCAACCAGCAGCACCAGCGGATATTCGAGGCCCTTGGCGCTGTGCAAGGTCATCAGTTGCACCGCGTCACTGTATTCGTCCGCCTGATTCTCGCCGGATTCCAGCGCCGCATGGGCGAGGAAGGCGGAGAGATCGCTCATATCCTCCAGCTCGTCCGGGCGATTGTACTGACGGCAGGCGGTCACCAGCTCGTCCAGGTTCTCCACCCGTGCCTGGGATTTCTCGCCTTTTTCCGCCAGATACATGGCCTTGAGGCCGGAGTGCTGGATGGCGATGTCCGCCTGCTGATGCAGGGGCAGCAGGGAGACCTGTTCCTCCAGCGCATCCACCAGCTCGACGAAACCGCGCACCGCGTTGCCGGCGCGACCGGTCAGCACCTTCTCATCGAGCAGGGTGCGGGCCGATTGCCAGAGGTTGAGGCCACGATCCCGGGCGTTGTTGCGCAATATCTCCAGGGTGCGCTCGCCGATGCCCCGGGTCGGGGTGTTGACGACCCGCTCGAAGCTGGCGTCGTCGCCCCTGTTGTTGATGAGGCGCAGGTAAGCCATGGCGTCCTTGATCTCCTGACGCTCGAAGAAGCGCAGGCCGCCATAGATGCGGTACGGCATGGCGTCCTGCATCAGCGCCTCTTCCAGCACCCGGGACTGGGCGTTGGAGCGATAGAGGATGGCGCAATCGGCGAGCAGGCCGCCCTTCTCCTTCCAGTCCTTGAGGCGACCCACCACGAAGCGGGCCTCGTCCACCTCGTTGAAGGCGGCGTAGAGAGAGATAGGATCCCCATCAGCCCCCTCGGTCCACAACTCCTTGCCGAGCCTGTCTGAGTTGTTGGCGATGACGCTGTTGGCGGCTTTCAGGATATTGGCGGTGGAGCGGTAGTTCTGCTCGAGGCGTATGGTCTCGGCGCCCTGATAGTCGGTCAGGAAGCGCTGGATGTTCTCTATCTTGGCGCCGCGCCAGCCGTAGATGGACTGATCGTCGTCACCCACTATCATCACCCGGCCGGACTCGCCTGCCAGCATGCGCAGCCAGGCGTACTGGATGCCGTTGGTATCCTGGAATTCGTCCACCAGTATGTTCTGGAAGCGATCCCGGTAGTGCTCCAGCACATGGGGCCGGTTGAGCCACAGCTCGTGGGCGCGCAGCAGCAGTTCGGCAAAATCCACCAGCCCGGAGCGATCGCAGGTCTCCTGATAGGTCTTGTAGATCTGCTGATAGGTGCGGGTGACGGGGTCGCCGTAGAGGTCGATGTCACCGGGGCGCAACCCCTCATCCTTCTTGCCGTTGATGTAGCCCATCACGGCGCGGGGGGCCCAGTGCTTCTCGTCGAGGTTGAGCGCCTTGAGCACCCGGCGGATGAGGCGGTACTGGTCGTCCGAGTCGAGGATCTGGAAGTCCTGGGGCAGGCCCGCATCCAGATGATGGGCCCGCAGCAAGCGGTGGGCGATGCCGTGGAAGGTGCCTATCCACATGCCGCGCACCCCGTCCCCTATCACCTTCTCGACCCGGCCGCGCATCTCGGCCGCCGCCTTGTTGGTAAAGGTCACCGCGATGATGGAGAAGGGTGAGCAACGCTCCACCTGCATCAGCCAGGCGATACGGTGCACCAGCACCCGGGTCTTGCCCGAGCCGGCACCGGCCAGCACCAGCAGATTGCTACGGGGCGCCGCAACGGCATCTCTTTGCTTGTCGTTGAGCCCGTCGAGCAGGGTCGAAACGTCCATCACCACTCCTGTTTATTTATACAGGCAGGGATTATACGGCTTGTGTGGGCTCAGGCCAAATCGGCGTGCATGTCCAAAGAGAAGATCCGCTGACATGCCCCCATCGGCCCCACAGGCGTAACCCCTCACGGGATCCCCTTGGCCGTCGCCATCCTCTTCCATCTGCATGCCGGCTCCCATGCACCACGGATCTCAACCGATGAGCCTCCCTGATCAAAACGCCGGAAATGGGTCAAATAGGAATCAATAGAAACCTGCTATCGAGCCAACGGGGGAAAACGCTTGCGCACAACCCTATGATTTGTAATCAAAATGTCATTTGAGGCTGGATAAATTCAGCACAAAAAACCATAAAAAGGCTTATAAACAACAACTTATAAAGCAGTTCTCTTATGTTTCAAATCGTTAGCGCAAACGTTTTTCTGTTACGCACGCCTTGACCCCCATGCCCACTCACTTACAGTTAGCCTGCGTGCACTGGCGCCTGCACCGGCAGGCCATGGACCCTCAATAACAATCAAGGATAAGATCGTGACTAAGGTACTCAAACTGGCCAGCGTGGCCGCCTTCACCCTGGCCGCTCTCTCAGCCCAGGCAGCTTCCCAACCCGCCGTCATCTATGACACCGCAGGCAAATTCGACAAGTCGTTCAACGAAGCCGTGTTCCGCAACGGCGTCGAAGTCTACAACAAGGACAAGGGCGTCAAGGTCAAGGAGTTCGAACCCCAGAATGAGGCCCAGCGCGAGCAGGGTCTGCGCCGTCTGGCCAGCCGTGGCAACAGCCCGATCGTCGCCGTTGGTTTCAACATGGGCTCGGCGGTCGAGAAAGTCGCCACCGAGTTCCCCAACGTGCAGTTCACCATCATCGACATGGTGGTCGACAAGCCGAACGTGCAATCCATCGTCTTCAAGGAGCATGAAGGCTCCTTCCTGGTCGGCGCCCTGGCAGCCATGGCCTCCAAGACCGGCAAGGTCGGCTTCGTGGGCGGCATGGACATCCCGCTGATCCGCAAGTTCGAGTGCGGTTATGAGCAGGGTGCCAAATACGTCAATCCGAAGGTCGAGGTGTTCCAGAACATGACCGGCTCCACCCCGGCGGCCTTTGCCGATCCGGCCAAGGGTGCCGAGCTCGCCAAGTCCCAGTTCGCCAAAGGCGCCGATGTGGTCTATGCCGCCGCCGGTGGCACCGGGATCGGCGTCTATCAGGCCGCCAAGGACGAAGGCAAGCTGGCCATCGGCGTGGATTCCAACCAGAACCACCTGCAGCCGGGCACCATGCTGACCTCCATGGTCAAGTCGGTCGGTCTGGCCGCCTACAAGACCTGGGAAGATGGCGCCAAGGGCAGCTGGCAGCCGGGCATTCAGTCCCTGGGGCTGGCCGAAGGCGGCGTGGATTGGGCGCTGGATAAAGACAACGAGGCGTTGATCACCCCCGAGATGAAAGCCAAGGCGGATGCCATCAAGGCCGACATCATCGCCGGCAAGGTCAAGGTGCATGACTACATGAGCGACAGCACCTGTAACTACTGATCGTTCCTTAGCTACTCGACACCCCACCACCGGCCCGTTCGCGGGCCGGTTTTTCAGTCTCTCCTTCACCCTGGCACAGGCTGGCTATGGATAGCCGCACCGCCGGGCGCGGGCGCAGACTCTTCATGATTAGCAAGGACTGCATCATGGACCAGACAGATCGCTACGCCATCGAATTGCGCGGTATCGACAAGCGGTTTGGCGAGGTTTACGCCAACAAGCAGATCGACCTGCAGGTTCAAAAAGGCAGCATTCATGGCATCGTCGGCGAAAATGGCGCCGGTAAATCGACGCTCATGAGCATCATCTACGGTTTTTATCATGCCGATCGCGGCGACATGCTGGTCGACGGCTCCCCTTTCCGCCCCCATGGCTCCCAAGACGCCATCGCGGCCGGTATCGGCATGGTGCATCAGCACTTCATGCTGGTGAACAACTTCACGGTATTGGAAAACGTCATCCTCGGCGCCGAGAACGGCTGGCACCTGGGCAAGAGCCTGGCGGCGGCCGAGAAGCTGCTCGGTGAGCTGGCCCGGGACTATGGCCTGGAAGTGCCCCTGCACGAGAAGGTTGAAGATTTGCCGGTCGGCCTGCAACAGCGGGTCGAGATCCTCAAGGCGCTCTATCGCGGCGCCCGCATCCTGATCCTCGACGAACCGACCGGAGTGCTGACCCCGCAAGAGGCGGATCACCTGTTCGAGGTGCTGAAAAAGCTGCGGGATCAGGGCACCACCATCATGCTCATCACCCACAAGCTGCGGGAGATCCTGGCCATTACCGACAGCGTCTCCATCATGCGCAGGGGCGAGATGGTCGCCCATGTTGCGACCAGGGACACCGACAAGGAGCAGCTCGCCGAGCTGATGGTGGGCCGCAAGGTGCGGCTCAAGGTCGACAAGGGCCCGGCCCAGCCCGGCGCACCCAAGCTGCGCGTCGACAACCTCAGCTATCGCGATGAGGCCGGGGTCGAACGGCTCAAATCGGTCAGCTTCGCGGTGCGGGCCGGGGAAGTGGTCGGCGTGGCGGGCGTCTCGGGCAATGGCCAGTCCGAGCTGCTCAGCCTGCTCGGCGGCATCCTCAAACCCAGCCAGGGCAGCTTCACTCTGGATGGCAAGGGCCAGGTCCATCACATCGACAGCCAGCACCCGGCAAGCCCGGAGCAGGTACGCGACTATGGCCTGGGCCATGTGCCGGAAGACAGACACAAGATGGGCCTCATCAACCGCTTCGACGCCCAGGAGGCCTTCATCCTCGGTTATCACCAGCGTCCCCTCTACAACAGGGGCTGGCTGCAGAACAAGGGCGCCATCCGTCAGGACTGTCAGGCCAAGATGGACAAGTGGGACGTGCGCCCGCCGAGCCCGGATCACAAGACCGCCAACTTCTCCGGCGGCAACCAGCAGAAGCTGGTGATAGCCCGGGAGGTGGAACAGGATCCGGACGTGCTGCTGATTGGCCAGCCCACCCGGGGCGTGGACATTGGCGCCATCGAGTACATCCACCAGCAGATCATCGCCATGCGCGATCAGGGCAAGGCGGTGCTGCTGGTGTCGGTGGAGCTGGACGAGATCCTCTCCCTCTCGGATCGCATCCTGGTGATCAGCGATGGTCGTCTGGTCGGCGAGCTGGATGCCGCTACGGCGGACGAGCGCACCATAGGGTTGATGATGGCGAATATCGTTCCCGATGAGGTGGCGGCAAGCCAACCCCAGGGAGCCACACCATGAGACCCGCATTCGCCCCCACAGCGGTGGCGCTGATGATGACAACCATCACTGCCCACGACGAGATCCCCGGCAAGGAGAGCCAATCATGAGTCAACAACGCGTTCCGGCCTGGGTATCGGTCGGCGTCCTCTCGGTCATGAACATAGGGCTGGCCTTCCTGGTCTCCGCCATCCTGTTCTATTACCTGGACATCAAGCCCCTCGAGGCCGCCCAGATCATGTGGTACGGCGCCTTTGGCACCGGCGAGGGAATAGGTTTCACCCTCTATTACGCCACCGGCTTCATCTTCACCGGTCTGGCGGTGGCGGTGGCCTTCCACGCCGGGCTGTTCAACATCGGCGGTGAGGGGCAGGCCTATATCGGCGGCCTGGGGGTCGGGCTGGTCTGCCTGCTGCTCGGCGACCTCTTGCCACCTATCTTGCTGGTGCCGCTGGCCATCATCGCCGGTGGCCTGTTTGGCGCAGCCTGGGCCTTCATCCCGGCCTGGCTGCAAGCCAAGCGGGGCAGTCACATCGTCATCACCACCATCATGTTCAACTTCATCGCCGCCTCCCTGATGGCTTACCTGCTGGTCGATGTCTTCAAACCGGCGGGCTCCATGGCCACCGAGAGCAAGGTGTTCGCCATCAACAGCTGGCTGCCGAAGATGAGCGAGCTGGCGGCCGGCATGGGGATTGAGATGTCCACCAGCCCCCTCAACATCAGCTTCTTCTGGGCGCTGATCTGCGCGGCCCTGGTATGGGTCTTTATCTGGCATAGCCGCTGGGGTTACGAGATCCGCGCGGTGGGCGCCAGCGCCTCGGCCTCCGCCTATGCGGGCATCTCCTATCCCAAGGTGGTGATCCTGGCCATGGTGATCTCCGGCATGCTGGCGGGCTTCTTCGCCCTCAACGTGCTGCAGGGGGAACTGCACCAGATCAAGCTCAACTTCGTGGAAGGCTTCGGCTTCACCGGCATCGCGGTGGCCTTGATGGGCCGCAACCATCCGGTCGGCGTCATTATCGCCAGTCTGCTGTTCGGCTTCCTCTATCAGGGGGGCGCCGAGCTCAGCTTCGAGTTCGGGGTGGATCGCAACATAGTTGTGGTGCTGCAAGGCTTGGTGATCCTGTTCTGCGGCGCCCTGGAGCACATGCTGCGCCCGCGCATCGAGCAGGCCTATCTGGCCATTGCCAACCGCTCCACCGCGCAAGTCAAGGGAGTCTGACCATGTTTGAAACACTGATCCTGATGCTGGATGCCACCATACGTACAGCGCCACCCTTGATCCTGGCGGCCATGAATGACAGACATGTTTTGCGAGTCGAAGGGAGTCCACATCATGTTTGAGACACTGATATTGATGCTGGACGCCACCATCCGCACCGCGCCGCCGCTGATCCTGGCGGCCATGGCGGGGATGTTTTGCGAGCGCGCCGGTGTGGTCAATATTGCCCTGGAGGGCAAGCTGCTGGCTGCCGCCTTCGCCAGCGGCGCGGCGGCCGCTGTCTCAGGCTCCGCCTGGATAGGCCTGGGCGCCGGGGCTGGCGTCGCCATCCTGTTTGCCCTGCTGCACGGCTTCGCCACCATCACCCATCGCGGCGATCAGGTGGTGAGCGGCATGGCCATCAACATATTGGCAGCCGGTCTGACCGTCACCCTCGGCCGTTACTGGTTCGATCAGGGCGGCCAGACCCCGGCGCTGTCCGGCGCGGCCCGCTTCGCCCCCATCGACCTGCCCTACGCCAAGGAGCTCTATGACGTGCCCGTCATCGGCCAGCTCTACAGCGAGCTGCTGAGCGGCCACTCCCTGCTGGAGTACGTGGCCTTTGCCTGCGTGCCCCTGGCCTGGTGGGTGCTGTTCCGTACCCGCTTCGGCCTGCGGCTGCGGGCGGTGGGCGAGGCCCCGGCCGCCGTGGATACCGCTGGTATCTCAGTGGTGAAGATGCGTTACACGGCGCTCATCATCGGCGGCCTGTTGGCGGGTATTGGCGGCACCTACCTGGCGGTGGCCCAGACCGCCCAGTTCATCCCCAACATGAGCGCGGGCAAGGGCTTCATGGCGCTGGCCGCCCTAGTGTTCGGCAAGTGGCGTCCCTGGAGTGCCATGGCGGCCTGTCTGCTGTTTGGCTTCCTCGACGCGGTCGCCATCCGGTTGCAGGGGGTCAGTATCGGTGACTTCCCGATCCCGGTGCAGGCCATAGAGGCGCTGCCCTATGTGCTGACCGTGTTCCTGCTGGCCGGCTTCATCGGCAAGGCAGTGGCCCCCAAGGCGCTCGGCACCCCCTATGTGAAGGAGCGAGAATAGCCGCGCACATCCCACACAACCGACACAAGAAAGGGCCCATCAGGGCCCTTTCTTGTGGGAGCAACTCAGCCGATGGGCGGGGCCAGGGAAGGCTGGCCGGGCTGGCCGAGTCGCTCGGCCAGATAGTCCACCAACAGTCGCACCTTGGGGGAGAGGTGACGATTCTGCGGGTAGAGGGCCCAGATCCCCTCTTCAGGGGCCCGCATCTCGGGCAGCAACTCGATGAGGCGGCCGGCGGCCAGGTGATCGCTGACGTAGTAATCGGGCAATTGCACTATGCCTATCCCCTTGAGGGCCGCATCCATCAGGGCATGGCCGCTGTTGCACTTGAGCAGGCCGCGCACCCGCACGCTGTACGGGCGGCCATCCAGGGTGAAGTGCCACTCGTCACCGTTGCCGAGCAGGCAGGTGTGGCGGCTCAATTCCGAGAGGCTGTTGGGCATGCCCCGACTCGCCGTGTAGCCCGGAGAGGCACACACATAGGGCACCCGCCCTGCCAGACGGCGCGCCACCAGGCTCGAATCCTTGAGGTGACCGAGCCGGATCGCCAGATCGTAACCATCGTGCACCAGATCCAGCAGCTGATTGGTGAGGTTGAGGGTCACCTCCAGGGCCGGGTAGCGCACCATGAAGTCGTTGACCAGGGGGGCGATGCGGCTCTCGCCATAGGAGACGGGGGCCGTGATGCGCAGCAACCCCTGGGGCTGGGCCTGATGCCGTCCCAGGGCCAGCTCGGCTTCGTAGAGGTTGTCGAGCAGCTGACGGCAGTGGCGGTAATAGATCTCGCCAAGCTCGGTGAGCCGCACCTGACGAGTGGTGCGCAGCAGCAACTTGGCCTGCAGCCTGTCTTCGAGCTGCGCCACCTGACGGCTGACCTGGGCCACCGACACCCCCAGCTCTCTGGCCGCCGGGGTAAAGCCCCCCTGCTCCGCCACGCTGACAAATTCACAGACCCCTTCCCAACCGAACATTATTACCTATGTGTAAAAGTGATTTGATATTTGACCCCATTATCACCAAATCAGCGGGAAACTACACTGAGGTTCGGGTCAGCAGACCCTCTTTTTATTTCATCCGCCAACGCGCACAACCAGAGGAGTCTTTATGGCACAGGTACAGAGCATCAAGTGCAAGGCCGCCATCGCCTGGGGTCCGGGTCAGCCCCTCTCCATCGAAGAGATTGAGGTGATGCCTCCCCAGGCCGGTGAAGTACGGGTACGCATTGTTGCCACCGGCGTCTGCCACACCGATGCCTTCACCCTGTCCGGTGAAGATCCGGAAGGGGTCTTCCCCTGCATCCTGGGTCATGAAGGCGGCGGCATCGTCGAATCCGTCGGCGCGGGGGTTACCAGCGTCAAGGTCGGCGATCACGTGATCCCGCTCTACACCCCCGAATGCGGCGAGTGCAAGTTCTGCAAATCCGGCAAGACCAACCTGTGCCAGAAGATCCGCACCACCCAGGGCAAGGGCTTGATGCCGGACGGCACCACCCGTTTCTCCTGCAATGGTCAGCCCATCTATCACTACATGGGCACCTCCACCTTCAGCGAATACACTGTGCTGCCCGAGATCTCCATCGCCAAGGTGGACCCGGCCGCGCCCCTGGAAGAGGTGTGCCTGCTCGGCTGCGGCGTCACTACCGGCATAGGCGCCGTGATGAACACCGCCAAGGTCAAAGAGGGTGAGAGCGTCGCCATCTTCGGGCTGGGGGGCATCGGCCTCTCCGCCGTGATCGGCGCCCGTCTGGCCAAGGCCGGTCGCATCATCGCCATCGACATCAACGAGAGCAAGTTTCCGCTTGCCCGCAAGCTCGGCGCCACCGACTGCATCAACCCGAACGACTATGACAAGCCCATTCAGGAGGTGATCGTCGAGATGACCGACGGCGGCGTCGACTTCTCGTTCGAGTGCATCGGCAACGTCAAGGTGATGCGCGCGGCGCTCGAGTGCTGCCACAAGGGCTGGGGCGAGTCGGTCATCATCGGGGTGGCCGGGGCCGGTCAGGAGATCAGCACCCGTCCGTTCCAACTGGTCACCGGCCGGGTCTGGCGCGGCAGCGCCTTCGGTGGGGTACGCGGTCGCAGCGAGCTGCCGAGCTATGTGCAGCGCTACATGCAGGGTGAGTTCCGGCTGGATGACTTCATCACCCACACCATGGCGCTGGAGCAGATCAACGAGGCGTTCGAGCTGATGCACCAAGGCAAGAGCATCCGCACCGTCATCCACTACTGAGTCAGCAGGGGCGGGGTCATCCCCGCCCCTATTCGTTCATCCCAGGCGCCCTATGGCGCAGGAGATCCCAGATGTCGTTAGATATCATCGCCAGCAACAAGAGCTTCGATGGCTGGCACAAGCAGTATCGTCACGAATCGAACCTGCTCGGCTGCGAGATGCGCTTCGCCGTCTATCTGCCGCCTCAGGCCCTGACCGGCCAGAAGGTACCCGTGCTCTACTGGCTCTCGGGGCTCACCTGCACCGACGAGAATTTCATGCAAAAAGCCGGTGCCCAGCGCATCGCCGCCGAACTGGGCATCGCCCTGGTGGCACCGGACACCAGCCCCAGGGGTGAACAGGTGCCCGACGATGCCGGTTACGACCTCGGCAAGGGCGCGGGTTTTTACGTCAACGCCACCCAGTCCCCCTGGCGCGAGCATTACCAGATGTATGACTACGTCACCCGGGAGCTGCCCGCCCTCATCGAGACCCACTTCCCCATCTCGAATCGCCGCGCCATCAGCGGTCACTCCATGGGAGGTCATGGTGCCCTGATCGCCGCCCTGCGCGAGCCGGGCCGCTACCGCTCGGTGTCGGCCTTCAGCCCAATCAGCCACCCGAGTCGCTGCCCCTGGGGCCAGAAGGCCCTCGGTGCCTATCTCGGCAACAACCCCTTGCTGTGGCAGGAGTGGGATAGCTGCCAGCTGCTGCGTCATCATGATTGCCAGGCGCTGCCCACCCGGGTCGATGTCGGCCTGGACGATCCCTTCCTCGACGAGCAGCTCGGTATCGATGCCCTGGCGGAAGCCGCCGAGGCCAAAGCGTGGCCTCTGGAACTGCACCGTCATGCTGGCTACGATCACAGCTACTTCTTCGTGGCGAGCTTCATCGAAGCGCACCTGCGCTTTCACGCCGAGCATCTGACCGAGTGACTACCATGCTCAGGCCCCATCCGGGCCTGAGCCATTGATTGGATAGCCGCTTGCTCACGACCCAATGGAGCATCACAGAACAGGAGTTCAGAATGTCTATCTTCGCCACGCTATCGGCCATGCCGGATCAGTTTGACCGCCTGCTGCGCCACATCCCCGCCGAGTACCTGAACTGGGAGCCGGCCAACTGGGCCGGCATCCCCTCCGAGCGTTTCTCGGCTCTGGGCCACCTCTGCCACCTGCTGGACATAGAGACGCAAGGCTATCAGGTGCGCTTTATGCGCACCCTGGAGGAGACCCGGCCCGAGCTGGCGTCCCTCGATGGCTATCAGCTGGCCCAGGACAATGACTATCCCCATCAGGATCCCGCCGTGCAACTGGCCCGCTTTCGCGCCGCCCGCACTCACACAGTCACCTGGCTCCAGGGGCTGCCCCCCTCGGCCTGGGGGCGACGGGCCCATTATGGCAACTATGGGGAGATCACCCTGGATGGCCTGGTGCGCCTGCTGGTCAGTCATGACCACCAGCACCTCGCCGGGATGCAGTGGCTGCTGATGCGGCTCAACGCCGACAGGGAGCTACAGCTTCCCCTCGTCTGAACCGCCATGCAGCCACAGGGCAGGGGGACGACGCAGGCAGGGCTCGCCCTCCCCTGATGGGCAGGCACAATGAACGAAACGGGCCCATCAGGGCCCTGTTGCATCCACATCCAGCCTGGCGTTCAGCCGCCCTGGCGCACCAGTTGTCCCGACCCCAGGATCTCGCTCTCTATCTCGGGGCTCCCCCAGTAGTCGATGTTGCCGGAACCGGCGATGGTAGCTGTCAGCCTCTGCGCGGCATGTACCGCCACATCACCGCTGCCAGCGATATTGATCTCGACCTCCCGCGCCACCAGCTCCGCAGCCTCTATGCCGCCGGAGCCAGCGATGTTGAAGGTGAGGCTGTCCGCATGACCCTGGATCAGCTCGAGATCCCCTGAGCCGGCGATGTTGCCCTCCAGGCGCTTCATCGCCAGTCGGTTGGCGCGGATCCCCCCCGACCCCGCCAGGGAGAGGCTCAGTTCATCTCCCTCGAAGGCGCCGATCTCGCCCCGGCCGCTGCCCGCCAGCGCCAATGCCCGCAGGGCAGGCAGCGTGATGGTCACCTTGAGTCGCTCGCCGGGGTCGAGGCGGTAACCCTCCTTGACCTCTATCTCCAGCTTGCGGCCACTCTCGCTGAAGGTCAGATAGGGCAAGAGATTTTCCTGCCCCTCCAACCGGATCCCGCGCTGCGTGCCGGGTACCAGGGTGATGTCCGCTGGCACCACGGCCAATATGCTGTCGATCCTGTCGCCAAGGGGCAGCTGCTGAACGACCGGGGAGCCCTGGCCTCGCACTATCTCATCGTCTTGCCAGCTGCACCCCGCCAGCCCCAATGCCAGTACCATGGCCATTATCTGTTTCATCTTGTTCATCCTTGCTGCCAGGGGCCCCCATGGGCCTCTCCCTTGCCCCTTTATCGCAATCCTTATGCCAAAACATAACAGACTGATTTATATAAAAAAGACCCTTAAACCGTCGCATTCCATGGGCCATTAAAGAGTCATACAGACCACAAATCGGTCAGCTTGACCAACCCCATGCGGGGGATCGCGCCTCAGCGCCCCCCTGCGAGATCGATGAAGGCACCGGTGACGTAGGACGCCTCATCGCTCAGCAGCCAGCGAATGGCGGCGGCGACCTCGACCGGCTCACCCCCGCGCCCCATGGGGATCTGGGGCGCCAGGCGGGCCACCCTGTCCGGCTCGCCGCCATCCCCGTGCATCTCGGTGTGGATAAAGCCGGGCCGCACGCCGTTGACCCGGATCCCCTCTCCCGCCACCTCCAGTGACAAGCCCCGGGTCAGTGTGTCTATGGCTCCCTTGCTGGCGGCATAGTCCACATATTCATGGGGCGAGCCCAGCCGGGCCGCCGCCGAGGAGACGTTGACGATGGCGCCACCCCGGCCACCGTGGCGATGGGACATGCGCCGCACCGCCTCCCGGCAGCAGAGAAACTGGCTGGTGACATTGGTGGTCAACAAACGGTTGATGCGGGCGGCGTCGAGATCTTCGACCCGGCTCTGGGGCAGCAAGATGCCCGCATTGTTGACCAGGGCATCGAGGCCGCCGAAGTGCGCGTCAAGGGTCTGGAACAGCCGCACCACCTCCCCCTCCTCGGCGAGATCGGCCCCTATGGTGATCACTTCGGTCCCCTGGGCCCTCAACGCTTCGGCCAGCGCCTCGGCGCGGGCCGCTTCGCGCAGATAGTTGAGACAGAGCCTGTACCCCTGCTGCGCCAATAACCGGGCGGTGGCGGCCCCTATGCCGCGACTCGCCCCCGTGATCAGTGCCACCTTGCTCATTCTGGACTCCTTGTCGTTAACTCATTGATCTTGTTTGCCATCCTGCCATGACATGGCCCTGTTTCCCCCAGGGACTGGCCGAGCAGGGCCCATGCCAGGGGGCGAACCTGACTCAACGCCTCAGCCTGCTGATAGCTGTGCGCCATCACGACCGCTCCCTCCAGCAGCAGGCAGAGCCTGGTCGCGACCTGCTCATCACAGTCCAGGTTCTGACTCACCCACAGCAGCAGGGCACGCTTGTGCGCCGCCACCAGCTTGCGTACCGGGTGGCGCGGATCGCCAAACTCGGCGCTGGCATTGATAAAGTTGCAGCCGTAGAAATCACTGCGGCCAAACCAGTCGGCGAAACCATCGAGCAGGGCCTCCAACCTGGCCTCACGGCCGGAGACACCGGCCAGTCTGGTGTCGAGCAGGGCAAAGAATTCGACATCGCGGGCCGTCAGGACGGCTTCGATCAGGGCATCCTTGGTGGGAAAGTGGCGATAGAGGGTACGTTTGGTGCTGCCCGCCTCTGCCCAGATGCGATCTATGCCGGTGGCGTGAAAGCCATGGCGGTTGAACAGCCGGTAGGCGGTCGCCATCAATTGCTGCCGTTTCTCGCTCATCATCCATTCCCCCTTGAAGTACACCGATCTGTCTACCTAATGTCTCAACCTGGGTCAAGGCACCCGCAACACATCAGGAGAACAGAGATGGAATGGAAACGATGGCAAAACGCCTTGCTGGCGGGACTGGGGGCCAGTCTGGCCATAGCCCTGCTTGGCTGGCTGGATCTGGGTTGGCAGCTGACCCTGCTGATGGCACCTTTTGGGGCGAGCTGCGTGTTGCTGTTCTCCCTGCCACAGAGCCCGCTCGCGCGCCCGCAAAACGTGCTGGGTGGTCACCTGCTCGCCGCCGCAGTGGGTCTGTTGGTGCAGGGGTTGCCCCTGCCACTGGAGATCAAGCTGGCCCTCGGCGTGGGGCTCGCCATCGCGCTGATGCAAGGGCTGGGGCTGATACATCCCCCCGCGGGTGCCAATCCGCTGCTGGTGTTGCTCACGGCCCAGTCCTGGCCCTTCCTCTGGCAGACGGTGCTGCCCGGCGCCCTGCTGTTGATAGTGATCGCCGCAGGATATCGTCGGCTGAGCCGCAAGCCAGCTCCGGCCCTGGCCTGACGCCGACCACGCAACAAAACAGGGAGGCTTGGCCTCCCTGCTTTGTCTCTTCTGGTTTTTAACCTTGTTAATCTGATACAGACCTAATTGCGCAGGGTAATGAGGGGCTCCCCAATGGGCATCCCACTACCAATACGCTATTAGTGTCAGCGCAGGTCAGTGCTGAGGCTTGGGGTGCCAAAATTTGAAAGTGCCGCATTTGAGCCTTCAAAATACTGGAACCAGAAGTCGCCGAGTGCATCCATGGTCTTGCCGGAGCGATAAGCATGCTTCACCGAGTCAGTCACTAGTCCTGCGCCAGCAACATAGACCCGGGCGCCCTGCAAATCAGCAAACAGCGCCTTGCTCTTTGCCAGCTTGAGCTCATCGCTCACATTCAACTGCTTGATCTTGTTAGTCGCGTAGAAGCTGGTGTAATCAGAATGCTCAAGCATGTCCGAAATCAGGAACACAACACGATCGCTGATCCCTTGCTCCATCCTCATATCCTCACCCACTTTACGCAGAGAGTTCATGATCTCGCTCTTTGGGATGTCCTGACGAGCTTCACGCAATGCTTTCACGAACTGCTTGCCAAAGCCGCTACGAAAGACCTTTGTCTGTGTCGCCAGGCAGGTGTCCAGGCTGCGCAACTTGCGCATGCTGACATCATCCCGGATCTCCCCCTCCAACGGCATATCCAGTTGTCC
The DNA here is from genome assembly GCF_020149575.1 of Aeromonas rivuli. NCBI lineage: Bacteria > Pseudomonadati > Pseudomonadota > Gammaproteobacteria > Aeromonadales > Aeromonadaceae > Aeromonas > Aeromonas rivuli. Next base: position 141,962 of record NZ_CP079742.1, on the reverse strand, counting down.
TGCGTAGGCCAGGCGAAGGTATTCGCCAGGTAAGAAGGCGGAGAAGGTATAGAGCTTGACGCGATCACCGGTCTGTACGAACCGATCGATCTGCCCCCAACTGCTACGTTGCAGATCATCAGGCATAGGAATGGTCTGGTCGATGATGACCACCAGCTCGCGACCGCTACCCGCAGGCTTGATATCGGTCAGGCCATTGCGTTCATAGCAGCTCTGCATATCGTTACGGTCGGCGGCCAAGGCTGCGCAGGGCAGCGTCAACGCCAGTAGTAATAGCTTGGTGATTTTCACGATTAGGCACTCTGCTTGGTTGGGAACAGGCCGAGGGTCTTGAGGGCCATTTGCTGCTCACGGATATCACGCAGTTGAGCTTCATCCACCCCCAGTGCGCGACTGGCTGCGGCTAGATTTTCCTCAGGTAAACCGGTGACATCATGAAAATCGGATGCCTTGATATCGGATACTACCTGGGTCGGGACTGCTGCAACAGGCACAGGGATTGGGACAATCTCAGCTTGAGGTGCTGCTGGTACCACAGGGGCCAGCTGAGTGGCTTGCTCTACCTGTACCGCTTGGGTGGTTGGCCTGGACGATACTTTGCCCGCCTTGAACTTAACAAAGGCCAAAAAGTTGCGATGGGCAGAATTTTCCCCTTCCAGTGCACCCAACACACCTGAGTTGGTGTGGTCACGGCTAGACAGCAAGGTCTGAAGACGGCGCAGCTTATCATCAGCATGGCTGGCAATGGCCGTTCGCTGCTGATCCATTGCGTCCAGCATTTCCTCGGCAGTGGCATACTCGTGGGTCAAGCGCCAAGCTGCCTGGGAGTGCGTTCCCGCAAAGTAGTATTTGCTGGCAAGCCAGATACTGATGCCTTGGATAGCGATGTAGATCAGTGACAACATGACGTACGTCGTCAGGCTAGCTTCACGGATGGCCTGCATTTTGTCTTCAATGGTGGCCTCGTCAGCCTCACTGTTAATGGCTTGTGACTCCTCCGGCAGATCAAACGGCGAACCAATACTGCTGTCATTCTGTGCAGTCACTTCTGCACGCATACTGTTAACCATCTCGGTTTCGATACTGTCTAGGGTGGCAGAACGAACCACGAAGGCCCCCACAGCCATAGAGGTAACAAAAGCCGCACAGACAGCCAACCAGAAGAACTTGCGAGTCACGCCTGAGTTTACATCCTTCAGGCGGGCCAATAGCTGCTCATAATCCGGTTTGTCAGAGTCCGAGAAGGAATCCTCCAGATTGATCGCTTTGTTGGCCTTCAGGGTACGAGAGCGTTTGGAAGGTTCTTCACCTTGCCACCAATGACGAGCACGGGCAATCAGACCATTATGATGCAGAGAGTGCCCAGCAACTTCCGCTAAGAGTGCCGACACAACAGCAAGCAAGAGCGCAGCACCTGCCGTCAGCAAGTGACGATCATTGGTTGAGGCATCCATGTTCATCCAGCCTGCAAGCACATAGGCAAACCCCATGGCCTCGACTACTACCAAAACCAATACCAAAATAAGCACCCACGCAGGACGCGGGGAACGGCCAGCCTCCCCTGCCTTTGCCAAGTAGTCCAAGGAGGCGTTGTAAGCCTCCGGGCCTTTCATATATTTTTTATATTCGCGGTAGTACACATTCGACAGGGTCACTTCGTGGTTTATCCAGCCATCCCCATCGACAGAGGCCGGTTTGCGCGAAAGGCGAGCAACAGTGCCAATCAGAGGAAGGCTGTGCCATACCCGGATCAGGAAGTAGGACACATTTTCCCAGTGCTTCCACACCGCAACGGCGCTCAAAAGAAATGAAATAATGCCAACAGTCAGCATTTGATTGGCGAGGATCAACGCTTTAAGCGCTGCCAGAGAGAAATCTTCCACTAAGGTACTCCGTTTTCTTACTTGGAATTGGTGGCGGGGATTGGCATGTACGAAGCCACGTAGGCTTCTGAACCAGACGGATAGAACAGGGCGCCTTGGCTTACCTTGGCGTTACCTTTACTGAACACAAGATCCATGCAGGACACAGATGCCTTGGGGTCGCTGGCGAAGACACGGTAAAGCACTTCACTCTCGCCTTCGTAAGTGTTGGCCACAGCCTTGAGGGTTTGGGCCTTTTTCTGACCTGAGCTCTTGTAGCCCTGAACAACCTGCAGGATTGGCTGACGATCGACCTTGGCATTATCACGCAAGATGGAAACCGGAGAGACAGTCACCAGATGACCGTTGACGGTATTGGCCCAGACACGGTTGTTGTAGCCCGGCATGTACTCCTTGGTGGCATGACGTTCAAGCGGCTTGTCATTTGCCATGCTCAACACTTGTCCAGCACTGCGCGGTTTATCCGCTTCACAACTCGACATCGGCATGTCACTCGCATAAGCATTGCTGATTAGGGCAAAACCACTCGCCTTGGGTTTGATATTCTGGGCCATATTCCACTGATAGGCATCAGCCGGGCTGCCACCAAAGTCCACGGCGGGCTTGGTCTTGGGTGCTGTCTTGGCCACGTTGGTGTCAGGTAAGCTTTGTTTGGCGGTGGCTTGACTAGCCGTTATTTTCTGAGAACCCGCCACCTTGCTTGGACTGCTTGCGGGCTGGCCTGCCGATTTGGACGCGGCCATATTAGGCTTGGCGGTATCGGAAGCTCCATAACGCAGATATCTGGTATTGCCCTCTTCGGACTGAGCCCGCATCACCAGAGCCTGTTCGTTCGCGAGTTCGACGATCTCGACCCGGCGATTCTGGCCACGAAGCAGCAAATCGCTGTTATCTGCAATGGGACGAGAAGAACCAGCTCCTTGGTAATAAATAGAGGTGGCAGGAATACCCGCCTTCACCAATACCTTGCCGACTGTTTGAGCTCGGCGTTCAGACAATTTCTGATTCAAATCTGCAGGACCAGTCGCATCACTGTGACCTACGATGAGAATTCGACGCGATTGAAGCTCTTTGGACACATCGGCTTGGTCGGTAGTCTGAGCTTTGGCATAAACCTGAGCTAACTTCGTCACAACGCGCTGGCCGCTCTCTGTCAGCTGCTCAGAGCCAATCGCAAACATACCAGTGTCCGGGATCTGAGCGACTAAGCCAGCATTCTGCGGTACAGCCGTCACCACTGTTGGCTCGGCGAGCGTCAGCTGTTCTGTAGTTATCTTGAGATTCTCTTCCTGAGCAATACGGTCCAGCTCACGCAGCCGAGATTGCCATGCATATCCAGCGGCGCAGCCGAGGGCCCCGCCAATGGCAGCACCTGCCACTACACCGTCTTTACCACTGAGTGCATACCCGGTGACGCCACCAGCAATCATGCCTGCACCGCAAAGTACGGGCATCCCATAATTTTTCCCAATATCGTTGACGGTCGCATTGAAATCTTGCATCTGCTGCGAGCTGCAGCCAGCGGCAATCATAAAAGCACAACTAAGAGCGGTAAGACGAAACGATTTATTCATACTATTCCTTGCCTAACTTATTTACAGTCAGCAGCGTCCTGCCACATAACCAATGCCTAAACTGCAGTTTTATTAGATATCATCATTTTTACTCATCATTTCCCTTGACAACCCAAACGATTTACCTGCTCGCGAAAATAAATGACAAAGCCAGCATTTACTGCACAAATATCACCCTCCAATGAAGGTGAATAAATCGAAAATATATGAAATTAATTATGAAAACCCCCCATACGGGGCGTCTGATACCATAACGATTTAAATTTATCAGCTTGCATGCATTATCTTATTTTACAGTAAGTTGTCGTTTGCAGGCAAAGGGGGAGCCACTCCGAAATTTTTATAGATTAGATAATGCTTCGGCGATTAAATAGGAGCATAAATAATGCACATGTAATAGATGTTAATTAATGTGGCAGCCTCAATATTTAGACATCCTCGATAAGATGTCACGAACTTTCTCACGGTAACTATGATGCGTGCTGCCTGATTTTTACTCGTCCGTTTAGATGCTAACGGCTAGATAAACGGGACCATAAAATATGAAAAATGGCCTCACGTGGAAATTCATCAACTCCTAATACACTAACCCTCCATCATTCGTCATTCTGAGAGCACCGGTATGGCGCTCTCTTATTTCTGTTTTTCTCATGGGTTATTGCGGCGACCCTTCGCCAACGCCGTTCAGCTTGACCTCGACCCGGCGATCCGGCGCCAGACAGACGATGAGTTCAGACTTGCTGCCACTGTTGCATTGGTTGGCGGTGATGGGTTCCCGCTCGCCCCGCCCTTCCACTTGCATCTTTTCTGCCGGCCAGCCACGGCCGATCAGCGCATCGGCTACGGAACGGGCACGCAGCTCGGACAGGTTCTGGTTGTAGTCATCCGCGCCCAGTCTATCCGTGTGACCCACCACTGTTGCTATGCCGTCCTGGGGGTTGGCCGCCACTATCTGCTGGAACAGGGTGTCCAGCGCCTGGTTGGCCTCGGGCCTGAGGCTCGCCTTGTTGAATTCGAACAGTACATCCGAACTCAGGGTGAAACGCTGCTGCATGATGACGGTGGCGGGGACGACCGCGGCCGGTGCCGGACTGGCCGCCACCACCTCCTCTCCCCCCTGTCCGAAGCGGTAGACCAGCCCCAGGGCGAACAGGCCGTTATCCAGCTCTATGCCTGACTCGCCAGGGGAGGTATTGCCAAGGGGGGTGGTGTATTGGTATTCGAGGCGCAGCGCCCAACTGGGATTGAAGGCGTATTCGGCGCCGAGGGCGCCAACGAAGGCTGCGCCATGGTACTTGTGCCCGGTACTGGAAGATGACGCATTGCTGGAGGGATTGGCTGCGTCTTGATAGCTGGCAGAGAAAGCGCTTTCAGTCCAGGCGTAGGCGCCGCCCAAACGGCCATAGATGTCCAGCGCCGGGGTGGCAGGCAGGCTGATTCTCATGGTGGCCTGCACCATCTGCGCCTTGGCCTCGCCATCGATCCTGGCCGACTCGGTGCCCTGGGAGGCGGACTTGTCCAGCTGGTACTTGCCTAGCCAGTCATAACCCAGCTCAAAGCCCAGATTCGGGTTCAACTGATAACCAATGAAGCCACCCAGCCCCAGGTCACTCTCCTGCTTGTACGGTTCGACAAGATCGACGATCTCTTTGATCTGACCGTCGTAATCGACCCCGTAGAAGTGGGACCAACCGGCCTTTCCCCCCAGATACCAGCTGTTATCGAGGGCCTGAGCCTGGGCCAGACCTGTCATGCATGCGCAGCCAATCAGGGCAGCTAGCAGGGATTTTGTCATGTGGGTGCCTCTTCCGTGAGTCATCGGTCTTGGGATCAGGCGTCACGGCTGCTATCCAGGCCATGATGCCGGGCGCCGTACAGGGCCGCCGTCACCAGCCTACCCCATCTGCAGCGGGTCTCAAACGACCAGATCTCCCAGAGTGTGAACTGGCTGACAAACAAAGCATGTCCCCGTGCGGTCAAGGTGGCGGCTGGCCCAAAAAAGAGCGGGAGGCCTCTGCCTCCCGCTCTTGTTCATGGGGTTCCCCGGATTCAGTTCGCCAGGAACAGCCGGTAGGCGGGATCCTCGCTCACCTCCTTCCAGCCGTAACCCAGCTCGCGCAGGTAGTCGTGGAAGGCGGCCACGTCCTCGTCCGGCAGTTCGAAGGCGCAGAGCACCCGACCATAGTCGGCGCCATGGTTGCGATAGTGGAACAGGCTGATGTTCCAGCGGCAGCCCAGGGTCTCCAGAAAACGCATCAGGGCGCCCGGCTGCTCCGGGAACTTAAAGCTGTAGAGCCGTTCACCAAGGGGCCGCGCAGGGCGGCCGCCAATCATGTAACGCACATGATTCTTGGCCAGCTCGTTGTCCGTCATATTGACCACGGGGTAGCCGTTGCCATTGAGATGGGCTTCGATCTGACCCAACTCTTCATCGCCGCCGGTGAGTCGCACCGACACGAACAGCGAGGCCTGCTCGGCATCGGAGTAACGGTAGTTGAACTCGGTCACCATCCGCGATCCCAGGTTGCGGCAGAAGTCGAGGAAGGCCCCCTTGCGCTCGGGTATGGTCACCGCCAGCATGCCCTCGCGCTTCTCGCCGATCTCGCAGCGCTCCGACACATAACGCAGGCTGTGGAAGTTGACGTTGGCGCCAGAGAGTATGGCCGCCATCCGGCCGCCCTTGACCTGCTCCCGCTCACTGTAGGCCTTGAGCCCCGCCAGGGAGAGGGCACCGGACGGCTCGGCGATAGCGCGGCAGTCGTCGAAGATGTCTTTCAGGGCCGCGCAGATCTGATCGTTGGAGACGGTCACCACCTCGTCCAGATACTGGTTGCAGAGCCGGAAGGTCTCGGTGCCGATGCGCTTGACCGCCACCCCGTCGGCAAACAGCGAGACCCGCTCCAGATTGATCGGCTCGCCCGCCTCCAGCGCCGCCTTGAGGCAGGCGGAACCCTCGGCTTCCACCCCTATCACCTTCACATTTGGCAGCAGCTGCTTGATATAGACCGCCACTCCGGCGGCCAGGCCGCCGCCGCCCACGGGGACAAACACATGGGTGAGGTGAGTGTCCTGCTCCAGCAACTCCTTGCCGATGGTGCCCTGGCCCGCGATCACCTCGACGTCGTCGAAGGGCGGGATCAGGGTGTAACCCTCGGTTTCCGACAGGCGACGGCTCTCGGCATAGGCTTCGTCGAAGCTGTTGCCAAACAGCAGCACATTGCCCCCCTGGGCCCGCACCGCATCTATCTTGATGTCCGGCGTGGTCTTGGGCATGACGATGATGGCATTGATGTCGAGCTTGGCCGCCGACAAGGCGACCCCCTGGGCATGGTTACCAGCCGAGGCCGCCACCACACCACGGGCCTTCTGCTCGGCGCTCAGGGTGGCAATCTTGTGATAGGCACCGCGCAGCTTGAAGGAGTGCACCGGCTGCAAATCTTCCCGCTTGAGGGAGACATGGTTGCCGAGCCGCTCGGAGAGCTTCTTCAACGTCTGCAAGGGGGTCACCCGCGCCGCCTCATAGACTGGGGAGAGCAGTATCTTGCGTAGATAATCAGCCGCAGAGACCATGGCTTACCCCTCCAGCTTGCTGAGATCGCGCCACACCAACCCCTTGTCGGCATAGACAGCGGCGAGCGGCACTTTGCATAAATGATTCGTCATCATCACTCCTCCAGCTTGCTTAAGTCGCGCACCGCGCCCTTGTCTGCACTGGTCGCGAGCATGGCGTAGGCGCGCAGGGCATAGGAGACCTGACGCTGGCGATTCAGCGGCTTCCAGCCACGGGCATCGACGGCGGCGCGGCGAGCGGCCAGTACGCTGTCAGCCACCTCCAGCACCATGGTGCGGGCCGGGATATTGATGTTGATGATGTCGCCATCCTCCACCAGCCCTATGGTGCCGCCGGAGGCCGCCTCCGGGGAGACGTGACCGATGGACAGCCCCGAGGTGCCGCCGGAGAAGCGACCGTCGGTGATCAGGGCGCACGCCTTGCCCAGCCCCATGGACTTGAGATAGGTGGTGGGGTAGAGCATCTCCTGCATGCCGGGGCCGCCTTTGGGGCCCTCGTAGCGGATCACCACCACTTCACCGGCTTTGACGGTGCTGTCCAGAATGCCCGCCACCGCGCTGTCCTGGCTCTCGAACACCCGGGCGGGGCCGCGGAAGCAGAGGTTCTCTTCATCGACACCGGCGGTCTTGACGATGGCACCATTGAGGGCGATGTTGCCGGACAGCACGGCCAGGCCCCCCTCCAGGCTGTAGGCATTATCCAGGGAGCGAATGCAGCCTTCGGCGCGGTCCAGATCCAGCTCGGGCCAGCGACAGCTCTGGCTGAACGCCTTGGTGGTGCGGATGCCAGCCGGGCCTGCGCGGTAAAAATCATGCACCGCTTTATCCTGGGTGCGGCTCACATCATAGCGCTCCAGCAACTCGAGCAAGCTGGTGCCGAGCACGTTGCGGGTATCGCCGTGCACCAAACCGGCTTTTTCCAGCTGACCCAGGATCGCCACCACGCCACCGGCGCGGTGCACATCTTCCATGTGGTACTTCTGGGTGGACGGCGCCACCTTGCAGAGCTGGGGCACCCGGCGGGACATGCGGTCGATGTCATCCATGGTGAAGTCCACCCCCCCCTCCTGGGCCGCCGCCAACAGGTGCAACACGGTATTGGTGGAGCCGCCCATGGCAATGTCCAGGGCCATGGCGTTCTCGAACGCCGCCTTGGTGGCGATGTTGCGCGGCAGGGCGCTCTCGTCATCCTGCTGGTAGTAGCGATTGGCCAAAGCGACGATGCGCTGACCGGCCAGCTTGAACAACTGCTCGCGATCGGCGTGGGTCGCCAGCATGGAGCCGTTGCCCGGCTGGGAGAGCCCCAGGGCTTCGGTCAGACAGTTCATGGAGTTGGCGGTGAACATGCCGGAGCAGGAGCCACAGGTGGGGCAGGCGCTGCGCTCTATCTGATCGCTCTGGGCATCGGAGACCTTGGGATCGGCCCCCTGGATCATGGCATCCACCAGATCCAGCTTGATGATCTGATCGGAGAGCTTGGTCTTGCCCGCCTCCATGGGGCCGCCGGAGACGAAGATCACCGGTATGTTGATGCGCAGCGCCGCCATCAGCATCCCCGGGGTGATCTTGTCACAGTTGGAGATACAGACCATGGCATCGGCGCAGTGGGCGTTGACCATGTACTCCACGGAGTCGGCGATCAGCTCCCGGGACGGCAGCGAATAGAGCATGCCGCCGTGACCCATGGCGATGCCGTCATCGACCGCTATGGTGTTGAACTCCTTGGCAACGCCGCCCGCGGCCTCGATCTCCCGGGCCACCAGCTGGCCGAGATCCTTGAGGTGCACGTGACCCGGTACAAACTGGGTGAAGGAGTTGACCACGGCGATGATGGGCTTGCCAAAGTCCTCGTCTGTCATGCCGGTGGCACGCCAGAGGGCGCGGGCACCGGCCATGTTACGTCCGTGGGTGGTGGTGGCGGATCTCAACTTCGGCATTGTCTCTACTCCCTGAATACATGAGCCCAACTGGGCAAATTAATGATGCGAAACCGTCAATTCGAATCGGTTGTGGCAAGGGATCTGCCCTTGCCATAGCCGACTCTGGTCCGAGCATAAGCGGGCGACCGGGTCGCCCGCTCATGCTCAGTCAGTCGTTTACCGGGGTGAGCCAGCCCCATTTGTCCTCGGTCTGGCCGTTGAACAGGCCGAAGAAGGCATTTTGCAGCTGCTCGGTCACCGGGCCACGGCTCCCGGCGCCGACCTGCATCCGATCCACCGAGCGCACCGGGGTCACCTCGGCGGCGGTGCCGGTCATGAAGATCTCGTCTGCCACATAGAGTGCCTCCCGGGGCAGCGCCTGCTCGCGCACCTCGTAACCCAGCTCTCGTGCGAGCGTCATTATGGTGTCGCGGGTGATGCCGGGCAGGATGGCGGCGGTGGCGGGCGGCGTGAACAGCACGCCATTTTTCACCAGGAAGAGGTTCTCCCCCGCCCCCTCGCTCAGATAACCATTCACGTCCAGCGCCAGCCCTTCGGCGAAGCCGTTGCGCTTTGCCTCCCGGCTGATGAGCTGGGACGACAGATAGTTGCCGCCGGCCTTGGCGCCGGTGGGGATGGTGTTGGGTGCGAGCCGGCTCCAGGAGGTGACGCACACATCCACCCCGTTTTTGAGCCCCTCCTCGCCGAGATAGGCACCCCATGGCAGGGCCGCGACCATGAGATCCGCCTTGGCATCCAGCGGCGGATGCAGCCCCAGCCCCACATTGCCAATAAAGGCCAGCGGACGCAGGTAGCCGCTCTTGAGGCCGTTCTCGCGCACCACGGCACGGCAGGCTTCGTTCACCTCGACCTCGCTGTAGGGCACATTCATCCAGTAGATCCTGGCGGAGTCGAACAAACGGCGGCTGTGCTCCTGCAGGCGGAAGATGCAGGTGCCCTTGGGGGTATCGTAGGCACGCACCCCCTCAAACACCGAGGAGCCGTAGTGCAAGGCATGACTCATGACGTGGACCTGGGCATCTTGCCAGGGCACCATCTTGCCGTTGAACCAGATGAATTGAGGGTGGTTGGCCTGTGACATGCTTGCTGCTCCTTATGGGTTTATTCTGGGCTGCGCTTCCAGTGCATCGACCCGAGAGACGTCCACCAGCTTGACCAGCTGGCTCCACAGCTGTGCGATAGGACGCGTCGACTCGACAGTAACCGTGATCCGCAGCTGTTGGCAATCTTGCTCCGCGCTCGCCTCCATGTTGAGGGCCTTGAGATGGAAGCCGCGGTGGCGCACCACCCGCAACACGCGTTCCATCACTTCGGGCCTGGATGTCGCGTGGATCTCCAGGGTGTTGATCTGGCTCAGGGGAGCCGTATTGAGGCCAAGGGGGGACGAGTTCATGGGCGTTGTTCCATCATCTTGTGGTTGGCGACTCCCGGCGGAACCAGGGGCCAGACATTCTCTTCCTCTGAGATAGCGACATGCAGCAGATAGGCGCTCTCGCTGCCGAGCAGGCGATCCAGGGCACCGGCGATCTCATCCTTGCGGGTGATGGTTTCACCGGGGATGCCAAAGGCGGCCGCCAGGGCGATGAAATCCGGGTTGTCGGAGAGGATGGTCTCGCTGTAGCGGCCGTCGAAGAACAGCTCCTGCCACTGGCGCACCATGCCGAGCCGCTGGTTGTCGATCAGCACCATCTTCACCTTGAGCTGGGCCCGGCGTATGGTGCCCAGCTCCTGCACGTTCATCATGAAGGAGCCGTCACCACTCACCAGCACCACCTCGTCCTCCGGGCGGGACATCTTGGCCCCGATGGCGGCGGGCAGACCGAAGCCCATGGTGCCGAGCCCGGCGCTGGAGAGGTGATTGCGCGGGCTGGTGAAGCGCATGTGCTGGGCCACCCACATCTGGTGCTGACCCACGTCGCAGGCGACCACGCTGCTATCTGGCAGCAGCGTCGAGAGCTGCTTGAGCAGGGCTGGCGCATAGATGGGCTGCCCCGGGTGGTCGTAGCGAAACGCATATTCGCGGGCCATGCTCGCACAGTGTTCGCGCCAGGGTGTGATATCGAGAGTCATGGCCAGGGCGGGCAGCACCAGTCTCAGATCGGTGCTGATGCCCACCTCGGCGGCGCGACGCTTGCCGAACTCGGCGGCGTCCACGTCCAGATGGACCACCCTGGCATGGGGGGCGAACTCGTCAAGCTTGCCGGTCACCCGATCATCGAAACGGGCACCGACCACCAGTAACAGATCGCACTGCTGCACCGCGAAGTTGGCCGCCTTGGTGCCGTGCATACCGAGCATGCCGAGATAGACGGGGCTGTCGGGGTCGAGCGCCCCAATTCCCTTGAGGGTGGTGACCGCTGGCATGCCAGTGACTGCTGCGAACGCGCGCAGCTGATCTTCCGCATTGGCCATGCCCACGCCACCGCCGACGTAGAGCACCGGACGCTCGGCCGCCGCGAGCAGCGCCCGGGCGGCTTCCAGGGCCTGCGGGCAGAGCGGCTCAGGTTCGTCCACGGCAAGCTGGGGATGTTGTGGGGGCATGGCGGCCAGTTGTACATCCTTGGGAAAATCGATGAGTACCGGGCCGGGGCGACCTTCCGTTGCGATGGCAAAAGCCTCGGCGATGACTTGGCCCAGCTCGGCAACGTCCGTGACCATGAAGGAGTGCTTGGTGCAGGAGAGGGACATGCCGAGCACATCCACTTCCTGAAACGCATCGGTACCGACGGCGGCGCAGGCTACCTGGCCACTGATCGCCACCAGGGGCACTGAGTCGAGCAGCGCCTCTGCCAGGCCGGTCACCAGATTGGTGGCGCCGGGACCCGAGGTGGCGATGCAGACCCCGACCTGACCGGAGGCGCGGGCATAGCCCACCGCGGCCATGGCGGCACCCTGCTCATGGCGGCAGAGCTGATGGGCCAGACCACCGTCATAGAGCGCATCGTAGACCGGCATGATGGCACCGCCCGGGTAACCGAACACCTGGGTGACTCCCTGCTGCTTGAGTGCCTGTACCAAATAGTGCGCGCCGTTCATGGAGAAAATCCTATTCCTTGGTCGAAAAAAAACCCCCGGGCCGTGAGGCTCGGGGGTCGCTTGTTTCGTTCTGTCCGGTAGTGGGTCTATCCCTTGTTCCGTGCAGCTAAACGAGCCCCGAGCGGTGTGATAATAATCACCACTAGGACCACAATAATGCTGACGAAACGGGAAGCCATGTTCATAGTTACTACCACAAAATCCGATGAAATCTGGGCGGCTGTTACCGCGAATGGCTATTAGAACTAGCATGATGAAATTTATCAGGCAAGCATTTATTACATTACAAGCCACTAAGTTTAACTATATCAGTCGAATCCGGCTGGTATAAAACACTGACAAATTGCAGTTAGTCAGAACATAACTCAACTCAAGGATGGGGTTTATGTCATTAGCTGTGGTTTATAGTCGTGCCAGCCTGGGGATCCAGGCACCGCAAGTGACGGTGGAAGTTCACCTCTCCAATGGCCTGCCCGCCTTCAATATCGTGGGCCTGCCCGAGACCTCGGTGAAGGAGTCGCGGGACAGGGTGCGCAGCGCCCTGCTCAACGGCAACTTCGAGTTCCCAGCCAAGCGCATCACCGTCAATCTGGCCCCGGCAGACTTGCCCAAGGAAGGGGGTCGCTTCGACCTGGCCATCGCTCTCGGCATTCTCGCCGCATCCAAGCAGATACCGGCAACATACCTGCTCGATCATGAGTTTTTGGGGGAGTTGGCCCTGACCGGCGAGATCCGGCCCGTGCTCGGCGTACTGCCCGCCGTGCTCGCCTGCCGCGATGCCGGTCGTACCCTGCTGGTGCCCACCGCCAATGGGGTCGAGGCCGCCCTCATCCAGAATGCCAAGGTGCGCTGTGCCCACCAGCTGCTGGCGGTGACCGCCTGGCTCGCCGGCCAATATGAGTTGCCGCTGCCACTCTCTCAACCCGACAGCCAGAGGCCCGATGTGGCGGATCTGCAGGATGTGATAGGTCAATCCCAGGCCAAACGCGCGCTGGAGATAGCCGCGGCTGGCTGCCACAATCTGCTGTTCATCGGCCCGCCTGGCACCGGCAAGAGCATGCTGGCCAGTCGTCTGCCCGGCATACTGCCGCCGCTCAGCGAAGAGGAGGCCCAGCAGACCGCCGCTATTCACTCCATCGGCGGTCTGACCCCGAGACAGGGTCACTGGCACCAGAGACCCTATCGCACCCCCCATCACAGCGCCTCGGCGGTGGCCCTGGTCGGTGGTGGCAGCCACCCCAGGCCAGGTGAGATCTCCCTGGCCCACAATGGTGTGCTCTTCCTGGATGAACTGCCCGAGTTCGAGCGCAAAGTGCTCGATGCCCTGCGCGAGCCGCTGGAGACGGGCCATATCACCATCAGCCGGGCCGCCCGCCAGGTGGATTTTCCCGCCCGCTTCCAGCTGATTGGCGCCATGAACCCCAGCCCCTGCGGCCACTTCGGCGACGGTCTGAGCCGCGCCAGTCCGGATCAGATACTGCGCTATCTCGGCAGACTCTCCGGTCCCTTCCTCGACCGCTTCGATCTCACCGTGGAGGTGCCGCTCTTGCCCAAGGGCAGCCTGACCGGCAAGGCCCAGCGCGGCGAACCCAGTGCCCAGATCCGCGACAGGGTACTGGGGGCGCGCGATCGGATGCTGGCTCGCAGCGGCAAGCTGAATAACCTGCTCGATAGCCGGGAAATCGAAGACGTTTGCCGGTTATCACCACAAGATGCCGATTTTTTGGAGACAGCCATCCAGCGACTCGGCCTCAGCATCCGCGCCTGGCACCGGATACTGCGGGTGTCCCGCACCCTGGCCGATCTCGCTGGCAAGACCCAGATCGAGAAGGCACATCTGGTCGAGGCGCTGGGGTATCGCGCCATGGACAGGCTGCTGAGCAGACTGCGCGGCGGCTAGACAGGGGCGCTGCCTCCGCAGATTAAGCCTCAAACAGAAACCACTCACCCCTTGGTCTCGCCCATGAACGGCTGATATTATGGCGACACATCTGACCACTTAATCGAATTTTCGCCAGCAAACGGAACCAAGCCCATGAAAAACAAGCTGATAGAGAGCCTGCGTGGCAGCCTCTCTACCCTGCTCTATTTCCTCAATACCTTGTTCTGGGTGATGCCCATACTGGGATTGGCCCTGCTCAAACTGCTGATCCCTCTCGCCCCCTGGCGTACCCGCTGCAGTGCCCTGCTTGATGGCTGCGCCAGTCACTGGATTGGTTTCAATAATCTGATCCAGCAAACCCTCACCAAGACCCAATTCGAGGTGGTCGGACTGGACAAATCTCGCCTTAACCAGTGGTATATGGTGATTGCCAACCACCAATCCTGGGTCGACATACTGGTACTGCAGCGGGTTTTTAATCAAAAAATCCCCTTTCTGAAGTTTTTCCTGAAGAAAGAGCTGATTTGGGTACCTTTTCTCGGACTGGCATGGTGGGCGCTCGACTTTCCCTTCATGCGGCGATATTCGAAGAAGTTGCTGGAAAAAAAGCCATATTTGAAGGGAAAGGATATAGAAACAACCCGACAAGCCTGTGCCAAGTTCCAGCATATCCCGGTAAGCGTGATGAACTTCGTTGAGGGAACCCGCTTCACGGCTCACAAGCATGACAAGCAGAGGGCTCCCTATCGTCACCTGCTCCATCCCAGAGCGGGCGGTATCGCCTTCACCCTGGCGGCCATGGACGGCAAACTGCATCAGCTGGTCGATGTGACCATTGGTTACCCGGGCGGGATCCCGAGCTTCTGGGATTTTATGTGCGGCCGGGTTGGCACTATTCGAGTCAGGGTGCGCTTCCTGCCCATAGAGCAACATCTGGTGGGGGATTATTTCAACGATCCCGCCTTTCAACATGATTTCCAGCAGTGGCTGAACGGGATCTGGCACGACAAGGATCAGACCCTGAACCAACTGCTGAGCGATGAGATACGCCCTTGTTAAGTCTGCTACCCGGCCCCCTGGTGCTGCTGCTAAGCGTCAGTCTGACCATCATATTCACCGCCCTGTGCGCCAGCCTGATCCTGCTGGTGTCGCTGCTCAAGCTGCTGCCGATCCCGGCCCTCGATCGCGCTTGCAGCCACATCAACAACGGCATCATGCGCCTGTGGCTGAGCGGCAATGCCTTCGTCATCCGCCTCACCACCCGCATCGAGTGGCAGATAGAAGAGAACAGCCAACTGCGCAGGGATGGCTGGTACCTCATCGTCAGCAACCACCAGAGCTGGACCGACATCGTGGTGCTGGGTCACCTGTTTCGCGACAGATTGCCGGTGCCCAAGTTCTTCATGAAGCACGAGCTCATCTATATTCCGCTGCTTGGGCTCGCCTGCTGGGGGCTGGACATGCCCTTTATGCGCCGTTATTCCCGGGAGTTTTTGCTGCGCAATCCACACCTGCGCGGCCAGGATATCGAGACAACCCGCAACGCCTGCGAGAAGTTTCGCCATCTCCCCACCACCGTCATCAACTTTGTCGAGGGCACCAGGGTCACGGCGCAGAAGCAGGCCCAGAGCCGCTCGCCTTATCGCCATCTGATGCCGCCCAAGGCCGCAGGCCTGGCCTTCACCCTGGCGGCCATGGGGGAGCAGTTCGACAGCCTGATCGATGTCACCATCCGCTACCCGGACAACAGCAAAACGCCGTTCAAGGACTTTCTGATGGGGCGGATGAAGCGCATTCAGGTGCGCATCGAGGAGCTGCCGGTGGATGAGGCGCTGATGGGCGACTACTTCAACGACAAGCAGTTCAAGCGCGGTTTTCAGGCATGGCTGAACCAGCGCTGGCAGGAGAAGGACGAGGTATTGGAAGGGTGGCAGCGAGCTCAGGAACCCGCTACGGTGGCCGCCAGGGAGAGTGCCAGAGCCAGCTCGGGCAACTGATCCTCGCTGAACACCTGAATGCCGTGGCGGCGCAGCAAGGCCGTGGTCTTGCCCTCTCCTGCCATGGAAACGCCTTCGAAATGGCCATTATAGATACGGCCGCTGCCACAGGAGGGGCTCCCCTCCTTGAGCAGGGCGAAGCGGATCCTCTCCCGCAGGCAGAGCGCCAAGGCCAGTTCGGCCCCATGGTCAAACTCGCGGGTGACATCCAGCCCCGTCACCGTGATCACCCGCTCTCCCTGGCGCTCGGCAGGTGGACGCGGGGTCGGCAAACCACCGGCTACCTCGGGACAAAATGCCAGCGTCCGCCCCTCGGCCCCCAGGGTGGTGAGCCAGTCGCTGAGGATCCCCTTGCTCTGACCGTCGTAACGCACGGGCTGCCCCAGCAAGCAGGCACTGACCAGCAGCTTCTCCATCATGATCATCCTTGTCAGTTATTTCAGACCTCGGCGCCGTGCATCACTTGATCAAAGAGGATGCAGGGCGAGGCATCGAGCCGGTAGAGGCTGGCGGGCCTCTGCTTGCCGGTGCGTTTGCGGCCGGTGTCGGCCAGGATGTTGGCACGATGGATCCGCTTGCGAAATGCCGCCGTGTTCATGGGGGTCCGCAAGATGATCTCATAGGCCCGTTGCAGCTCGGAGAGAGTGAATTCACGGCCGAGCAGTTGCACCGGCAAGGTGCTGTAGCGGCTCTTGATCATGAGCCGCTCCAGGCCTTTGCCAATGAGGCGATCGTGATCAAATGCCAGGGTCAATCGGTCCAGATCGGCGAGCGGGTGCCATTGGCCCCGGCTCGCTTGCAGCTCGGGGCCGACCAGACAGAGGTAAACCAGGGTGGTGGACCAGCCGCGGGGATCCCGTGCCAGATCGCCCAGGGTGCAGACCTGTTCGCTATAGCAGACCCCGAGGCCCCACTCGGCCAGCAGCCGCTGCAAGGCATCCTCCAGATCCCGGTCCCGGCGCTCGTCGATCCGCCGGGCGGGCAGTTGCCAACAGTGGGCAAAGGGCGGGCGTTGACGCGGCTCAAGCAGCAACTCCAGCCGCTCTTCGTTCAAACGCAGCACCACCATGTCCAGACTCATGCTCGGCATCTTGCTCGTCTCGCTCGCCTTCCATTAATGTTTGGTAGATAATATCACATAGATAATATGTGCAGGAGCCGTTCATGGGAATCATCGCCAGCCTGGATATAGACCCGCAAAAGGGGTTCACGCCCCTCTGCCCCGACGAGCTCCCCGTGCCCGGCGGAGACGAAATAGTCGCCGCCCTCAATGGCCAGGCCGCCCTGGCCAGCCTGCGCATCGGCAGCAAGGATGCCCATCCCCGAGCGCCACTCTGGGTCACGGGCCAGCCCCTGACGCCGCTGCCCCACGCCAATGTGGATCTCAGCTGGCCGAGCCATTGCGTGCCGGGCACGCAGGGCTTCGAGCTGCTCGACGGCCTGCCCGCCCCCATCGACTATGACTTCTTCGTCTGGAAGGGCATAGAACCCGACCTGCACCCCTATGGCGCCTGCTACCATGACCTGGCCGGACGGCGCAGCACCGGCCTCATCGAATTTCTGCGCAGTCGCAACGTCAACACAGTGCTGGCCGGCGGCCTCGCCACCGACTACTGCGTCAAGACCAGCGTGTTGCAGCTGCGCCGCGCCGGTTTTCGCGTCATAGTGCATCTGGATGCCTGCCGTGGCATCGCCCCCGAGACCATTGCCAGCGCCCATGTCCAGATGACTGAGGCCGGGGCCGAGCTGGCCCGGAGCCTGACCGATATACAACGCCTGCTGGATGCCTGATATGTCCGTTAGACATACCCACCAGCCTGCCGGGAACCTGATGCATATGCCCCCTATCCTCACCAGCCTGCTCGACACCGATGCCTACAAGCTGCACATGCAGCAGGCGGTCTATCACCGCTATCCCGACGCCGAGGTGGTGGCCGAGTTCCACAGCCGCAATGAGGAAGATCTGCTGCCCATGATGGGTCAGATCGAGGAGCAACTGCGCCTCGCCGGTTCCCTGCGGCTGAGCAAGGCACAGAGCCTGTTCCTGGCCGAGCGTCCCTTCTTCAGTGCCGACTACCTGGATCACCTGCGCCGCAAGCCCCTCGACGCCTCCCTGCTCAAGGTGTTCGAGCAAGATGGCCGCATCAATGTGCGGGTCGAGGGCCCCTGGCAGGATGTGATCCTGTGGGAGATCCCGGTGCTCGCCACCATCAGCGAGATGCGCAACCGCTTCCGCTATCCCCAATTCGGGGTGAGCCAGGCCCTGGTGCGACTGGATCAGAAGATCGACAAGCTTGAAGGCACCTTGAGTCCGGAGGAGATGCAGGATTTCAACCTCATCGACTTTGGCACCCGTCGCCGCTTCTCCCAGGCGGTGCAGGATGCCGTGGTTGGCCGCCTCAAGGAGCGCCTGCCCTGTTTTCGCGGCACCAGCAACTATCAACTGGCCCAGAAATATGACCTGCCTGCGGTCGGCACCCAGGCCCACGAGTGGTTCCAGGCCCACCAGCAGCTCGGCTTCCCCCTGGCCCAGAGCCAGCGTGCCGCCCTCACCAGCTGGCTGGACGAGTTCAGCAGTCACCTCGGCATCGCCCTGACCGACTGCATCACCATGGATGCCTTCCTGCACGACTTCGATTTCGAGCTGGCCAGCCGTTATCAGGGGCTGCGCCATGACTCCGGCGACCCCGTGGTGTGGGGCGAGAAGGCCATCAGCCACTACCAGCGGCTCGGCATCAATCCGGCCAGCAAGACCCTGGTCTTCTCCGACGGCCTCAACCTCGACAAGGCGGTGGCGCTGTTTCGGCACTTCCGCGGCCGCATCAACACCAGCTTCGGCATCGGCACCCAGCTCACCTGCGATCTGCCGGGGGTGAGCCCGATGAACATCGTCTTCAAGCTGATGGAGTGCAACGGCGGCCCGGTCGCCAAGATCTCCGACAGTCCGGGCAAGACCCTCTGCCGGGATGCGGACTTCGTGCGCCATCTCAAGCAAGCCTTCCATCTGCCCCGCTGAGCCATCCCATCGCTCAGGCGCAACGGCCAGTGCATGCAGAGCAACAAAGGCGGGATAAATGGGGGCCGAACTGGCATCCGCGCCCCAGGATGCATACCATATGCCCATTCCAAGGTCCGACGTCCATCGGGCCTTCTCTTTGTCCATCACCTTGCCGCCCAATCGTTAGCTACCAAAGGAAAGTCACATGCTGAAGAAATGGATACTTCCCCTCACCGCCCTCTTCGCCAGCCTGGGGGCCAGCGCCGTCGAGCCGCTGCGGGTCTCCGCCATCCCCGACGAGGCGCCGACCGAGCTGCAACGCAAGTTCGCCCCTCTGGGTGACTATCTGGCCGAGCAGACCGGCCGCGAGGTGGTGTTCGTCCCGGTCAATGACTACGCCGCCGTGGTGGAGGCCCTGGCTGCGGGCAAGATAGACATGGCCTGGCTGGGCGGTTTCACCTATGTGCAGGCCCATCGCCGTGCAAACGGCGTCATCCCGCTGGTACAACGGGCGGAAGATGCCCAGTTCACCTCCAAGTTCATTGCCAACGCCGACAGCGGTATCGAGACCCTCGCCGATCTGAAAGGCAAGGACTTCGCATTCGGCTCTCCCTCATCCACCTCGGGCCACCTGATGCCGCGCCACTTCCTGGCCGAAGAGGGGATCAATCCTGAAAAAGATTTCGCCCACGTCGCCTTCTCCGGCGCCCATGACGCCACCGTCGCCTGGGTCGCCTCCGGCAAGGTGCCAGCGGGTGCCCTCAACGCCTCGGTCTGGGACAAGTTGCTGGAAGAGGGCAAGGTAGACACCAAGAAGGTGAAGGTTATCTGGACCACGCCGACCTACTTTGACTACAACTGGACGGTGCGCGGCGGCATGGATCCCGCCTTGCAAGCCAAGATCAAGCAGGCCTTCCTCAAGCTGGATCCCAAGGTGCCTGCCCAGGCCGAGATCCTGAAACTGCAACGGGCCAGCCGCTTCATCGAAACCAAACCCGAGAACTACCAGGGTATCGAAGCCGCCGCCGTCCAGGCGGACCTGCTGAAGTGATTGCCGTTGACCTGCGTCAGGCCAGCCTGCGACTCGGTGATCTGCCCGTGCTGGCAGCGATCGACGTGCAGATCCAGGCCGGGGAGCGGGTCGCCATCATAGGGCCGAGCGGCGCGGGCAAGACCAGTCTGCTGCGCCTGCTCGCCACCGAACTCAGAGCAGACCATCCGGGGGCCCTGCTGCTGTGGCAGCAGGATCCCTGGCAGCTCTCGAGCCGGGCGCGGCAACGGCTGCGCAGCCGCATCGGCATGATCTGGCAGGCGCCGCCCCTGCCCCCCTCCCAGTCCGTCATCACCGCCGTGCTGGCGGGTCGGCTCGGTCAGTGGTCACTGGCCAAGGCACTGCTCTCCCTGTTGCGTCCCTGCGATCCCGCTGGCGCCCGCACCGAGCTGGCGCGATTGTCCCTGGCGGACAAGTTGCAGCAACCCTGTGGCGAGCTCTCCGGCGGCCAGCTGCAGCGGGTCGGCATCGCCCGGGTGCTCTATCAAAACCCGGATCTGATGCTGGCGGACGAGCCCGTTTCGGCGCTCGATCCCGTGCTGGCGCAAGCCTGCATCCTTACCCTGCAACAGCAGGCAAGGGAGCGAGGCAGCACGCTCATTACCAGCCTTCATGCGGTGGATCTGGCCCTGAGTCACTTCCCGCGCATCATAGGCCTGCGTCAGGGCCGCATCCTGTTCGACTGCGCCGCCGAGGCAGTCAGCCCCGCCATGCTGGCCGAGCTCTATGACAACGAGTCGCCGGGCAGCCTGGGATCCGACCCGGTGCCATCGTGCTAGCCTCCCGCTCCCGCCTGACCCTGCGTAGCCCCTGGGGCTGGCTCCTGCTGCTGGCGCTCTACGGTCTCTGGCAAGATGCCGCCAGCTGGCGCGCGCTGTTCGAGCCCGCGAGTTGGCAGCAGATGGGCAACTTCGCCGCCCACAGCTGGCCACCGCGTCTGGATGGCGACTTCCTCACCCTGACCCTCAAGGCCACCTTGGAGAGCCTGGCGGTGGCTACTCTGGGACTGTTCGGCGCCCTCCTGCTCGGGGTGCCCTTCGCCCTGCTGGGATCGCGGGCGCTCTCCCTGTCACGGATAGGCGCCCTGCCCGCCCCTCTGCGCAGCGGCCTGCGGGCGCTGTGCCGCTTCATCGCCATCCTGCTGCGCAGCCTGCCCGAACTTATCTGGGCGCTGCTGTTCGTGCGTCTGTCGGGGCTTGGCCCCATGGCGGCCATCCTGGCCATCTCGGTCAGCTACGGTGGCATGCTGGCCAAGGTCTACAACGAGATCATGGAGAGCGGCGCCCTGCAACCGGCCCGGGCCCTGCTGCTCAGTGGCGCAGGACGCTTGCAGGCACTCTGTTACGGCGTGCTGCCCGCGGTGCGTCAGGAGCTGCTCTCCTACACCGTCTATCGCTGGGAGTGTGCCTTGCGCGCCTCCGTCATCATGGGATTCGTGGGGGCCGGTGGTCTGGGTCAGCAGCTCGAACTCTCCCTACGCATGTTCGCCGGCGGTGAAGTGGCCACCCTGCTGCTGGCCTTCGTGGCCCTGGTCGTGCTGGCCGATGGCCTGAGCGCCTGGCTGCGCCACAGCCGCTCCCCCGGCCTGTTGCTCTGCACCCTGCTGCTGCTCGCCTGTCTGGGAGCCGGTGTACTGCTCGACTGGCGTACCCTGAGCCTCTCCTTCGGCGGCATGGGTCGTTTCCTGGCCGAGTTCCTGCAACCGGACTGGTCTCCCGCCTTCCTCACCCTGGTGGCCCACGGCCTGGTCGACACCCTGCAGATGGCGCTGCTCAGCACCCTGCTCAGTGCCCTGCTCGCCATGGGACTGGCCGTGCTGGCACGCCAGTTCTGGCCGCTGCGCCTGCTGTTCAACCTGCTGCGATCCATCCCCGAACTGATTTTTGCCAGCCTGCTGGTGATTGCCGTGGGGCTGGGACCGGTCGCCGGTGTGCTGGCACTGACCCTGCACACCACAGGCGTCTTGGCCCGGCTCTTTGTGGAGACCCTGGAGAATGCGGATCAGGGGCCGCGCCGCGCCCTGCAGCTGGCAGGGGCCGGGCGGCTGGTCAGCTTCTGGTACGGCCTGCAGCCCATGGTGTGGCAACAGTGGCTGGCCTACAGCCTCTATCGCGGCGAGATGAACCTGCGCGCCGCCACCATTCTGGGCGTGGTCGGCGCCGGTGGCCTGGGTCAGCAGCTCTATGTCTCCCTGAGCCTGTTTCGCTACGATCAGGCCGCCACCCTGCTGCTCGCTATCCTCTTGCTGGTCTGGCTGGCCGAGGAGCTCAGCCGCCGCACCCGCTTGCCCAGCATCTCGCGCCAGCAACGGGACTGCCAGGTCTGACCCCCTGAGGCATCCGGCTCAATCCCCCATAAAAAAACGCCCGCCGGTTTGCACCGGCGGGCGTTTTATCAGGGTCAGGGCAATCAGTCTTTCTTGGCGAGCAAGAATTTCACCAGCTGATTGAACTGCTCCTGGGAGGTGATGGATTCAATCTTCACCATGTACTTGCCGTTGACCAGGAAGGCCGGTACGCCACGCACGTTGTAGGTCTCGGTGTTGCGATCGAACTGGGAGACCATGCCGGAGACGGCGAAGCTGTCCACGGCACCGGTGAACTCTTCGGCCGGTACACCGTTGTCGACGAAGATTTTCTCCACATCGTTGCGGCTCTGGGGCACCTGACGCTTGACGTGGATGGCATCGAAGATGGCTGGGGTCAGCTTCTCTTCAGCCTTGAGCAGATTGGCAACCGCATAGGCGCGCTGCAGCTCGGGGCCCATCTCGCGACCCAGGAAGGCGACCGGGTTCTTCTTCAGGGTCACCCCTTCCGGCAGGCTCTTCTGCAGATCGTCCACGATCGGCTCGAACTTGAAGCAGTGAGGGCAGAAGTAGGAGAAGAACTCCATGACCTCAGGCTGAGCACTGCCAGTCTGTTTGACTACCTCATAGTTGACGCCTTCCTTGAACTCAGGGGCGGCGTGAACCATGGGTATCATCAGCATGGCAGCAAGAAAGCACAGTATTTTTTTCATGATGTTTCCTGTTAAGGGGAAGCAGTGAGGCACGCCCGGAGAACCGAAGCAGACCAAGCCTATTGCGTCCCCCTCCCGGCGTCAATGGCAAAGGAGGGGGGCCGCAGGGCAAGCCCTGTCATGATGCGGCACTATGGCAATCGCCGGCTCAGGCGTCACCAACCCGGTGTCAGGGTCAGGGGAGGCGCACTCAGGGCCGCCAACTGCTCATGCAGGCTGGCGATCTGGCTGCGCCAGTAGTGCTCGGTATTGAACCAGGGGAAGTGGCGGGGGAAGGCCGGATCCTCCCAGCGCCGTGCCAGCCACCCCATGTAGTGCACCATGCGCATGGCGCGCAGGGGCTCTATCAGCGCCAGTTCACGGTGGTCAAATTCCATGAACTCCTCATAACCGGCCAACAGGGTATCGAGCTGGATAAGCTGCTCGCTACGCTCCCCCGAGAGCAGCATCCAGAGATCCTGAATGGCGGGCCCGGTGCGGCTGTCGTCGAGATCGACGAACATGGGGCCATCGCGCCAGAGAATATTGCCCGGGTGGCAGTCGCCGTGCAGGGCTATCTGCGCCACATCGAGGCGCAGGGCATCGGTCACATGCTTGGTCAGCTCGTCGAGCAGGCCGAAGAACTCCCGGGCCAGACCGCTCGGCAACCACTCCCCCTCCGCCAGCAGGGCACGCGGCTCATGGAGCATGCTCTCTACATCGAGGCGAACCCGGTGCTGGAAGGGGCGAGTGGCGCCGATGCTGTGGATACGGCCCAGGTAGCGGCCCACCCACTCCAGTTGCTCCAGATTATCCACCTCGAACTGGCGCCCACCAACGCTATGCCAGATGGCGAAACCGTAGCCCTGATGCTCGAGCAGCGTCTCCCCCGCGAAGGCGATGGGAGCCGCCACCGGGATCTCGGCCTCGTTCAGGGCGGCGGCAAAGCCATGCTCCTCCAGGATCTGGGCCCGGCTCCAGCGCCCTGGCCGGTAGAACTTCACCACATAGCGGCGCCGATCCTCATCCTGAAACTGGTAGACCCGATTTTCATAGCTGTTGAGCTCGATGAGACCGGAATCGACACGCAGACCACTGAGGTCCAGGGCATCCAGGATGAGATCGGGATTGAGGTCGGAATAGTTGAAACGCATGAGATCCACCATGAGAAAGGGGCGCCGATGCGCCCCATTCTATCATTACCCCGGCAAATGATTGGCGAAACTGGCCCGCCATTTGCGTCATATCATCCTCACAATCGGCTGATGAACTTGCTGGCCTGACGCAGCTCTGCCTTGCCATCATCAGGGGCCGCATCGGCCCGCCTGAGCACGAACTGGATATCCAGGGTCGGCCGTTTCAGGTTGTAGGGATCCACGGCCAGGCTGATGGGCAGGGTATAGATCTCGCCAGCCTTCAGAGTCACCTCCCGCGGACCGAACCACTGGTGCTCGGGCAGCCCCTCCACATCCAGCTCGAAGACCTGGGCATGGAGGGTCTTGTTGAGGATCTTGAGGGTATAGGTGTTCTCTATCAGACCCTCACTGTTCTCGCGGAACAGCTGGTTGCGATCCCGGATGATGTCGAGCCCCATGGGCATGATGGACATGGCGTTGTAGGCGAACACCCCCAACATGATCACCATCACCAGGCCATAGCCCAGCAGCTTGGGCCGCGCCACATGGGTGCTGTCGTGCTCCAGCTTGTGCTCCGTGGTGTAGCTGATCAGCCCCTTCTCGTAGCCCATGCGCTCCATGGTGTTATCACAGGCATCGACGCAGGCGCCGCAGTTGATGCACTCGTATTGCAAGCCGTCACGGATATCGATGCCGGTCGGGCAGACCTGCACGCAGAGATCACAGTCGATGCAATCCCCCAGGCCCAGGGTCTTGGGATCCACCTTGCGGGGACGGGGACCCCGGTTCTCGCCGCGCTTGGTGTCATAACCGACGATGAAGGTGTCCTTGTCGAACATGGCGGACTGGAAGCGGGAATAGGGGCACATGTGGATGCACATGATGGCGCGCATCCAGCCCGCGTTGCCATAGGTGCAGGCGGCGAAGAAGATGACCCAGAAGGCAACCCAGCCGGAGGCTGAAGCGGTGAAAAACTCGGGTATCAGCGCAGTGGCATCCTGGAAGTAGGCCACGAAGGTCAGCCCGGTGCCGAGCGACAGCAGGATCCAGGCCAGGTGCTTGGCGCCTTTGCGCAGCAGCTTGTCCGTATTCCAGGGGGACGCGTCCAGCTTGCGGCGCTTGTTGGCCGAGCCCTCGAACTTCTCTTCAAACCAGATGAACATGAAGGTCCACACCGTCTGCGGGCAGAGATAGCCACACCAGACCCGCCCCAGGAAGGTGGTCACGAAGAAGAGGGCGAAGGCGGCAATCATGAACACCCAGGCGAGCAGGGTGAGATCCTGAGGCCAGATGGTGGCGCCGAAGATATGGAACTGCTGGTTGCCGATATCGAACAAGATGGCCTGTCGGCCGTCATAACGCAGCCAGGGCAGGGCGACGAAGAGCACCATGAAGAACCAGCCCATCAGCTTGCGCAATCGCTGCCAGCGGCCAGTCTGGGCCCGCACATAGATACGATTGCCCGGATTGAACCTGTCGTCGCTCGACTTGAAGGCATTCGGGTTGAAGCTCCCGGTCACGCCTGTGTCGGTGACATCCTTGATGTCGATCTTCTCCTGGTCGGCCATTGCTACCCATCACTCCAGTAATTGTTATGGCGCGGATTATATCTTAAACAGCCTGCTAACAGTGTGGGTTTGATCTGTTGAATATTGGAGCGCTGTCGCAATTTTCAGCAACAAAAAAGGCCCATTGCCAGTTGACCATGCGCCTTTCTTTCAGATTCTCTTGAAACCCGACCCTGCGAGCCAGGTCGAGCGGGGATCACTTGATGCCACGCGCCTTGAGCAGGGCTTCTTTGAAGTCTGGCACGCTGTCCTTGGCCAGACCCGGGATCATCGCCTGCTTGTCGGCATCGCGCATCTTGAGGTGGTAGATCAGCATGTCATCGGTCAGCTCGGAGAGCGAGCCCTTGAAGCCAGCCTCTTCGGCCAGCTTGGCCACGAATTGCACCAGGCTGAGATCCTGCTCCTTGACCCAGGCGGGTTGCAGTAGCTCGAGCAGCTCTTCGATACGATGACATTGCATAGACGACCTCTTTATCTGTCAGTAATGAGTCAAGCCACCTTACCCATCAAGGCGACTTCGATCCGATCCCGGCCATTATGCTTGGCCTGATAGAGGGCCGCATCCGCTTTCTGCACTAAATCCGTAATTTCGAAGTGGTTATCCGGCACCAGGGTTGCCACCCCGAAGCTGCAGCTCACCTGGCCAGAGACCAGCGACTTCTGATGGGGGATCTGGATCTGCTTGAGGGCATCACGCACCTGCTGAGCCACCTGCAAGGCGCCTTGCATGCTGGTGCAAGGCAGCAAGAGGGCAAACTCCTCCCCCCCATAACGAGCAGCCAGATCATCTTCGCGGCGCGGCACCTTGCCGAGCAGGGCTGCAACCTGTTGCAGACACTCATCACCGGACTGATGGCCGTAGTGATCGTTGAATTGCTTGAAATAATCCACGTCTATCAGCACCAGGGAGAGTGGCGCCTGAGCCCGATGACAACGGCGCCACGCCTTGGCCAGACAGTGATCCAGATGGGCGCGATTCGCGATGCCAGTCAAACCGTCACGGCGCGAGGTGAGCTTGAGATGTTCCGAGACAATCTTGAGTTCGGCGACCAGATTGGCATTGGAAAAACGATGATAGAGGGAGGTGGCCTGATCCCGGCGCAGACGGCGCAGCAGGGTCGGCAGGAACACAAACAGATAGCCCGAGAGCATGCAGGCGACGATCCGCTCCTGCTCATTGCCCTGCGCCAGCTCGAACAAGATGGCGAGTCCCAGGGGCAACATGGCGCCATAGAAGGCACGTCGGCTACCAAACAACATGATGGCGCTGCCGGTCAGGATCAGGCTGGTCAGCATCATCATGGCGGCGCGATAGGCGTCGGGCAGCTGACCCATATAGAGCAATACGCCGAGGGCCCAGACGATGGAGGTGATGGTCACCCCGATGAACAGCTCCCGCTCGAGCAGGGCCAGGGGGGTAGTATCGAGCCGGGACTGACGCCAGCGCAGGTGCCATCCCCGGCCACAGAGCGTCAACAGCACCATGCCCAGCCAGGTCAGCGCCTCGATGGCGGGCAGGTAATCATGGAACAGCAGCGCCCATCCCAGGGCCAACAGCGCCAGACAGGGCAGACTGAACGAGGCATGGGTATAGAGCTGAGCCATGATGGCTTGCCTGACCTGTCGTGTCACACTCTGGCTCAAGGGGAAGGTACTCCATTTGCGATGGCCGCATAGTCTATCCCAGCCCCCGGCAGCCAACAACAAACGGCCAGTTATTAACCACTCAGTCAGTCAAGGCCGCTGCCAGCGCAGTCTAATTCTCAACAAAATACATAACAATCAACATTTTAACTACATGTCGTCCCAGGTGATGGCTCACCCCTTCTCCAGTTCGTCGAGGATGGGACAATCGGGTCTGTCATCCCCGTGACAGCAGGTCACCAGACCCTCCAGGCTGGTCAGCATGGCCTGCAGCCCCTTGATGCGATCGCGCAGATCGACGATCTTCTCCTGAGCCAGCTTCTTCACCTGAGCACTGCTTCTGTGCTTGTCGCGATAGAGCGCCAGCAACTCCTGACACTCCTCCAGGTTGAAGCCGGTCTCCCGCGCTCGCTTGACGAAATGCAGCTCGCGCACCGTCTCCTCCCCATAGCTGCGATAGCCGTTATCGCTGCGCTGAGGGGGGGTGATAAGGTCAATGCTCTCGTAATAACGGATGGTCTTGGCACTGAGGCCTGTGGCCTGAGCGGCCTTGCTGATATTCATGACTGACTCCTGATTGCCGGCTGCGCCACTGGCGGCCGGCGTACTGTTGCAACATCGAACGAGCAGGCCGGGTCATCCCCCGCCCCATCGTCACTGTGTTCACCCAAACATGTAAGCTGCACTGTCACGCGGCTCAGCGTGATGCCCGCCCGGCCTTGGGCTGCCAACGCTTGAGCAAGAGCGAGTTGCTCAGCACCATCACGCTGCTCAGGGCCATGGCCGCCCCTGCCAGTTCGGGGCTCAGATAACCCAGCGCCGCCAGGGGAATGCCGATCACGTTGAAGGCGAAGGCCCAGAACAGGTTCTGGCGTATGGTGCGCCAGGTGGCCGCCGAGATGTCGATGGCATCGGCAACCAGCCGTGGATCCGCTCGCATCAGGGTGATGGAGGCCGTCTCCATCGCCACATCCGATCCCGACCCCATGGCAATGCCAACATCGGCCGCGGCCAGCGCGGGGGCATCGTTCACCCCGTCCCCCACCATGGCCACCAACCCCTGGACCTGCTCACGCAGCGCCTCAACCTTGGCCACCTTGCCATCCGGCAGGACGGAGTCGAAGGCCCCGGTCAGCCCCAACTTGGCGGCGATATGTGCCACGGGAGCCGCGGCATCGCCACTGACCAGCCAACTCTCGATGCCCCGTGATGCCAGCTCGGCGACCGCCGGCCGGCTCTCGGGGCGCAGCTTGTCTGCCAGCACCGCTACCCCGGCCAGGGTATTATCGATGGCGACCCAGACCCGGGTCGCCCCATCCAGACTCTCGGGCACTTCGACCACCAGCCCCAGGGTCGCCATCAACGCAGGATTGCCAATCGCGACCCTGTGCCCCTCGACCCCCCCCTGAATACCGGCCCCGATCCGCACCTCGACCTCTCGGGGATCGGGCAGCGCCAGCTCGCCTTGCGTCTCGACCATGGCCCGGGCCAGGGGATGTTCGCTCGCCTGTTGCAGGGCCGCCGCCAGCCGCAGGGAGTCCGCATCACCACTCCAGCTCTGCAGCACTGGCCTGCCTTCGGTCAGGGTGCCCGTCTTGTCGAAGATGAGCGCCTTGATGGCATGGGCCTTCTGCAGGGTATCCACGTCCTTGATCAGTATGCCGTGACGCGCAGCCACCCCGGTGCCGGTCACTATGGCGGCTGGCGTGGCCAACCCCAGGGCGCAGGGGCAGGCAATGACCAGCACCGCCACCGCCGCCAACAGGGCCTGACCAAAGTCACCTGCCCACACCCACCACAGCAGCAGGGTGAGCAGGGCAATCACCATCACCACCGGCACGAACACGGCCGAGACGCGATCGACCAGCTGCTGCAATGGCGCCTTGCCCATCTGGGCGCGCTCGACCAGGGCGATGATCTTGCTGAGGCTGGAGTCCTCACCCACAGTGGTGGCCTGGATGGTCAACACCCCGGAACCATTGATGGCGCCGCCCAGCACCGCATCGCCAACCCCCCGCAGCACCGGCATGCTCTCACCGGTGAGGATGGATTCGTCCAGCTCGCTGCTCCCCTGGATGATGCGACCATCCACCGGCACCCGCTCACCGACCAGCACCCGCAGCGTGTCCCCTCGCAACACCTCGTCCACGGAGACGCTGACCCACTCCTCCCCCCGTAACAGGGTTGCAGTATCGGGCCTCAGCGCCATCAGCTCGCGGATGGCTGACTGGGTGCTGCGCCGGGCGCGGGTCTCGAGCAGCTTGCCCAGCGAGATGAGGGTGATGATAAGGGCGCTCGCCTCGAAATAGAGGTGGCCAGAAGCCTCGGCCCCCAGACTCAACCAGAGGTAGAGGCTATAGAAATACGCGGCGCTGGTACCGGTCGCGACCAGTACATCCATGTTGGCGGCCTTGTTTTTCAACGCCAGCCAGGCCCCACGATAGAAGCGCGCCCCTATCCAGAACTGCACCGGGGTCGCCAGCGCCCACTCGGCCCAGGCGGGCAGATGCCAGCTCAACAAGCCTGCCATGGTGAACATCCCCATGAGCAGCGGCAGGGTCAACAGGGCGGCGATCACCACCTGACCCAGCGCCCGCTTCGCCTCTGTGCGCTCCTGTGCCTCCCGGGCCTGCAACTGTTGCTGGCGCGAGGTCACGCTGCCGCGTACCAGTTCGGCACCAAAGCCCAACGCCACTATCTGATCCCGCACCGCGGCCGGGCTCAGCAAGCCGGGCAGCAGCCTGAGCCGAGCCAGTTCGGTGGCGAAGTTGACCTCGGCCGACTCTATGCCCGGCAGCGCCGCGAGGGCACGCTCGATGCGGCTGGCACAGGCGGCGCAGCTCATGCCGCTCACCTGAAAATCGACTCCCTCGCTTGGCACCTCATAGCCTTGCTGGCGAATGCTCGCCACGACTTCGGGTAGTTGCGTCTCGCTCTGCAGTGCCACGGCGGCCTGCTCCAGGGCGAAATTGACACTGGCCTCGACACCGTCGATCCGGTTAAGTGCCGTTCCTATGCGGCTGGCACAGTTGGCACAACTCATGCCGCGGATCGGCACCTGGATGGATATGGTCATGATAAGCCTCCTGCGACTCACTGTGCAGCAACCTTAACCTTTACTGTAAGGGGAAGCTCAAGCATAAAAAATAACGAGGCAAAGCCTCGTCATCGAAATACGCATCTCCTCGCCCCAACTGCCGGGGTTATCGCTCAGACCAGGTGACGAGCCACCCGGTTGAGCAGCGGACGAGCCAGCAGATAGCCGCCGAGCATGGCGCCCATGACCGCCAGTACTCGCACATCGAGGGAGGGGCTCAGGCGGGCGACCAACAGTGTCAACAGGCCAATGAGACCGGTGGCTATCAGGCTAAGGGCAAACAGGGACAGGGTGGATTTCATATCAATCTCCTCGGGCGTGGCCATCCATGGGAGACCTGGATCCTTGTGGTCAAAGCGTAACCACGCCAGGCTGGACTCACGCTGATCTGGCGCAATAAATGTGCAAACGGACCCACCCTGACCCGATCCCCAACGACACAAGCCGGATAAAAGATGAGCAGGCTCAATGCCACCGCCACAGGGCTGGCTCATAATTCGGGGGTTTTGAATGTAAACTGGGTGCGGCCAGGGCGAGACACTCTGTTACATGAGTCCACTCACCGGCTCGGTATACTAACCACAATAATAAGGTTTGGCGGGAACCTTGCCTGCAAGGTTCAAATACAATTTGGAATCTCAGGAATCCTATGAAAAATATCAATCCAACCCGGACCCAGGCCTGGCAGGCTCTGGATGCTCACTTCGCCGCAGAGGGCAAGATGCAGCTCAAGGAGCTGTTTGCCAAGGATGCCAAGCGCTTTGACAGGTTCTCCCTCACCTTTGGCGGCGACATCCTGGTCGACTACTCCAAGAACCTGATCACCGAGCAGACTCTCAAGCTGCTGATTGATCTGGCCAAAGAGACTGACCTTCGCAGTGCCATCGATGCCATGTTCAACGGCGACAAGATCAACCAGACCGAGGGCCGTGCCGTGCTGCACACCGCCCTGCGCAACCGCTCCGATCGCCCGATTGAGTGCGACGGCAAGGATGTGATGCCGGAAGTGAACGCCGTGCTGGCCAAGATGAAAGCCTTCTGTGACAAGGTCATCGCCGGCGAGTGGAAGGGCTATACCGGCAAGGCAATCCAGCATGTGGTCAATATTGGTATCGGCGGTTCGGATCTGGGCCCGGTGATGATCACCGAGGCGCTGCGTCCCTTCAAAAACCACCTGCAGATGCATTTTGTCTCCAACGTCGATGGCACCCACATCGCCGAGACCCTCAAGCAGATCGATCCGGAAACCACCCTGTTCCTGGTGGCCTCCAAGACCTTCACCACCCAAGAAACCATGACCAACGCCCTGAGCGCCCGGGACTGGTTCATCAACATCGCCGGTGACAAGGCCCACGTGGCCAAACACTTCGCCGCCCTCTCCACCAACGGCAAGGCCGTGGCCGAGTTCGGCATCGACACCGACAACATGTTCGAATTCTGGGACTGGGTCGGCGGCCGCTACTCCTCCTGGTCTGCCATCGGCATGCCCATCGCCCTCTCCCTCGGTTTCGAGCACTTCGAGGCCCTGCTGCAAGGCGCCTTCGAAATGGACATGCACTTCGCCACCGCCTCCTATGAGCAGAACGTGCCTGTGCTGCTGGCGCTGATCGGCCTCTGGTACAACAACTTCCATGGCGCCGAGTCCGAGGCCATCCTGCCCTACGATCAGTACATGCATCGCTTCCCCGCCTACTTCCAGCAGGGCAACATGGAATCCAACGGCAAGTACGTGGATCGCGATGGCAACAAGGTCGACTATCAGACAGGCCCCATCATCTGGGGTGAGCCGGGCACCAACGGCCAGCACGCCTTCTACCAGCTGATCCACCAAGGCACCAAGCTGATCCCTTGTGATTTCCTGGCGCCGGCCATCAGCCACAACCCTATCGGTGACCATCACCCGAAACTGCTGGCCAACTTCTTCGCCCAGACCGAGGCCCTGGCCTTTGGCAAGCATCAGGATCAGGTGATTGGCGAACTGCTGGCCGCGGGCAAGAGCCAGGCGGAGGCGCAAGCCTTGGCCCCCTTCAAGGTGTTTGAAGGCAACCGCCCGACCAACAGCATACTGTTCAAGAGCCTGACCCCGAAGACGCTGGGTAGCCTGATCGCCATGTACGAACACAAAATCTTCGTGCAAGGCGCAATCTGGAACATCTTCAGCTTCGACCAGTGGGGGGTAGAGCTCGGCAAACAGCTCGCCAACCAGATCCTGCCTGAGCTGAGCGGCGACAGTGCCGTCACCAGCCACGACAGCTCGACCAATGGTCTGATCAACACCTGGAAAGCCTGGAAGGCCTGATGTCCCGGCGTTGACTGCATGCAAAAGCCCCGCTCATCGAGCGGGGCTTTTTATTGGCACTGATACTGTGCTGATCGGGTGTCCAGGCCAGTCAGCGGGCAGGAGTCGTCACCCCCACCCTGAAGAAGCTTAGCCGCCGACGGCGATACGCTTCATGTCTTTCATATAACCGCGCAGCACATGGCCGATCTGTTCGATCGGATGGTTGCGGGTCGCCTCGTTCGCGGCCAGCAGCGCCAGGTTATCGACGCTCTGGCTGTCAGCCTTGCTGGCACCCAGATCACCGGCCTGCAGGGTCGGCATGAAGTGTTCGCGCAGCAGCGGCACGGCGGCGTTGGCAAACAGATAGTTACCGTATTCGGCGGTATCCGAGATGACCACGTTCATCTCATACAGACGCTTGCGGGCGACGGTGTTGGCGATGAGCGGCAGCTCGTGCAGGGATTCGTAGTAGGCGGACTCTTCATAGATGCCGGACGCGACCATGGTCTCGAACGCCAGCTCTACCCCCGCCTTGACCATGGCCACCATGACCACGCCGTTGTCGAAGTACTCCTGCTCGGCAATCTTGCCAGCAAACGCCGGGGCATTCTCGAAGGCGGACTTGCCGGTCTCTTCACGCCAGCCGAACAGCTTGGCATCGTCTTCGGCCCAGTCGGCCATCATGCCGCGGGAGAATTCGCCGCCGATGATGTCATCCATGTGCTTCTCGAACAGCGGGCGCATCAGGGTGCGCAGCTGCTCGGAGAGCTCGAAGGCACGCAGCTTGGCCGGGTTGGAGAGGCGGTC
This sequence comes from Aeromonas rivuli, assembly GCF_020149575.1. NCBI lineage: Bacteria > Pseudomonadati > Pseudomonadota > Gammaproteobacteria > Aeromonadales > Aeromonadaceae > Aeromonas > Aeromonas rivuli. Next base: position 108,501 of record NZ_CP079742.1, on the reverse strand, counting down.
CATCATCAGGCTGATGCCACCCTGCTTCAGGGATTCGGTGATGGTCTCCCAACCGAACTGGATCAACTTGCCGGCGTAGGCTTTATCGGCGCCCTCGGCAACCAGCTTGTCGTAGCAGAGCAGGGAACCGGCCTGCAGCATGCCACAGAGGATGGTCTGCTCGCCCATCAGGTCGGATTTCACTTCCGCCACGAAGGAGGATTCCAGCACGCCGGCACGGTCGCCGCCGGTCGCAGAGGCCCATGCCTTGGCGATGGCCATGCCTTCGCCTTTAGGATCGTTCTCCGGGTGGACGGCAATCAGGGTCGGCACACCGAAACCACGCTTGTACTCTTCGCGTACTTCGGTGCCCGGGCACTTGGGCGCCACCATGACCACAGTGATGTCGGCGCGGATCTGCTGACCCTCTTCGACCACGTTGAAGCCGTGGGAGTAACCCAGGGTCGCGCCCTGTTTCATCAGCGGCATCACGGTTTTCACCACGTCGGCGTGCTGCTTGTCCGGGGTCAGGTTCAGCACCAGATCGGCGCTCGGGATCAGCTCTTCATAGGTACCGACCACGAAGCCGTTGTCGGTGGCTTTCTGCCAGGAGGCACGTTTCTCGGTGATGGCTGCCTTGCGCAGTGCGTAGGAAATATCCAGCCCGGAGTCACGCATGTTCAGGCCCTGGTTCAGGCCCTGGGCGCCACAGCCCACAATCACCACCTTCTTGCCCTTCAGTACCTGGCAGCCGTCGGCGAATTCGGCCCGTTGCATGAAACGACACTTGCCCAGCTGGGCCAGCTGCTGACGCAGGTTCAGGGTGTTGAAATAGTTAGCCATGGTGATTGCTCCGTTCAATTAATTCCAAGCCGCTATGGGCGTGATTCCGTGCCGCTATGGGCCTTGACCAAACCACTATAGCGCGGGACAGATATTGCCTGAACTGATATATTCGAAACAGTACGTTGCATAAATTGAAATGTTAACCTGCACTATCCCACGCCGTGTTTCCCTCTACAGCCATGTCTGGGAGACATTGTCCGCACCCTTATATTCGTCACCACAGGCCGACGCAGGAGTTGAAAGATGGATCTTCGTAATCTCGAGCTGTTTCTCCACCTCGCCGACAGCTTGCACTTTGGCAAGAGTGCCGATGCCATGGCGGTCAGCCCCTCCACCCTGAGCCGCGCCATCCAGCGCCTGGAGCAGGAAACCGGCTGCATCTTGTTCGAGCGGGACAACCGCAGCGTGCGGCTCACCCCAGCCGGGGAGAAGCTGCGCGAGTTCGGCGGCAATCTGATGCAGGAGTGGCGCAGGTTACGCCTGGAACTCAAGCGCAGTGACGAACCCCTGCAGGGGCGACTGCGGGTATTCTGCTCTGTCACCGCCAGCTACTTCCTGTTGCCCGATGTGCTGGAACGCTTCCGCCGTCGTTATCCTCAGCTCGAGATCAAGCTGGAGACCGGGGACCCGGCCCTGGCAGTCGACAAGATCCTCAGTGAAGAGGTCGACATCGCCATCGCCGCCCGCCCCGACGCCCTGCCCGCCAAGCTGGAATTTGCCAGCCTGCAGCAAGTGCCCCTGGTCTTTATCGCGCCGCGGGCCGCCCCCCAGCTCAGCCAGTGGTTCCGCCATGGCGAGCCGGACTGGGAGCGGTTGCCGCTCATCCTCTCCGAGCAGGGCCTGGCTCGCAAACGCTGCGATCAGTGGTTTCGCAACAAGGGCATCGCCCCCAACATCTATGCCGAGGTCGCAGGTAACGAGGGGATAGTCGCCATGGTGGCCCTTGGCTGTGGCGTGGGTCTGGTGCCCGCCGCCGTCATAGACCACAGCCCCATGGGGGAAAAGGTACGCATCGTCGAACCCAAGCCGGCCCTCAAGCCGTTTGATGTGGGCATGGGAGTGCTCAAGAAGCGGCTCGATGAGCCCCTGGTCAAGGCGTTTTGGGATACAGCCAAGGGCCAGCACAACTACGGTTAGCCTCTGCCTGGCCTGTGTGATGACAGATCTGACAGCTATCACCGTCCCCCCCTTTGACTACACTAGGCTCCCCTCACTCAAGGAGACCCAAGGAGTCGCCATGAAGGATCACCTCGTCGAAATCAGGAGCCCGGTGTTGTTTGAAGAGTACTTGCAGAGCATGGGCCTGCCCCGCGCCTGCCTGGAACAGGAGCAGGAGATCTATCGCCAGGACCGCCATCTGGCGGCGGTGCGCCTGATCAAGGGGGAGATGCGCTTCTATCTGATGGCTGCTGAACTCGGCAAGCGTTGATACCGCATCTGGTCACAGAACCCGCCCCTGAGACAGGTTAGACTGAGGCTCTGTGCCCAGCAACGGATGCCCTCATGAAACCCAGCGGCCTGGATCGTCTCTTTACCCCGCACTCCATCGCCGTGATCGGCGCCTCGAGCAATCCCCAGAAGGCGGGCCATGTGGTGATCCGCCACCTGCTGGCAGGTCAGTTCAAGGGGCCCATACTGCCGGTCAGCACCGATAGCCAGGCCATCGCCGGTGTGCTGGCCTATCCGGATGTGGCCAGCCTGCCGCTCGCGCCGGATCTTGCCATCATCTGTACCCGCCGCGAACGGGTGTTACCCCTGGTTGACGCTCTGGGTCAACGAGGGGCCGGCGCCGTCATCATACTGGCTGGCGACTTCAGCGACCAGGAGCGTGCCGAGCTGCAACGCTTGCGCCATCAGTACGGCATTCGCCTGCTCGGCCCCAACAGCATGGGCATGCTGCTGCCTGGCCAAGGCATCAATGCCAGCTTCTCCCCCATCGCCGCCAAGCCTGGTCAGGTCGCGTTTCTCTCCCAGTCTGCGGCGGTGAGCACCACCATTCTCGATTGGGCCAAGCAACATGAGGTCGGTTTCTCCGCCTTCATCTCCCTTGGGGATCACTGCGACATCGACTTTGGCCAACTGCTCGATCAGCTCTCCCGAGACGGCACAACCCGCGCCATCCTGCTCTACATGGACAAGCTGCATGATGCCCGCCACTTTCTCTCAGCGGCGCGAGCGGCCTCGCGCAACAAGCCCATCCTGGTGCTCAAGAGTGGTCGCCACGATCCGAGCCACGGCCTGGATAACGTCTATGACGCGGCCATTCGTCGCGCCGGCATGCTGCGGGTGCGCGACACCCACGAGCTGTTTGCCGCCGTGGAAACACTCAATCATTCGTTGCACCTCAAGGGGGAGCGGCTGGCCATCATCTCCAATGGCCGCGGCCTGGCCAATATGGCAGCCGATGTGCTGCAAGAGCGTGGTGGCAAGCTGGCGGCCGCCCCCCTCGACATCGGCAGCGACGCCGATATCCAGGCCTATCAGGATGCCCTCGACAACGTGCTGCAGGGGGATGAGGCCGATGCCATCTTGCTGATCCATGCCCCCTCCCTCACGGCTCGAGGCGTGGAGCTGGCCCGCAACCTCATCGATTACCTCAAGCAACACCCCAGAGCCAGACGCTTCAATCTGCTGACCAACTGGGCGGGGGAGTTCTCCGCCCAGGAGGGCAGGCGACTGTTCAACGAGGCGGGCATCCCCACCTATCGCACGCCCGAAAGTGCGGTCAACGCCTTTATGCACATGGTGGAATATCGCCGCAACCAGAAACAGTTGATGGAAACGCCCGCCTCCCTGCAGGGGGACAGAGTGGACTTGGCCCTCTGCAAGAAATTGATCCAGCAGGCCCTGAGCCGCAAACAGTACAGGTTGGATACCCATCTGGTGCAGCCCCTGCTGCAAGCGAGCGGACTGACCACCCTGCCCACCTGGATAGTCACCGATGCCATAGAGGCAACCCTGACCGCCGAGCAGATTGGCTACCCGGTAGCGGTCAAGTTGAGATCCCAAGACATAGCCCACAAATCATCGGTACACGGAGTCATGCTCAACCTGCGCACCTCAAGCGAGGTGGCCCAGGCCGCCGATGCCATCCTGGACCGAGTACGTCAGCATGATCCGGGCGCAAGGATCGAGGGGTTGCTGGTACAACGCATGGCCAGGCGGAGCGGGGGGCTGGAGTTGAGGATCCGCATTCAGCAGGATCCGGTATTTGGCCCCGTGATACTGCTGGGAGAGTCCGGGGCCGAGCCCCGGGAGATGGTGGCCGCCCTGCCCCCTCTCAATCAGGCTCTGGCCCGCTATCAAATAATCGAAGCCCTCAAGAGCCGCAAGATCAGGGAACAAGCGAGCCCGGAGCGACTCGATATCATGGCCCTGGCCCAGGTACTGTGTCAGCTTTCCGAGTTGCTGCTCGCCTTCCCCGAGATCCACGAGCTGGATCTCCACCCGCTGCAGGCCTGTGGCGACGAGATGGTGGTGCTCGATGCCAGCCTGATCCTCCATGACCAGCCGAGCGCAGCCAGTAGCACACTCGCCATACGACCCTATCCCACAGAGCTTGAAGAGGGGGCCTGGCTAAAAGATCGCAGCCATGTCCTGCTGCGCCCGATCCGTCCCGAAGACGAACCGGCCCATAAGCAGTTCGTATTGCAGGTCTCCGATGAGGACAGATACAAACGCTTCTTCGCCGACGTGGGAGAACTCGGTCATGAGGAGCTGGCCCGCATGACTCAAATCGATTACGACCGGGAGATGGCCTTCGTCGCGGTAGGGCAAGGGGGTGTCTTTGATCAGCAAATCCTGGGGGTGGTGCGTGCCATCTCCACCCCGGACAAGCGAGATGCCGAGTTCGCAATATTAGTCAGGTCAGATCTGAAAGGATTGGGGCTGGGCACCCTGCTGATGGAGAAGATCATCCGCTATGCCAAGGAGGCTCAGATAGGCCAGTTGTCCGGTATGACGATGCCCATCAACCAGGGCATGATCAAGCTCGCCAAGCGGCTCGGTTTTCGCATCGATATGCAGCTGGAAGAGGGGGTGGTGGAGATGCTGCTGCCGTGTGGCGAGTCAGGAGAATAAACCTAGCTCCCATCGGTTAGCTCAGCATGGCGGTCTGGCTCGGCAGATCCGCTGGCAAGCACCTGCCAGCCCGTTGAATGGGGGCGCCGATGTGCTGTCACAACACATTTCAGGCATGAAAAAAGCCCGCTCGTGAGAGCGGGCTTCAGGGTCTTGCTACCAGCCAAATGCGTCTGCATTTGTGGCCAATCACATTGCTGTGATCGTAATTAGGAGCCTGGCAGTGTCCTACTCTCGCATGGCGAATGCCACACTACCATCGGCGCTACCGCGTTTCACTTCTGAGTTCGGCATGGGATCAGGTGGGTCCACGGCGCTATGGCCGCCAGGCAAAAACTTCAATCTCGGAAAGCTGACGTGAGTAACGACTGATTGGCTATTGCCTGGTCGCTATCACTGAATTAGGTAAGTAGTCTCGCACTTGCTACAAGTCTCAGAACACTTCTTGGGTGTTGTATGGTTAAGCCTCACGGGTAATTAGTATGGGTTAGCTCAACACGTCGCCGCGCTTACACACCCCACCTATCAACGTTGTGGTCTCCAACGGCCCTTTAGGACCCTCAAGGGGTCAGGGATGACTCATCTCAGGGCTCGCTTCCCGCTTAGATGCTTTCAGCGGTTATCGATTCCGAACTTAGCTACCGGGCAGTGCCACTGGCGTGACAACCCGAACACCAGAGGTTCGTTCACTCCGGTCCTCTCGTACTAGGAGCAACTCCCTTCAATCATCCAACGCCCACGGCAGATAGGGACCGAACTGTCTCACGACGTTCTGAACCCAGCTCGCGTACCACTTTAAATGGCGAACAGCCATACCCTTGGGACCGACTTCAGCCCCAGGATGTGATGAGCCGACATCGAGGTGCCAAACACCGCCGTCGATATGAACTCTTGGGCGGTATCAGCCTGTTATCCCCGGAGTACCTTTTATCCGTTGAGCGATGGCCCTTCCATTCAGAACCACCGGATCACTATGACCTACTTTCGTACCTGCTCGACCTGTCCGTCTCGCAGTTAAGCTGGCTTATGCCATTGCACTAACCTCCTGATGTCCGACCAGGATTAGCCAACCTTCGTGCTCCTCCGTTACTCTTTG
>NZ_CP079742.1:0-97500 GCF_020149575.1 Aeromonas rivuli | reverse complement strand
TGAAAGCCGAGGTGATCTTCGCCGCTGGCTTGGCGATTGGTGGCTTCGTGGTCCCTCTGTTCCTGAATAAGGCACCCGTGGCCATGGCAGCCAATGGTGCCAGCCAAGAGACTTGTACCTTATATGTAGGCAACCTGCCTTATCGCGCCAACGAGATCGCCGTGCGCGAGCTGTTCGCCGAGCAGGGTCAGGTGATTTCTGTTCGCTTGATGAAAGACAAGGCGACTGGCAAGCGCCGGGGATTCGGCTTTGTCGAGATGCCTGCTGCCGATGCGGCCAGGGCTATTGCGACGCTCAATGACAAAGAGTATCAGCAGCGCACCCTCAAGGTGCGTGAAGCCAATGACAAGCGCGACAAAGAAGAACGTGAGAACGACGTCGACGCCTGATCGCTCAGAGCAGGACTTCAGTTAAGGTAGACAGCCCCCAAGCTTGCAAGGGGGCTGTTATTTTTTTGGCCTTCTCATCCAGCCGGGTGCAGTAGGCATGCGCCTCTGGAGCCCCGATTGTCGCAGCCATGCCATGACTGCTCAGCAGATGGGTCACACGCTTGGCGACCGCAGCCCCCGAATCCACCAACTGGCAATTCGGCATGAGCTGCCGGATTTCGGCATCGAGCAAGGGAAAATGGGTACATCCCAGCACCAAGGTATCCGGTTGCTCACTCCCTTCCAGCCAGTCTGCCAATACATGGCGCAGCAGTGCCATATCCACCGCCCCCCCCGCCAATTTACGCTCTGCCTCGACCACGAGTTCAGTCGTCCCCTTGAGCAACACCCGTTTGCCCGGCGCAAACTGGGCAATCAGTTCGTGGGTATAAGGACGGGCCACTGTGCCCGGCGTCGCCAACAGGCCGATACACCCGTTGCGGGTCAAGGCGGCGGCGGGCTTGATGGCGGGCACAACGCCCACCACGGGAATAGTCAGGGCGGCGCGCAAGGAGGGCAACGCTATGGTGCTGGCGGTATTGCAGGCGATCACCACCAGATCGATGGCCTGTTCGGCCACCACCCGGGTCACCAGGCGGACGCAGGCCTGGATCAGGGCAGATTCACTGAGCTCGCCATAGGGGAAGTTGGCGTTGTCGAAGCAGTAATAGTAGTTATGGTCCGGCAGGCTCTGACGGATCTCGCGATATACGCTCAGTCCACCCATGCCGGAATCGAACACCAAAATATTAGCCACCTGCACCCCCTATGCTGCGAGGGGGCGATCATACTCCCGCTCCCCGCCAATAGAAAAGGCCCTGCTGCTGACAGGGCCTGTTTTTAGGGTGCGAATGGGAGTGCTTATATAAGCAGGCTTATCAGAACCTGTAATCCGCGGTCACCCGGAACTCGGTGCCAGGACCCGGGTAGTCGACAGCAGACTCATACTGTTTGTCGAACAGGTTGTCGATGCGCCCGCCCAGGGTCAGCTGAGACGTCGCCGAATAGCTGGCCGCCAGGTTCAGCAGGGTATATGAGCCCAGTTCGACCCGCTCGGCCGGGAAGCTGGAGAAGTCCTTGTCGTCACGCTTGCCGGTATAGAGCAGCTCGCTCGACCAGTCCACGGGGCCGGTCTGCACCTGCGCCAACCAGCTGGCCTTGTTCTTGGCCCGACGCAGCAACTGGCGATCGTCATCGTTCTTGTCCTCGGCACGGGTGTAGTCATAGCTGAACTCGTGATGGACAGGCCCGGTATCCAGACCCAGTGCCAGCTCGATCCCCTTGATGTCTGCATCGGTGTTATCCGGCTTGCAGCTGGAGAAGGCACTCTGACAGGCAATCAGGTTCTGGATGCGGTTGCGATAGAGATTCACGGACCAATCCCAGGCGGTGTAACGACCGGTGAAGTCCAGCTCCAGGTTCTTGCTCTCTTCCGGCTTCAGATCCGGATTCTCATAACCCGGGTAATAGAGGTCGAGGAAAGTCGGTGCCTTGAAGGCGGTGCCATAGCTCAACCGCACATTGTGGTGCTGGTCCAGATCCAGGCCGGTGGCCGCCGACCAGGTGTTATGACGGCCGTACTGCTCGTTGTCGTCGGTGCGACCTGAGAGCTCCATCAGCAGTGCCTGCCAGCGATAGCTGCCCACGGCGAACAAACCGGTGTTGTCACGATCCGGGGCATCGAATGCCTGGCCATAGCTGCGCGAATCGGATTTGAGCTGCTCCTGCTGCCAGTCGGCACCGCCGGTCAACACCAAGCCCTCGACGCCGCTCCAGCTGTTCAACCAGGAGAAGCGGGTCAGCCCGGTGTGGATCGGCTCGGCAGAGGATTCTCCCTGACTCGCCAGCCAGTTCTTCAGCTTGTTCTCGCCATAGCTGGCCTCGAGTCGGCTATTGAAGTGCTCGGCCTGATACTTGACGGCGCCATCATACTGGAACGCCTGAACCCGGCTCTGATCCGAGCTGAGGTAGGGGTCATCCATCTCGGTCTGGTTGTCATAACCCTGGGCGTTGATATCCGCACTCCAGGCGTCACTGAAGGCGTGATTAAAACCCAGCTGACCATTCAGGCTGTCAAAGCCATCCCGATCCGGCTGCTGGGCGGCGGCGACGACGTCGTAACCGTCCCCGCGCTCGTAACCGATCATCAGATTGGCATCTGTCTTGGCACCCAGCGCCTGCACGCTGCGCAGTTGACCCAGGCCATAACCATGACTGCCCACCCCACCCTTGAGGTGGGTTTCGCCGCCCTCTTTGGCCGAGGTCTGGGTGATCAGGTTGATGACGCCACCAATGGCATCGGAACCATAGACGGCCGCACGCGGGCCGCGTATGTATTCGACACGCTCGATGTTGCCGAGGGGGATCTGGCTGAGATCGGGGGCTCCCGTCACCATGGCGGCGATGGGGCGGCCATTGACCAGTACCAGAGAGTGGTTGGAGTTGGTGCCACGAATAAAGAGGCTGCTCTGGTGGCCACGACCACCCAGGGTGGTGATCTGCACACCCGGCAGGGTCTTGAGCAACTCGGGCAGGCTCTGTACCTGGCGGGCTTCGATCTCGGCGCGATCGATCACCACAACGGGGGCCAATACCGAGCTGACAGGCTGTTCCACCCGGTTGGCGGTCACCACCAGGGTGTCATTGGCAGGCAGGGTGGACTGGGCGAAGGCGGCCGTCGGCAACAGGGCAGCCACCCAAAATTTCTTGGACATCACAGATCCTTAAGTTCGCGTAAGTATCTATTCCTTGGCCGGTTTCTCTCGGCCAGAAATACGAACTTTGGCAGGTCTTCGGACTCGGGGGCCAAGTGCCTAGGCGACGGCTTCCCGCCTTGCGGCAGTGCCCTGATGTCGCTTCGTTCCCCCTTACCGCTGCGCGCCAGCTCCGGATTCTCACCGGATTCCCTATTAAGCATGATGCGCCAAAGCGGGGGGATTATAGGAAAGGGTGACAGAAGAGTATAGCTATTTAGCCATCTATACGTCTTTTACTCACAAAAACGAAAACCGGCGCCCATGGGCACCGGTTTGTCAGATTTATCAATAGCTTCAGGCTCAGTCGGCGTAGCTGGCCTTGGGGGCCGGCAGTCGGATGGTGAGAGAGAGCACCAGGGCCACCACCAGCAACACCAGAATGAGGTTGAAGGTCGCCATAAAGCCGCCAAACAGAGAGGCCACAATGGAGCCGATTATGCTGCCCAGCCCGAAGCCCAGATAGATAACGCCATAGTTCTTGGTCAGGTTGTTGAGGCCGAAGAAGTCGCTCACCAGGGAGGGGTAGACGGTGATGGTGCCGCCGAAGCTGAAGGCCACGCAGGCCACCGCCACGAAGAAGAGGTTGGCGTTGAGGGGCACGAACAGCAGCATCACCATGCCTGCGAGGGTGATCAGCTGGGCTATGGTGATGACCCGGATGCGGGACATCTTGTCTGAGAGGATACCCAGCATCAGGCGGCCACCCAGGTTGGCCATGGCGATGATGGCGACGGCGTTGGCGGCCACCACGGCAGGCAGGCCCACCATCTTCTCGCCGATGTCCTTGGCCACGCCGATGACATAGAGGCCGCTCATGCAGGCGGTGAGGAACATCAGCGCCAGCATCCAGTATTGCGGCTTGCGCATCGCCTCGGCCAGGGTGAAGTCGCGGCTCTCGGTCTGCTGCACTGAAGCGGCCTGCTGGGGCGCATCCTTCATCAGCATGCCGCCCACCAGCACCATGGACATGGCGATCAACCCCCACAGCTGGAAGGTCGCCTCCAGCCCGTTGTTCGACAGCAGCAGCAGGTTGATGTACTTGAAACCGAGGCTGCCGAGGCCATAGGCACCGATCGAGCAGGCGGAGATGAGCCCCTTGCGCTCCGGGAACCACTTCACGCAGTTGGAGAGGGTCATCAGGTAGCCGGTCCCGTCGGCGAAGCCCACCAGTATGCCGGCGCAGAGGTAGAGCATGGCCAGGTTGCTGGCATGGGCGGTGAGGAAGAAGCCGATGCCAAGCAGCACGCCAGCCCCCAGGGTGACGTTGCGCACCCCGAACCGCTCCTGCAGCTTGCCCGCCAGGGAGGAGGCCACCGCCAGCGACAGGCTGAGCAGGCCGAAGGCGAAGGCCACCTGGCTCACCGGCTCGTCCAGCTTGTCGGAGAGCTGAGCGTTGAACAGGCTCCAGGTGTAAACGGATCCCAGCGCAAACTGGGTGATGATGGTACCGATCAGGGTCAGATACCGGGTGCGATTCATCTCTTTAGTCATGATGCGTCTCGGGGAATGGCCATAAGGAAATTGAGGCCACTATAGGCAAGACGCGGCTCGCGCCGGCAGATTAAGGCATGAAATGCAGATCGGCAGGCATGAATGACAATCAGAGCCGCATCAGCTGACGGAACGCCTTGATGTTGCTGCGGCTGACTGGCACCTCGAACGGCAGATCATGGAGCCGGATGAGATAGGTGCTGTTGAACCAGGGCACTATCTCGCGGATCTTGTTGATGTTGACGCAGTAGGAGCGGTGGCAGCGAAAGAACCCCTCCGCCGGCAGGCGGCTGACAAACTCGCTGAGGGCCATGGTCATCACGTAGCGATCGGTGCGGGTGTAGACATAGGTGAGCTTCTCGTCCGCTTCCGCGTAGTAAATCTGCTCGCAGGGGGTGACTATGATGCGCTCCCCCTTCACCAGGTTGATGGTGCGATTGGGCGGGCTGCTCACCTCCCCTCCCTGCCCCGGTTGCGACTTGCCCGCATGTTCGAGCTTTTGCAGCAGATTGATGATGCGCGGCTCGTTGTAGGGCTTGAGGATATAGTCGAACGCCTCCAGCTCGAACGCCTCCACAGCGAACTCCTTGTAGGCGGTGACGAAGACGATATGGGGCGGATGGCTCGACTTGTGCAGATTCTTGGCCAGCAGCAGACCGTCGATGGAGGGGATCTGGATATCCAGAAACACCACATCCACCTCGTGATCCTGCAGGTATTTGAACGCCTCCAGCCCATCCTCGAAGCTCGCCACTATCTCTATGGTGCTGTGCTGGCTCACCAGATAGACCAGCTCCTCGCGAGCCAGGTATTCGTCTTCCACTATGATGGCTTTCAGCATGGCATTGCCCCCTGAGGGAACGCAGGAGAGGCCAGCGCCTCCCGCATCCAACATTCATCTTCGACAGTAATGGCTTTCAACATGACAACGCCTCCCCTGTCAGCGACTCGTCTTCAACAGTGGTGGCGCTCAACATGGCATCGCCTCCTGGCTCGGCAGATAGAAACAGACTTCGGTACCCGGCTCCAGCCGCTTGAGGTGCAGGCCGTCCCCATAGAGCAGCTTGACCCGCTGATGCACGTTCATCAGGCCTATGCTGCGGCTCTCCACCCGGCCGGCGGCCACCCCGTCGATCACCGCCTGGCTGATGCCATAACCGGTGTCGCGCACCGCCACCCGGATACCCCCCGCCAGCTGCTTCACCTCTATGGTGACCCGGCCCGGGGCACTGCGGGGCTGGATGCCGTGCAGGATGGCGTTTTCCACCAGGGGCTGCAACAGCAGGCAGGGCACCTGAATGTGGACGTCGTCCACCTCGAACACCACCTCCAGCTTGTCGCCGAAGCGGGCCTGCTCGATGGCCACGTAGTCGCGCACCTGCTGCAGCTCCTCCTGGATGTCGATGAGCTCGTCCCCCTTGTTGAGGTTGTAGCGCAGGTAGTCCGCCAGGTTGGCGATGAGCTGGCGTGCCTGCTGGGGGCGGATGCGGATCAAGGATGAGATGGCATTGAGGGCATTAAACAGGAAGTGCGGGTTGATCTTGCTCTGCAGCGCGGTGAACTCCGCCTTGCGGGTCATCTCTTTGAGCTGCTCGATGCGCGACACCTCCATCTGGGTGGAGATGAGCTGGGAGAGGCCCACCGCCATCTCCCGCAGGGAGCTGGTGATGCTGTGGGTGCGGCGGTAGTAGATCTTGAGGGTGCCGCTGACGGCGCCGTTCTCCCGCAGCGGAATGATGATGACCGAGTGGAAGTCCGACAGATGATACTGGCGCAGATCGTTGTTGATGATGATCTGGTCCAGCAACACGGCGCGCTGGGTCATGTCGCTGATGGCGTGGTGCTCGTCCAGCTCGTAGTAATCCTTGCCCACCCCCACGTAAGCCAGCACGTCCCGGGTGTCGGTGATGGCCACCGCATCGGCATGGATCTCGCTCCTGATGACACCACACACCTGACCGAGGGAGTGACGATCGACCTTCTGGAAGAAGGGCAGCGTCTTGTTGGCGATGTCGAGGGCCAGCTTGGCCTGCTTGGCGGCGATCAACTCCTTCTCATCATCCAGATCCTGCACCAGCTTGATGATGAGCCCGATGCAGAGCGTCCCGGCGATCATCGGATAGGCGATGTGGTTGACGATCTCCACCCCCACGGCATGGGGCTCGGTCAGCAGCCAGATCAGCAGCATGGTCAGCCCCTCACAGGCCATGCCCGCCAGTATGCCGTACAGCCAGAGCCGCGACTTGCGGCAGTTGAGGTGGATCCAGGTCGCCAGCAGGCCGGCGATGATGCTGGCGATAAGACAGGGAATGGAGGTGTGGCCATCCATGTCGATGAGGTAGCGGTGCAGCCCCGAGATGACCCCGGCCGGGATGCCGACCCAGGGGCCAAACAGGATACCGCCGGAGATGATGGCGATGATCCGCACGTTGATGAGCGCCCCCTCCACCGGAATGCCGGTGTAGGTACTGAACACCGCGAACAGGCCGAAGATGACCGCGACCAGCACCAGCTCGGCCGGGGTATGGTTCTGCTTTTGAAACAGCCGCTGAAAGGGCCGGGTGCGGGTCAGGAAGAACAGGGTCATCAGCATCAACGCCGCCCGTTCAAACACGGCCAGCAACATCATCTGGTTTTCGAGCATGGATACCTCAGGGGGTCGGTGCGCGACTGGCGGCCTACTATAGGGATTATGGGGCCGGGCGCCGCTGACCGGGATCAAGGCGGGGACATTAACGCGTCACGCCTGAAACACAAAGACCCCGCTCATGGGAACGGGGTCTTTGTGGTCATATCCTGTTCAGTGCCTGAGCCGAGCACCGACAGGGGGGAGTGCTATGCTGGCCAAGCCAGCACGCTCAATACCCTGCTCAGTATTTGACTTGGTAGTTGACGGTAAAGGTGCGACCGCGTCCCTGATAGTCAAACATCTCGGCTGGCCCATAGTAGCTGTAGAGACTGGCGGCGCGCTGACCCCATACGGTGCTGTACTGCTTGTCGAGCAAGTTCTGCACACCGAAGCCCAGGCTGCCCACCGGCAACTCATAGCTGCCAATCAGATCCAACAGGGTGTAACCCTCAATCTTGCCATCGGCATCGTCGGTCAGATCAAACAGCGTCTGGCTCTGCAGCTTCATCGCCAGCGCATCTTGCTGCCAACCCAGCCAGGCAGCAGCCTTGGAGCCGCTGGCATTATCCACCGACACCTTCTCCCAGCCACCCTCGGCGCTCTTCTGCTCCGACTTGACCAGGTGACCATTGGCGCCCAGCTGCCAGGCATCGGTCAGCCAATAGGAGGCCTGCCCTTCTATCCCATACACTCGCTTCTCGTCATCCAACACACTGATCAGCATGGTCGACTTGTCTACCTTGACCGCCTTGTCGGACAAGGAGAGATAGGCCGCACTCTGCAGACTCAGGCGATCGGTATCATGACGTACCCCTATCTCGTAGCTGTTGGTCTTGATGCCCTGCAACTTGGAATCGGCTACGTTGACGCTCTTTTGCAGGCTGTAGTGGCCCTGAGCATCCGGGGTCTTGCTGTAAGTGCCGGTACCATAGTACTTGGAGGGATCCGAGAGATCGAAGCCCTGGGAGAAGTTGGCCCACAGCTGGGTTTGAGGCGTCAGCTTGTAGAGGGTGCCCAGATTGAACAGTCCGGTGTTGTAGCTGGTCGTGCCCCCCGGTACTGCATCGGCACTGCTGCCCTTGCCGAAGGCGATGTTGCGCTGCATGTTGTAGTCGACGAAGTCGTCAATCTTGTTGCGGGTGTACTGGTAGCGATAGCCCCCATCCAGGGACCAGCGGTCGGTGACGGCAAATTCGGTTTGCAGGAAACCCGCCAGGGACTCCACTTCGACCCCGGGGTAGCGACCTATGGTGCTGGCGGTCTTGTTGACCAGACCGCCGCTGTCATAGCTGGTCTGCTTGTCAAACAGGGCCTGGTTGCTCTTGAGGGTATCGATGAAACCATCGACCCCATAGGTCAGGGTCAGGCGATCCCAATCCTTGATCAGCGCGGTGCGCAGGCTCACCACATCCGTGCTCTGCTCGGAGGCGGCCAGGTAGCTGCCATAGATGAAGGGAATGAAAGAGAACTCTTCACTGCGATAAGAGGCCTGCACCATCAGGGTGTGATTCAGGAAGTCGGTGTTGCGGTAATCGGCGTTGAGCAACCAGCGCTCGGTCGCGCCTTGGCGATCGGATTCAAAACCATCACGCACTGCAATCAGGCTGGTGTCCGCCGGGTTGCCGGTAATGTTGCCCGGCGCACCGGCCAGATCCTGACCGAAATAGATGCCGTAAGGGCTATCCTGCTTGCTGCTGTAGTACTGGGCCAGCAACGTCAGACTCTGGGTGCCGGATGGAGTGAAAGTCAGGCTGCCCATGGTATCTATCACTTCGTTGAACTGCAGCGACCCCTGAGTGATGTCCGGCACCACCATGTCTCCACCCGCATCGAAGAAGGCCTTGTTGCTGCTGTAGACGAGGGAGGCGCGCCCCTGTACCAGATCATTACCCCCCGCCACCGACTGGGCCAGTTTGTAATCAACATCTTCATGACTGTTAAAACCCGTGGTGGTACCTGCATAGCTCTCGAATTGCAGCTCGCCCTGTTCACCCTTCTTGGTCACTATGTTGACCACACCGCCGGTAGCACCCGCGCCATAGATGGACGTCGCCCCCGACAGCACCTCGATGCGCGCGATGTTAAAAGGATCGATGGAATCGAGCTGACGGCTGATGAGACGGGCCGAATTGAGGGAGACACCATCTATCATCACCAGCATGGCGCGGCCACGCAGGTTCTGACCATAGTTGGTCCTTCCCTGGCTGCTGACATCCAGGGAAGGCACCACGGCTGCCAATATCTCGCCCAGGCTCTTGCCGCCACGGGACTCCTGTTCTATCCGCTGTGAATCCACATACCAGACGGTACCCGGAATGTCGCTGATGCTCTTGGGGGCATGGCTGGCGACCACCACCATGGTCTCCGGCTTGGCCTCGGTCTGTGCCGCCAGGGCAGGGAAGGCACCGGTCATGGTCAGCGCGAGTACCAGGGCATTCAGGGGATAGTTCCTTGCTTGTCTTAACATGACGTCCTGCTCTACCTGTTCATGGGTGCCTTTGGCACCATTTATTGCTATCGATGATGCGGCCGTGGGGACCGAGCATCCGTTATTGTCGTGACGGATGGCTTGCCCATGAGTCATCGAGAGGAATACCTATCCCCCGCCAACCACAAGAGATGCCCCACCGGGATCGGGCAGCCTGATGCCAATCAGCGACTGAGGATGTTAATAAGTATCATTTGTGACTTCAATTGTTTTGTGGGCGGGAGAGAGCGGCGTAATAGAGGCCAACTAATTGATAAAGAAGTGATTAATGAGCAAAGACAGGCATATGAGGGGGAACAGAAGACACAACCTCACCCGACGCCAAGCCGGGTGAGTTCATCATCACTCAGGAAAGAGTGGCGAGCCGGGCGGCGAACCCCATGAAGAAGAGGCCGATCAGACCGTTGCCCAGCTTGGCCAGGCGCAGTTTGCGTTGAAAAAAGCGCGCCATCAGGGAGCCGCCAAAGATGAGCAGGGTCAGATACACAAAGCTCATGGCCTCCAGCATGCCGGCCAGCACCAGGTAGGAGAGCCAGGTGTGGGCATAGTTGAAGTCGATGAACTGCACGAAGAAGGAGACGTAGAACAGGATCGCCTTGGGATTGGTGAGGCTCAGGGTCAGCGCCTTGCCAAAGTAGTTCTCCCCCTGAACCGGGTCGGCAGGGTGACTCTCCGTCCTGGCGACGAAGTTGTCATACAGTATTCTCACCCCCAGATAGAGCAGATAGAT
Organism: Aeromonas rivuli; assembly: GCF_020149575.1. Taxonomy (NCBI): domain Bacteria; kingdom Pseudomonadati; phylum Pseudomonadota; class Gammaproteobacteria; order Aeromonadales; family Aeromonadaceae; genus Aeromonas; species Aeromonas rivuli. The sequence goes on along the minus strand of NZ_CP079742.1, from coordinate 86,978 downwards.
GGCCCCCAGGTAGCGCACCAGGGTAAACAGCAAGGGTGTGGTACGGATCAGGGAGGCGACCCCCAGATAGGCGCAGAAGATGAGCAGGGCATCGCCGACAAAGACGCCGAGGGCGGCGCGATAACCGGGGCCTATGCCGCGGCTGGCACCGGTACGCAATACATAAATGGAGTTCGGGCCCGGGGCTATGATGATGAAAAAAAGGCCGACTAAATAAGTCCAGACATTGATGACACCCAGGCTTTCAAACATGTTCCACCCCAATAGCAAAGACGAAGAGATGCGAAAGGAGACGGCACGGTCGCCATCTCACTCCTCATCGACCATGGATCCATCCTAACCTTGCGCGAATAAAGCACAAGCCTCTCACTTGGGAACGGCGAAGATCAGCAATATTGTCCCGCCACCCAACCGGACGACCAGGCCCACTGGAAGTTGTAACCCCCGAGCCAGCCGGTCACGTCCACCACCTCGCCGATGAAATAGAGCCCGGGCACCTGACGCGCCTCCATGGTCTTGGAGGAGAGTGCGTTGGTGTCGACCCCTCCCAGGGTCACTTCGGCGGTGCGGTAGCCTTCGGTACCGTTGGGCAGCAGCTGCCAATCTTCCAGCAGGGCGGCAATGGCCTCCAGCTCCCGCTCGTTGTATTGGCGCATCGGCTTGTTAGTGAGCTGGCCCAGCTCCACCAGGGTATCGACGAAGCGCTTGGGCAGCTCGCGGCCCAGCACGGTTTTGAGCTCCTGAGCCGGATGAGCCTGCGCCCACCCTTTCAGCGTCGCCAATATGTCGAGATCGGGCAGCAGGTTGATATGGATCTTCTCCCCCGGCAGCCAGAAGGAGGAGATCTGCAAGATAACGGGGCCGGAGAGGCCGCGATGGGTAAACAGCATGGCCTCCTTGAAGCGAGTGCCATCCTCGGCGGTCACTGCGACCGGCAGGCTGACCCCGGCCAGAGCAGCAAACGCCTCCTTGTCGGCCTGATGCAGGGTGAAGGGCACCAGACCGGCGCGGGTCGGCAGCACGGGCAGACCAAACTGTTCCGCCAGCTTGTAGCCGAAGGGGGTCGCGCCCAGTTTCGGCATGGAGAGGCCACCGGTCGCCACCACCAGGGATTGGCACGCTATCTCCCCCTTGCTGGTCACGAGCACGAAACCATCTTCGCTCTTGGCGACGCTCAGGATCTCGGTCTGGAACTGCAGGCTCACCCCGGCCCAGTCACACTCGGTAAGCAGCACATCGACGATCTCTTTGGCACTCTCGTCGCAAAACAGCTGACCCAGGGTCTTCTCGTGATAGTTGACCCCGTGCCTGTCCACCAGATCGATGAAATCCTGCTGGGTGTAGCGGGCCAGGGCCGACTTGCAGAAGTGAGGGTTGCTGCAGAGGAAGGCCTGGGGCCCGGTCTGATGGTTGGTGAAGTTGCAGCGGCCGCCGCCACTGATCAGTATCTTGCGGCCCGGTTTCTTGGCGTTGTCGAGCACCAGTACCGAACGACCCCGATACCCCGCCTGCTGGGCACACATCAAACCGGCCGCACCGGCCCCGATCACCACAACATCCGTTCTTATCATCACAGCGCCACTCACCTGAAACAGATCAACAAGAGCGGGGCCAACGCACAGACCCCAACCATCACCCCCCCGGCCACCAAAAAAAGAAACGGCCCACGAGGGGGCCGTATTGTACTGACTGAACATTAAGTGTCCACGACTTATCGGGAGACTTAAGCAAGCCTCATCCAGGGATCAGGCGTTGTTGTCCATCACGCTGGCGGGGGACGCCTTGGCCAGCTCGGCCAGCTCCTTGTCGATGAAGTAGAGGCCCTTGCCATCCTCGCCCACCAGGTTGAGGCGGTCCACTATGCTCTTGAACAGCTTCTCTTCCTCATGCTGCTCGGCCACATACCACTGCAGGAAGTTGAAGGTGGAGTAATCCTGGGTAGTGAAGGCAACGTGGGCCAGGCCATTGATGCACTGGGTGATGTGGTGCTCATGCTCGAGGGTGGTGCGAAACACATCGCCCAGGGTGGTGAATTCGTGGGGAGGGGCACTGATGGCACCCAGTATCGGCATGGCGCCGGTCTCGCTCACATAGGTAAAGAGACGCTCCATGTGCTGGCGCTCTTCCACCGCATGCTTGCGCAGGAAAGTGGCGGCACCTTCGAAACCCTTGTCCTCGCACCAGGCGCTCATCTGCAGGTAGAGGTTGGAGGAATAGAATTCCAGGTTTATCTGGTCGTTCAACTTCTCGATCATGGCTTGGGCCAACATGCTGATTCTCCACTGTGATTTGGGTTCGATTGTCGCGACGAAGCGGATCTGGATCAACCACTTGCCGCAGGATTTGTTGCAGTTTCAACCAATGCCTCAGCCTTACCCCCATATGGGCATGGCGAGTCAATGAAGCATGCTGTACTCAAGCGTACCCCTTATCATGGCGCCCATGATCCGGGACCCTCGCTGATGTACCGCTATTTTCTGCTGTTACTGTGCTGGCTTGGCCAGGTGCAGGCCGCGCCTTCCCTGCTGAATGATGCCGAATGGCGAGCCGCACGCGATCCCGCCGCCTACCTCAGCCAGCTCGATGCCCTGACGGGTCAGGACATGGAACTGTTTCACGCCAGATCCCTGGCCAAGGCACACTTGGGTGACTACCGGGGCGCCCAGCTCGACAACGCCAGGGCCAGGGCGCTGGCCGCCAGCCATCAGGAAGCCTCCAGACAGCGGGATTTCCAGCTGCAGCAGATAGCCCTCGCCCTGGATACCGCCGCCCCCGACCAGGCCTTTACCCTGCTCGCCCAGCTCGAACCCGCACTGCAGGACGATGCGGCGCAGCGCGCGCAATGGCATGCCCTGAACGGCCTGGCTCACTATAAAGCCAATCAGCTGCAATCGGCCATTGCCGAACTCAAGAGCGCCTTCCTGCTCAAACGCCAACTCAAGCAGGAGAGCAAGCAGGCTCAGTTGCAGTGCATACAGCTGCTCATCACCCTGGGCAACCTCTACGCCGACATCGGACTGGGTCAGGAGGCAGAACAGCACTATCTGGATGCCCTGCGGCGCAGCCTGAGCCTGGATGAGCCCAACAGTCAGACCCTCATCAAGGCCAACATGGCGCGACTCTATCTCGACATGGGTCGCCCGGCACGAGCCCGCCAGCTACTCGATAGCCAGCTGGCCAACCCGGCCCTCTCTCCCGACTATCGCGCCGCCATGCTGGGCTATCTCGCCATGGCCCTCAATGCCGAGGGTAACGGCTCGGCGGCACTGCGCCATCTGGATCAGGCAGAGGCGCTGCATCAGCAACTCGGCTACCCGACCCCTCCCGGGCTGCTGACCACCCGGGCCGCAGCCCTGCGCAGTCAGGGCGAGACGGGCCCAGCCCTGGCCCTGCTCGAGGGGGCCGGGACGCTGGATCTTTCAGGCAAGGCGCTTCGGGCCGAACTCCTGGCCGGGCAAGGCAACTATGCCGCCGCCTACCGGGGGCTCAATGACTATCATGCCGACTATCGCCAGCACTTCAACCGTACCCTGAGCGAACACGCGGCCGCCTTCCAGGCGCAAATGGATTTGGCCCGTAGCGAGAGCGATAACCACAGACTGGTACTGGAAAACGAACGGCGGCGCCAGCAGATAGCCCACCAGCAGAGTGCCCGCAACTATCAGTTGATGCTGGTGATGCTGCTGCTCAGCGCCCTGATCCTCCTCGGTATCACCACCCACCGCCTGCATCGCAGCTCCCGTCGCCTCTATCGGCTGGCCAGTTTCGATCAGCTCACCGGGCTCGCCAACCGGCACGCCCTGCAAGAGCGGTTGCAGACTCTCTGGCAGCAGGAGGGGCCCCTCTCCCTGATCATCATCGACATCGATCACTTCAAGCAGATCAATGACCAGCACGGCCATGGTGCGGGGGATATCGCCATCGCCCGCCTTGGGCAGTTGCTTGGGGAGTGGGCGCCGGAGCGGGAGCTGATCGGCCGCTGGGGTGGGGAGGAGTTTCTGGTCGCCATACCGCTACCGGCGCAAGATTGCTGGCACCTGGCTGAGCAGTTGCGCCAGCGAGTGGCCGCCGAGCGGGAACCCGGTCGCCCCGTGATGACCATCAGCCTAGGGGTCGCTGGCCGGGAAGATCCTCATGAGACGCTCACTCAGCTCATTCACAGGGCTGACATGGCCATGTATCAGGCCAAGCGCCAGGGGCGCAACCAGACGGTGCTTGCGGCGCCGCCGCACACTGTGGTCACGCTGTCTCGCAGCCTGGCCTAGGGCTGCAACTCGCCGAGGGCCTTGATGTCGACCGGCATCTCGTAATCCACACCGGGCAAGTCGAAGCCATTGAGCTGCAGAAAATCCCGTCTCAGCCCGGCAAAATCCCCCATGCTCTCGAAGTTCTGGGGGGTCAGCTTGGGCCAGAGTGCAGAGACCGCCGCCTGCACTGCCGGGTTCAACTCATGGTCATCCATGCGGATCAGCCTGTGACCATCGGCCACCACTCCTTGAATACCGTACATCTTGCTGGCGAACAGACGATGCATCTGCTCGATGCACCCTTCGTGCACCCCCTGCTCCTTCATGACCCCCATCAGCAGCCCCAGATAGACGGGCAGTACGGGAATATAGGCACTGGCCTTGGTCACCAGTGCCTTGCACACGCTGACCCAGGCGTGGCCGCCGATCGCCGCAAGCTGCAGGTTGATCGCCTCGGCGGTGCTGTGCAGGTGCTCCTTGGCATAGCCTATGGTGCCGTCTCGATAGAGGGGATAAGTGGACTCTGGGCCTATGTAGGAGTAGGCGACCGTCTGCACCCCGGGCGCCAGACAATCGGCATCCTGCAACGCCTGCAACCAGTGCTGCCAATCCTCCCCGCCCATCACGGTGACGGTGTCGCGGATCTCCTCGGCACTGGCTACCGGCAGGGTCTGTTCCTCGAGGGCATAGTGCTCCAGATTCAGCCCCAGGCCGGTGAAGGGTTGCCCCGTGCTCTTGAGGACAGATCGCACCTGGCGGCCATCGGCCAGTACCCGCACACCACTCGCCAGGGAGTAGATAACCAGATCCACCTGCCCCCACTGTTGGCGAATCGTCGCTATGGCTTGCTGGCGCATCGCGTCCGAGAAGGCATCGCCGATCAGATTCAGGGCCAGCCTCCCCTGCTGTTCGGCGGCCTGCTTGAACCAGATGTTGTTGTACCAGCCTGCGCTGCCAACCCCTTTCTCGGAGGGGCCCCGCTCAAACGAGATGCCAAGGGAGTCGGCCCCGGCACCGAAGGTGAGCGCGATGCGTGAGGCCAATCCAAAGCCGGATGAGGCGCCGAGGACAAGCACCCGCCTGGGGCCATTGAACTGGCCCGCGGCGCGGATCTCGGCTATCTGTTGTTCCACTGCGGCACGGCAGCCGATGGGATGGCAGTTGCGGGCGACGCAGCCCTGGATCTCGGGACGGATGATCATGGCACTTCTCCAAAGTCACTGGCTTGAGCATAGCCAGCGGGGGAGGAGATGACCTTGATATGGCGCAGCGTCTGAACAAGAAAGGGGGGTAAAAAACAAAGGGAGCCATAGGCTCCCAAAGCGGTATTCAGATGCTTCTTGTTATGTTGTGGTCCTTGCGAAACACGGGCACATCCTATGCCCGACGCGGACAAGGGGCAAGTTGCCCGCTGTGACCCGCCTCATGTTTCCGCTCATTTCATCGGCGCACAATGACGGCAAAGGGGCCTGGCTCACACATCTCGATACAGAGTGACGAGCACGAGGCCTGGCTACACGATGGCGATAACGGAACCTGGCTCACGCATCTCGATACAGAGTGACGAGCACGAGGCCTGGCTGCACGATGGCGATAACGGAACCTGGCTCACATATCTCGATACAGAGTGACGAGCACGAGGCCTGGCTGCCCGATGGTGATAACGGAACCTGGCTCACGCATCTCGATACAGAGCGACGAGCACTAGGCATGGCTGCACGATGGCGATAACGGAACCTGGCTCACAAATGCGGTACAGAGGAGTGCCATGGGTACATAAAGCTGTGATGAGAATGACATTTTAGTTTCAATAGCGATTGGTATAGTGACAAGACTATCTGTGAGGAGAATCCCATGAGTGGAACCCATTACAAGCATGTGCTGGTCGCGATCGACCTGTCGGAAGACAACCGCAAGGTGATTGAGAAGGCGGTCGATCGGGCCATCTCCAACGGTGCCAAGCTGTCGGTGATCCATGTCGATGTCGACCTCAAGGATCTCTACACCGAGATGATAGATATCGACATCGACAATGTGCAGGATCAGGTGATCGCCGAGGCCAAGGAGAAACTGGAAGCCTTCCTGGCGCCGGTGGCGTACCCCATCGAGAAGAAGCTGGTGATCTGCGGCGACCTGAGCGAGCGGGTCAATCAGGCGGTGCGTGACTATGACATCGACCTGCTGGTCTGTGGCCATCGTCAGAGCTTCTGGAGCCTGCTGACCTCCAGCGCCCGCCAGCTGATGAACACTGTGCCTTGCGACCTGCTGGTCGTGCCCTTGCAGAAGTGATGGAACAGGCGTAGCTTGAGTGGCCATGAACATGACCGCCTTCAACAAAGATTACTGGTGGTGCTGCTCCTAAACAGGCGGCACCGCTTTTCTATGTAAGATTTCCCAAAGAAAACACAGTGGCCGCCGAGAGGCGGTCATTGTATTTGTGCCCTTTGTCGCCTCCCGGCCCACCCCAGACTGGAGAGAGTGACATGCAAACCCCCATCATACTCACGGGCGACAGGCCCACCGGCAAACTGCACATAGGCCACTATGTCGGATCCCTGCGCCAGCGGGTGCAGGCGCAACAGACCCATCGCCAGTTCGTGATGATTGCCGACTTGCAGGCACTGACCGACAACAGCCATGACCCGGCCAAGGTCACCGGCAACATGCTGGAGGTGATGGCCGACTATCTGGCCGCCGGGCTGGATCCCGCCAAGACGACCTTCTGCCTGCAGAGTGCCCTGCCCGCCCTCCCCGAGCTGACCGGTTACTACCTCAATCTGGTCAGCGTCGCCCGTCTCGAGCGCAACCCCACCGTCAAGGCGGAGATCCAGCAAAAAGGCTTTGAGCGCAGCCTGCCTGCCGGCTTCCTGGTCTATCCGGTCAGTCAGGCGGCCGACATCACCGCATTTCGGGCCACTCATGTGCCGGTCGGTGAGGATCAGCTGCCCATGCTGGAGCAGACCAACGAGATAGTGCGTCGCTTCAACGGTCTGGTCGGGAGAGAGGTGCTGACCGAGTGCCAGCCCATCTTGAGCGACACCGGCCGCCTGCCCGGTATCGACGGCAAGGCCAAGATGTCCAAATCCCTCGGCAATACCATAGAACTCGGCATGTCCGAGGCGGAGATCAAGCAGGCAGTCCATGGCATGTATACCGACCCCAACCACCTCAGGCTGAGCGATCCAGGTCAGGTCGAAGGGAATACGGTGTTCACCTATCTGGATGCCTTCCACCCGGACAAGGCACTGGTGGCCGAGATGAAGGCGCACTACCGGCGCGGTGGCCTGGGGGATATGCGCTGCAAGCAGGTGCTGAACGACTGCCTGCAAAGCCTGCTTGCTCCCATGCGACTGCGCAGGCAGCAGGCCATGAGCGAACGGGGCGAACTGCTCACGCTGCTGCGCCAGGGCACCGAGCAGGCGCGCACCGTCACGGACAGGGTGCTGGGAGAAGTAAAGCGGGCCATGGGCCTCAACTACTTCGACTAAGCGCCACCGGGCCCTCGCCCCCTGCCACTCAGCCCCCGGTGGTGCACCCGGGGGCAAGGGGGTGGCTATCCGCCGAGGGAGGTCAGGCCATAGCGCCCCTCGGCCAGGGCATGCAGCTCCCCCTTGAACCAGCGGATCGCCTCGTCATGGGCGCTCAGGGGGTGGCCCGCCATCAGGTAGACGATGGGGATGGCCGGTTCGAGTTGATGAAGTTGCAGCGGATAATCGCGACTAAAGTCACGGCCTATCATCTCGGGCACCACCACCAGATAACGCCGGGTCGCCATCAACTGGGGCACCGCCATGAAGCTTGGCAACCTGACCCCCAGCTCCCGCTCCACCCCGAACCGGGCCAGCCAGAGATCCACCATCGCCTGGCTGTGGCCCCAGCTCGAGGTATGGATATGGGGCTTGCTCACCAGCTCCCTCGGCCCCAATCGCTCGGGCAGGCCGCTGTCCATGGGGGAGAGACAGACCAGGGGATTGCTGAACCAGTCCTCACGCCACAAGCGGGGCGAGAGGTGATCGGCCCCGGCAAAACCCACCACCAGATCCAGCTCCCCCTTCTCCAGTTCGCGCTCGTAGTCGCTGGCCGCCAGCTCGCACACCTCCAGCCGGCAGTGGGGAGCAAGCCGATGAAGCCGTTCGACCATGGCGGGAACCAGACCATGCTCCACCGAGCCCGGCAGCGCCATGCGAAATACCCGGCGGGCGCTGGCGGGGTCGAACCCCTTGGCCTGACGCAAGCCCTGCTCCAGCATGGCCAGGGCCTGACGTACCGGCCCGGCCAGGGCCTTGGCCCGCTCGGTCGGCATCATCTCGCGCCGGCTCATGACGAAGAGGGGATCATCCAGCGCCTGACGCAATCGGCCCAGGGCATGACTGACGGTGGATTGGGAGAGGTGGAGCCGCTCGGCGGCCCGGGTGACGTTGCGCTCCTGCATCAGCACATCGAACAGGGTGAGCAGGTTGAGATCGAGCCGGGCGAGGGAGAGTTCCATCGATATTGACCATAGGCAAATGCCAACAATTCATTTTCTACATAGTAACAGAGTCCCTAGAATGCGCTCATTCATTGCATCATCGACAACGAGACAAGACATGCGTAGTTATCTGTTACTGCTGGCCATCGGCCTGCTGTGGGGTTCCCAGTTCATCTTCATGCACCAGGCCGTGGCCGAAATGCCGCCGATCCTGGTCGCCGCCGGGCGTGCCCTGTGTGGCAGCCTGACCCTGGGGCTGCTCTGTCTGTTCATGCGACTCAAGAGCGAACACACCCCCTGGCGCACCTACATGCTGATCGCCCTGCTCGATGCCACCATCCCCTTCATCATGGTGGCCTGGGGCCAGCAGTATGTGGACAGCGCCATCGCCGCCGTGGTGATGGGTTGCATCCCCTTCGTCACCATCCTGATGGCGCCGCTGTTTATCTCGGGTGAAAAAATCACCAAGAGCGGTCTGCTCTCCGTGGTGGTGGGCTTCATCGGCGTGCTGGTGCTGTTCTGGCCAAAACTGTCCGATGGCATGAATGCCGGTCTGGTGGGCGCCGTGGCGATCCTGTTCGGAGCCAGCTGCTTCGCCATCGGCCTGCTGATGATCAAGCGTTTCGCCAAGGATCACCCGGTGGTGGTGGCCCGTAACATTCTCATCTCCTCGGCCATTCAACTGCTGATCGCCGCCCCCTTCCTGATCGATCTCGACAGCCTGACCCTGCCGAGCCAACAGGCCACCGTCGCCGTGGTGGTGCTGGGCATCTTCTGTACCGGTCTGGTCTACTTCCTCTATATGGCATTGATCCAGAAGGCAGGCCCGACCTTCGCCTCCTTCAGCAACTATCTGGTGCCCCTGTTTGGGGTGGTGCTGGGTGCCCTGTTCCTCGGTGAGCAGATCCACTCCACCACAGGTGTCGCCCTGATGCTGATCCTGGGCTCGGTCGCCATGAACCAGTGGGCCCAGCAGCGTCGCAATCGCCGGGAAAGCCTGTGTCAGGCATCCTGACCTCCCTGTGTGGCGGTCTGGTGCTGATTGCCGGCTGGCAGTACCGCCACAAGCTGGCAGGGCTGATAGGCCTCTTGATGGTGCTGCTGCCCTGGCTGTTTGACAGCCGCCTGCAGGCCATCCTGAGCCAGGTCATCAAGGCCTGACACTCGGCGGCCCCTCAAGATATTGTCTCCAACCGGCGCTTGCGCCGGTTTTTTTATGGCGGCGATGCCCCCTCCATCAGGTGATAGCGGTAATCGAGACGCTCGTTCTTGCGGGGCCCCTGGATCTGCCAGCTCAGCCGGAAGCCGGCTGCCTCCTCCACCAGCTCGGCGCTGTAGTGATCCTGGCCGCACAGGTGGGGCTCATGGGTCTGCCAGCGGCCCGCCACCGGCCGCAACTCGAACAGCAGTACCGGGCTCTGGTAGCGCAAGTGGGAGAGGCTGATCCCCGCCGGAGTACGCTGCCACCAGAAGCGGTTCGTCATGGTCAGCAGCTTGCCGTGGGGGGTCTGATAGCGGCCCTGCTCGTCAAACAGCCAGCCCCCTTGGTGATCGGTCACCTGCACCCTGCCCTCGCCGCGCCCCGTCCAGTCGGTGGCGGAGCCCGCCCCGTTACTCCCCTCGAACGCAAATGCGCCTATCTGTGGCAACCGCTGCCATAAACGCTGGATCACAGCTTCCATCTCGGCCATCATAGCGCCCTCAAAATTGACAACTGACGATAAATCAAACACATGAACTACTTGATAGGGGTTACCCTGCTCTGGTCCTTCTCCTTCAGCCTGATCGGTGTCTACCTCGCCGGTCAGGTGGATGCCTACTTCTCGGTGCTAACCCGCATCCTGCTCGCCAGTCTGGTGTTTCTGCCCTTCCTGCGTAAACGCTGGCTGCGACCCGATCTGGCTCTCAAGCTGATGGGGCTCGGCGCCATTCAGCTCGGCCTGATGTACCTCTTCTACTACCACTCCTTCCTGCTGCTGACGGTGCCTGAGGTACTGGTATTTACCATCTTTACCCCTCTCTATGTCACCCTGATCCACGATCTGCTGGAGCGGCGCTTCAAGCCGAGCTATCTGGGGGCGGCCGCACTGGCGGTACTGGGCGCGGCCGTCATCCGCTTCGATGGTCTGACCGAGAGCTATCTGCTGGGCTTCCTGGTGGTGCAGGGGGCCAACCTCTGTTTCGCCCTGGGGCAGGTGGGTTACAAGGTGCTGATGGCCCGTGAAGCGCAGCAACCGCCACAACATGCGGTGTTTGGCTGCTTCTATCTGGGGGCCCTGGCTATCGCCCTGCCCGCCTGGTGGCTGCTCGGCAAACCGCAATATCCCAGCACCGGCCTGCAGTGGGGCATCTTGCTCTGGCTGGGAGTGGGGGCATCCGGGTTGGGTTACTTCCTGTGGAACAAGGGTGCCACCCTGGTCAGCAGCGGCGTGCTGGCCATCATGAACAACGCCCTGATCCCGGCGGGTCTGCTGGTCAACTTGCTGCTGTGGGGACGAGAGACGGACCTGCCGCGCCTCGCCCTTGGCGGCCTGCTGATGCTGGCCTCGCTCTGGCTGTGCCGACCCGGGAAACGGGCTCGCGCCTGATCCCGCTCGGGAGGCGCTCTTCATGGAGCGCCTCCCGAACCCGGGGCAGAGCCTGCTAGCCGATGACCTGGTTGTGCTCCAGGCGAGCCTGACCGTGGCAGGAGGCGAGCCGGGCCAGCAGATGATCGATCTGCTCCCCCGGTTGATGCTGCACCAATCCGATGCTGACGGTGACGGGTCGCTCCGGCAGCAGGCTGGCATCGGCAATTTCGAGCCGCAACCGCTCGGCGATCTCCAGGGCATCCAGCCGCTCGATGCCCGGCAGCATCAGGATGAAGGTATCGTCATCCCAGCGGGCAAAGGGGTCATCCTTGCGCAGTTCGTGACGCACGATACGCGCCAGTCTGGCCAGCATGGTGTCGCAATCGGCTTCGCCAAACAGCTGCAATATCTTGGCTCTGTGATCCACGGTGAGTTGCAGCAGGCAGAAGGCGCTCTCTTGGCCGAGCCGTTCGTTGAGCCTCTGTTCGAAATAACCGCGGCTCTCGAGCCCGGTCAGGGGATCCGTGCCCTGTTGCTCCGCCACCGGGGAGTGGGAGTGGCGGCAACGACGCACCACCCCAAGCAGCGAGCCGTCCGGCTGGCGCTGGGCTCGCTCATCGAGGCGAATATAGTGACCATCATGGTGCAGGATGCGATAGTCCAGACGCAGCGAGTCCCGACCATGCAGACAGGCGGCGAAGGCTTCGAGCACCCGCGCCATGTCATCCGGGTGTATCCGTGCCAGCCAGCTCATCTCATCCAGATTGTCTTGGGTGAGGCCGAGCAACGCCAGGCAGGAGGGATCCCGCGCCATGGTCTGCGGCTGCGACCAGCGCCAGACGCCGGCATCCATCAGTTGCATGGCATCCGCCATCAGGGAACTATCCAGTCGGGTCACTGTGTCCGCTAGCGGAGCCTTCAGTACATCCATCAAACGCCTCTAAACCGTGAAACTTGTCGTGAACCCCAATAAGTAGCATCGGGGCAAGGGATCGGCAATCCGCATCAGGGAGTTTGTGATGAAAAAAACGCGTCAGCTCGGAAGGGCAAGCGACCCTCAGCCGGGACCGCACCGCAAGCCTCATCGAGGCTAGCCCCGATAACCCTGCATCAGGGTCTGCCAGTTCTCCGGCACGAAGTGGAAGCTGGTATGCAGCTGGGCTTCTTTATTGAAAGAGCGCAGCAATCGTTCCAGATTGGCCTGCTGCCAGCTGCCTGGCGCACGGATGGCCCCCTTGTCAAAATCGATCACCCACACCTTGTCCGCCTTGTCGAGCAGCAGATTGTGGCTGTTCAGATCCGCGTGATAGACACCGGCATCGTGCAGCTGGCGTATCGTCTGACCCACCCGCAACCAGATGTCGGCAGCGACAGAACCCCGCTTGAGCAGGGCCACCAGATCCTTGGCACCACGAATACGCTCGATCAGGATGTCGGCCCGGTAGAAGGGGCCCTGCTTGACCATGCGTGCCCCGAACGGCCTGGGCACCGGCAACCCTTGACGGCTCAGGGTCTCCAGCAGGCTGAACTCGACCATGGCACGGCTCGATTCCACCCCCTCGAACCAGAAGCGATCCCGCACCACCCGGCCCACCATGCCGCCGCGATAGTAGTGGCGCAGCACCAGATGGCAGGACTCCTCCTTCACGAACCAGGTCACCCCCCGGCCGATGGCCGAGCCCACCACCTTGCCCTGGTTCTGCCACCAGAGGGGATCGAATAGCCTGGGCGAAGGATGGTTGAAGAGGTCATCGGCAAACCAGCACACCTGGTTCTTGTCGGTTTGAATTTGCATCTGGTGGGTTCCGGGCAGTCATTGGCCGCAATTTTACAATCCATGATGGAGTTTGCATAATGCCATTCATCGATTTCCCATCTATTGCGCCACATCATGCTGCCGTTCCAAACGCCACCCTCTTCAATCTGTATATTGCGGCTCTCCGCCATTGGTGATTGCTGCCACGCACTGGCGCTGGTGCGGGTCATTCAGCGGGAGTGGCCGGACACCCGCATCACCTGGGTCATCGGCAAGCTGGAGGCGGGGCTCTTTGCCGACTTGCCCGGTGTCGAGGTGATCCCCTTCGACAAGGGTCAGGGCTGGCGTGGCTACCGCGCCCTCTGGCAGCAGCTGCAAGGCCGAAAATTCGATGCTCTGCTGCATCTGCAGGCCGCCCTGCGCGCCAGCATCGCCACCCTCGGCATCCGCGCCGACGTCAAACTGGGTTTCGATCGGGAGCGTGCCAACGATGGTCAATGGCTGTTTACCAATCACAAGGTGCCCTCGCCAGCCTCCCCTCATGTGCTGGACGGCTTCCTCGCCTTCGCCCGCGAGCTGGGCATCAAGGATCTGACCCCGGACTGGCAGCTACCCATAGCCCCTGAACATCAGGCCTGGGCCAAGGCGCAGATTGCCGGGCAACCGACCCTGCTCATCTGTGCCGCCGCCAGCAAACCGTTCAAGAACTGGACCGCGGCTGGCTATGCCGCCCTGGCGGATCATGCCCACCGCCAGGGCATGCGAGTGCTGCTGTGCGGCGGGCCGGCCAAGCTGGAGCGAGATCTCGCGGCTGAGATACGGCGCCTGAGCCAGAGCAAGCCGATCGACCTGGTCGGCCAGACCAGCCTCAAGCAGTTGCTGGCATTGATCAAGGAAGCGAGCCTGGTACTGGCCCCCGATACCGGCCCCACCCACATGGCGACCCTGGTCGGCACCCCCGTCATCGGCCTCTATGCCCATCACAATCCGGCCCGTACCGGCCCCTATCTGTGCCACGACTATGTGGTCAGCGTCTATCAGGAGCTGATCGAGCAGGAGACCGGCAAACCGCTGAGCGAGCTGAGCTGGCGCACCCGGCTCAAAGACCCGGACGCCATGGCCAAGCTGCCGGTCGAGCGAGTGATCGCCCGCTTCGACCAGTGGTGGCAAGCGGGGGAGGAAGCGGGCAATCCATCGAAAATCCCGAGCAGTCAGCGAGAGATAACCTGATAGTCTCCCGAGTATTTCCTCGCCAGAATAGCCGCTGCGTAGAGGCAACTCTCGCAGCAAGCTACGAATCCTTTGATCGGCTGGAATATGATTCCGGCCGTTTTTTTATCTGCGGTCATCTGCTACCATCTGCCGCCTTTACATCCCCCTGCTGCTGAATTTTCTGTGTGTTGTGCTTGGCTGTCGCCCCGAGGGGCAGGAGACGGCGCTCTCTGCTACAACCAAAACACGGTAAACGTTGAAAGGTACTGACATGGCGCAACAAGGCACCCTCTACATCATCTCCTCCCCAAGCGGAGCGGGTAAGTCCAGTCTGATCAATGCCCTGCTCAAGCAGCCTGAGGCCGCTGGCCGTATGCAGCTCTCCGTCTCCCACACCACCCGCGCCATGCGTCCGGGGGAAGAGAACGGGGTCCACTACCATTTCGTACCGGTCGAAGAGTTCAAGGCACTGATCGCCCGTGGCGACTTCCTGGAGTGGGCCGAGGTGTTCGGCAACTACTATGGCACCTCCAGGGCGGCCATCGAGGCCTGCCTGGCCCGGGGTATCGATGTCTTCCTCGATATCGACTGGCAGGGCGCCCGCCAGATCCGCGAGCAGATGGAGACGCAATCCATCTTCATATTGCCGCCGAGCCGTCCCGAGCTGGAGCGCCGCCTGATCGGTCGCGGGCAGGACAGCGAAGAGGTGATCCGTGGCCGCATGGAGAAAGCCATTGCCGAAATGGTGCACTACGATGAGTATGACTATGTCATCATCAACGAAGAGTTTGAGCTGGCGCTGGGTCAACTCAAGGCCATCATCGAGAGCCAAAGGTTGAAGATGTGCCGTCAACGGCAGGCGCAGCAAAACTTGCTGCAACAGCTACTGGCGGAATAAGCTAAAACCAAGTACACTTTTGCGTCATTTTTAAACACCGTCTTTTAAACACTAAAAGTCTAAACACTGGAGTCTGCATGGCACGCGTTACTGTAGAAGATGCTGTAAAACAGGTAGGTAACCGTTTTGACCTGGTACTGGTCGCCGCGCGCCGCGCCCGTCAGATCGCGGTTCAAGGTAAAGACCCCCTGGTTGACGAAGAGAACGACAAACCGACCGTGATCGCCCTGCGCGAGATCGAGCTGGGTCTGGTGAACAACCAAGTGATGGACACTCAGGACCGTTACGAGCAGCAAGAGCAGGAAGCTGCCGAGCTGGCTGCCGTCGCTGCCATCGCCGAAGGCCGCGGTTAAGTCCTCCGAGTCGGCACCCGCCCGGGTGCCGACTGTTCTTCCCCCCATTTACAACCGCTCGAAAACCTCGCAAACTCAGGGCTATACCCTCAATATCACGGATTGCTGAATTACCGCAGCGGGGCATGTCTTGTATCTATTTGAAAATCTTAAAGAAGTAGCCAGTTCTTATCTGCCATCCGAGCAGGTTGAGAAACTCAAGCAAGCCTATGTGGTAGCCCGTGACGCTCACCAGGGTCAGATGCGATCCAGTGGTGAACCCTATATCACCCACCCGGTGGCGGTTGCCCGCATTCTGGGCGACATGCGTCTGGACCACGAGACTCTGATGGCGGCCGTGTTGCACGATGTCATCGAGGATACCCCGGTCACCAAGGCCGAGCTGGCGGAGTTGTTCGGTGATGCCGTGGCCGAGCTGGTTGCCGGTGTCTCCAAGCTCGACAAGCTGAAGTTTCGCGATCGCAAGGAAGCCCAGGTCGAAAACTTCCGCAAGATGATGATGGCCATGACCCAGGACATCAGAGTCATCCTGATCAAGCTGGCCGATCGCACCCACAACATGCGCACCCTCGGCTCCCTGCGCCCGGACAAGCGCCGCCGCATCGCCCGCGAGACCCTGGAAATCTTCGCCCCCATCGCCAACCGGCTCGGTATCCATACCATGAAGAACGAGCTGGAAGAGCTCGGCTTCGAGGCGCTCTACCCCATGCGCTCCCGGGTATTGCGCGAATCCGTGCGTCGCGCCCGTGGCAATCGCCGGGAGATCATCGACTCTATCCAGAGTGAAATTCAGGGGCGACTGCAGGAGTCCGGCATCGAGGCGCAGATCAGCGGCCGCGAGAAGAACATGTTCTCCATCTACAACAAGATGGAGAAAAAAGAGCTGCAATTTCATGAGGTAATGGATATCTATGCCTTTCGCGTCAAGGTGAAGGACATAGACACCTGTTACCGGGTGCTCGGGCAGATGCACAACCTCTACAAGCCCCGCCCCGGCCGCTTCAAAGATTACATCGCCATCCCCAAGACCAACGGCTATCAGTCGCTGCACACCTCCCTGGTCGGGCCCCACGGGGTGCCGGTCGAGGTGCAGATCCGTACCGAATACATGGATCAGATGGCCGACAAGGGGGTTGCCGCTCACTGGGCCTACAAACAGGATGGCGACAGCTCGGGCACCACGGCCCAGATCCGCGCCCAGCGCTGGATGCAGAGCCTGCTCGAACTGCAACAGAGCGCCGGCAGTTCGTTCGAGTTTATCGAGGGGGTCAAAACCGATCTCTTCCCGGACGAGATCTACGTGTTCACCCCTGAAGGCCGCATCATGGAGTTGCCCACCGGGGCGACGCCGGTCGATTTTGCCTATACGGTCCACACCGACATTGGCCATGCCTGCGTCGGTGCCAGGGTCGACCGCCACCCCTACCCCCTGAGCAGCCAGCTTCAGTCGGGTCAGACAGTGGAGATCATCACGGCCCCCGGCGCTCGCCCCAATGCCGCCTGGCTCAACTTCGTGGTGACCACCAAGGCCCGCTCCAAGATCCGCCAGTTCCTCAAGAACCTGCGTACCGAAGAGTCAGTGGTGCTCGGCCGCCGCCTGCTCAACCATGCCCTGGGTGCCAAGAATATCGAGGACATTTCGGAATCCCGCATCAAGCAGGTGCTGACCGATACCAAGCATGAGAACCTGCAAGGGCTGCTGGCCGATATCGGCCTGGGCAACGCCATGAGTGTCATGGTCGCCCGCCGCATGCAGGATGAGGGGCTGTCCCAGGGTGATCAGCCCAAGAACAGCAGCAAGAAGATGCCGATCAGGGGTGCCGATGGCATGCTGGTCACCTTCGCCAACTGTTGCCGCCCCATTCCCGGCGATGCCATCATCGCCCACATCAGCCCGGGCAAGGGGCTGGTCATCCACCAGGAGTCCTGTCGCAACATCAAGGGTTACAGTCGCGAGCCGGACAAGTACCTGCCGGTACAGTGGGAAGTGGATACCGAGCAGGAACAAGAGTTCAAGACAGGTATTCACATCGAGATCGTCAACCATCAGGGCGCCCTGGCCGAGCTGGCCAACGTGATCGCCGCCACCGGCGCCAATATTCACGCCATCAGCACCGAAGAGAAAGATGGTCGCGTCTACCTGGTAACCCTGCTGATCACCACCAAGGGCCGCATCCATCTTGCCAACATCATGCGCAAGATCCGGGTCATGCCCAATGTGCTCAGGGTCGGTCGACAGAAGAACTGATACCACAGGCGGCGCAAGCCGCCTGATGCTTTCAGGGCGACGCACCGCCTCGGCTCACTGAGCTGGCGCCCGGGTCGACCCTTCGCCCGTGCCAGATGACGACACAGGCACCACAGACTTGATAGAGACAGCCATGACCCCCGAACGTTATCAACGCATCTCCGACATGCTGGCCATGCGCCAGCTCGACCTGACCGTCTGCCTCGAAGAGGTCCACAAGCCGCACAATCTGGCCGCCATAGTGCGCACCGCCGATGCCGTGGGCATCCACAGGGTGCATGCGGTCTGGCCGAAGAACAGCATCCACAAGCGCAAGGGCACGGCCCGCGGCAGCCAGAACTGGGTCGATATCTCTCTCCATAACGACATCCAGGGCGCCATCACCGATCTCAAGGCCGCCGGCATGCAGATCCTGGCCACCCATCTGGGGGAGCAGTCGGTGGATTTTCGCCAGATTGATTACACCAAACCCACCGCCATCTTGCTCGGCCAGGAGAAGTTCGGCATCACTCCGGAGGCGTTGGCCCTGGCCGATCACCATATTGTCATCCCCATGGTCGGCATGGTGCAGTCCCTCAATGTCTCGGTCGCCGCCGCCGCCATCTTGTATGAGGCCCAGCGCCAACGTGAGCTGGCCGGCTGCTATCAACGTGGCTGCCCCCTCGACGCCGAGGAGCAGAATGCCATCTTGTTCGAGGGGGGCTATCCCATCTATGCCCAACTCTGCAAAGAGAAAGATATGCCCTACCCGCCGCTGGGTTCCCAAGGCGAGATCCTGGCCGATGACGCCTGGTGGCAACGCATGCAGCTGACCCGCAAGGGCTGGGCTGCGCAACAAGATGACCCCCTGGATATGGAGTGTCCATCCGATGAAATTTAGCTGCCTGCCCCTGCTGGCCCTGACCCTGCTATCCGCCGGAGCCTTAGCCGTGAACAATCCCTATCAGCTGACCACAGAAGCCGAGCTGCCTGCCCTCTATGAAGAGACGCTACCCGCATTCTGGCGCGACCACGCCCGCGAGGGGGAGTTTCAGGGCAAGGCCGGGATCCCCATCCGCTACGCCGTGCTGCGCAATCCAGACAGCGATCGCGCCATCATGATCGTCAACGGCCGGGTAGAGACCTACCTCAAGTATCAGGAGCTGGCCCGGGATCTGTGGCGTCAGGGCTATAGCCTCTACCTCATCGATCACCGTGGCCAGGGGCTCTCCGGCCGCCTGCTGGCAGACAAGGAGAAGGGGTATGTGGTCGACTTCGAAGACTATGTCGCCGATCTCAAGCAGTTCCACGATCACGTCGTCATGGCCGACAAGCCCGCCAAGCTGTTCCTGCTGGCCCACTCCATGGGTGGCGCCATCTCGGCTCGCTATCTGGAACGCTGGCCGGATGACATAAAGGCGGCCGCGCTCTCTTCACCCATGATGGGTATCAACCTGGGGGGGTTGCCCCACTGGCTCGCCAAGGGAGTCGCCGCCACCATAGGCACCGTCGGGGGCTGGTTCGGGGAGCCGCCTTATGGCCCAGGCCAGGGGGGATATCAGGATCAGGGCTTCGCGGATAACGAGCTGACCCACAGCCAGGCACGCTATGCCGCGTTCCGTCAGCAATATGAGCAGACCCCTCAGGTCAAGCTGGGCGGCGCCACCGCCCACTGGATCCATCAGGGCATGATGGGTGGCGAGCGCGCCATCCAGGAGGCCGGTAAGATCAAGACGCCGCTGCTGCTGTTGCAAGCGGGGGCCGACAGCGTGGTCGACAACCAGGCCCAACTCGATTTCTGCCAGCGCGCCCCCTGCGAAGGAGGCAAACCCCTGCGGATCGAGGGTGCCTGGCATGAGCTATTTATCGAAAGCGATGACAAACGCCTGCCCGCCCTCACCGCCATTCTCGATTTCTTTGGCCGCTATTGAACCCGGGCATGCCGCCATCTGCGTGGCGGCATGCTTCACAAAACACTCAAAAGCTGCTTATTTTTTGTAACCCTAAATAAATGGGGCCAGTGGGATGGCTGGGGTAAACTGCCCCGGCATTCACGTGAAACCGAGGTAACGATGTTCAAGGTAGTTGTATCCGATCTCGACGGTACCCTGCTCAACCAGCAGCACCAGATCTCTCCCCGCACCCGCGACACTCTGCACCGTCTGGTGGCCCAGGGCATCAAGTTCGTGGTCGCCACAGGCCGTCATCACGTGGATGTTCGCTCCATTCGCGACGCCTTGGGGCTGGACATCTATCTCATCACCTCCAATGGCGCCATGGTACATGACAAGCAGGATCGGCTGGTGTTCAACCAGTCCCTGCCAAGCGACGTTGCCGCCGAGCTGATCGCCCTGCCCCGGGATCCCAGCATTCATCTCAACGTCTACCAGGGGGATGAGTGGCTGGTGGAAGAGGAGCTGCCCTGGCTGCTCAACTTCCACGATGAGTCCGGTTTCAGCTATCGACTGACCGATCTCCAGAGCTGTTCGAAGGAGCAGATCAGCAAGGTGTTCTACATCGGCGAACACGAGAAGCTGCTGAGCATAGAGGCCGAACTCAATGCCCGGTATGGTGACCGCCTCAATGTCACCTTCTCCCTGCCGGATTGCCTCGAGGTGATGCACGCCGGGGTCCACAAGGGCAATGCCGTACAGGCCGTACTGGCCCAGCATGGGCTGGATATGTCCCAGGCGGTGGCCTTTGGCGATGGCATGAACGACTTCGAGATGCTGGACATGGTTGGGCGCGGTGTGGTGATGGAAAATGCCCATGACCGCCTCAAGCTGGCGCTGCCCGAGCACGCACGCACCCTCAGCTCCGATGAGGATGGGGTGGCCATCTATCTGGAGCAGCTGTTCTCGCTGCCCGCCTGAACCACCCAGTCATAAAAAACGCCCCCGCTCAGTCGGGGGCGTTTTTTTAATCGGATCTCAGCCAGTGGCTAGCGCTTGAACCTGTGCTCACAGGCCTTGCAGAAGAACTCCTCGGAGAGACGCCGATCCAGGGCACGGCCCACTAGCCAGCCAACGGTTCCGGCGCCCAGGCCGCCGAGCAGACCACCGCAGATGGCCCCCAGCAGAGCCCCAATGGGGGTGCCAAGACTCCCCAAAGTTCCTCCCCATATGGCTCCCGACTTGGCGAGGGTCGCCGCCCCCGCATAGCCGCCCGCGGCCCCCATCCCCAGCGAGCAGGCTCGCCCCACCCGCTCATCCAGCACCTTGTCGACCCCCTCGCGCAAACACCTTGGACATCTCATAGCCATCCCCTCGCAGACTCAGCTCCCTGATTATTGGTCAGAAATACCTCAAGGGCTCCCGCAATGGACAAATACCGAATTTGGGCCCTCACTAACCCAAATTCCGCCATCCTGGGCCGCGATCCGTGACCCCTGTCGAGATCAAAAATTCGCCAGCTCCGATAATGTGGCCCTCCTCCCTCACCACGGCAACGCCCCCATGACCCTTCTGAACAAGCTCTCGTTTACCACCAAGTTACGGGTACCCATCCTGATGGTGTTGCTCATCATGTCCGCCGTGATGGCGGTGGCCTACCGCAGCTTCAGTGAACAGCAGCGGATCAACCGGACGGTAACCGAACAGATATTGCCGGTTCAGAACGCCCTGGAGGATGCCTACCGGGATCTCTACCAGATAGTGGCGGCGGGCCAGGGGTTGATCGTCGGTGGTCTCACCGAGCGCAACCTCGCCTTTCAGCATCAGGAGTTCATCGACAACAGCAGCAAGGCCAGAGCCCGGCTAGCCGACGTACAAGGCCTGATCGCGAGCGGCCTGCTCGGGGTGGAGCATCAGGCCAGCCTGGATCTGATGCTGGCAGAGTTCGATCGCTGGTTGCCGCACTATGGCACCGTCTTTGCCCATCCCCAGTCCGCCAGCAACTATCTGGCAACCCATTTCGATGAGGCCGAGCGGCAATTTTCCTCCATCCGCAAGCAGCTCAATCTGCTCAAGGAGGCGGTGACGCTGAGCAGAGAGACCTTGATGGCGCAGAGCCAGGCGTCCAGCCAGCATGCCCAGCAGCTGATGAGCCTGGGCACCCTGGCCGCCGTCCTGTTTGCCATAGGGCTGACCTGGTGCCTGACCCGGTTGATGCTGCAGCCACTGCGCAATATGCAGCAGGCCCTGGCCAACATCGCCGATGGCGAGGGGGACCTGACCCAGCGGCTGAGCATCCACAGTCGGGATGAGATAGGCGCCCTGGGCACCGCCTTCAACCGCTTCATCAGCCGGGTGCATCAGATAGTCGGTGATGTCAGCCAGACCGTCGTCACCGTCCAGTCCGCCTCGACTCAGCTCCATGAGCTGATGACCAAGATGGTCGACAACGGTCTGAGCCAGCAACAGCAAAGTGACCAGATAGCGGCCGCAGTGGAGGAGCAGAGTGCCACCAGCGGTCAGATGATGGCCCATGCCAGTCAGACCGCGAGCGCCTCGAGCGAGGCTGCCCAACAGGTCCAGAGCGCCAGCGAGGATCTGCATCTGACGGTGACGGCCCTGGAGGCGCTGGTCCTGGATATTCAGGCATCGGAGCAGGGTGTCACCCGGTTGGAGCAGGATGTGGTGCACATCTCGACCGTGCTGGCGGTGATCCGTGGCATCGCCGAGCAGACCAACCTGCTGGCGCTCAACGCCGCCATCGAGGCCGCTCGCGCCGGGGAACAGGGGCGGGGTTTCGCCGTGGTGGCCGACGAGGTACGCAACCTGGCCAGCAAGACCCAGCACAGCACCGGGGAGATACAGCAGATGATAGAGCGATTGCAGCAGGGCAGTCAGCTGGCGGTGCAGCGGATGGGCGCCAGCAGCAAACAGAGCCACCAGGTGGTGGCTCAGGCCCATCAGACCCGTGCCAACCTCGGCCAGATGAGCCAGGCCATCGTCATCATCAACCAGATGAACGATCAGATCAGGGTCGCGGCTCATGAGCAGAGCGAGGTCAGTGGCGAGATAAACCAGAACCTGCAAGCCGTCGCCAGCAATGGCCGCGCCATGTTGACGGGCCTGGAGCAGGTACGCCTGACCTGCGCCCAATTAGGAGAGCAGAGCCAGCAGCTGGCGATCACCATTCGCCAGTTCAGGCTCTGATGGCTCAGTCTGATGACTCAGTCTGATGGCTCTGATGGCCCTGATGGCTCTGATGGCTCTGATGGCCCTTATGGCCCTGATGGCTCTGATGGCTCTGATGGCTCTGATGGCTCAGGGTGAGCCTGATCAGCTCTGTGGCTTGAACAACTCCTTGTCCAGATTATGTTTTTTCATGCGCAGGTAGAGTTTTTTACGGGGGATACCAAGGTAGTTGGCGGCCTCGGCCACCCGGCCGGAGAAGAGGAAGAGCGTGTCCTCTATGATGCGCTTTTCGTACTCTTCGACCAGGTCGTCGAGGGGCTCCCGGGCATTGGCAGCCGGTATGGCTCGCTCAACCCCGGCCAGCTTGATGATGCCCACGGCATAGAGCTCGGCCACGTTGCGCAGCTCCCGGATATTGCCGGGCCACTGGTGGCGCTTGAGGGTCTCGAGATAGGGTCTGTCCACCTGGGGCAGGGGCCGGCCTATCCGCTTGCAGCCCTGACGCAGGAAGGTGCGAAACAGGGGAATGATGTCACAGCTGCGCTCGGCCAGGCGAGGCAGCTTGATCCTAACCTGAGAGAGATAGTAATAGAGCTCGGGCATCAGCAGATGCCGCTCCACCAGCCGCTCCGGGGCCTCATCAAACAAGGCGATGGTGCGCTGCGCCTTGTTGCCATTGCGCTCCTGCTCCAGCAGATAACTCCCCAGCCAACGCTGGCTCTCCGGGCTGAGCCGGGCGGGAGCCTGCAAGACCAGCGTCCCTTTGGCACAGAGGGTCAGGCTCGCCCTGATCTCGGCCAGTTCGGGGGAGGTGGCGCCATCATGGACATGCAGGGGACCCTCCTTGCGATCGCTGATGCTGTGCAGCAAGGTGGCCAGAGTATGGCGTCCGCAGCCAGGCTCCCCCTCCAGCATCAGATCCTTGTCGGTCTGGGCCAACTGGTTGAGCTGCTGGCGGATGGCCACTATCTGCGGACTGGTGCCGATCAGTTGATGATCGACCGCCGTCTGGATCTCGCTGCGATGGGACAGTATGTTGCGCCTCTGTTCGAGCGCCCTGGCCAGCAGCGCCAGCAGCGCCTCCGGGTTCAGGGGCTTCTCCAGAAAATCGAAGGCACCCTGCTTGACCGCCTTGACCGCCAGCGGTATGTCGCCATGGCCCGTGATCAGGATCACCGGGATCTCGGCATCGATCCGTTGCAGCTCGGCCAGCAGATCCAGGCCATTCATCGCCGGCATATAGATGTCTGAGATCACCACTCCGGGCCAGTGCGCGTCCAGCAGGGCCAACCCCTCCTCCGGACTGGTGGTCGCCTTCGGCTGATAGCCGGACAGGGTGAGCAGATGGCAATAAGAGTCCAGCACATCTTCATCGTCATCCACCAGGAGCACATCGGGGATACGACTGCGGGTTAACAACATGGGCAATACTCCGTCATGCATGGCCGTCGGCGCCCGTGGACACATCGACCTTATCGGCAACAAATTCCAGCACCACCATGGCGCCCCTGGACAGGGCAGAGCCCAACCAGACTTGACCATGGCAACGTTCCAGCAAGGAGCGGCAGATGGTCAGCCCCAATCCCAGCCCCACCGCTTTGCTGGTGGTGAAGGGGGTGAACAGCTTGGGCAACATGGCCTCGTCGAAGCCGGGACCACTGTCGCAGATCGCAATGCCCAGCCGCCCGCCCCCCAATTCGATCGCAAACAGGTTGATCTCCCGTCGCTCCCGGCCAGCGATGGCATCCAGCGCATTCACCAACAGATTGACCAGTACCTGCTCCACCAGACCCGGGTCGGCCTGGATCCAGAGATCGGCGGGCAGCTCATTGGACAAACGACAGCCATCACGCTTGGCCCTGTTCTCCACCAGCAGCAAGGATTGCTCTGCCAGTTCATGCAAGTCTAGGCGGCACAAAGCACTGGTTGTTGGCGACTTGCGGGCAAAATTGCGCAGCGCCGTGATGATGCGGCCCATGCGCTGGGCCAGCCGCTCTATCTTGTCCAGCTCTTCGCCCAGCCCCTGACCCTCCTTGGCCGCCAGCTTCACCCGACTGGTATAGAGGTAGGTCATCATGGCGGACAGGGGTTGATTGAGTTCGTGGGCCAGGCTGGTCATGGCCTGACCCACCACCGCCATCTTGGCGGCCTGGATCAGTTCATCCTGGGTTTGCAGCAAATGGCGCTGCGCCTGCTCCCGCTGGGTCACCTCCTCGGCCAGCCGCTGGTTATTCTCGGTCAGCGCCAGGGTGCGCTCCGCCACCAGCCGCCCCAACTCACGGGCCGTCAGCTCCTGGCGGGTCACATCCGTGATGGTGATGATGAACTTTGGCCTCCTGGCCTGTTCGAAGCGGCGGAAATTGAAATGGAGAAAGCGCAGCTCTCCCGCCAGCTCGGCCGAGAGGGTGCACTCACTGCTGCCGGTCTGCAGCAAGGGCTGATCGGGCTGGAATTGTGCCGCCAGTTGGGCACCCGCCTCCCCGGGGAACACTTGCCAGAGCGGCTGATCCGGCTCGATGGCTGTCTGCTGAAACAGGGCCAACGCACTGGGGTTGACCGACTCTATGGTGCCATCCGGGTAGCAGGTAATCAGACTGGCCTGGGTATTGTTGATGAGATTGAGGGCATTGGTTCTCTCCATCTGCTGCAACTGCTCGCAGAAGCTGCGCAGGCTCTCCCCCAGCCGCCCTATCTCATCACGCCCCACCGTCTTGATGGGCTGATCCAGTTGGCCGGCCGCCACCCCGGCCAGATCCTGACTGAGGATATCGAGACGCTGGATCAGCCGCCGTCCGATCAATACCACCAGTACGAAGCCACTGATCAGCACCGAGGTACCCAGTACCACCAGGATCACCCGCTTGCCGGTTGCCACCTGACGGCTGCTGTCCTGCGCCAGGGTACGCAGGGCGTGGTTGGCATCGGTGACCAGCAGGCTCACCCTGGCATGGTAGCGGGAGACGGAGCGATCGAGCAGGGGACCTAATGCGATGAGCTGTTGCTGGGTGCGCACATCCTCCCCTAGCAGCCGTTGCAGCTGGCCGCCGGGTTTGACCAGGGTCACTATCTCTTTGAGGATCTGACGATAACTCACCGTCGAGGGGTAATCGGCGAGACGGGCCGTCAGGGTGTCTATCTCTGCAATCTTGTAGCCGATAAACAGGAAGGCGCTCTCCAGATCCTGTTGATAGCGTTGGCTGATCACCTCCTCCACCAGGCTCTGCAGCTCATTCTCCTTGAAGGTGAGATCCTGCAGGGTAGAGAACTCCTTGATGATCTCCCCCAGGGTGCCCTGTTGCTTCTTGTCCTCGACCATCGCCGTCAGGTGCCACTCCACCTCTTGCAGCAGAGGGGCCACCTCATCCACCAGATCCTGATGCAGCCAGGCGCTGCGTTTTTGTATCTGTGCCAATGTGGCCTGATGATCCAGCTGCTGACGCAGGTAGCCCGCATGACGCTCTACCTGCCCCCCCAACTCGGCGAAGGTCTGACGTTGGCTCGGGGTTTCCTTGTGGTCAGGGGAACTGGCGAGGGAGGCCTGGCGCATCTCCTGCAAGGTCGTCGATACCTGACGGGAGAGGCGCTGATAGTCACCCAGATCCCCCGTGTCCCTGAGCTGGGCCAGCTGCAACAGCAGGCGCGAGCTGGCGCGCTCCAACTGGTAGGCCCCGTCGATAGCCGGCAGGTTCTCCTCGACGATCATCCCGACCTGGCGACCGAGCCTGTCCCACATCACATAAGCGGTAACCCCCATGCCAAGGGTCAGTATCGTGATGGCGATGAAGGCCAGGGTGAGCCGCCGTCCCAGGGTGCTGGGCCAGCGCAGCCACCAGCCTCTCCCCCTCATGGCTGCGCCGCCTGTTCGACCAGCGCCATGGCCGCATTCAGGTTGTCCTGGGTGAGTTGACGCCATTGATGCAGCATGCGCTCCGCCTGCGGGCTCGCCTTGTCCCCTTCGTAGAAATCGTCAAACAGCGCCAACAGTGCCGGATCCTGCGCCTGCTGTTCGGTAAGCGGCGGTGTGCTGGCCCGCACTCTGGCCTGCGCGATCAGGGCGGCCCTTCTGCCGCTCCCGTTCCCATCGGCTTCGTCGATGCCTCGCCAGGTCAGCCGCAAGCTGGGCAGTTGCTGGGTGATGGTCTGCTCGAACAGCACTTTTAGCAGACTGGCACGGCGATAGAGCAACTCCTTGTCGAGCACGAAGTCCGTCTGCTGCGCCAGTTGCGGTTCGGTGAGTGTCACCTTCGCCATCTCGGAAGTACCGACCACGGCCTGTCCCTCGGCGGAGAGCAGGAAGTCGATGAACTGACCCGCCAACGCCGACTGTTGGCTGCCCTGCATCACCGCCAGGTAGGTCGGTAGTATCGCGCCCTGACGCAGGGGGGTGAAACCTATGTAGTCGAAGTGTGCCTGACTGGTGCGGGCATAGCTCTCTATGACCAGCCCCGCCCCTGCCAGGCCACGGCTGATGCCATCACTGACCCCGAAGCTGCGCGCCGTGATAGCGGAGAGATTACCGCCGATCTGCATCAGGATGGCCCAGCCCTGCTGCCAGCCATATTGCTGCAAGATGCTCTCCACCATCATGTGGGTCGTGCCGGACTGGGAGGGAGAACTCATCATCACATGCCCCATGAACACCGGATCCGCCAGACTCTGCCAGTCGTGCGGCACCGGCAGCCGGTATTTCTCGAGATAGCGCCTGTTATACATGATGCCGATCCCGGAATAGCCGACCACGGCCACCTTGCCGTCCAGGCCGAGAATATGCGGACTCAACCAGGCGGGAGGCTGGGTGTGCACGGGCAAGCGGGCGAGCAGGCCCGCCTTGTCCAGAGAGTGGAAGAAGGTGGGGGAGGAGGAGAGCACCATGTCGACAGGGGCGCCATCCCACTGGCTCAGCAGCCGCTGGGCCGAGAGGGTGCGTCGGTAGATAACCTCAATCTTGACCTCGGGATGACGCTGGGTAAATCCCTCCACCATGGCCTGAGTCGGGCTCTCCGAGAAAGAGGTCAGCACGGTCAGCGCTGCCGCCTGAACCCCAGCGCTGCACAGCCAGCAGGCGATAGTGAGTATGAACAACGGTCGGCAAGGGCTCTGCATAAGGGGGGACGCATCCTGTGGTGAACGGATTTTGTGCGACAGCTCAAAGATCCGGAACATGGTGAAATATTCGTGGTCGGTGGCATGAGCCACTCCTGACCCATTCCCCCCCATTCATCCCTCTCATTTTCGGTGATCCCCCCAGATCGAACCAGCCGGAAGATGTCATTTATGACTCATCAAATCAGTCAGTTGAGTCATCTCTGACCCAAATTCTCGGCTTTGCTGACCCCTGTTATCCCTACCTACTATGCCAAGGACGGCAGAGCAACTTTGCACTATGGCAGAACATCTCTGCACTTTAGTACCCAATTATTCACGGAGAGTACCATGTTCAACTTCTTCAAGACGCGAGCCGACCTTCCGGTCATGGACGCCTCGCCGGACAAGATAAGATCCATCTATCGCAAGTATCAGTGGCAGGTATTCCTGGGCCTGGTACTGGGCTACGCCATGTTTTATGTGGTTCGCATGAGCCTTAACGTGGTCAAGAAACCGTTGCTGGATGCCGGGATCGTCACCCTGGATGAACTGGGTGTCATCGGTTCGGCCTTCCTGTTCACCTACGCGGTCGGCAAGTTCTCCAATGGCTTCCTGTCGGATTACGCCAACATAGGCCGCTTCATGTCGGTCGCCCTGGGCGCCTCCGCCGTCTGTACCATCTTCATGGGCATGAACACGGCCACCTTCTTCCTGGTGCTGATGTGGGGCCTGAACGGCTGGTTCCAGTCCATCGGCTCGGCGCCCTCCTGCGTCTCCATCTTCCAGTGGTTCTCCCCCAAGCAGCGTGGATCCGTCTACTCCATCTGGGGCGGCTCCCGCAATATAGGTGAAGGCATCTCCTGGATACTGACCGCGACCGTCGTCAGCTACTTCGGCTGGCAAGCGGGCTTCATCGGGGCCGGTATTGCCTCCGGGATCGCCGCCATCTTCATGTTCCTGGCCCTGAAGGACCGCCCGCA
Source organism: Aeromonas rivuli (assembly GCF_020149575.1). Taxonomy (NCBI): domain Bacteria; kingdom Pseudomonadati; phylum Pseudomonadota; class Gammaproteobacteria; order Aeromonadales; family Aeromonadaceae; genus Aeromonas; species Aeromonas rivuli. The sequence goes on along the minus strand of NZ_CP079742.1, from coordinate 58,098 downwards.
GACTTATGCCCTGCCCGAGCCTGCCGTCGCCTTCGGTGAAGAGCCGGAGATCGCCAAGAAAGTCGAGCCGGCCGAGATCCGCCGCGCCCAGATGTTCATCCTCAAGCAGCCGACCGTCTGGCTCATCGCCGCCGCCTGTGCCTTCATGTACATGTCCCGCTACGCCATGAGCTCCTGGGCCGTGCTCTATCTGCAAGAGCAGAAGGGATACAGCCTGATCGATGCCGGCTTTGCCATGTCCGCCTACCCCATCGCCGGTTTCGTCGGCGCCATCCTGGCCGGGATCATCTCCGACAAGGTATTCAACTCCAACCGCCACATCCCGACCCTGCTGTACGGCTTGGCCAACATCGCCGGTATGTGCCTGATGTTCTGGGGCCCCCAGAGCCGCATGATGGACGCCGTCGCCCTCTCCCTGATCGGTTACTCCATCGGTGGTCTGGTGGTGTTCCTGGCCGGTCTGACCGCCTGTGACCTGATGCCCAAGACCGCCGTCGGCGCCGTGAAAGGCTTCATCGGCCTCTGCTCCTACATCGCCGCCTCCGGCCAGGAGCTGGTCTCCGCCGCCCTCATCAAGACCAGCGTGGTCGACGGGGTCACTCACTACGACTTCAGCAGTGCCCAGTACTTCTGGCTTGGTGCTTCGGTCATCTCCATGTTGCTCGCCCTGACGGTGTGGAAAGCCAAAAAAGTCGTCAACTACTGACCATCACGCAAATGAACCCAATAAAAAGGTGGTCTCTTGACCACCTTTTTTATGTCACGCCCCCAGACAGAGAGTCCACCCCATGCGTAAAACCAAGATTATCGCTACCCTAGGCCCGGCCAGCTCCTCCAGGGAGATGGTGGAAAAATTGATCCTGGCGGGAGCCAATGTGTTTCGACTCAACTTCTCCCATGGCTCCAGTGAACAGCATCAGCAACTCGCCCGGCGGATCCGCGAGGTTGCGACCCGGCTCGGGGTGCACATCGGCATACTGGCCGATCTGCAAGGCCCCAAGATCCGGATCGCCAGCTTCGCAGAGGGCAGCATACGACTGCTGCCGGGGGATGGTTTCATTCTGGATGCCAGTTTGGATCCCACGCAGGGCAACCAGGAGCGCGTCGGCCTCGATTACCCCGAACTGGTCAATGAGGTCAGGGTCGACAACATGTTGTTGCTCGACGATGGCCGCCTGCAGTTCAAGGTGGAGCACATTGCAAAGAACCGGGTCTACACCCGAGTATTGATCGGGGGCGTCTTGTCCAATCGCAAGGGGATCAACGTGCTGGGGGGCGGCCTGAGCGCACCGGCCCTGACTGAGAAAGACAAGCTGGACATCGTGACGGCGCACCAGTTGGGCGCCGACTTCGTCGCCGTCTCCTTCCCGCGCAGTGCGGCAGACTTGCAGGAGGCGCGGCAATTGATCCGGGCCACCGGCAGCAGGGCCGCCATCGTTGCCAAGGTGGAGCGGGCCGAGGTGGTCGCCTCCGTCGAGGCCATGGATGACGTCATCCGCGCCGCCGACATCATCATGGTGGCCAGAGGGGATCTGGGCGTCGAGATAGGCGACGCCAGACTGCCCGGCGTCCAGAAGAGACTAATCCAGCGCTGTCGCCTGCTTGGTCGCCCGGTGATCACGGCGACCCAGATGATGGAGTCCATGATAACCAACCCCATGCCAACCCGGGCCGAGGTGCTGGATGTCGCCAATGCGGTCATGGACGGTACCGACGCCGTGATGCTTTCGGCGGAATCTGCCGCAGGCAGTTATCCTGGTGAAGCCGTTGAGGCCATGGCCCGCATCGCCCTCGGTGCAGAGCAAGAGGCGCTATTCGGGCAGCCACTCTGGCAGAAGATCGGCTCACAGGAGCAACCCGGCCACGGCATGGCGCTGGCTGCCATGATCTCCGCCTTCGGACAGAACAAGGGGTGCGGTATTGCCGTGCTGACTCGCCAGGGCGCTGCCGTCATCGCCCTCTCCCGCACCCATCTCGACAACCCGCTCTGGGCCCTCTCCAGCGATAGGCCCTTGCTCAATCAGATGGCCATACTGCGTGGCGTGCGCCCCATCTACTTCGAACAGACGCAGACAGATAGTCGCCATGACCACTTGATCGCCACCTTGCGCCAGGCCAACCAGCTGACCGGGCTCGACTCTCTGTTGATCAGCCAACTTGATGCCTTGGAGGGATATGGTCATGAGGATGTCTGTCGCCTAGTGCCCCTGAGCACTGATCCTGTGGCGTTTGCCTGCTGATGGCGAGGCCTGGCTCTGAACAGAGAGGGCCGAATCGCAGGATCCGGAATGCAAAAAACCCCGCCTAAGCGGGGTTTTTCTAAAGATGGTCGGTGATAAAGGATTCGAACCTTTGACCCTCTGGTCCCAAACCAGATGCGCTACCGGGCTGCGCTAATCACCGAGAAATTTTGTACTGCCACACAAAAAATGACTTTGTCATCCTTTGCTTACAGTCAGCATGGTGCGAAGAGAGGGACTCGAACCCTCACACCCTAAGGCACTAACACCTGAAGCTAGCGCGTCTACCAATTCCGCCACCTTCGCATACCGAACTAACTGTCACTCTACAGCTTAAATGGGGTGGCTGATGGGGCTCGAACCCACGACAACCGGAATCACAATCCGGGACTCTACCAACTGAGCTACAGCCACCACAGCTGTTTTGTTCCACAACACGCCCGCTAATCAGCGCACGTTTGATGGTGCGCCCGACAGGATTCGAACCTGTGACCTCTGCCTCCGGAGGGCAGCGCTCTATCCAGCTGAGCTACGGGCGCCACGCTGTCGAACGGGGCGGATTATTCATTACCTGAGCCTGCTTGTCTACTCTTTTTTTATTTCATTGATTCAAGTGCTGTTTTTTCAATCACTTGGCAGCATTTGTAACAACTAATCAGCCATTAGGCCTGATTTGGCACCAGGATCCCCTGTTTCTACTGCTTCTACCTCCTTGACTTGCCCTCACATGCCCCTAAAATGAATGAACGTTCATTCAGTGGCATCCCAAGGACCATGAACAAGAAAGAGCGCATCTTCGATGCCGCACACGATATTCTCGCCGAGCAGGGCTTCCATGGGCTCTCCATTGCCATGGTCGCCAAGCAAGCGAAGGTAGCAACTGGAACTATTTATCGTTATTTTAGCGACAAGGAAGATTTGATCCGCCAGCTTTATCGGCACACCATCATGGGGTGCCGTGAGCAGATACTGAATGACGTGAATATAGAAGAGACATCTTTCGAGCAATACCGACAGTTGTGGCTCAATATTCATCACATTTTTACGTCCGACCCGAATGCCATCATCTGCAAACTGCAGTATGAGTGCTCGCCTTTGGCCTCGGAACTGGAACGCGACCCCGTCATCATGGCGCTATGGGAACCATTAGATCGGTTTTTTGAGCGAGGTCGTATAACAGGACTGTTTATCGATTTACCGCTGAGGGTGCTGCAATCCCTCAGCCTGGACAGTGTTGCCCTCTTGCTACAACAATGCAGGGGGCATAAGTTGACCCTGACCGATACACAGCAGGAAGCCGTGATACGCGCCAGTTGGCAAGCCATATTACAACCCTAAAACTTCTCTATCAGGAATCTGTTCATGAAAAAGTGGATGGCCATCATGTTGCTGATCGCGCTGGCCCTGTTTGGCAGTGTTATCGGCTTCAATATGTTCAAGCAGAAGAAGATCGCCGAGTTCATGGCCAACAGGCCAGAGCCCGAATTCCCTGTCACCTCCATGGTTATCAAGCCCCAGGACTGGGTCCCGACCATAGAGGCAATTGGCTTCGTCGAACCAAACCAGGGGGTCACGCTGTCGACCGAACTGGCGGGTACCATAGACAAGATCGCCTTCGAATCAGGCATGGCCGTCACCGCCGATCGACTGCTGATCAGCCTGGATTCGGGTGTTGAGAGAGCCAACCTGCGCTCCTCCACCGCCAGACTGCCTGCCGCCCGAGCCAAGTTCGAGCGCTACAAGAACCTCTATACGAAGAACTCCATCTCCCGTGACCAGCTCGATGATGCCGAGGCCAGCTATCGCTCCCTGGAGGCCGATATTGAGAGTCTGAAGGCGACCATAGCCCGCCGGGAAGTACGCGCGCCTTTCGCGGGTGTCGTCGGTCTGCGTAATGTCTTCCTCGGCCAGTACATGGAACCGGGTACCGAGATAGTGCGTCTGGAAGATATCAGCGTGATGCGTCTGCGCTTTACCGTGCCCCAGACCGATATCTCCAAGATATCCCTGGGCCAGACCATCAAGATCAGCGTGGATGCTTACCCGCAAACCGAGTTCAGCGGCAAGATCAGCGCCATCGAGCCGGCGGTCAACTATCAGAGCGGCCTGATCCAGGTCCAGGCGGACATCCCGAACAATGGCGGTAAACTGCGCTCCGGCATGTTTGCCCGCGCCAGCATTGTGCTGCCCACCATCAAAGACCAGGTCGTGCTGCCCCAAAATGCCATCACCTTCACCCTCTATGGCCAGAACGTCTACGTCATCCAGGAGAAGGACGGCGTCAAACGTGTCACCCAACATGTGGTCAAGGTTGGCGAGCGCCGCGGCAATGACGCCCATATCCTGAGCGGCATCAAGGCCGGTGATGAAGTGGTGCTGTCTGGACAGGTGCGATTGAGTAACGACACCAAGGTCAAAGTTGAGAAAAACGATGCCCTGGCCGTCCCGGCACAAGCACCGATGCTGTAAGCGCGGAGATCTGTAATGCGATTTACTGACATATTCATAAAGCGGCCCGTGCTGGCAATCTCGATCAGTTTTCTGATCGCCTTGCTCGGCTTCCAGGCCATCTTCAAGATGCAGGTGCGCGAATACCCCGAGGTGATCAATACCGTCATCACGGTCAACACCAGCTACTACGGCGCCAGCTCGGATCTGATCCAGGGTTTCATCACCCAACCCCTGGAACAGGCGATAGCCCAGGCCGACAACATCGACTTCATGACCTCGTCCAGCCAGCTGGGCAGCTCGACCGTGACGGCATTCATGAAGTTGAATACCGACCCGAACGCCGCGCTGTCAGACATACTGGCCAAGGTGAACTCGGTACGTTCCCAGCTGCCCAAAGAGTCGGAAGACCCTTCGGTCACCTCCTCCACAGGGTCGACCACGGCGGTGCTCTATCTGGGTGTCACCAGTCCTGAGCTGAACTCCAGCCAGATCACCGACTACCTGGAGCGGGTCGTCAAACCCCAGCTGTTCACTGTGGGCGGCGTCTCCAAAGTGGATCTGTATGGCGGTACCGAGTTTGCCCTGCGCGTCTGGCTGGATCCGGCCAAGATGGCCGCCTTCGACCTGACCGCAACTGACGTGATGACGGTGCTCAACAGCAACAACTATCAGTCGGCAACCGGTCAGTCCACCGGCTATTTCATGCTGTTCAACGGGGATGCCAAGACTCAAGTCACCAATACTGCCGAACTGGAACGACTGGTTGTATCGACCCGGGAAGGCAAGGTGATCCGTCTGTCCGACATCGCCAAAGTCAGCCTGGAGAAGAGCCACGACATCTATCGTGCCACCGCCAACGGCCGCGAAGCCGTGGTCATGGCCGTCAACGCCTCCCCGACCGCCAACCCGATCAACATCGCCCACGATGTGCTGGCGATGCTGCCAAGCCTCAAACGCAACATGCCGAGCACCATGGAGATGAACGTCCTCTATGACTCGACCGTGGCCATCAATGAATCGATCCACGAGGTTATCAAGACCATCATTGAGGCGGCGGCCATCGTACTGGTGGTGATCACCCTGTTCCTGGGCTCGTTCCGCGCCGTTATCATCCCCATCATCACCATCCCCTTGAGTCTCATCGGGGTCGTGATGGTGATGGACATCTTTGGCTTCTCCATCAATCTCATGACCTTGCTTGCCATGGTGCTCGCCATCGGTCTGGTGGTGGATGACGCCATCGTGGTGCTGGAGAACGTGGACAGGCATATCAAGGAGGGTGAGGAGCCCTTCCGGGCCGCCATCATAGGCACCCGGGAGATAGCCGTGCCCGTCATCGCCATGACCCTGACCCTGGCGGCCGTGTATGCTCCTATCGCACTGATGGGCGGCATCACCGGCTCGCTGTTCAAGGAGTTTGCGCTGACCCTGGCGGGGGCCGTGTTCGTGTCGGGCATCATCGCCCTGACCCTCTCCCCCATGATGTGTTCCGTGATGCTCAAGGCCAATGCCAAACCGAGCAAATTCGAGAGCACTGTGCATCATCTGCTCGAGCGCATGACGGATCGCTACGACCGCATGCTCCATGCCGTGATGCAAAAACGCATCGTGGTCATCGTCTTCGCGGTCATCGTCTTTGGCAGTCTGCCATTGCTGTTCAAGTTCATCCCGAGCGAACTGGCCCCCTCCGAAGATAAAGGGGTCATGGCGGTGCTGGGTACGGCGCCCTCGAACGCCAACCTGGACTACATCGAAAACACCATGGCGGAGGTGAACAAGGTGCTGGATGATCAGCCCGAGATCGCCTACTCCCAGGTCTTCTCCGGCCTGTTCAATGCCAACCAGGCATTCGGTATCGCCTCCATGAAACCCTGGAGCGAGCGGGAAGCCAGCCAGAAAGAGGTGCTGGATCGAGTCGGAGCCATTGTCAAAAATGTGCCAGGCATGTCCATCACCACCTTCCAGTTCCCCGAACTGCCAGGTGCGTCCAGCGGCTTGCCGATCCAGTTCGTCATCACCACACCAAACAGCTTTGAAAGCCTGTTCATCGTGGCGAGCGAAGTGCTGGCCGCCGCTCAGGCCAGTGGTCAGTTTGTCTACTCGGATCTCGATCTGAACTACGACTCTGCCACCATGAAGATCAGCATCGACAAGGACAAGGCGGGTGCCTACGGCATCACCATGCAGGACATAGGCGTCACCATGGGCACCATGATGGCGGATGGCTACGTCAATCGTATCGATCTGGATGGCCGCTCCTATGAGGTGATCCCGCAGGTGGAACGCAAGTACCGCCTCAACCCCGAGTCGATGAAGGGCTACTATGTGCGCGCCGCCGATGGCCGCTCAGTGCCCCTTGGCAGCCTGATCACCATAGATGTGGTCGGTGAGCCACGCGCCCTGCCCCACTTCAACCAGCTCAACTCGGCGACCATAGGTGCAGTACCTACTCCGGGTGTTGCCATGGGCGATGCGATCGGCTGGTTAGAAACGGAAGCGGCTTCCACCCTGCCCCAGGGCTATCGTTACGATTTCATGGGTGAGGCGCGTCAGTTTGTCACCGAAGGCAATGCGCTCTATGCCACCTTCGCGCTGGCACTGGCCATCATCTTCCTGGTGCTGGCCATCCAGTTCGAATCCGTCCGTGACCCGCTGGTGATCATGGTATCGGTTCCCCTGGCCATCAGTGGCGCCTTGATCGCCCTGGCTTGGGGTCTGGCGACCATGAACATCTACTCCCAGGTGGGCTTGATCACCCTCGTTGGTTTGATTACCAAGCACGGCATCCTGATCTGTGAGGTAGCCAAAGAAGAACAGCTGCTGCACGGCAGGAACCGTATGGAAGCGGTGATGCAGGCAGCCAAGGTGCGACTGCGCCCCATACTGATGACCACGGCGGCCATGATAGCGGGTCTGATCCCGCTGCTGTACGCCGCCGGTGCTGGCGCAGCCCAGCGCTTCAGTATCGGTATCGTCATCGTCGCCGGTCTGGCCATCGGCACCCTGTTCACGCTGTTCGTACTGCCGGTTATCTACACCTTCCTGGCGTCCAAACATGAGCCGCTCAAGGAGTTCGACGAGTCGGTCCCTCCCAAGGCACAGGGCGGTCACTGATCCCCTGCTCCATATGAATGAAAAGGCCCCGCGAGGGGCCTTTTTTCTGGGCGGGAGTCGAGCCTTCAATGCAGGGTCTGCAACAATAAGTGCCGCTCAGGGTCATCCCCGACCATCACCCATAAAAACGGCCACCCGCAGGGGTGGCCGTTTCTCGATGGGTAGCACCCAAGGGGTTTAGCGCAAGGACTTGACCGAGCGGCGCACGATGAGTTCGGGCTGCACCGTCATGGATTCGACTTCCAGCTCCTTGTTGCGGATCCGGCTCACCAGCTGTTGCACCGCCAGCAGACCCAGTTCGGCCTTGGGGTGGCGAATAGTGGTGAGCGGCGGGCTGGAGAAGCGTGCCATCTCCACATCGTCATAGCCGATGACGGAGATATCGTCCGGCACCTTGACCCCGGCCTCCCAGGCCGCGCAAATGGCGCCTATCGCCATGGGATCGTCGAAGGCAAAGACCGCGGTCGGACGCGGCTCGAGCGCCAGGATATGCAGCATCTGGTCGAAGCCGCTCTGACTCTCGTAGTCACCCTCGAAGATCTGTTCATCCTGCAAGGTGAGCCCCTGCTCGGTCAGGGCATCGCGCACCCCATCCAGTCGCTGCTGGGTGGTTGGCTTGTCGAGCTGACCCGTGATGCAGGCGATATTGCGGTGACCCTGCTCCAGCAGGTGGCTGACCGCCATGCGGGCACCGATGCGGGCGTTGTCATTGATGACGTTGGCAAAATCGCACTCGGTTCCCCAATCCAGCACCACCTGAGGCACATTCTTGTGGATGCGCAGCATGTCGCGCAGGGGGGTGTCGATGTCGGTGCCCAATACCAGCAGGCCATCGACCCGCTTCTCCATCAGCATTCTCAGATAATGCTGCTGACGGGGCGGCTGGTTCTCTGTATTGCAGAGGATCAGGCTGTAGCCCTGCTCGAAGCAGTAAGCCTCGACCCCGCGCACCACCTCCGCGAAGAAGGGGTTGGCACTGGTAGTGACCAGCATGCCGATAGTCTTGGTCGAATTTATCTTGAGGCTGCGCGCCACCGAATTGGGTGCGTAGTTGAGCTCTGCCACCGCCTCAAGCACGTTTTGGGTTGCTTCTTCGCTGACCCGACGGGTGTGATTGAGTACATGTGAGACGGTGGAGATGGATACGCCTGCGCGCGCGGCGACATCTTTAATAGTGGCCATCTCTGTCTCCTGAATATCAAAAGCGGAACCTTAGCAGATTTCCCGAATAAAGGCTTGAAATTAACGGGAGCTATCAGGCGATTGCCGATGCTGGCTAATCTAGGTGCTGCCCAGAGTTTGCGCAAACAGATTTTGAACGAAATGGGAGCCTCATCAGAGTAAAAACTCGTCAGGTTTTTCCGCTATCAAATCAACAAGATTCGAATGTTAACTTTATGTTGCCCACACGAAACAGCATGAAACACCAAGTAAATGTCTATACATAGTAGCAAGCTTCATCTAACCCCCACCTAACCCCCCTTATGCCATATCTTTAACAGCTTGTTATTACTGGGGCAGGAATGATAGAACCTTACCATTGCCGGACAAGCGGGAAGTCTGCCCGGTGTGAAACAATCCACTGATTAAAGGGACGAATCTATGAATAACTGGAGCAAGGTTGCAGTCAGGGCAGCGGTTTCTATGGCGCTGTTTGGTTCTGTTTCCATGGCCTATGCCGCCGATACCATCAAGATTGGCATTGCAGGCCCGGTCACCGGCCCGGTCGCTCAATATGGCGACATGCAATTCACCGGCGGCAAGATGGCCGTCGAGATGATCAACAAGGCTGGCGGCATCAAGGGCAAGCAGATCGAGGCCGTCATCTATGATGATGCCTGCGATCCCAAGCAAGCGGTCGCGGTCGCCAACAAGGTGATCAACGACGGTGTCAAATTTGTGGTTGGCCACCTCTGCTCCGATAACACCCTGCCCGCCTCCGACATCTATGAAGACGAAGGCGTCCTGATGATCACCCCCGCCTCCACCAACCCCAAGATCACCGAGCGTGGCTACCAGATGGTGCTGCGTACCATAGGTCTGGATAGCGATCAGGGCCCGACTGCCGCCAAGTACATCATCGACGTGGTCAAGCCCCAGCGTGTCGCCGTCATTCATGACAAGAAGCAGTACGGTGAAGGCATCGCCTCCAGCGTGAAAGCCACTCTGGACAAGGCTGGCGTCAAAGTCGTGGCCTTCGAGGGGATCACCGCAGGCGACAAGGACTTCTCCGCCCTGATCGCCAAGCTGCAGAAAGAGAACGTCGATTTCGTCTACTACGGCGGCTACCACCCGGAGCTGGGCCTGATCCTGCGCCAGGCAAATGAGAAAGGCTTCAAAGTCAAATTCATGGGTCCGGAAGGGGTAGGCAACAAGGACATCTCCGCCATCGGTGGCAAGGGCTCAGAGGGTCTGCTGGTGACGCTGCCGAACAAATATGATCTGGTGCCAGCCAACGCCCCGATCGTCGCGGCCTTCAAGGCCAAAGGTCAGGACTCTTCCGGTCCCTTCGTTTGGACCACCTATGCGGCAGTCCAGACCCTGGCCGCCGGGATAGAGAAAGCGGGTGAAGACCCGGTTGCCGTGGAAAAGGCCATCAAGAGCAGCACCATAGACACCGTCATGGGCCCCCTCACCTGGGCTGCAAATGGCGACCTGAAAGGCTTCGAGTTCGGCATGTTCGAGTGGCATGCCGACGGCACCTCTACTCAACTCAAATAATAAATCTGCCGGAGGGGGTGAGCATGCTCACCCCCTCACGTCTTTGCGGGCAAGTACAGGGAACGCAGTATGTCCGAACATATTCTTTATTTGGTTCAGCAGTTGCTGAACGGATTAACCATAGGTAGCACCTATGCGTTGATCGCCATCGGCTACACCATGGTCTATGGCATCATTGGCATGATCAACTTCGCTCATGGCGAGGTTTACATGATTGGCTCCTATGTGGCCTTCATGGTCATGGCCGCCCTCATGATGATGGGTATAGACACCACCGCCATACTGCTTGGGTCTGCCTTTCTCATCAGTATCATAGTGACCGGCACCTATGGCTGGACCATAGAGCGGGTCGCCTACCGCCCCTTGCGCGGCGGCAACCGTCTGATCCCCCTCATCTCCGCCATCGGCATGTCGATCTTCTTGCAGAACATGATGCGCATGGCCCAGGGATCCCGGGACATCGCCATGCCGACCCTGATCAGTGGCGGCTGGAACTTTGGCTCAGAAGATGGCTTCCAGGCCAGTCTCTCTTATATGCAGCTCATCATCTTCGTGGTGACCTTCATCACCATGCTGGCGCTGACCCAGTTCATCAACCGCTCCCGTATGGGCCGCGCCTGCCGCGCCTGCTCGGAAGACATCAAGATGGCAAACCTGCTGGGCATAGACACCCATGTGGTCATCTCCATTACCTTCGTGCTGGGGGCCACCCTGGCCGCCGTCGCCGGTGTGCTGCTTGGCATGTATTACGGCGTCATCAACCCCTACCTCGGCTTTATGGCCGGTCTGAAAGCCTTCACCGCCGCGGTGCTGGGGGGCATCGGCAGCATTCCCGGTGCCGTGATAGGGGGGTTGTTGCTCGGCGTGGTCGAGGCGCTCACCGCCGGCTACCTCAGCACCGAGTACAAGGACGTCATGGCCTTCGCCCTGCTCATCCTGGTGCTGCTCTTTATGCCCACCGGTCTCCTGGGTCGCCCGGAGGTCGAAAAAGTATGATGAAACATGCATATATCATCGGCCTGATGTCGTTCTCCATGGCCAGCATTGGCATCCTGAGTCGCCCGGAGGTCGAGAAGGTATGATGAAACGTCAATTCATTCACGCCTGCGTCGCCAGCCTGGTGCTGATGCTGCTCTCTTTCTGGCTGCTCGGCTTCAAGCTTGAGACGGAAGGCACCCGTCTGCTGGTCATCAGTCGACTCGATGTCTCCCTGATCTGGTTGCTGGGTGGGGCGGCGCTGGTGTTCTGCTTCCAGCTGCTGCGCAGCCAGATCCTGGGACTGTTCAAGGGGTCCACCAGCGGCGTCTCCAAGCTGGTGCTGCCCAGCCCGGAGCAGGCGCCACGCCTCTACAACACGGCGGCGCTCATCGCCCTGCTGCTGGCGGTAAGCTGGCCCTTCATGGCCTCCCGTGGTGCCGTGGATCTCGCCACTCTTACGCTCATTTACGTGATGCTGGGTCTGGGGCTGAACGTGGTGGTCGGTCTGGCGGGTCTGCTCGATCTCGGTTATGTCGGCTTCTACGCGGTCGGCGCCTACAGCTATGCCCTGCTCAACACCTACTTCGGGCTGAGCTTCTGGGAGTGCCTGCCCATCGCGGGGGGCATGGCCGCCCTGTTCGGCTTCCTGCTCGGCTTCCCCGTGCTGCGGCTGAGGGGGGATTATCTGGCCATAGTGACCCTGGGGTTTGGCGAGATCATCCGCATCTTGCTCAACAACCTCACCTCCCTCACCGGTGGCCCGAACGGGATATCAGGTATTCCCAAACCCACTCTGGGTGGCCTGGAGTTCAACCGCACCGTCAAGGACGGCGGCTTCGGCACCTTCCACGACTTCTTCGGCATCACCTACAACGCCAACCACAAGGTGATCTTCGTCTATCTGATGGCCTTGCTGCTGGTGATTGCCACCCTGTTCGTCATCAATCGCCTGCTGCGTATGCCCCTTGGCCGTGCCTGGGAGGCGCTGCGTGAAGATGAGATCGCCTGCAAATCACTGGGGCTCAACCCCACCATCATCAAGCTGACCGCCTTTACCATAGGCGCCTGCTTCGCGGGCTTCGCGGGCAGCTTCTTTGCTTCGCGCCAGGGCTTTATCAGCCCCGAGTCCTTCGTATTCATCGAGTCCGCCATTGTGCTGGCCATCGTGGTGCTGGGTGGCATGGGCTCCCAGATCGGCGTGGTGCTGGCCGCCATCGTAATGACGGTACTGCCCGAGCTGGCTCGCGAGTTCAACGAATACCGCATGCTGATGTTCGGTCTGCTGATGGTCTTCATGATGATCTGGCGTCCACAGGGTCTGCTGCCAATGACTCGCCCCCATCTGGAGCTGCAAAAATGAATCAGAAATTGTTAGAGGTCTCTGATCTGTCGATGCGTCACCTGGATGGGCTGCTCGTGATGCCCCTGGCCCAGCAAGTGGAGCTGCAAAAATGAATCAGAAGTTGTTAGAGGTCTCTGATCTGTCGATGCGTTTTGGTGGCCTGTTGGCCGTCAACGGCGTCAAACTGGATGTCGACCAGGGCGAGGTCATCTCCATCATTGGTCCCAACGGGGCCGGAAAGACCACTATTTTCAACTGCCTGACCGGCTTCTACCGGCCAAGCGGTGGCACCATCCGTTACCGTGGCGAGGAGATCCAGGGGCTACCCGGCCATCTGATCGCCCGCAAGGGGGTGGTGCGCACCTTCCAGCACGTACGGCTGTTCAAGGACATGACGGCAGTAGAAAACCTGCTGGTCGCCCAGCATCGTCACCTCAACACCGGTTTTATCTCCGGTCTGTTCAAGACCCCGGCTTTTCGCCGCGCCGAACAGGAGGGGCTGGATCAGTCCGCCTTCTGGCTGGAAAAGGTGGGCCTCAAGGATCTTGCCAACCGTCCCGCGGGTAACCTGGCTTATGGCCAGCAACGCCGCCTCGAGATTGCCCGCTGCATGGCCACCAAGCCAGCACTGTTGATGCTCGATGAGCCGGCAGCCGGTCTCAACCCCCATGAGACCGACGAGCTCAACGAGCTGATCGTCGGGCTGCGCGATGAGTTCGGTGTCTCTGTGTTGCTCATCGAGCACGACATGAAGCTGGTGATGGAGATCTCCAACCGCATCTTCGTGGTCAACCAGGGCACCCCACTGGCTCAGGGTAAACCGGAGGAAATCCGTAATAATCCGGCAGTGATCAAGGCCTATCTGGGCGAGTCGTAAGGACAAAAAGATGTTAGAACTTCGCAACGTATCGACCCATTACGGCAAGATCCAGGCCCTGCACGACGTCAGTGTCGAGGTAAAAGAAGGCGAAATAGTCACCCTGATCGGGGCCAACGGCGCCGGTAAAACTACGCTGCTGATGACGCTCTGTGGCGAACCCAAACCCAGTAGCGGCAGCATCTGGTTCGAGGGAGAAGAGATCACCTCCCTCACCACGGCCCGCATCATGCGCAAAGACATCGCCGTGGTGCCAGAAGGGCGGCGTATCTTCGCCCGACTGACGGTGGAGGAGAACCTGCGCATGGGCGCCTTCTTCGTCGACAAGCATGAGCAAGAGGGTCTGCTGCAACAGGTGTTCACCATGTTCCCACGGCTCCATGAACGGCTGGAACAACGGGCGGGCACCATGTCCGGGGGCGAGCAGCAGATGCTGGCCATAGGTCGGGCCCTGATGAGCAAGCCGCGCCTGCTGCTGCTCGACGAGCCCTCCCTCGGCCTGGCCCCCATCATCATCCAACAGATCTTCGACACCATTTTACAGCTGAGGGAGAAGGGCATGACCATCTTCCTGGTGGAGCAAAATGCCAACCAGGCACTCAAGCTGGCGGACAGAGGCTATGTGCTGGAGAACGGCCGGGTGGTGCTGCAAGACTCGGGCGCCGCCTTGTTGTCAAATCCCGCAGTGCGCCAAGCCTATCTGGGCGGCTGACATGGCTCCTTTACCCATTTCATCCTGCTATCCATGGCAGCCATGCCCCGGATATTGCTCGGTGATGAGGTCGTGAGCCACCCCAGGGGCACCCCGGACAGTCACAGGTTCTGGCGTGACCCTGAACTGCCTTTTATCGAGGCGCGCTCGGTGCAAGATGGCCGGCGCGTCTGCTATGACAAACACAGTCATGCCCACTTCTCCATCGGTGCCATTACCGGCGGCCACAGCCACTACCTCAATCAGCGCAGCTGGCAGAGCGTTGGCAGCGGCACGCTGGTGCTGATGAACCCGGAAGAGGTCCATGCCTGCAACCCCGTCTCGGATCAGCCCTGGTCCTATCTGATGTTCTATCTCGACCTCGACTGGCTGGGGGGCCAGCAACAAGACGCGGGTCTGGGCAGCGAATTTCGCCCCTTCGACATGACCGCCAGTCGGGATCCCCTGCTCTATTCCCTATTGGCAAGCCTCTATCGCATCCTGGTCGATAGCAGCCAGGATACCCTGGCCAAACAGGTGGCCTGCCACGGATTCGGCCACCAGCTACTGCATCGCCTGACCCCGGCCAAGTGGGATGATCGCCCGCCCCCGCGCCTGCAACGGGCCGCCGAGCTGATGCAGGACGACTGCGCCAATGCGCTCAGCTTGCAACAGCTAAGCGCCGTGGCCGAACTCAGCCCCTCCCACTTCGTGCGCGCCTTCAACCGTCATTACGGCATGACGCCCCACGCCTACCTGCTCAACCAGCGTATTCGCCACGCTCGCATGCTGTTACAGCGGGGGCAATCCCTGGCCGATGTCGCCCTGGCGAGTGGCTTCGCCGATCAGGCCCACTTCCAGCGCCAGTTCAAACGCTTGGTCGCCGCCACTCCGGGCCAGTATCGTGCCCAGATGTCGCGCCAAGACGTCCACTGCGATGAGTGATGGGGAAGCAGGCCAGTGGCCCAGAGTGCTCAAGATCAGGGTTCCATCACCAGATAGAGGCCGCTGAGCAGCAGTAGCGCCGCCATGGCGCGATTGAACCAGCGCAGTCGACGCCGGCATGACAATGCCTCCCGCAACTGGCTGCCTGCATAAGCCCAGCAGGCAATCGATGCCAGACAGATCACCAGGTACAACAAGCAAAACTGCAGTACCTGCCCCAGCCCTCCTAGCGCGCCATAGGCACCAACCCCCATGCTGGCCGCCAGCCACGCCTTGGGGTTGAGCCATTGCATCATGGCGCCATACCAGAATGCCGGAGGCTTGCCCTCCTGAGCACTCAGCGTGCCGTCATCTCGCAGCAGCAACCAGGCCATGTAGCAGAGAAACCCCACCCCGCCCCAACGGATGGCGCTGCCGAACACCGGCCAGCTCGATAACAGGGTGCCCAGGCCCAATCCCATCAGCAATAACAACAAGATGAAACCCAGGGTAGCCCCGACCACGTGCCGCAGGCTGGCACGAAAGCCATATCGGGCCCCGTTGCTGAGGGCCACCAGATTGACGGGACCCGGGGTAATGGACATGGCCAGAGCAAACCCGGCCATGGATAACAGCAGACTCGTTTCCATCAATGACACTCCAACAAGATGAGAGGAGGCCACCCTAGCGGCCATGACAGGCCCGGGTATTGAAGAAAATTGCGCTCAGGCCCTCGCCGAGATGCCCAGAGGAGATTGCCCCCTTAGCGCAGGCGCGCTCATGGGGTAAACTGCAACCCTATCGTTACTATCAGGACAAGGTCATGGATCAATTCGCCCACATCAGCGCCCAGGATGCCCACACCAAGCTCGCCGCGGGCGAGGCAAGACTCGTCGATATTCGCGATCCCCAGTCATTCGAGACATCTCATGCGGTGGGCGCCTTTCATCTGACCAACGGCAGTCTGGTGCGTTTCATGGATGAGGTGGACTTCGACACCCCCGTCATCGTCATCTGCTATCACGGCAACAGCAGCCAGGGTGCAGCCCAGTACCTGCTGCAACAGGGCTTCGAGGAGGTCTACAGCCTGGATGGCGGCTTTGAGGCGTGGCGCAAGGAGTTCCCCATCCAGGCGGGCGATGCATGAGCGGCGCCGATGAGCACGTCCCGGCAGGCATGATACAGCTGCTGGTACTGGACAACGCCCGCATGGCCCAGGCGCTGGTCGACTACCTCAGCACTCTGGGGATCCCGTGCGAGCTGACCCAGTCAGAGCTTGGCGTCAGTGTCTGGCTCGCCGACGAGCAGCGTGTCGCCCAGGCCCAGCTAGAGGTGAAGCGTTTCCTGGCCGAGCCCAGTCACCCCCGCTACATGGAAGCCTCCTGGCAATCCGGCCGGGCCGATGTCCGCATCGACTACAGCAAGGGCATGACGGATCCCATCACCGATTTCCTGCACCACGCCGGGCCACTCACCCTGCTGGTCATCATCGCCTGTCTCGCTATCTATGCCCTGCAGGCGATCGGCCTGCCCATCTATGATCTGCTGGCATTTCACCCGACCCTGGCCCAGTTTGCCGATTGGCAGGCCTGGCGTTACCTGACTCCGGCCTTCATCCATTTCTCCATATTGCATCTGGTGTTCAACCTGCTGTGGTGGTGGTATCTGGGTGGCCAGATAGAGCAGCGCCTGGGGAGTGGCAAGCTGTTTATTCTGCTGCTAGTCGGGGCGGCCCTGCCCAACATCGCCGAGTTCTTCGCCAGCGGCCCGCTGTTTGGCGGCCTCTCCGGTGTGGTCTATGCCTTGCTCGGCTACCTCTGGCTGCGCGGCCGCCTGCAACCGGAGTCCGGTTTCGCCCTGCCCCCGGCACTGATGGGCTTCATGCTGTTCTGGCTGGTGCTAGGCTTCTTCGACCTGCTCGGTACCAGCACGGCCAACATCGCCCATCTGGTGGGTCTGCTGGTCGGTCTGCTGCAAGGCTGGCTGGACCGCCACCACAAGCTGGCCTAGTCGTTGTTGTCATAAGGTTTTTCTCGACCTGCTCGGCAGCCATACCGCCGCCAACATCGCCCATCTGGTGGGTCTGCTGGTCGGCCTGCTGCAAGGCTGGCTGGACCGCCATCACAAGCTGGCCTAGTCGGGCTTCAGCAACATAGCGTCATCAAAAGAGCGCCATAAAAAACGCCGCCCCCGAGGGCGGCGTTTTGCTGGCTGGCTCACTCGAGCCTGCACACTTACTGCTTGATCAGCGTAGGATCCGTGACCTTGACCGCGGTACCGCCACTCATGAAGAAGCTGGCGAACTGGGTCTGCAGCTCGGTGGTCACCTTGCCGGTCGGATCGAAGTGCTCATCCGGTGCCAACAGCGAGCTGTGACCCCCCGCCAGGATACGCACCGCATGGTGGTTGGCCGCGCCGGTTGCCGTCAGCGGCTGCAAGCCGAGCAGCTTGAGCAGCGGCTCTGTGCCACCCAGCGGCGCAGTCGCAATGCTGTTCGGGATCACCTGATCCGGCAGGCTGCTGGCGCCATCCCCCACGATCTCGGAGGCAAACAGCGGGAAGTCCGCCTTGATGCCTGACACCAGGTTGATGGGATCAGCCGAATCCAGCACCGACTGGGCGGCGAAGCTGTAAGTCTGCAACGTGCTGGCCGCGCTCGCCTGAGTGGCGGCGTCCAGGCTCGGCAGGAACTCGTTGACGAAGCAGCTTGGCACCGCCGTCTGGCAGCTGGGCGCATAGGCGGTAAAGCCAGCCTTGAGCGCCGGGCTGCCTGCGGTCAGCACGCCCATCTTGATGGTCGGGCCGAAGGTCGGCGAGTTGAGCAGCAGGGGGGCTATGCCGCCACCGGGCATGCCCAGGCCGCCGGTGTCGAACTTGAACAGGGCATTTGCCAAGGGGTTGCCGATGTCCTGGTTGGTGACGGAGAGCAGATCGGCTCCCGAGATGGCCCCCAGGGAGTGGCCAAGGAAGTGTACCTTGAGCCCGGCGCCGCCGAGCTGGGTGCCCAGGCCTTTGGCATTGGCCAGCCCCACCGCCAGACGCAGCCCGAGCAAGTCGGCCACGCTCTGTTTCAGGTTGTCCCGTGCCACCGTCAGGTAGCTCAGATTCAGATAGGGGGTTGGATTGCTCTCGGTGGTAACCGAATCCAGGCTGCCGGTCAGGGCGTAGCCGCGCTCCCCGTGCAGTGGATGATCGATGACCACTATGGCCACGTTCTTCTTGGCCTGCAGGCCGGCGCCAATCTGGCTCAGGGCGATGGCGTAGGCGTTCTCCTTCACCGAGGTGACGCCGTGCTGATAGATGATGACGTCGGTGACGGCACTGAGCGGCGCGGCGGAGAAGATGCGCATCGGCACGTCCTGCACCTCGGTCAGGGCCGGCAGCGGGTTGAAGCGGCCTATGTTCTGCTCGGCATCCAGCGGCTTGCCACCCGAGGTGATGGTCGCGCCGATCAGCTTGCTCGCCTCGGCCAGCAACTCGGCCTGACGGGTCGGATCGGCAATCAATTCGCCCAGCAAAGCCGGATCCACGCCCGCCCCCACCAGACCACCGATCACCTCGCTGTCATTGGCCTTGAGCGCATTGGCGATGGCATAGAGGCTGGGGATGGCACCGTGCCAGGACTGAGTCTTCGCCTTGTCCCAGGAGCCGGCGCTGGTTGGTGTTGCCAGGAAGTAAGGCAGCTTGACCGCCCCCGTGTACACCTTGGTCGCAGCCGCGATACCGCTCAACTGAGGATTAGCGCCAATGACGCTCTCCAGCAGGGACTTCTGCTCGTCCGGCAGGAAGGGCTCACCCGCCAGCTGGGTCAGGAAATCGACCCCGGCATTGAGGCCCGTCATGGTGTAAGTGAGCGGCAGGCTGTCATTGCCCTCGGCATCCTGTTTCCACAGGGCGGCCGCATCCAGGGTCGGGCTCTTGAGAATGGAGGCCGCGGCCCCTTTCACCGCCAGCAACACATCGGCGCCGGACTGGGTACCGAACCAGTCGGAGAAGATGACATGGTCGCTGCTCACCCCGGTAGCGCCCTTGAACAGCGCCTCTTGCAGGGTGATCAGGCCATTGATGGTCTGCTCCTGAACCGTGCTGCCTGCACTGCCCTTGAAGTTGCTGTAATCGCTACCGGCCTGCAGTGCCTTGCCATCGCTGTCTTTCAGACTATCGGTGGCGACAATCATGTAATAGGAGGAGGGATTGAGCGGCTTGAGCGGCACCAGGTTGAGCTTGCCCCCTGCGCTGGCGACCACGTAGTCGCTGCCGTAGCTAAGCAGCTTCTTGACGCCGCTCGGGCGCAAGGTGGCGCTGTCGAACTCCAGCTCCAAGAGATAGAGGGGAGCGACCGAGGCACCGAATTCAGCCGCGGCGGGCGCAGGCACCTGGGTACCCGAACCGGTGACAGGCACAATCTGGATCGCCTGGGTGGTGGACCAGCCATCCAGGGTCGACAGGGCTGACACCGGGTTGGAGCGATCCGCCGTCTCGGTGGAAAACTTGAGGGTACCATCGCTGGCCCGGGCGGCCAGGGCGCTCGGCCGCACCGCATTGGAGCCGGTTAGCAGATAGTCCAGGTAGCTGGAGGTGTCGTCATCCTTACTGTCACTGCCACCGCAACCCGCCAGCAGAGCACTGAGCACGGCTACATAAACAAGCTTCTTTTTCATATCCATGTCTCTTTAGTTGTTATCCATACGAGTCGACGCTTTGCCGCCGCCACCAACATATTAACAGGCAAGCAACAAATATCACCCATCTGGTCAGTCATCTGATCTGATTTTTTTGTGTACAAGGTCAAGGAATTGCATTTTAGACAGACTCAATAGGTTATCAGCGACCACGACGGCCCCTGCCCCGACCAGCCAGCCGGATCGGACAGTGTCGCAAAAATCCCCCAGGGTTCGGCAAAGCAGGCAAATAGTCGGTAGAATGGCGCCATCAGATGAGGAGAAGATGTGATGATCGACCCGAAGAAACTGGAAGATATTGCCAAGCAGGTTCAGAACGCCCTGCCCCCCGGCATTCGTACCATGGGCGAAGAAGTGGAGAAGAAGATCCGCCAGGTGCTGCAAGCGCAGCTCGGCAAACTGGATCTGGTCAGCCGTGAAGAGTTCGATGTGCAGACCAAGGTGCTGCTGCGCACCCGTGAAAAACTGACCGCCCTGGAAGCCAAGCTGGAGCAACTCGAGCAGAAGCTGAGCGGCAAGAGCGAATAAGCCCTGGTCTCTCGCGCCAGAAAATAACAAACCCCAGCCAGGCTGGGGTTTGTTTTATCCGCGAACTTATCGGCAAGAAAGCTTCATTTAGATAAATTCGTAGGCGTCGCCGAAGATACGCTCAGGCTCGGCACCCAGCAGTTTGAACTCTTCCCGCGCCGCGCCCGCCATCTCGAAGCGGCCCGCCACATAGATGTCGTAGTCATGCAGACTCACGAAATCATCCATGATCGCCTTGTGTACCAGGCCAGTGCGACCGCCCCAGTCAGCCTCGGGCTCCTGCACCACGGGGATGAAGGTGAGCGGCTCGTAGCTGGCGGCCCAGCGCTCCATCTCCGCCTGCTCGTAAAGCCAATGGGCCTGACGCACGCCCCAGTAGAGGAAGACGGGACGCTTGCTGCCGTTGGCAATCAGGGACTCCAGTATGGAGCGGGCATAGGAGAAGCCGGTGCCTCCCGCCATCAGGATCAGCGGACGGGGCGAGCTGTCACGCAAGAAGGCCTTGCCAGCCGCCAGCTCCACCTCGATTTCGCCCTGCTCGCGCATGCGGGCCAGCACCTGACCTGCGTAGGCGTTTTCAGGAGTCGCCCCGATTTGCAATTCCAGCACCCCCTCCCGGGTCGGCGAATTGGCGATGGAGAAGGGTCGCTTGTCCGAATCGCTCATCACCACCAGCAGATATTGGCCCGGCTTGAAATTCACCTCTTGCTGTGGCGTCAGGGCCACGTGCCAGATGGTATCGACATATTCACGCAGCTCCGCTACGCGGCACTTGATACGTTGCATTCTATTCCTTGCGACGGGCCGGCCGGCCCGCTCCTTTTATTGATTCAGACTCATGACCCTGGGGTCGCGTCGTCGAAAATATTCAGTTCAGACCAGATGGCATCAATCTTCTGCTTGACGGCTTCATCCTGAACTATCGGCTGGCCCCACTCGCGATTGCTCTCCCCCGGCCACTTGTTGGTGGCATCCAGCCCCATCTTTGAGCCCAGGCCCGAGACGGGCGAAGCGAAGTCGAGATAGTCGATGGGAGTATGCTCGATGAGGGTGGTGTCCCGCGCAGGATCCATGCGGGTGGTGATGGCCCAGATCACATCCTGCCAGTTACGGGCATCGATGTCATCGTCGCAGACGATCACGAACTTGGTGTACATGAACTGGCGCAGGAAGGACCAGACCCCCAGCATCACCCGCTTGGCATGGCCCGGGTAGCGCTTCTTGATGGTCACCACCGCCATCCGGTAGGAACACCCCTCAGGCGGCAGATAGAAATCCACTATCTCCGGGAACTGCTTTTGCAGTATGGGGACGAATACTTCGTTGAGGGCCACGCCGAGCACCGCCGGCTCATCGGGCGGGCGGCCGGTATAGGTACTGTGGTAGATGGCATCCCGACGCATGCTGATATGGGTGACGGTGAACACCGGGAACTCATCCACCTCGTTGTAGTAACCGGTGTGGTCACCATAGGGGCCTTCCGGCGCCATCTCACCGGGCTCAAGGTAGCCTTCCAGCACGATTTCGGCGCTGGCGGGCACCTCAAGGTCGCAGCTCAGGGCCTTGGCCACCTCGGTGCGGCTGCCCCGCAGCAAGCCAGCGAAGGCATACTCGGAGAGCGAATCAGGCACCGGGGTCACGGCGCCCAGTATGGTGGCGGGATCCGCACCGAGGGCCACCACCACCGGGAAGCGCTTGCCTGGATGGGCCTCCTGCCATTCGCGAAAATCGATGGCGCCGCCGCGATGATCCAGCCAGCGCATGATCAGCTTGTTCCTGGCGATCTTCTGCTGACGATAGATACCGAGGTTCTGACGCTGCTTGTAAGGGCCACGGGTGATGGTGAGCCCCCAGGTGACCAGCGGGGCGACATCCCCAGGCCAGCAGTGCTGGATGGGCAACTTGTCCAGATCCACCTCATCCCCTGCCAGCACCAGCTGCTGGCAAGGGGGCGACGAGACCCGCTTGGTCGGCATGTTGAGCACCTGCTTGAAGATGGGCAGCTTCTCCATCAGCTCCTTGAGGCCGCGGGGCGGCTCGGGCTCTTTCAGATAAGAGAGCCAGGTGCCGACCTGACGCAGGGCGCTCACGTCCTGCTGGCCCATGCCCATGGCGACGCGATCCGGGGTGCCAAACAGGTTGGTCAGCACGGGCATCGCATACCCCTTGGGATTTTCGAACAGCAGCGCCGGGCCACCGGCCCGCAGAGTTCGGTCACTGATCTCGGTCATCTCCAGGTAGGGATCTATCTCCTGGCTGATGCGCTTGAGCTGGCCTTTCTTCTCGAGCTGCGCGATAAAATCACGCAAGTCCTTGTATTTCATGCGGGTACCGGCTGGATTCAGGAGGTGGGGCATTATAACCCCGGCGGAGTCCCTGTTGTACCCGTATCGGGTGCCAACAGCAGGGAGATGTTCGGCCGCCGCTCCATGCGCGTCAATTCATCGGCCAATCGTACCAGCAGTCTGGGTTCATCGACCTCGAGCAGCAGGCTGGCGACCAGACCGCCATATTGGCTGTTGCCGAGTTCGGCCAGCAGGAAGTCCTGGGCCTTGATGGGCAGAGGCGAGAGCTGACTCAGCGCCTTCAGGGCTGGCCGTTTCAGCTTGGGATTCCTGGTCGCGGCGATGAGCAGATCGCTCGCCGTGTCCCCTTGCTGCAGGGAAGACAATGCCTTGAGGGCCACCAGACTGTCATCGTCCACTGGCTGGCGCCACAGCATAAGAAACAGGGATGGCTCGCCAGTACGCAGCAACAGCTGGCTCAGCAGCCGGTTATCGGGCAGGAATATGTTCAGCTTGCCCAGCGCTTGCGCCTGCTTGTACAGCAAACCGGCGGGCAACTGGGCTATCGCCTGGAGCAAGGCCTGCTGTTGCTGGGCCAGGAGGGGGTTGCGGCTGTTGTAGACGCTCTTCCATTCGAAGCTGCCATTGCTCAGTGCCTGGCGATACTGCGCCTGCCAGTTCTGCTGTTGCCAGTGGGTGAGCAACAGACGGGCCTCGGCGGGAAAGTCATAGGCAGGCAGCTGCATCAGGAAGCCATCGACCTCCCCTTCGACCAGCCATTGAGGTGCCTTGGTTGACTGGGTCTGCACCCAGTATTGCAATGGCGCCGTGGCGGGTATGTGCTGCAGGTCGCTGAGCAGCTGGTAGAGCAGAAACTCACGCTGGCCCAGGCTCAGGGAGGCGAGCAAGGTATCCACCGCATCAAACCGACCGGCCTGGAGCTGCTCCAGCAGATAACGCTGGCTCTCGCGCAGTCCCTCATCGGCGACCAGGGCACTCTTGATCGGGGGTGGCTTGCTGACGGGGGTGGCCATGGCCGTTCCCGCCAGCAGGCTGGCCAGCAATAAAAAAACCAATCCTTTCATGACGTCTCTATCCATGTGACATCCAGGCTTCATAGTACGGCAAATCCTTTACCCAAAACCGCGATCCCACGCGGATTGCGGCATCTTGCGGCCAAATTGGCCAATCCATCCGCCATCTGCCGACAACTCAGGACTCGCTGGCCACGTTTAACCTGCCAGCCCCCTGCGCAACAAGGAGCCAGGGCGCGGATAAACAAAAACCGCGACCAAAAGGTCGCGGTTTGCACAGCACTCGGCGAGCACTTACTTCTGCTGACGACGCATGGAGTCGAAGAACTCGTCGTTGGTCTTGGTCGCTGCCAATTTGTCGATCAGGAACTCGATGCTGTCGATCTCACCCATGGGGTGGATGATTTTGCGCAGGATCCACATCTTCTGCAGCTCGTCGGGAGCGGTGAGCAGCTCCTCCTTGCGAGTGCCGGAGCGGGTGATATCGATGGCAGGATAGACACGCTTCTCGGCAATTTTGCGCGAGAGGTGCAGTTCCATGTTGCCGGTACCCTTGAACTCTTCGTAGATGACTTCATCCATCTTGGAGCCGGTGTCGACCAGTGCGGTCGCGATGATGGTCAGGCTGCCGCCTTCCTCAACGTTACGGGCGGCACCGAAGAAGCGCTTGGGCCTGTGCAGGGCGTTGGCATCCACACCACCGGTCAGTACCTTGCCGGATGAGGGGATGACGGTGTTGTAGGCACGGGCCAGACGGGTAATGGAGTCCAGCAGGATCACCACATCCTTCTTGTGCTCGACCAGACGCTTGGCCTTCTCGATCACCATCTCGGCAACCTGAACGTGGCGGGAGGCGGGCTCGTCGAAGGTAGAGGCGATCACTTCCCCTCTCACCATGCGCTGCATCTCGGTCACTTCTTCCGGACGCTCGTCGATCAGCAGCACGATGAGTTCGCAGTCAGGGTGGTTGTAAGCGATGCTCTGGGCGATGTTCTGCAGCAGCATGGTCTTACCGGCCTTGGGGGGCGCCACGATCAGGCCACGCTGGCCACGACCAATGGGGGACGCCAGATCCAGTACACGGGCGGTGATGTCTTCGGTCGAACCGTTACCACGTTCCATGCGCAGACGCTCGTTGGCGTGCAGCGGCGTCAGGTTTTCAAACAGGATCTTGTTGCGGGCGTTTTCCGGACGGTCGTAGTTGACCTCGTTGACCTTGAGCAGCGCGAAGTAGCGTTCGCCCTCTTTCGGTGGCCGGATCTTGCCGGAGATGGTATCGCCGGTGCGCAGGTTGAAGCGGCGGATCTGGCTTGGGGAGACATAGATATCATCCGGGCCAGCCAGATAGGAGCCATCTGCGCTGCGCAGGAAGCCAAAGCCATCGGTCAGGATTTCCAGCACACCGTCACCAAAGATATCCTCACCACCCTTGGCGTGTGCCTTGAGGATCGCGAAAATAATATCTTTTTTGTGGGCCCGAGCCAGATTTTCCAACCCCATGGTTTCGCCGAGCTTGACCAGCTCAGACACAGGAGTGTTCTTTAATTCAGTCAGATTCATAGTGGTGAAAGTCTGTAAGCAAGGATTGAATGGGGACGAGACAGTCTGCTGGATTGATGCCGATAGGATTGGATTCGCCAGACTGTTGTTAAGCAAAGCGTCAGACAAAACGGTTAGCAAACGAGCGTTAAATTAGCACCAATCGGGGTGAGCGTCTAGGTCATAAAACACAAGGAGCGCATTATTGCAATGCGCTCCTTCTTGATAATTACAGGTTGCCGTCCAGGAACTCTTTGAGTTGGGTCTTGGACAGGGCGCCGACCTTGGTGGCGGCCACTGCGCCGTCTTTAAACAGCAGCAGGGTGGGAATACCACGGATGCCGTACTTGGGGGCGGTCTCGGCGTTGTGGTCGATGTTCAGTTTGGCCACGGTCACACGACCTTCATACTCTTGGGAGATTTCGTCCAGAATGGGAGCAATCATTTTGCAAGGACCACACCATTCTGCCCAGAAATCGACCAGAACAGGGCCAGCGGCTTTGATTACATCTGCCTCGAAGCTGGCATCGCTCAGCTGAACAATCTTGTCACTCATCTCCAACTCCAGTCAGTAAATAAGGCCTTAATTGAGACGTCAACGAAGGCAATAGTTGCCCTATTTGAAATGATCCTGTTTATTATTGCAAGCCTAACCTGATAACCTACCGCCATGAGCAAAACACACTTAACGACCGATAAATTCGCCCAAATGGGCCTCGAACCCGAAGTTCTGGCTGGTCTGGAATCAAAGGGATTTCACTATTGCACCCCCATCCAGGCACTGTCCCTGCCCTTGCTGGTCGAAGGTCATGACCTCGCCGGACAGGCCCAGACGGGTACAGGCAAGACCCTTGCCTTCCTGGCTGCAACCTTCAACTATTTGTTGACCCATCCGCTGACCAAGCCGCGCCTGGTCAACCAGCCTCGCGCCATTATAATGGCACCGACCCGTGAGCTGGCGGTGCAGATCTACAACGATGCCGAGAGCATGTCCGCCTCGACCGGGCTCAAGCTCGGCCTCGCCTATGGCGGCGAGGGTTATGACAAGCAGCTGGCCGTGCTGGAACAGGGGGTCGACATCCTGATCGGCACCACCGGCCGTATCATCGACTACTTCAAGTCCAAGGTGATCGATCTGGGCTGCATCCAGGTTGTGGTGCTGGACGAAGCGGATCGCATGTTCGATCTGGGCTTCATCAAGGACATCCGCTTCCTGTTCCGCCGCATGCCAGAAGCCACCGAGCGTCTGAACATGCTGTTCTCCGCGACCCTCTCCCTGCGGGTGCAGGAGCTGGCCTACGAACACATGAACCACCCGGAACATGTGCAAGTCGAGCCGGAGCAGATGACGGGCGTGCGCATCAAGGAGGAGCTGTTCTACCCCTCCAACGAAGACAAGATGCTGTTGCTGCTCTCCCTGATGGAAGAGGAGTGGCCGGATAAAGCCATCGTCTTCGCCAACACCAAACATGTCTGTGAAGACGTGCAAGCCTGGCTGGAAAACGACGGCCACCGCGCCGGTCTGCTGACCGGTGACGTGCCGCAGAAGAAGCGGATGAAGATCCTGGAAGATTTCACTCAGGGCAAGCTCGACATCCTGGTCGCCACCGACGTGGCCGCCCGTGGTCTGCACATCCCGGACGTGACCCACGTCTTCAACTACGACCTGCCCGACGATGCCGAAGATTACGTGCACCGGATCGGTCGTACCGGCCGCGCCGGCAAGAGCGGTCACTCCATCAGCCTGGCCTGTGAAGACTATGCCTTCAACCTGCCGGCCATCGAGGAGTACATCCACCATGCCATCCCGGTCAGCAAATACGACCGCGATGCGCTGCTGGATGATGCAACCGCACCGAAACGGATCCACCGCAACCGCCAACCGGTGAACCGCAACTCGCGGGATCGCCAGGGTGGTGGCAACAGCAACAACCGCCGTCGCCCGCCTCGCAAGAACTAAGGGCAGCCAAGTTGCACAACTCGCCGCTCTATGCTGCCATCGACCTCGGCTCCAACAGCTTCCATATGCTGGTGGTGCGCGAGGTCGCTGGCGCTTTGCGTACCGTCACCAAGGTCAAGCGCAAGGTGCGCCTCGCCGCCGGTCTCGATCAGGAATTTCGCTTAAGCCAGGCTGCCATGGCCCGAGGTTGGGACTGCCTGCGCCTGTTTGCCGAACAGTTGCAGGACATTCCCGCCGATAACATTCGGGTGGTAGGCACGGCGACCCTGCGTCTGGCAACCAACGTCGATGAGTTCCTGAGCGAGGCCGAACGTGTCCTCAATCACAACATCGAGGTCATCTCCGGCGAGGAAGAGGCGAAAACCATCTACGAAGGGGTCTCCTGGACCTCCGCCGGGGAAGGCAATCGCCTGGTGATCGACATCGGCGGCGCCAGCACGGAGCTGGTGATCGGCGAACACAGCGAAGCCAAGCTGCTCAACAGCCTGCACATGGGCTGTGTCACCTGGCTCAACAATCATTTCGGTGATGGCGAGCTGAGCGAGGCCCGCTTCAACCAGGCCATCGCCGCCGCCAAGGCCGTGCTAACACCGGTCGCTGAGGATTACCGCGCCCTGGGTTGGCGCACCTGTGTCGGCGCCTCGGGCACCGTCCAGGCGCTGCAAGAGATCATGCTGGCCCAAGGCAAGAGCGAGCGGGTTACTCTGCCCAAGCTGCAAGAGCTCATGGAGCAAGCCATCGGTTGTGGTCGCCTCGACAAGTTGCGGCTTGAGGGGCTGGCGGCCGAACGGCTGACCGTGTTCCCCTCGGGTCTCGCCATCCTGATCGCCATCTTCGAGGTGCTCGGCATCGAGAGCATGACCCTGGCGGGGGGCGCCCTGCGCGAGGGACTCATCTACGGTCTGCTCGGCAATAATCATGACTGTGATGCCAGGGATCGCACCGCAGACAGCCTGATCAGCCGCTACCAACTCGACAGGGAACACGCCGAGCGCGTCAGGGATACGGCGGTCGAGGCATTCAACCAGCTGCAACCTGCCTGGCGTCTCTCCAAACGCTACGGTCGCCCCATCTTGCGCTACGCCGCCCTGCTGCACGAAATAGGCCTGTGCATCGAGTACAAGAAGGCCCCTCAGCATGCGGCCTACATCATCGACAACATCGACATGCCGGGCTTCACCCCTGCCCAGAAAAAACTGCTGTCCGCCCTGCTGCTCAACCAGCGGGATGAGTTCAAGCAGGAACCTCTGGACCGCCAGGGTGCCGTCACTGCCCGCCAGGCCACCCGCCTTGCCCGCATACTGCGCATCTCGCTGATCCTCTGCATGCGCCGCACTCAAGGCACTGTGCCCCAGTTCACCCTGACCGCGGACGAAGATGCCCTCACCCTCAGTCTGCCCAAGGGCTGGCTGGACGAACACTACCTGCGTGCCAGCGAGCTGCGGCTCGAGGTCGAGCGCCAGCAGAAACTCGGCTGGCCGACCCAGCTACTGGAACTGGAAGCCTGAAGGCAACCCCAAGGAGAGCGCCATGGCAGACTATCAGCCCATCAGCTGTGACCTCTACGACTGGCTCGAAATTGCCGCACGCTGGCAACTGCCACTGACCCTCACCACCCGGGATAACCGCTGCTGGCAGGACAAGATTGAAACCATTCAGGCTCGGGATGGGGTTGAGTTTCTGTTGCTGGCAAGTGGCGAATGGCTCAGCCTGGCTGAGCTGATCAGCCTCGATCTGACGTGGCAGGGAGAGCCGCGCCATATCCATTTCAAGGCCCAGGCCGACTGATGCGGGACAAGCCTGCGGCGAACGAAGAGAGGGCCAGCGATTGCTGGCCCTCTCTCTTTGTCACTGGGGTAGTCGGGATGGACCCGCTCAGTCGGCGACGACCTGGGTCAGCGCCGCCATCACATAGACATCGAAGCGGTTGTTCTTGGTCTCGATCGCCATGCTGGGTTTGTTCTCATCGAGCCAGCCCGCATAAGATGGCCGTTTCACCACCACCCGTCGCTGCGCCATCTTGAGCGCCGCCGGCAACAGGGCATCCGCATCGAGATCCGCCCCCACCAGGGACTGGAATACCCGCATCTCCTTCTTCACCAGCGCCGACTTTTGCTTGTGGGGGAACATGGGATCGAGATAGACCACCTCGGGTCGCTCGGACAGGGCCAGCAACTGCTCGGCAGCGGGGCCCTGGATCAGCTGCATCCGCTCGCTCACCCAGGCACCGATATAGGGATCTTGCGCCGCCCGCACCAGACCATCCGCCAGCAAGGCCGCCACCACAGGGCTGCGCTCTATCATGGTCACCTTGCAGCCGAGTGAGGCGAGCACGAAGGCATCGCGTCCCAGGCCAGCGGTCGCATCGACCACGGTCGGATTGGCCCCGGCCTTGAGGCCAACCGCCTTGGCGATGGATTGACCCCGGCCACCACCAAACTTGCGTCTGTGGGCCACGGCGCCCTCCACGAAATCGACAAAGACGGCCCCCAGCTTCTCTTCATCCAGTTTGCGCAGCTCCAGTCTGGTCTCGGTGAGGACCAGGGCGAAGGGAGCGGCAAAGCTGACCCCGGCCAGCCGTTGATGCAGGTCATGGAGCTCACCAGCGCGGGCAGGGGCTTCACAGGAAACCAGGATTGGATACATGGGGGCACTCATGGCAGCGGACATGGCGGCCATGATAGCAGAAGCGGCAACTCAGCTCACGATGGGCAGGCTCATGCCGTTCCGATTCAGTTCCAGATAATTGACCAGATCATCGAAGGCCAGCGGCCTGCTGAGCAGATAGCCCTGGGTAAAGGCACAGCCTTTGTGGCAGAGGAAGTTGAGCTGCTCCTGGGTCTCCACCCCCTCGATCACCACCTGCATGCCGAGGTTGTGCACTATGTTGATGATGCCATCGAGCAGCATGCTGTCCTGTTCATTGAAGGGGATGTGGCGCACGAAGCTGCGGTCTATCTTGACCAGATCCACCGGGAAAGTGCGCAGATAGGTGAGTGCCGAATAACCGGTGCCGAAGTCGTCGATGGCCAGCTTGCAGCCAGCCTGACGCAGGGCCTCGATGCGGATCCTGTGCTGATCGCTGCTCTCCATCAACAGCGATTCGGTGATCTCGATGATGATGTCGCTCGGGCTCAGCTGGAAGTGCTCAATCACCCTCAACCATTCGGAGGCCTGGGGATCTATGGTCTGGAACTCCAGGGTGGAGCGATTGATGGACATCTGCAGCTCGGGGAAACCCGAGCCCTGCAGGCGAGCCAGATCGCGGCAGGATTGCCACAACACCAGGGCTCCCAGACTCTGGATCAGGCCCGCTTCCTCTGCCAGGGGAATGAAGTCAGCCGGTGATACCTGCCCCCACTGCGGGTGATACCAGCGCACCAGCGCCTCCAGCTTGGCCACCCGCCCGCTGCGATTGTCCCAGATCGGCTGATACGCCATGGTCAGCTGCTCTTGCTTGATGGCCTCCGCCAGATCCTGCTGCATCTGGTGGCGCTGGCGCACCTCTTCACGCATGGCGGCGCAGTAGCTGTCGAGGGGCCGCCCCTTACGTTTGGCAGCAAACAGCGCCTGCTCGGCATTGCGCAGCAACTCATCGCTCTCGCTGCCATCGCTCGGGCAGAGGGTGACACCTATGGTCGCCGTCACATAGAGCTGCTGATTGGCCAGCATGAACGGACGGGCGAAGCTGCCCTGCACCTGTTTGGCAAACACCTCAGCCTGGCGGCGACTGACGATGCCTGGCACCAGGAAGGCGAACTCATCACCGCCGATGCGGGCCACCAGATCCTCGGTGCGTACCCGGCTCACCAGTCGATCGGAGACCTCCCGCAGCAGGGCGTCCCCCACATGGTGATCCATGCTGTTGTTGACCGCCTTGAAGTTGTTGAGATCCAGCACCATGAGCGCGAAGCGCTCGCCCCGCTCACAGAAGCGGGTCAGGCTGCGGCCAAACAGCCAGCGGTTCGGCAGGCCGGTGAGGTTGTCGTAGTTGGCCTGGGTCGCAATCTTCTGTTCGGCAAGCTTGGTTTGGGAAATATCGCTGGAGATGGCGATATATTGGGTGATCTTGCCCCCTTCGCGCAGGGCGCTGATCATCAGCTGCTGGGGGTAAAGCTTGCCATTCTTGCGCTTGTTCCACACCTCGCCACGCCAGATACCGACCCGGGACAGGGTATGGTACATGTCGGCATAGAAGGCCTCATCATGGAGCCCTGACTTGAGCAGGCTGGGGCGCTGACCACAAGCCTCCTCACTGCAATAGCCGGTGATCCGCTCGAAGGCCGGGTTGACCGAGATGATGCGACTCTCGGCATCGCACACCAGTATGGCTTCGGAGAGATTGTCATAGACCCGGTGGGAGAGCTTGAGCTGCTCGGCATGACGGCGGGCGTCATCTATGTTCTCCAGCAGCAACATCAAGTGTTCCGGCTCCTGGCGATCATTGCGTACCAGGGTCAGGGTGACCCGGCCCCAGAGGTCATGGCCCTCCTTGTGGCGGTAGCGCTTCTCCAGGGTGACGGCACTGCGCTCCCCACGCACCAGCTCCCCATAGCTCGCCAGGCTGCGCAGCCAATCCTCCGGGTGGTGGAGCTCGGCGGCCGTTCTGTGCAGCAACTCCCCCTCGCGATAACCCAAGATGTTGGCGATGGCCGGATTCGCCCACAGGAGCCGCCCCTGCAGATCCAGCTTGCCGATACCGACCGGGGCATGTGCCAGCATGGCATCCATGGCGGGGGAAGGAAGGAGAGAGGGGCTCGGGGTCTGAGGCAGGCCGAGAGCCAGCTCGCGGCCAGCCAGGGGGGCCAGCAGGCGCAGCACACTCATCACCCTGTCCATGCACTCCTGGCCCTGATGGAACCAGAGGCTGCAGAGGCCTATGGTCTCGCCATGGGCATTCTTGAGGGCGATGCCGGCATAGCCGCGCACCTCATCATGGGTCATGAAGATGGTGGCGAGGGGAAACAGCTGGGGTAAGCGATCGCTGAACCAGGCTTCACCTTGTTGCAGCACTATCTCTCCGGGCGTAGCGGCGATGGGGAACACTTCCCCCTTCATGCCCAGGGTGGCCGGATAGGCAGCATGGATCTCGAACCCCAGACCGCTGCTATCTCGCCCCGCGATCAATACAACGTCTGCCTGTACCGCCGCCGCGAGTTCAGTCACGAAGCTGTCAAAATACCCCAGCCCACTGGTGTGAGACAGGTTTGACATGATCCGGTAGACAGATGTGAGTGCTCGCCTCATGGCAAGATGCATTCTCTCCTTTAAGTACGAAGGGCGACTCTACTCAAGAGCGCAGGTCAGTGCAAATCGGGTCATCGTAAGGCATTCAAATTACGTTAAAAAAGGGACCAAAGGTCCCTTTTTATTACGAAAATCAGGCTGCGATCCCGCTATGGCGTAAAAGTGCATCCACTTGAGGCTCTCTCCCCCGGAAGGCACGGAACAATTCCATCGGCTCCTTGGACCCTCCCTTCTCCAGAATATGAGTCAGGAACGCCTGGCCCGTCTGGGGGTTGAAGATCCCCTCCTCCTCGAAACGGGAGAAGGCATCCGCCGACAGCACCTCGGCCCACTTGTAGCTGTAATAGCCAGCCCCGTAACCACCGGCGAAGATGTGGGAGAAGCTGTGCTGGAAGCGGTTGAAGGCGGGAGGCGTCAGCACGGCGACCTGGCTGCGCACCTCGGCCAGCAACGCCGGGATCTGATCCGGCTTGGCCGGATCAAACTCCTGGTGCAGACGGAAGTCGAACAGGGCAAATTCCAGCTGGCGCAGCATCTGCATCGCCGCCTGGAAGTTGCGGGCCGTCAGCATCTTGACCAGCAGATCCTCGGGCAGAGGGTCCCCCGTCTCATGGTGGCTGGAGATGAAGGACAGCGCCTCGGACTCCCAGCACCAGTTTTCGAGGAACTGGCTGGGCAGCTCGACCGCATCCCAGGCCACACCATTGATGCCCGCCACCCCGGCCACATCTATCTGGGTCAGCATATGGTGTATGCCGTGGCCAAACTCGTGGAACAGGGTCACCACTTCGTTGTGGGTGAAGAGTGCCGGCTTGCCGTCGACCGGGCCATTGAAGTTGCAGGTCAGGTAGGCCACCGGGTTTTGCAGTGAGCCATCCTGACGATAACGACGACCCAGGCAGACATCCATCCAGGCCCCGCCCTGCTTGTGTTCCCGGGCATAGAGATCCAGATAGAAGCTGCCACGCAGCTCGTCTTCACTGTCGAAAATATCGAAGAAGCGCACATCCGGATGCCAGGTCTCGATGCCGTAACGCTCGCGCACCTTCATGCCAAAGACCCGGCGTACCACCTCGAACAGGCCATGGACGACCTTGCCCGCCGGGAAATAGGGGCGCAACTGTTCATCCGAGATGGAGAACTTGTGCTGCTTCAGCTTCTCGGCGTAATAAGCGAGATCCCAGGCTGAGAGCTCACTCTGGCCATGATGCTCGGCGGCGAAGGCGCGGATTTCGTCGAGTTCGACCCGCCCCTGGGGCAGGGATTTCTCGGCCAAGTCGGTGAGGAAGCCCACCACCTGTTCCGGTTTGTCCGCCATCTTGGTGGCCAGGGACAACTCGGCGTAATTGGCAAAGCCGAGCAACTGAGCCAGCTCTCGGCGCAAGGAGAGCAGCTCGGTCATGATGGCGCTGTTGTCCCACTTGCCCGCATTCGGGCCCTGATCCGAGGCGCGGGTGCAGTAAGCCGCATACAGCTCTTCACGCAGCGCCCGGCTGTCGGCATACATCATCACCGGCAGGTAGGAGGGAATATCCAGGGTAAACAGCCAGCCCTGCTGCTGCCGCGCCGTAGCCAACTGTTTGGCGGCGGCCAGCACGCTCGCGGGCAAGCCAGCCAGTTCGGCCTCGTCGGTCACCAGCTTGCTCCAGCTCATGGTCGCATCCAGCACATTGTTGCTAAAGCGGGAGGCCAGCTCGGAGAGGCGCGCCTGGATCTCGCCGTAGCGCAGTTGCTGCTCGGCAGGCAGGCCGATGCCGGACAGACGAAAATCGCGCAGGGTGTTCTCTATCTCTTTGCGCTGGGCGGCGCCGAGACGGGGAAAATCATCGCTCTGGGCCAGCTCGCGATAGGCCTGGTAGAGCCCCTCATGTTGGCCGACATAGGTCTGGAATTCGGATAACAGCGGCAGGCAGGCATCGTGGGCGGCACGCAGCGCCTCGCTGTTCATGACGGCGTTCAGGTGGCTGACGGGTGACCAGATGCGGGCCAGGCGATCGTTGACCTCCTCCAGAGGGGCGATCAGGCTGTCCCAGGTGTGGGATTCCGTCTGGGTCAGTACATCCTGGATCTTCTGTTTGCTATCAGATATCGCCTGCGCCACGGCAGGCTGGACATGCTCAGGCTGAATGCGGCTGAAAAGCGGCAAGGAGTCCATTGTCAGCAAAGGGTTATTCATCCTGTCGTACCTCATCTCTAAGCCCCTGCTGTCCAGAAGCCTTATTATTTTGCTTGGACCATCTAAGATGTAGGCTCCGACAGCAATAATCAAGCCTTTGCCTGCAAACCCTCGGCTCGCGCACAGCTTGTGGCAAACCCCCACGACAGCCGGAAACGAAGCGGTTAGACTGAGCCCCTCACTATCCAGACCGCAAGGACGCCATGTCAGGACTCTTCCCTCAGACCGCAAAAGCCTTTGGCTTTAACGGACTCTCCTATCGGCTGCTCTCTTACATCCTCATCTGCAGCACGGCCCTGGCCTTTATCATCACGGCGCTGCAGCTCGTCTGGGACTACCGCAAGGATGTGGCGCTCATCGAGGGCAGCATTGACCAGATCCACGCCTCCTTTCTCCAACCCATCTCCGCCAGCCTGTGGAACCTGGATGAAGAGCAGGTCAAGGTGCAGATAGAGGGCATCATGAACCTGCCTAACATGCAGTTCGTCATGGTCAAGGAGATGCTGGGTAGCTCGGAAGTACCGCTGCTGACCCAGGGGGCAGAGCGGGACAGCTATGACATCTCCCGCGAGTTTCCCCTGACCTATCAGGGTGAGCTGGTCGGCAAGCTCTTCGTCGCCGCCTCTCTTGACCAGGTTTATCAAAGGCTTATAGAAAAGTCCGTGCTAATACTGGTCAGCCAGACCATCAAGACCCTGGTGGTCTCGTTTTGCATACTGTTCATCATTTACTATCTGGTGATCAGGCACCTGCACCGCATCGCCCAGTACACGGAGCAGTTCAATCTGGATCGCCTCGCGATCTCCCTCACCCTGGAGGGGCGCCCCCTGCCCCGCAAGAAGCCCGATGAGCTCGATACCCTGGTTGCCACCCTCAACGAGATGCGCAGCCGCTTGCAGGATGAACTCATGGCTCGCCATCAATCCGCCGAGCAGTTGCAGCAAGAGCGCGACTTCTCCGCCACCCTGATCAACTCGGCCAACATGGTCATCTGCTGCCTGGATCCCGATCTCACCATCGCCAGCGTCAATCCGGCAGCCATTCTGCTCACCGGCTACCACCAGCAGGAGATCCAGGGTCACAACTGGCTGGAGCTGTTCGTGGATGAGGCCCAGCGCGACCCCATCCGGGCCCGCATAGCGGCGCAGGAGAAGATTGAGGATGAAGAGTTGCTGATGCGCGATCAAGACGGCGGCGAGCTCACCTTGCAGTGGACCTTCGCCCCTTTCTATGAGGGAGAAGCGCTCAAATACTTGATAGGCTTTGGTTATGACATCACCCGACTCAAGCTGATCGAGCGGGAGATCACCGAATTCAACGAGCAGCTTGAAGGGAAAGTGCAGGAGCGTACCCGCAGCCTGAGCGACGCCAACGAGCAGCTGGGTCAGGCCTATGATGACCTGAAGCAGGCCCAGCAGACCCTGGTGGAGTCGGAAAAAATGGCCTCTCTGGGATCCCTTGTGGCCGGGGTTGCCCATGAGATCAACACGCCAATCGGCATCAGTGTGACCGCCTCCTCCTATCTGCAGGAGCAGGTGACCGCCTTCAAACAGCACCTTGATGCCAAACAGCTGTCACGCAGCTATCTCAACGAATTCACCCTCAATCTGGATGAGTCCATGCAGCTGTTGCAGAGCAATCTGCGTCGGGCCTCCGAGCTGATTGCCAGCTTCAAACAGGTGGCGGTCGATCAATCCTCGGAGGCGCGATACAGCTTCAATGTCTCCGACAACCTGCATCAGGTGGTGGTCTCCCTCGGTCACAAGCTCAAGAAGGCCCAGTGCGAGCTGGATATACAGTGCGATCCCAAGCTCAGCCTCTACTCCTTCCCCGGCAGCTTCACCCAGATCTACTCCAACCTGATCCTCAACTCCATCCATCACGGTTTCGACGATTGGGACAGACCCAAGAAGATTACCATCAGGGTAGAGCGCCGGGATGAGAGGCTGGTGATCGACTACTCGGACAACGGTCGTGGCATCCCGGCCGCCATATTGCCGCGCATCTTCGATCCCTTCGTCACCTCCAAGCGTGGCCAGGGGGGAAGCGGGCTCGGTTGTCACATCATTTACAACCTGGTGGTGCAGCTGTTGCGCGGCCGCATTCACTGCAGCAGCGACCCCGGCCACGGTGCCCAATTCCACATCAGCGTCCCCATGCAGGTCAGCTGAGCCCGACCTGGCTGCCCGTTTGATGCTGGCGTTCGATGGCACCCATCGACAGATAACTGGACACCGGCTCTTGTGAGCCGGTGCTTTTGTCCCCATCATCGGGTATTGCACCCTAAACAAGTGGAGAGCCACACCCATGGCACAGCATTTTGACTATATCGCCATCGGCGGCGGCAGTGGCGGTATCGCCTCGGCCAATCGCGCCGCCATGCATGGCAAAAAAGTAGCCCTGATCGAAGCAAAAGAGCTGGGGGGTACCTGTGTCAACGTCGGCTGTGTGCCCAAGAAAGCCATGTGGTATGCCGGCCAGATCGCCGATGCGCTCAGATATGGCGCCGACTACGGCTTCGATACCACACTCAACCACTTCAGCTGGGCCAAACTGGTCGAGTCACGCCAGGCTTACATCAGCCGCATTCACCACTCCTATGAAAATGTGCTCGGCAAGAACAAGATCACCGTCATCAGGGGCTTCGCCCGCTTCATCGATGGCAAGACGATCGAGGTCAATGGCGAGCAGTACAGCGCCGATCACATACTGATCGCCACCGGCGGTCATCCGGAAGTCCCCACTATTCCCGGTGCCGAACATGGCATAGATTCCGATGGCTTCTTCGCCTTGAGCAGTCAGCCCAAGCGCGTCGCCGTGGTCGGTGCGGGTTATATCGCCGTCGAGATCGCCGGTGTCATGCAGGCCCTGGGCTCGGAGACCCACCTGGTGGTGCGCAAGCAGGGCCCGCTGCGCAGTTTCGATCCCATGGTCCAGGAGACCCTGGTCGAGATCATGGCCGCCGAAGGCCCCAAGCTGCACACCCATGCCGTGCCCAAAGCCATCATCAAGAACGCCGATGACAGCCTGACCCTGCAACTGGAAGATGGCCGCCATCTGACCGTCGACTGCCTGATCTGGGCCATAGGTCGCGCGCCTGCCACCGACCGGCTCAACCTGGCCGTTGCCGGGGTCACCCTGGATGCCAAGGGTTATATCCAGACCGACAAGTTCCAGAACACCCAGGTCCCCGGCATCTATGCGGTGGGTGACAACACCGGCCGCATCCAGCTCACCCCGGTAGCCGTCGCCGCCGGCCGTCGCCTCTCCGAGCGGCTGTTCAACAACAAGCCAGACGAGCACCTCAACTACGATCTGGTGCCGACCGTGGTGTTCAGCCACCCCCCCATCGGCACCATAGGCCTGACCGAACCCGAGGCCATCGCCGAGTATGGCGAGAGCCAGGTCAAGGTCTATCGCAGCCAGTTCACCGCCATGTATTCGGCCCTGACCCAGCATCGCCAGCCCACCCGCATGAAGCTGGTCTGCGTCGGGCCAGAGGAGAAGGTGGTCGGCCTGCACGGCATAGGTTTCGCCATGGACGAGATCCTGCAAGGCTTCGGCGTGGCCATGAAGATGGGCGCCACCAAGGCGGATTTTGACAACTGCGTCGCCATTCATCCGACCAGCGCCGAAGAGTTCGTGACGATGCGCTAAGAGCATCCGAAGCGGATCTATCACCATCAGGAATGCTTCGGACACTGCGTTGCAATACTCATCCCACCAATGCCGAAGAGTTCGTGACCATTCGACAAGGTCCACTTCTGAGTCTCAAACCCGGCCAAGTGCCGGGTTTTTCTTTCTGCCGCACCAGCGATGCACGCTGCGATGAAATTACGTTAACCCTATCTTTTTACGGTAATTTTACGCCAACCACCGGCCACTTTATGGCGCCTTTACGCCCTTGTTCCATATGCTTTCAGGGTCAAATCCGACCTTGGAAATTTCGCTATGGAGTCGCTATGAACTGGCTGTATCTACTGCTTGTCCTCGCCCTCGTCTGTTACTTGGCTCGCGCTCTGACGCGCAGCCATGAGTGAGGAAACCATCATGTGGCAAGCCTATCTCTACCCGGCCGCCTTCGTGCTGCTGGTACTGCTCCCCGCCCCCTGGCTGGGTGCTTATATTCACCGGGTTTTCGAGGGACGGGTCAGCTGGCTGGCCCCCCTCGAGCGCCTCACCCTGGGTTGCTGTGGCACCGATGGCCGGGAGCAGGACTGGAAGTCCTATGGCCTGAGTCTGATCGCCTTCAACGGCGCAGGTGCCGGTCTGCTGTTCCTGATCCTGATGGCCCAAGGACTGCTGCCCCTCAACCCACAAGAGCTGCCAGGGTTGAGCTGGTCCCTGGCCCTCAATACCGCGGTCAGCTTCATGACCAACACCAACTGGCAAGCCTATTCCGGTGAAGCCAGCCTCTCCTATTTCAGCCAGATGGTCGGGCTCACGACCCAGAACTTCGTCTCGGCCGGTACCGGGGCCACTGTGGCCATCGCCCTGTTCCGTGGCTTGTCCCGCCAGCAGACCCATCATCTGGGCAACTTCTGGCGCGATCTGGTGCGCTTCTGCCTCTATGTCTTGCTGCCCATGGCGCTGATCATGGCCCTGCTGCTGGTCTGGCAAGGGGTTCCCCAGAGTCTGTCTGCCTACCTGCCATTCCATGGTGTGGAAGGACAGGAGCAGCTTATGCCGCTGGGTCCTGCCGCCTCGCAGATTGCCATCAAGCAGCTCGGTTCCAACGGGGGCGGCTTCTTCGGGGTCAACTCGGCTCATCCGTTCGAGAACCCGACCGCCCTCGCCAACTGGCTGGAGATGGTCACCCTGCTGACCCTGCCCGCCGCCATGGTCTGCACCCTCGGCCGCTACGTGAAGGATGCGGGCCACAGCCGCGCCATCCTGGCGGCCATGACCCTGCTGCTGGTACTGGGGCTCAGCCTCGCCATCAGCCAGGAGCTCAAGGCAGATCCCAATCTGGCGCAACTGAGCAGTCAGGCGGGTAACTGGGAGGGCAAGGAGAGCCGCTTCGGCCCTGTGCTGTCCAGCATCTGGGAAGTGGCGACCACTGCCGCCTCCAACGGTTCGGTCAATGCCATGCACGACAGCTTCACCCCCCTGGGTGGCATGGTCGGCATGATCAACATGTTGCTGGGCGAGGTGGTGTTTGGCGGCGTCGGTGCCGGTATCTACGGCATGATGCTGTTCGTGTTGCTGACCGTCTTCCTGTGCGGGCTCATGGTGGGGCGCACCCCCAGCTACCTCGGCAAGCGACTCGGCATCACTGAGATGAAGTGGGTCGTTGCCAGCATGCTGGTCATGCCGGTTGGGGTATTGGTGATCGGTGGCCTCACCCTGCTGATGCCCGGCTCGCAAGCCATCATCGGTCACGATGGCCCCCACGGCCTGTCTCGGCTGCTCTATGCCTACGCCTCGGCGGCGGGCAACAACGGCTCCGCCTTCGCCGGTTTCGGCGCCGCCGACAGCTGGCAATGTGTCGCCATCGCCCTGGCCATGCTGCTTGGTCGCTTTGGTTACATCATCCCGGTACTCGCCATCGCCGGCCAACTCGCCAAGGCACCCACCCAGGAGCGGGGCGATGGGGACTTCCCGGTACGCGGCCCGCTGTTTATTACCTTGCTTATCATCACTGTCCTGCTGATGGGCGGCCTCTCCTTCCTGCCCGTGCTGGCACTGGGACCCGTCGCCGAACATCTGCTGCTAGGAGTTCAACCATGAGCCTATCCAATGCCAATTCGCTGACCGGGGACGCCACCAGCGGCAAGAGTCACTCCTTGCTGGCCCAGGCCGCCATCACGGCGCTGCGGCGCTTCCACCCCAAGGCGCTGCTGGCCAGCCCCATCCTCTTTACGCTCTGGCTGGCGGCGCTGATGGCTACCATAGAGTCCCTGCTTGGCCAGCCCCTCTCCGGGGTAACTGCCAGCCTGGCCTGGCAGCTCACGGCCTGGTTGTGGCTGACCCTCTGGTTTGCCAACTTTGCCGAGGCGCTGGCCGAGGGGAGAGGCAAAGCCAGGGCCGACAGCCTGAAGGCGGGCATGAGCCAGCTTCAGGCACGCTGGGTCAGCTCCCCGGAGGACAGTCTCGGCAGCTGGATCCCCGCCAGTCAATTGGTGAAGGGGGACATGGTGCTGGTCTGCAGTGGCGAGACCATACCGGCGGATGGTGAGGTCATCGCCGGGATCGCCTCGGTCAACGAGGCCGCCATCACCGGGGAATCTGCCCCCGTCATTCGCGAGTCCGGTACGGATCGCAGTGGTGTCACCGGCAACACCCAGGTTGTGTCGGACAGGATCTGGGTGCGCGTCACCCAGAATCCAGGCGAGAGCACCCTCGACAGAATGATTGCACTGGTCGAAGGAGCAAAACGCCAGAAGACCCCGAATGAGATGGCCCTCGATGCCCTGCTGGTCGGACTGACCCTGATCTTCTTGTTGGTGGTCGCAACCCTGCCCTGGTTCCTCGGCTACAACGGCAGCCAGGTGCCCAGACTCTATCTGATCGCGCTCTTTATCACCCTGATCCCGACCACCATCGGCGGCCTGCTCTCCGCCATCGGTATCGCCGGCATGGACCGGCTGGTAAAGCTCAATGTCATTGCCAAATCGGGTCGGGCGGTCGAAGCGGCCGGGGACGTTCGCACGCTCTTGCTCGACAAGACGGGGACCATCACCTTCGGCAACCGCATGGCGGACGAGTTCATTCCGGCGCCCGGCATAGAACCCGCCATGCTGGCTCAGGCGGCCATGCTGGCCTCCCTTGGCGATAACACCCCAGAGGGGAAATCCATCCTGACCCTGGCGGCCAAGAGCCAGACCAGGCCTAGCCTGGACCCGGATGATCGCCTGATCCCCTTCAGTGCCGAGACCCGGTTGAGCGGGCTGGATCGGGGTCATCTTCAGTATCGCAAAGGGGCCGTCGATGCCGTCCTCGCCTATCTGGGAATGACCCCCAAACAGCTGGTCGAGCCAATCCGCCTGGCGGTGGAGAAGATTGCGCGTCAGGGTGGCACCCCGCTGCTGGTCTGCAATCAGGAGAAATTGCTCGGGGCCGTCACCCTCAAGGACATCATCAAGCCCGGTATCAAGGCGCGCTTCCAGATGTTGCGCCATCTTGGCATCCGCACCGTGATGATCACCGGGGACAACCCGCTCACCGCCGCCGCCATCGCCGCCGAGGCCGGGGTGGATGACTTCATCGCCGAAGCAACGCCGGAGAAGAAGCTGGCCTATATCCGTCAGGAGCAGGCGGGTGGACGCTTGGTGGCCATGTGCGGCGATGGCGCCAATGACGCCCCGGCCCTGGCCCAGGCCGATGTGGGTCTGGCCATGAACGAGGGCACCCAGGCCGCCAAGGAGGCGGGCAACCTGATTGACCTGGACTCCAACCCCACCAAGTTGCTGGACGTGGTGCAGGTCGGCAAGCAGTTGCTGGTGACCCGGGGAGCCCTGACGACCTTCTCCATCGCCAACGATGTGGCCAAATATTTCGCCATACTGCCCGCCCTGTTCATTGCCGCCTATCCGCAGCTCGATGCGTTGAACCTGATGCAGCTTGGCAGCCCCCAGAGCGCCATCTTGTCGGCCATCATCTTCAACGCCCTGATCATTGTGGCGCTGGTGCCTCTGGCCCTGCGTGGCGTCAGTCTGAGTGGCAGTGCCGCCAGCCTGCTGCGCCGCAACCTGCTGGTCTATGGCCTCGGCGGGCTGCTGGTTCCCTTTGTCGGCATCAAGCTCATCGATCTCGTCGTCACCGGCTTTGGCCTGGTGTAGCAAAACCCCATGGGGGCCACTGATGCAGGCCCCCGATTCATCGCGTTCGCCGTCACCGGCCGAACGCCAGGAAGAAGGACAAATCATGATAGCCATCAGAACACTGCTCACCCTGACCCTGTTGCTCGGCGTCGCCTACCCGCTGACCGTCACCCTGGTGTCCCAGCTCATCTTTCCCTGGCAGGCCAATGGCAGCCAGATTATCAGCCAGGAGAACAAGCTTGTCGGTAGCGCCCTGCTGGCCCAGTCGTTCAGCAAGGAGGAGTACTTCCACTCCCGCCCCTCCGCCAGCGCCTATGCCAGCGTGGGGGGTGGCGGCAGCAATCTGGGGATGAGCTCCCCGCTGCGCGCCGAGTTTGCCCATCAGCAAGCCGCCGCCGGACAGGATAACTCCCCCGCCATGCTGACCCGTTCAGGTTCAGGGCTGGACCCGCAGCTGCCCCTCGATGCCGTGCTGGCTCAGGTGGCCCGCGTCGCCCAGGCCAGGCAACTGGATCCAGAACAGCTGACGGAGCTGGTCAAGTCCCGGGCACAAGCTGGTATCCTAGGCCCGCAAATCGTCAATATTCTCGAGCTGAATCTGGTGCTCGATAAGGAAAAGGATGCGTGATGAGCAGAGGGCCGATGCCCTGCTGGCCAGCCTGGCAGAGGAGAGCAAAGGCAGGCTGAAGGTCTTTCTGGGCGCGGCCCCTGGCGTAGGCAAGACCTACGCCATGTTGCAGGCGGCACGGGAACAGGCCAGGGAAGGGACGGACATACTGATAGGTGTGGTGGAGACCCATGGCCGCCAGGAGACCCTGGCCCTGCTCGATCAGCTGGCTATCTTGCCGCGCAAGACCCATCTGCATCGTCAGCAACGGCTCGATGAGATGGATCTCGATGGCCTGCTGACCCGCAAACCCGCCATCGCCGTGGTCGATGAACTGGCACACAGCAACGCCCCGGGGAGCCGCCATGAGAAGCGCTGGCAGGATGTGCAGGAGCTGCTCGATGCCGGTATCGACGTCTATACCACCCTCAATGTGCAGCATCTGGAGAGCCTCAACGATCTGGTATGGCAACTGACGGGGGTCAGGGTCAGGGAGACGCTGCCAGACAGCGTCTTGCTGGAAGCTGACAGCCTGGTGCTGATCGATCTGCCTCCGCGCGAGCTGCTCGATCGCCTGCGTGAGGGCAAGGTCTATGTGCCCCAGCAGGCCATGGCGGCCCTGCACTCCTTCTTCTCTCTCAACAACCTCACCGCCCTGCGCGAACTTGCGATGCAGACCGCGGCCAGTCATGTGGAGGGAGATCTGCAGTTGCAGTGGCAGGCGGCCGGCAAGAGTACCCAGCCCCTG
This sequence comes from Aeromonas rivuli, assembly GCF_020149575.1. Classification (NCBI taxonomy): domain Bacteria; kingdom Pseudomonadati; phylum Pseudomonadota; class Gammaproteobacteria; order Aeromonadales; family Aeromonadaceae; genus Aeromonas; species Aeromonas rivuli. The sequence goes on along the minus strand of NZ_CP079742.1, from coordinate 14,191 downwards.
CGCGGCAAGCTGATGGTCTGTCTCGGTGAACAACATGGCCCGGCTCTGGTGCGACACGGCCATCGCCTCGCCCAGCGCCGCCAGCTGCCCTGGTTGGTGGTGCATGTGGATAGTCGCGGGCAGCGGTCGGCCGAACTGGAGCAGGCCCTGGCCCTGGCCGCCCAACTGGGTGCCAAGGTGCTGACCCTCTCCAGCCCGGCGGTAGCCGATACCCTGATGGAGACGGCGGCCCAGCAGCAGGCCTCGCAGCTGCTGCTTGGCAAGCCCCACAAGGCCCCCTGGCGCAGATCCCTGGTGCAGCACCTGTTGCAGCGAGCCAGGGGACTGGAGATTACCCTGGTCGATACGGGCCCCCATCACGGGGGCCCCGTGCTGCGTGAAGCCCCCCCCGGACAGATCGGTCAGTGCCTGCTGGCGGTTGCCATCATGGCCATCACCTCGGCCATTGCCTGGGGTCTGTCTCATTGGTTACCCGCCGCCTCCCTGCCACTGCTGTTTGTGCTGGGGGTGCTGGCCACGGCGCTCACCACCAGTCAGCTGCCCGCCATTCTGGCCGCCATTCTGGGCTTTCTCGCCCATAACCTGCTGTTCACCGCCCCCTATTTCTCCCTGACGGTACACAGTCACAGCGACCTGCTGACCCTGTTCGTGCTGTTCATCGTCGGCATAGCGGCGGGGCGACTCGCCTCTCGCCAACGTCAGCAACTGATCGGGTTGCGTGAGACACAGCAGCTCGGCACCGCCCTGCTCTCCCTCAGCCAGGAGCTGGCCAGTGCCAACGGTCCGGAGGAGGTGTTGCGCCAAGGTGCGCAAGCCATCTCCCTGGCCCTGGCCCAACCCGCCTTCGCCATCGATAACCTCTATCAGGATCGCGCAGGTACCATCCCCTACCTGCCCGGCCAGACCGACAAGGCAGCCATCGACTGGAGCCTCTCCCAGCAACAGAGCGCCGGGGCCTACACCGCCACCCTCAACGCCGCCGAGGCTCAGTATCACCCCCTCACCCCCGAACTGGCCCTTGGTATCCGTCTGGCCCAACCCCTCTCTGCCTCTGCCGAACACCAGTTGCAGGCCCTGCTGACCGATATCCGTGCCGCCCTTGCCCGTATCGAACTGAATGAGCGGCTGGCCCAGAGCCAGTTGCAGGCGGAAACGGACAGGATGCGAGCCGCCCTGCTCTCCTCCGTCTCCCATGACCTGAAGACACCACTGGCCGCCATCATGGGGGCTGGCAGCACGCTCCTGGAGTACGGCGACAGAATTGGTCAACAGGACAGGGATGAGCTGCTCCATTCGGTGCAGGAAGAGGCGCAACGTCTGCACAGCTATGTGCAGAACCTGCTGGATATGACCCGCATTGGCTCCCCGGACTTCCAGCTCAAGCGCGACTGGGTGAGTCTGGCCGATCTGGTGGAGAGTGCCCGTCGCCGACTCGATACGTCCTGGCGCCAGCATGCCTTGTTGATCCATTTCGATCAGACCCCGCCTCTCCTCTATGTCCACGGCGCCCTGCTCGAGCAAGTGCTGGTCAACATCCTGGATAACGCCTCCCGCTACTCCCCGGCTGGCACGCCTATCGAGTTTCGAGTCATGCTGGCCGAGCCCGATCTCATCATGGATATCATCGACATCGGGGTCGGCATCGCCGCCGCAGACAGAGACAAGATCTTCAATCTCTTCTACACCCAACCCGTGGGAGACAGTGGCAGTCGTGGCACCGGGCTTGGCCTGGCCATCTCTCGCGCTATGATAGAGGCCCATGGCGGTCGTATCTGGGCCTTCGCCGGCCCCAATGGCAACGGCACCTGCATGCGTATCTCTCTGCCTTTGGCCCTCAATGCACCCGATGGGCAGGCTGAGATGGAGATGGCCAGACCATGATGGGACAGCAACAACAGGGAGTGAAAATGAACTTCAGGAGAGCAGATGGCCCATATCTTGGTCATAGATGACGAGGTCCCGATCCGGCGCTTTTTGCGCATCAGCCTGATCGCCGAAGGCCATCAGGTGAGCGAAGCGGCCAGCGTGCAGGAGGGGTTAGCCCAGTATCGTCACCTCAATCCTGACCTGGTCATTCTGGATCTGGGTCTGCCCGACGGCGATGGTCTGACGGTGTTGCAGGCCATTCGGGCCCATCACCCCCACCCTGTCTTGATCCTGTCGGCGCGGGATTCGGAGCAGGAGAAAGTCAGGCTGCTGGATGCGGGCGCCAACGACTACATGAGTAAACCCTTCGGCATTGGGGAGATGATGGCCCGGATCAGGGTACTGCTCAGGCAGCGGGCGGGTGCCAGCAGTGGCGACTGCCGCCACTTCCCCCAGTGCGATCTAACCCTGGAGATAGGCAATCACAGGGTGAGCCTGCGCGGCGAGGAGATCACCCTCTCGCGCAAGGAGTTTGCCCTGTTGCAGACCCTGGTCTGCCACCCGGGAAAACTGGTCTTGCAGACCCAGCTACTCAATGAGATCTGGGGCCCCAGCCACAAGGAAGATACCCACTACCTGCGAATCGTCATCGCCAGCCTGCGCAAGAAGCTGGGGGATAACCCCCAGCAACCCAGCCTGATCGAGACGGAGCCCGGGATCGGCTACCGTTTTATCGGCAGCTGACGTTTCACGTGGAACGTCGTCACAGCCAAGTAAGCAAACCACAACCCCCAAGCAAAAACCCGAGGTCCTGCGCAATCGCAGCCACTGCCAACCCCGGCTGAGCAGCAGAGAGTCGGCCAGTTCGATGAGCATCGAGCTGGATAACCGAATCTGCCTGCTCTCTCCCAGTCAGGCCGCCTGGATCCCCGCGGGCACTCCCCAGTGCTGATGCGTGGCGTGCTCGCCTATCGCGCCTTCTCTTGCACGCCACAGCCCGATCGGCTCAACCGGCTGGCCGAACGGGCAGGTGCCAGTGACAAGAGCACAGGTCACATCTTCATGCGCGATACCGATATGACGTATCAGGCCTGGCGTCAGCAATAGCGCCTGCTACACGCCCTGGCGCTGCTGGCCAAAGCCATGCCCATCAGCCGGGTGGCCACAGCGCTGGGCTTTGCCAGCGGCAGCGCCTTCATCGCTCTCTTCCGCCAACCGACTCAGATGCAGCAACTCAGCTGCGAGGAGAGGTCGACACGGCCGGGCTGATCTCTGTCACCAGGGTATCAAGGGGAAGTTGTCTCAGATTGACCATGGCATCGGCCACCACGGACCGGGAGGCCTGCTGTTGCTGCTCGTGGATCTCTTGCTGCAAACTCGCCAGATCCAGTTCGGGTCTGGCGGCATCATCGGCCATGACAGACAGGCTCAGGGTGCTCAATATCAAGGTAGTGATCAGGCTCTTCATATTCGTTTCTCCGGTGTGAGTCGCTATGACAGCCTGACTATTCCAATTCTCATGCCATAATCACAACATATTGATATTTATATATTTTACTTATAAACCTCATGTTTATAGCCAAGCGGAACTCAATCGTTGTACAAATTTAAGCCACATCTTGGCGAATCTCACCACCAGGGAAATAGGCCAACTTGTTCCACGTGGAACAAGGGATTTTTTCATCGACACCCGCTTTTAAACTGAGCTAATGTGCTACATCCCCGTAGCCGATTTTTGGAAGCGTTACCGAATGGAATTTTCTGTATTCGGCGAGAAGTTCACTCGCCACGCTGGTATCACCCAACTCATGGATGATCTCAATCAGGGGCTGACCAATCCGGACGCCATCATGCTGGGGGGCGGAAACCCGGCCCCCATACCGGCCATGCTGGAGCGCTTCCAGCAGGAGGCACAGACCTTGCTCGACAGTGGTGAACTGATCAAGGCCATGGCCAACTATGATGGTCCCCAGGGCAAAGACAGGTTTACCCACGCATTGGCCAAGCTGCTCAAGGCCGAGCTGGGCTGGGATATCTCGGCTCGCAACATAGCCCTCACCAACGGTAGCCAGACCGCGTTCTTCTATCTGTTCAATTTGCTGGCCGGTGATTTCGCCGATGGCCGCAAGAAGAAGATCCTCTTCCCCCTGGCCCCCGAATATATCGGCTACGGTGACTCCGCCCTTGGGGAGGATCACTTCGTTGCCTACAAGCCAACCATAGAGAAGCTGCCGGATGGCCAGTTCAAGTACCATGTCGACTTCGAGAGTCTGCGTGTAGGGGATGACATAGGTGCTATCTGTGTCTCTCGCCCCACCAATCCGACCGGTAATGTATTGACCGATGAAGAGATAGAGCATCTGGACCAGATCGCCCGCGACAAGGGCATTCCGCTGATCCTCGACAATGCCTATGGGGTACCCTTCCCCGGGATCATCTTCAGCCAGGCCAAACCATTCTGGAACCTCAACACCATCCTCTGCATGAGCCTCTCCAAGCTGGGCCTGCCGGGCACCCGTTGCGGCATCGTCATCGCCGATGAACCCATCATCCAGGCCATCACCAACCTGAGCGGCATCATCAATCTGGCGCCGGGCAGCCTGGGACCGGCATTGACCATACCGCTGATCGAGAGTGGCGAGATCATCAAGTTGAGTGAAGAGGTGGTGAAGCCCTTCTATCGCCAGCGAGCCGACCTGGCCGTCAGCTTGCTGCGCGATGCGATCCCGGACTCACGCTTCCATATCCACAAGCCGGAGGGTGCCCTCTTCCTCTGGCTCTGGTTCGAAGACTTGCCGATCCACTGTCAGGAGCTCTACGAGCGCCTCAAGCAGAAGAACCTGCTGATCGTGCCTGGCCACTACTTCTTCCCGGGCATAGAGGATCCGAGCTGGCGTCACAGTCAGGAGTGCATCCGCCTGAACTATGCCCAGAATGAAGAGCTGGTGCGCCGTGGTGTTGCCATTCTGGCCGAGGAGATCAATGCACTCTATGGGGCCGAGACTCGGGCCAGGGCTGGTTGACCCCGCAACGGACAGACACAAAAAAGGCCTGCAAATATGCAGGCCTTTTCATGACTGGTTGGCTTAACTCGGCAATGTCATTGCGTCAGGTTTGCCGATGGGGATGGCGCGTGGCTTGAGCGCTTCAGGCAGCTCACGGGCCAGGTCGATGGTGAGCAGACCATGCTCGAGTCTGGCCCCCTGCACCTCGACATGCTGGCTCAGCTTGAAGGCCAGCTCGAAGTCACGTTCGGCAATCCCCTGATGGAGGAAGTGGCGATCCTCTTTAATGGCCGCCTTGCGGCCCTTCACCTTGAGGGTGCCCAGTTCGGTTTCAAGCTCCAGTTCGTCTTGCTCAAAACCAGCGACGGCTATGGTGATGCGATAGCTGTCTTGCTCCCGCTTCTCGATGTTGTAAGGGGGATACGCATTCTTCTGCTCATGCAGTGCTTTCAGTTCATGAGCCATGCGATCGAAGCCGACGGCATTGGAATTGAGATGAGATAAATCGAGGTTGCGCATAATCCTATCCTTCTAATAAGCAACAGGTCAGTTTTCAACGAGCCCGGTGACGGCACCCGAACAATTCACAGGGTCTCAACCGTTGATGGCAATCTTGCGCGGCTTCATCGCCTCAGGCACTTCACGCATCAACTCGATATGGAGCAAGCCGTTCTTGAGATCTGCCCCCTTGACTCGCACATAGTCGGCAAGCTGGAAGCGACGCTCGAAACCACGCTCGGCGATGCCCTGGTAGAGATAGTTGCGATCGGTGTCGGCCTGCTTGCTCCCCTTCACGGTCAGGAGGTTCTCCTGGAAGCTCAACTCCAGCTCATCCTGGGTAAAGCCCGCCACCGCCATGCTGATGCGGTAGTCATTTTCGCCCAACTGTTCGATGTTGTAGGGGGGATAACCGGCATTGCCGTTGCTGGCCGCCGACTCAATGAGATTGGCCAGACGATCGAAACCGATAGCAGAACGATAGAGCGGAGAAAAATCGATAGAACGCATAAAAGTATCCTCTTTTGAGCGATAGCTTGCTGTTTGCCCTCCCAGTGGACGGGCACCTGGTCGAAACCTCTAGTGAGCGTTTCAGCCTTATCCTCTATATAAGGTCATCAAATCGGCTTTCAAGAGTCGGTCATAAAAGAAATATCACTTTCCCGTTCAGCAATATTGGCCCGATTGTATCGAATATCGACCCATGGGCCACTGCTGCCGATCCATAGACTCCCCCATACTGGTCGCACATTCACCCATATCACGGAGTCAGCCATGAAGATTACTCAGGTTCGTAATGCCACCCTGCTCATCGACTATGCCGGTACACGCTTCCTCGTGGATCCCATGTTGGCCCCCAAGGGCAGCTATCCCGCCTTCGAAGGAACGGCCAACAGCCATCTGCGCAACCCCTTGGTCGAGCTGCCCCTGCCCATGGCCCAGCTGCTCGATGTCGATGCCGTCATCGTCACCCACGATCACCTCGATCACTGGGATGAGACAGCCCAGCGGCTGATCCCCAAGAGACTGCCTCTGTTCGTGCAGCACCAGAAAGATGCCGAAACCATTCAAGCGGCCGGCTTCGAGGATGTGCGCATCCTGGAAGAGGAGCTGACATTCTCAGGCATCAGCTTGCTCAAGACGGCGGGCCAGCATGGCAGCGATGAGATCATGGGTGCGCTGGGAGACAGGCTGGGTGAGGTGTGTGGCATCATCTTCAACCATCCCCAGGAGAAATCACTCTATCTGGCAGGAGACACCGTCTGGAATCATGATGTGGCCATGAGCCTGCAGCGCCACCAGCCCGAGGTCATCATCCTCAACAGCGGCGATGCCCAGATCCCCGGCCTGGGCTCCATCATCATGAACAAGGAAGATCTCCATGCTGTCTACCAGGCGGCGCCGCAGGCCACCCTGATTGCCAGCCACATGGAGGCGGTCAATCACGCCATGCTATCCCGTGCCGAGCTGAGCGACTTTCTGACAGAGCAGGCAATGACGGACCGGGTGCTGATACCGGCAGACGGTGCAGTGATCCACCTCTAAACAGGAGGGCCATGGCATGCCATGGCCCTTCGACTTTTCCGTCAACCCGCATATGATGGCGCAAAGAGTCGCCAGGGATCCGCCTCATGCCCACCTCTACTTCCACCACAGTGCCGGTCGTCGCCATCCTGGCCTTCAACCACTTCAGCCCCTTCCACTTCTCGGTACCCTGCCTCATCTTCGGTGACAGCATGTTGCCGGGCCCGCCGTTATTCGAGCTCAGGCTCTGCGCCGGTGAATCTGGTCAACTGCGATCTCCCCAAGGCTTCCTCATCGACAGCCTGCTGCCGCTGGCGGCTGTGGCGGATGCCGATATCATCATCATCCCTTTCTGGCGCAACCCGGCCGAGCGTCCAGAGCCCGCGCTGCTTGAAGCCTTGGTCGCCGCCCGAGCGAGGGGCGCTCAGATAGTCGGGCTCTGCCTTGGCACCTACGTGCTCGCCTATGCAGGGATCCTCGATGGCCATAGGGCTGCCACTCACTGGGAGTTTGAACAGGATTTTGTCCAGCGCTTTCCCCGTGTTCAGCTCGATAGCAATGCACTCTACGTGGATGATGATCGGCTGATCTCCTCGGCAGGCACGGCGGCCGGTCTGGACTGTTGCCTGTATCTGGTGCGCCAGCACTATGGCAGCCGCCTTGCCAACAAGCTGGCGCGGCGACTGGTGATCCCGCCCCACAGAGAAGGCGGTCAGGCCCAGTTCATCGAGCGACCCGTGCCAGCATCGACCCAGGATGCCCGCATCAACCAGCTGCTCGATCACTTGCGTACCCATCTGGCGCAGCCCCATACCCTCGACAGCCTGGCCGACCACTGCCTGATGAGCCGGCGCACCTTTACCCGTCGCTTCCAGCAGGCAACCGGTCTATCCGTCGGGGAGTGGTTGCTTGCCGAGCGCCTCAGACGCAGTCAGGAGCTGCTGGAAGCCAGCAGCCACGCCGTAGAGCGCATCGCCGAGCTGGTGGGCTTCAGTACCGCAACCTCCCTTCGCCAGCACTTTCGTGTCCGCTTCGGGGTCTCGCCAAGTGAGTGGCGCCGAACCTTCCGAGGCCGGGATCCGGCGCCCTTGCTCGACAGGGTCTAGGCACTTTCTCACCGCATTGTTCAGCCATTTCGCTGCCCTTTGGCAAACGCCACGCAAACAAAAAGCCGGTCACAGGGACCGGCTTTTTCAGGGTTGCGTTGATGCAACGGGCATTGCTTAGACGTCGAGGTTGGCCACCCGCAGGGCGTTGGTCTCGATGAATTCACGACGCGGCTCGACCGCATCCCCCATCAGGGTGGAGAACAGCTGGTCGGCACCGACGGCATCTTCTATGGTGACGCGCAACATGCGACGCGCTTCCGGATCCATGGTGGTCTCCCACAACTGCTCCGGGTTCATCTCACCCAACCCTTTATAGCGCTGGATGTAGATGCCACGCTTGCCTTCGCCCATCAGCCACTCGACGGCTTCCACGAAGTTGTCGACCGGCTTCACCTTCTCGCCCCGCTTGATGAAACCACCCTCCTCGATGAGGTTGGCGATCTCCTTGCCCAGGGAGACCAGCTGGCGGTACTCATTGGACTGCAGGAAGTCATAGCTGATCGGGTATTCGCGATCGACACCGTGCTGACGTACCACGGCGTGGGGTACGAACAGACGACGCTCTTCGTCACGGCGCACCTGGATCTGGTACTGGATGCCATGGTTGCTCTCGTTGAGCACGAGTTCCATGGCTTGGCACCAGGCCAGCAGATCGCTCTCGCTGGCCAGCAGGACTTCGTTCAACTCAGGCTGATAGATCAGCTGGGTCAGGACGGCATCCGGGGCGCGGCGGGACATGCGCGTGATCAGGTGAGACACGGCACGGTGCTGGTTGACCAGTCGCTCCAGCGCCTCGCCACCGATGGCCGGTGCAGACTCGTTGACGTGCAGGGTCGCACCGTCCAGCGCCATGGCAGTCTGGTACTGCAGCAGGGCGCTCTCGTCTTTCAGATACTGCTCCTGCTTGCCCTTCTTGACCTTATACAACGGCGGCTGGGCAATATAGACATAGCCACGCTCGATGATTTCCGGCATCTGGCGATAGAAGAAGGTCAGCAGCAGGGTACGGATGTGCGCACCATCGACGTCCGCATCCGTCATGATGATGATGTTGTGATAGCGCAGCTTGTCCGGGTTGTATTCGTCACGACCGATGCCACAGCCCAGGGCCGTGATCAGGGTGCCCACCTCTTGGGAGGAGATCATGCGATCGAAACGGGCCCGCTCCACGTTCAGGATCTTGCCCTTGAGCGGCAAGATGGCCTGGTTTTTACGGTTGCGACCCTGCTTGGCGGAGCCGCCAGCAGAGTCCCCTTCCACTATGTAGAGTTCGGAGAGGGCCGGGTCTTTCTCCTGGCAGTCTGCCAGCTTGCCGGGCAGGCCGGCGATGTCCAGCGCGCCCTTGCGACGGGTCAGCTCACGGGCCTTGCGGGCTGCTTCACGGGCACGGGCCGCATCGATGATCTTGTTGACCACGATCTTGGCATCGCCCGGGTTTTCCAGCAGGAATTCGCTCAGCTTCTCACCCATCGCCTGTTCAACGGCGGTCTTCACTTCGGAAGAGACCAGCTTGTCCTTGGTCTGGGAGGAGAACTTGGGATCAGGCACCTTGACCGAGATGACGGCAATCAGACCCTCACGCACGTCGTCGCCACTGGCGGCCGACTTGGCCTTCTTGCTGTAATCCTCTTTGTCCATATAGGTGTTGAGGGTACGGGTCAGTGCGGTACGGAAGCCCACCAGGTGGGTGCCGCCATCGCGCTGGGGAATGTTGTTGGTGAAGCAGTACACCCCTTCCTGATAGGCGTCGTTCCACTGCATGGCGACTTCGACCCCGATACCGTCCTGCTCGGTGGTGAAGTGGAACACCTTCTGGTGGATCGGCGTCTTGTTCTGGTTCAGGTATTCGACGAAGGCCTTGATGCCCCCCTCGTAGCAGAAGTGCACCTCACGGCCATCACGCTCATCTTCGAGGCGGATAGAGACCCCGGAGTTGAGGAAGGAGAGTTCCCGCAGACGCTTGGCCAGAATATCGTAGTGATACAGGGTGTCGCTGAAGATGGTCGAGCTCGGCCAGAAACGCACTTCGGTACCGGTGCCGGACGAGCTGTCGCCGATCTGCTTGAGCGGCGCCTGCGGCTCACCGAGGTGGTAGGTCTGCTCATAGACATGGCCGTTGCGACGAATGGTCAGCAGCAGCTTGTCAGACAGGGCGTTAACTACGGAGACACCCACGCCATGGAGGCCGCCGGATACCTTGTAGGAGTTGTCATCGAACTTACCGCCGGCGTGCAGTACCGTCATGATGACTTCGGCAGCGGATCGACCCTCTTCTTCGTGCATGTCGACCGGGATGCCCCGGCCATTGTCACGCACTGAGACGGAGCCATCGGAATGGATCTTGACCTGGATATCGGAACAGTAGCCAGCCAGAGCTTCGTCAATGGAGTTATCGACGACCTCGAACACCATGTGGTGCAGACCCGAGCCATCGTCCGTATCGCCGATATACATCCCCGGGCGCTTACGGACTGCATCCAGCCCCTTAAGCACCTTGATATTCGAGGAGTCGTAAGTATTTTCACTCATAGCTTACTCTCTGCCTTCTCTAGCGTTTCGGAGATCTTGCCTTGTTCCACGTGGAACAACTTGCAGTCATTCGCATCCATCATGTCTGCGAGCTGGCCGGTATCGATGGCGGTGATAAACACCTGAGTCGCACACTGCTTCAGCCTTGCGGCCAACAGACGGCGTTTGTCGATATCCAGTTCAGAGGCAAAATCGTCAATTAAAAAAATACAGCCACGGCTGCTATGTTGATTCAAATAGAGCCCTTGGGCCAGTCGCATGGCACAGACCAACAACTTCAGCTGACCCCGGGACAAAATATCCTGAGCGGGTACTCCATTCGCCTTGAGGCGCACATCGGCCTTCTGAGGGCCAACGCCGGTATAACCCAGGTTTTGATCCCGCTCGAATCCCGCCGCCAGCAGATCGCCGAGGGGGGTATCCTTCTCCCAGCCGCGATAAAAGCCGAGGCTGATATCGAACTCCGGCAGAAAATCCGCCGTCATCTCCTGGATGAGCGGCGTAATAGCCTGACAATAGCTGGCGCGAAAGCCTGCTAATTCATCACCTAGCCGAGCCAGTTCCTGATCCCAGAATGCCAGCTGGCGATACTGGGTCGCAGTGCGCAGCAGGGCATTGCGCTGCTTGAGCAGCCGCCGTACTCGCCCCCACAAGGAGAAGAATCCCGGCTGCTGGTGAAACACGCCCCAGTCGAGCCAGGCACGACGTGGCTGGGGACCGCCGGTCAGCAGGTCGAAGCCATCGGGATGGATCAACTGCACTGGCAGCAGCTCGGCCAGGTCAGCCAACCGCTGGGCCTGGGCCCCGGCGATCTTGAGCTGGGTGTCGCCGTTTTTTTCCTTGGCCAGACCGATGGGAACGGTGCGCCCGTCGAGCTCGCACTGGGCGAACAAGACAAATCCCTTCTCGCCCTGACGGACAACTCGCCCAGTGAGATGAGTGCGAAAGGAGCGGCCCAGACCAAGGTAGTGAATAGCCTCCAGTACGCTGGTCTTGCCGCTGCCGTTACACCCCACCAGGATATTGAGTCCGGGGGACAGCGTGAGACTGGCTTGCTGGATATTGCGAAAGTCGTTGAGCTGGAGCTTGACCAGGGACACGACTAGATCCGCATCGGCATGACCACGTATTGAGCGTCCTGACTATCAAAATCCTCAATAATGGCACTGCTGATGGAGTCACTCAGGCTGACCCGGATCTGGTCACATTTTAACGTATTCAGCACGTCGAGCACATAGGAGACGTTGAAGCCGATCTCCAGCTCGCTGGCGTCATATTGTACGTCAAGCAGCTCCTCGGCTTCTTCCTGTTCCGGGTTATTGGCGGTGATCCGCAGCAAATGCTGCTGCAAATTGAGACGCACCCCACGGAATTTCTCGTTGGAGAGAATGGCGGCCCGGGAAAATGCCTGACGCAGATCTTCTCGTCCGGCGATCAGGGCCTTGTCGCTGCCACGGGGGATGACACGGCGCCAATCGGGGAAGCGGCCATCCACCAGCTTGGAGGTAAAGATAAAACCATCGAGGGCGGCGCGCAGGTTGCTGCGACCAATCTGCAAGCGTACCGGTTTGTCTTCCGCCTCCAGCAGCCGCACCAGCTCCAGCACCCCTTTACGGGGCAGGATAACCTGATGATCGGGCAGCGAATCTTCCACGACCTCCCGGCGGCAAGTGGCGAGACGGTGACCATCGGTCGCGACGGTGCGCAGGCCGTGGCCCTCGCTCTCGAACAGCATGCCATTGAGGTAGTAACGCACATCCTGGCTGGCCATGGAGAACTGGGTCGCCTCGATCAGTCGCTTCAGCTCCAGCTGACTGATGTCGAATTCGAGCACGGATTCCCAATCTTCGATATTGGGGTATTCGGTCGCCGGCAGGGTCGACAGGTTGAAGCGGGAGCGACCGGAACGAATGATGAGTCGCTCGCCTTCGGTATTGAAGCGTATCTCAGCCCCTTCCGGCAGGCCGCGGCAGATATCGAGCAGCTTGCGAGCCGGCACTGTCGTGCGGCCATCCTGGCTTGCGCCTTCTAGATGGACCTGCCCTATCATCTCGACTTCGAGATCGGTGCCGGTCAGCGACAGCAAGCCATGGCTCACCTCGAGCAGGACATTGCCGAGGATGGGCAGTGTCGGTCGGCCACCCAGGGCGCCGGACACCAGTTGCAGGGGACGTAACAGGGCCTCGCGGCTAATTTCGAGCTGCATCTGTGCTCTCCGTTGTGATTAGGAGGAAAAGATTCGGATCAGGTTGGAATATTCGCGCTGCATCTGTGCACTCCGTTCCGTGATCAGGACGAAAGGGTACGGATCAGGTTGGAATAGTCTTCCTTGATGTCGTGACTCTCCTCCTTCAGCTGCTCTATCTTGCGACAGGCATGAAGGACTGTGGTGTGGTCACGGCCACCGAAGGCATCCCCTATTTCCGGCAAACTGTGGTTGGTCAGCTCCTTGGCCAGGGCCATGGCGAGCTGACGAGGGCGGGCCACCGAGCGGGAACGCCGCTTGGAGAGCAGGTCAGCCAGCTTGATCTTGTAGTACTCGGCCACCGTCTTCTGGATGTTGTCGATGGTCACCAGCTTCTCTTGCAGCGCCAGCAAGTCGCGCAATGCCTCACGCACGAAGTCGATGTTGATGGCCCGGCCGGTGAAGTTGGCGTTGGCGATGACCCGGTTGAGGGCGCCTTCCAGTTCACGGACGTTGGATCTCAGTCGCTTGGCGATAAAGAAGGCGACCTCGTCCGGCAGATGGACCTGGTTCTCGTCCGCCTTGCGCATCAGAATGGCCACCCGGGTCTCCAGCTCCGGCGGCTCGATCGCCACCGTCAGCCCCCAACCGAAGCGGGACTTGAGGCGATCTTCGACCCCGTTGATCTCCTTGGGATAGCGATCCGAGGTCAGGATGATCTGCTGGTTACCTTCCAGCAAGGCATTGAAGGTGTGGAAGAACTCCTCCTGGGAGCGCTCCTTGTTGGCGAAGAACTGGATGTCATCGATGAGCAGGGCATCGACGCTACGGTAATAACGCTTGAACTCTTCAATGGCGTTATTCTGCAGCGCCTTCACCATGTCCTGGACGAAGCGCTCGGAGTGCATATAGATGACTTTGGCATCCTTCTTGCGCTCCTTGATGGCATTGCCAACGGCGTGCAGCAGGTGGGTCTTGCCCAAACCGGTGCCGCCATAGAGGAACAGGGGGTTATAGGCCCCGCCCGGATTATCGGCCACCTGACGGGCCGCCGCACGGGCCAACTGGTTCGACTTACCCTCGACGAAATTCTCGAAGGTGTAGTTTACGTTGGTGTTGCTCTTGTGGTTCGGTTCCGGCTTGGCGGCGTCCTTGCTTTCCCAGCTCTTCTGCAAGTTATTCACAGGCGCGGCACCGCGCACCGGGGCTCTCGCAACGGCGACGGGGTGGGGACGATTGCCTATATCAAAACGCAGGGTGGGGCCATCAACACCACAGATCTCGGTGATGATGCCATTGACCCGGAGCAGGTACTTGTCACGTACCCAGTCCAGGACGAAGCGATTCGGTGCATACAGGGTCAGAGTATTGTCACTCAACTCCGCTTGAAGCGGCCGGATCCACATGCTGAATTCTGCCGAGGGCAATTCATCTTGCAGCCGGTGAAGGCACTGCTGCCATAGCGAAGCAGTCAC